>NZ_CP018151.1:2413544-3016930 GCF_001889265.1 Microbacterium sp. 1.5R
GCGGTCATCGGAACCTACAAGAACCCGATCATGGCCCTCGGCGAGGTCGTGCTGGTCGCAGGCATCGTGTTCCACGCGATGAACGGCCTCCGCATCATCGCCGTCGACTTCTGGTCGAAGGGCGCGAAGTACCAGCGTCAGCTTTTCTGGGGCGTGCTCCTCGTATGGGGCATCATCATGGCCGGCTTCGTGCCGCGTCACCTGATGCTCGCGTTCGCCGGCTTCGGAGGAGGACACTGATGGCCGCTCAGACCGTCGCCGCGCCCATCCGCCGTCAGCGCGGCTTCAACCTCGAGAAGTGGGGCTGGGTGTTCATGCGCGCCTCGGGCGTCGTGCTCGTCGTGCTGATCTTCGGCCACCTCTTCATCAACCTGATGGTCGGCGAGGGCATCCATGCCCTCGACTTCGCGTTCATCGCGGGCAAGTTCGCCACGCCGTTCTGGCAGTGGTGGGACGTCCTGATGCTGTGGCTGGCACTGATCCACGGCGCCAACGGCATGCGCACGATCGTCAACGACTACGTGACGAACAACACCGCTCGCAAGGCGCTGACCTGGGCCCTCGGCCTGGCCGCGGCGCTGCTCATCATCCTCGGCACCCTGGTCGTCTTCACCTTCGACCCGTGCCTCGGCGTGACCGAGTCGAGCACACTGTGGGAACAGTGCCAGACGCTGGGCAAGTAGAAGAGAAGGCATACGAGAAGTGACTACCGAGACCCAGGATTCCGTCGTGCGCGACGGCGTGCATTACCACCAGTTCGACATCGTCATCGTGGGCGCCGGCGGCGCCGGCATGCGAGCGGCCATCGAGGCCGGCTCCGGCGCGAAGACCGCGGTCATCTCCAAGCTCTACCCCACTCGCTCGCACACGGGTGCGGCGCAGGGCGGCATGGCGGCGGCGCTGGCCAACGTCGAGGAGGACAGCTGGGAGTGGCACACCTTCGACACGGTCAAGGGCGGCGACTACCTGGTCGACCAGGATGCGGCGGAGATCCTCGCCAAGGAGGCGATCGACGCGGTCATCGACCTCGAGAACATGGGTCTCCCCTTCAACCGCACGCCCGAGGGCAAGATCGATCAGCGTCGATTCGGCGGCCACACCGCCGAGCACGGCAAGACCCCGGTGCGCCGGGCCTGCTACGCCGCTGACCGCACCGGCCACATGATCCTGCAGACGCTCTTCCAGAACTGCGTCAAGCTCGGCATCAACTTCTTCAACGAGTTCTACGTGCTCGATCTGCTCACGGTGAAGGATGCCGACGGCAAGACCCAGGTCTCAGGCGTCGTCGCCTACGACCTCTCGACGGGCGAGCTGCACGTGTTCCAGGCCAAGGCCGTGATCTTCGCGACCGGCGGCTTCGGCAAGATCTTCAAGACGACCTCCAACGCCCACACCCTGACGGGTGACGGAGTCGGCATCGTCTGGCGCAAGGGCCTCCCCCTCGAGGACCTCGAGTTCTTCCAGTTCCACCCGACAGGTCTCGCCGGCCTCGGCATCCTCCTCACCGAGGGAGCGCGAGGCGAGGGCGCGATCCTGCGCAACGCATCGGGCGAGCGCTTCATGGAGCGCTACGCTCCGACCATCAAGGACCTCGCGCCTCGTGACATCGTCGCGCGCTGCATGGTCCAGGAGGTCGCGGAGGGCCGCGGTGCCGGCCCGCACAAGGACTACGTGCTGCTCGACTGCACCCACCTCGGCGCAGAGGTCCTCGAGACCAAGCTGCCCGACATCACCGAGTTCGCACGCACGTACCTCGGCGTCGACCCGGTCGTGGAGCCGGTTCCGGTCATGCCGACCGCGCACTACGCGATGGGCGGCATCCCCACCAACAACGCCGCCGAGGTGCTCGCCGACAACACCACCGTCGTGCCCGGCCTTTACGCGGCCGGCGAATGCGCGTGCGTCTCGGTGCACGGCGCCAACCGGCTCGGAACCAACTCGCTGCTCGACATCAACGTGTTCGGCAAGCGCGCAGGACGCAACGCGGTGGAGTACGTCAAGACCGCCGAGTTCGTGCCGCTGCCCGAGAACCCCGCGGCATTCGTCTCCGACATGCTCGAGGGCCTGCGCAACAACCAGGGAACCGAGCGCATCGCCGTCCTGCGCAAGGCGCTCCAGGACGAGATGGACAAGGGCGCGCAGGTGTTCCGCACGCACGACTCGCTCGAGCACGTCCTCGGCGTGATCGCCGAGCTGCGCGATCGCTACAAGAACGTGCACGTCGACGACAAGGGCAAGCGGTTCAACACCGACCTGCTCGAGGCTGTCGAGCTCGGCTTCCTCCTCGACATCGCGGAGGTCGTCGTCTACGCGGCCCAGAACCGTGAGGAGAGCCGTGGCGGCCACATGCGCGACGACTTCCCCACGCGTGACGACGAGAAGTACATGCAGCACACGATGGCCTACCTGACGGGTGACCCGCACTCCTCCACTCCGAGCGATCACATCAAGCTCGACTGGAAGCCGGTCGTCTTCACGAAGAACGAGCAGGGCGAGTTGAACTACCCGCCGATGGAGAGGAAGTACTGAGCATGTCGAACGCCATCGCCGAAGCTCCCGCGGACACGACGGAGGAGACGGGCATCCAGTCCTTCATCGTCACGTTCAACATCCGCCGGTTCGATCCCGAGATCGACTCCGAGCCGCACTGGGTCGACTACGACGTGGAGCTCTACTCCACGGACCGCGTCCTCGACGCACTGCACAAGATCAAGTGGGAGGTCGACGGGTCGCTGACGTTCCGGCGCTCGTGCGCCCACGGCATCTGCGGCTCCGACGCCATGCGCATCAACGGCCGTAACCGCCTCGCCTGCAAGACGCTGATCAAGGATCTCGACATCTCGAAGCCGATCTACGTCGAGGCGATCAAGGGTCTGCCTCTCGAGAAGGACCTCGTCGTCGACATGGAGCCTTTCTTCGCGTCGTACCGCGAGGTGCAGCCGTTCCTCGTTGCGAACTCGGTGCCCGAGAAGGGCAAGGAACGCGTCCAGAGCATCGCCGATCGCGAGATCTTCGATGACACCACCAAGTGCATCCTGTGCGCCGCATGCACCTCGTCGTGCCCGGTCTTCTGGACCGACGGACAGTACTTCGGACCGGCGGCGATCGTGAATGCGCATCGGTTCATCTTCGACTCCCGCGATGACAATGCGGCGGTCCGTCTCGACATCCTCAACGACAAGGAGGGCGTCTGGCGCTGCCGCACGACCTTCAACTGCTCCGAGGCGTGCCCCCGCGGTATCGAGGTCACGAAGGCCATCGCCGAGGTCAAGCAGGCGGTCCTGCGCGGTCGTCCCTGACACCGTCGCCGACCTGAGAACGGGCGGGCACCTTGATGGGTGCCCGCCCGTTCTCGTCGCTTGGATAGGGTGAGGACGTGTCCGAACACCACGCCGCCCCCGAGCCCGGTCGCCTGGACGCGGCCGTGGAGAGGGCGACCGCTCTGACCCAGCGCACTCTGGGCCTGTTCCCCGTGCGTGTCTGGCGTCATTTCCTGCAGCACAACGGATTCCTTCTCGCTGCCGGGGTGAGCTATCAGGCCCTCTTCGCGATCTTCGCGGCTGTGTACCTCGCCTTCGCCATCATCGGCATCTGGCTCGGTGGCAGCACGGAGGCGGTCGACGGTCTGATCGTCATCATCAACAGCTACGTTCCCAATCTGATCCTCGATCAGGGCGGGGTGTTCACCCCGGATCAGGTGAAGGAGATCGCCGCGAGCACGGCCAGCCTCCTGGGAGTGACAGGTCTCATCGCCCTCGGCACGGTGATCTGGACCGCGATCGGGTGGGTGACCTTCTCACGTCGCGCCACGAGGGACATCTTCGGCCTCCCCCCGGACACTCGCAGCTACGTGATCCTCAAGGCTCGGGATCTTCTCGCCGCGCTGATCTTCGGCGTCTCGCTCATCGTGGGGTCGATCCTCAGCTCCGCCAGCGCGGCGATGCTGAGCTGGCTCCTGAGCCTCCTCGGCTGGGACTCGGGATCCGACGGGCTGAACCTCAGCATCCGCATCGGCACGGTCATCGTGTCGTTCGTCCTGATGTCCGCCGCTCTGGCCGCGATGGTGCGCTTCCTCACGGGGACGACGCTCCACTGGCGCACGATCTGGCCCGGCGCGATCCTCGGCGGCGCCGCGATGACGGTGCTGCAGTACGGTGCAGGATTCCTCCTCAGCTACACGCCCTCCAACCCGCTTCTGGCGACGTTCGCGATCTTCATCGGCCTGCTGCTGTGGTTCCGGGTGAACGGGGTGGTGATGCTCGTGGCATCGTCATGGATCGCCGTCGCCGCCCAGGACCGGGATCTGCCGCTGCTGGCTCAGTCGGAGGCCGAGCGTCGGATCGTCGAGCATGAGACCCTGCTCATGGCCGCCCGCATCCGCGTCCGCGACGCGCACGCGGCACGCGACACCGCACCCTGGTACGGCGTATGGGGCGCGCGTCGAGCCGTGCATGCGGCGGAGCGGGAACTGGCGGAGCTGGAGGCGTCCGCGCCCCCGCCCGTCGACACCGCGTCGCCACTCGCGCAGCGGCTGCTGGCCGAGCTGCAGCGGACACGCGATGTCGGTGGCGCTCGTTAGGCTGGAACCATGCCTCATCTGCGAATCGCCACGGTCAATGTCAACGGGATCCGAGCAGCGGCTCGCAATGGCATGAGCGCGTGGCTCGACGCGGCAGACGTCGACGTCCTCACTCTGCAGGAGGTCCGCGGCCAGGACGAGCATCTCGAAGCGGCCTTGCCCGGATGGACGTTCGTGCACGACGAGGCGACCGCCAAGGGTCGCGCCGGCGTGGCCATCGCCAGCCGGCTGCCGGCTCTCGCCTCGCGCACCGACTTCGGCGATGCCGACTTCGACTCGAAGGGTCGCTGGATCGAAGCGGACTTCCTGATCGGCGACCGCCCTCTCACGGTCGTGAGCGCTTACGTGCACAGCGGCGAGGCCGACACTCCGAAGCAGGAGGAGAAGTGGAAGTTCCTCGACGCGTTCGGTGACCGGCTGGCGGAGCTCGGCGCGGACGACGGGGCACTCGCGCTCGTCACCGGGGACCTGAACGTGGGCCACCGCGAACTCGACATCAAGAACTGGCGCGGCAACCGCAAGAAGGCGGGATTCCTGCCCCGTGAGCGGGCGTACTTCGACAGATTCCTCGGAGCGGCGGGTGAGACCGTCGAGGGCGTCGACGGCTCGACCGGCACCGGTCTCGGCTGGGTCGACGTGGGCCGGGTGTTCCACGGCGAGGTCGAGGGGCCGTACACCTGGTGGTCGATGCGCGGGCAGGCGTTCGACAACGATTCCGGGTGGCGCATCGACTACCACCTCGCCACTCCGGCTCTCGCCGAACGGGTCACTGCCTATCACGTCGCCCGCGCGGCCGCCTATGACGAGCGCTGGAGCGACCATGCTCCGGTGGTCGTCGATTACACCTACTGAACAGCAGGCGGCGCCCGGGTTCGGACGGACCCGGTTCGCGCGGTCCGGCACGACCGGCGCCGCCTAGGATTGATGTCGTGACGAAACCTCGCCTTTACTCAGGAATGCAGCCCTCCGCCGACTCGCTTCAGATCGGCAATTACATCGGAGCGCTCCTGCAGTGGCGGGATCTGCAGAGCTCGTACGACGCATACTTCTCCGTCGTCGATCTGCATGCGCTCACCGTCGCACAGGATCCCGCCGAGCTGCGCGAGAAGACCCGCCGCACCGCTGCTCAGTACATCGCCGCCGGCATCGAGCCCTCCCTCTCGACGCTCTACGTGCAGTCTCACGTCCGCGCGCACGCCGAGCTGGCCTGGATCCTGTCGACGATCACCGGTTTCGGAGAAGCCGGTCGCATGACGCAGTTCAAGGACAAGTCAGCGCGCTACGGAGCGGATGCCACCAGCGTCGGTCTCTTCACCTACCCGGTGCTGATGGCAGCTGACATCCTGCTGTATCAGACCGATGTCGTGCCGGTCGGCGACGACCAGAAGCAGCACGTCGAGCTGACCCGCGACCTCGCCGAGCGCTTCAATTCCCGTTTCGGGGACACGTTCGTCGTGCCCCGCCCCGTGATCCAGAAGGACACGGCGCGCATCTACGACCTGCAGAACCCGACGTCGAAGATGTCGAAGTCCGCCGAGAGCGATGCGGGAGTCCTCTGGATGCTCGACGACCCGGCGAAGTCGGCGAAGAAGATCATGCGGGCCGTCACAGACAACGAAGGATCGGTGCGCTTCGACCGCGACACCAAGCCCGGCGTGTCCAATCTGCTGACCATCTACGCCGCGCTGTCGGGACGTCAGGTTCCGGCGATCGAGGATGAGTACGCGGGCCGTGGTTACGGGGACTTCAAGAAGGGACTCGCCGAGGTCGTCGTGAACGAGTTCGAGCCGGTGCGTGCCCGCGCGCTCGAGCTGCTCGACGACCCTGCTGAACTCGATCGGATCCTCGCGCAGAACGCCGCACGTGCGGATGCCGTCGCCGACGCCACTCTCGGAGCGGTCTACGACCGGGTCGGACTGCTTCGTCGCGTCTGACCTGGCCAGCCATAGGATGGGGGCGTGACTGATCCGCAGCAGCCCCCGTCCGGTGCCGTCCCCCCTGTGCCTCCCGCGCCCCGATCGGCCGACGAGCAGCAGCACTTCGCTCCGCCCGTGCCGCCAGCGCCCGCTGCGTACTCGTCGACTCCCCCGGTGCCGCCCGCATACCAGAGCGCTCCCCCGGCGTATCAGGGTGCGCCGCCCGCATACCAGAGCGCTCCCCCGGCCTATCAGGGTGCTCCGCCCTCGTACCAGGGCGCTCCCGCACCGCAGGCGGCTCCTCCCGGCGCCTACCAGGTTCCGGTCGGAGGCTACGCAGCGCCCGCGGGCGCATACCAGGCACCGGTGATCGCGGAGAAGAAGTCAGGGCTGCTCGGCATCCTGGCTCTGGTCCTGGCGATCGTGGCAGCCGTGGTCACACCGATCGTCGCCGGCATCATGGGCTTCGAGATCGGACGTCGTCTTCCGGGCGGTCTCGACACGACGGCACCGGACTTCCTGTCGATCCTCTCTCCCGCGAGGGACCAAGTCCTGTGGGCGGAGATCTCGTTCTGGACGGGGACCATCCTCGGCATCGCCGCCATCGTCATCGGCATCATCGCCATTCGCAAGAAGCAGGCGCGCGGTGCGGGCATCGCCGCCCTCGTGGTCGCCGTGCTCGGCCCGATCATCTTCTGGGTCGTGCTGCTGGTGACACTGTCGACGGGAACGGCGACCGGCTTCCTGCCGTAGCCGCGGGGCACGCGACGGGTGCACCGCCCCGTGTCTCACCGTGGAGCGTGGTGCTTCTGCTGAGCGGCGAGCAGCCCGTCCTCCACGAGCAGCTCGACCGCGTCCGCCGCGTCGGACACGAGTATGGGCAAGTTCGCGCGCTCGTCTTTGCCGAACGGCGAGAGCACCCAGTCCGCGGGGTCCTGGCGCCCCACCGGTCGACCGATGCCGACCCGCACCCGCGGGAAATCCGGAGTGGTGATGGCACGGGCGATGTCTCGGACGCCGTTGTGCCCGCCGTGGCCTCCGCCGATCTTGAGCTTGACGGTGTCGAACGGGATGTCGAGCTCATCGTGGACGACGATGATCTGCTCCGGCGGCACCGAGTAGAACCGCGCCAGGGCGGCGACCGGCGTCCCGGACACGTTCATGAACGTGTTCGGCTTGGCGAGCACGAGCTTGTCGCCGCCCGGGCGCAGCCAGGTCTCGACGACGCGCGCGCCGCCCTTGTGCTCCCGAAAGTTCTCGCCGCGGCGTGATGCGAGCTCATCGACGACCATCTGGCCGATGTTGTGACGCGTATCCGCGTATCGGGGGCCGGGGTTGCCGAGTCCCACCACGAGCCAGGTGGATGCCATGTGGTCGTCCTCTCGGAATGCGGGCCCTTCGCGGTGCCCGGGTCAGAATACGACAGAGGGGGCGCGATATGCTCGCGCCCCCTCTGTGTTGCAGTCAGCTGTGCGCTGCGCCTGCGGAGATCACTCCGCGGCGGGAGCCTCCTCGGCGGCAGCCTCGTCGGCGCCGGCCTCGTCCTCTTCGAGCGACTCCTCGGCCGGGATCGAGATCGCGACGACGAGAACCTCGGGGTCGGTCAGCAGCGTCGAGCCCTTGGGGAGCTTGACCTCGGCGGCGGTGATGTGCGTGCCGTCCTCGAGACCCTCGACCGAGACCTCGACGTTCTGCGGAAGATGCGTGGCCTCGGCCTCGATCGACAGCGTGTTCGCGTCCTGGTTGACGATCGTTCCGGGAGCCGACTCTCCGGTGACGACGACGGGAACGTCGATCGTGACCTTCTCGCCCTTGCGGACGACGAGCAGGTCGATGTGCTCGATGATCTGGTGCACCGGGTCGCGCTGGACGTCCTTGACGAGGGCGAGCTGGTCCTTGCCGTCGATGTCGAGCTCGAGCAGAGCGTTCGCACGGCGGATGATCAGCGAGACCTGGTGGCCGGGCAGTGCGACGTGCACCGGGTCGGTGCCGTGGCCGTAGATCACGGCGGGGATCTTGCCTGCGGCGCGCAGACGACGGGCGAAGCCCTTGCCGAAGCTCTCGCGGAGCTCGGCCTTGACCTTGGTGTCTTCAGACATGGGGTTCTCCTTCGGGGCACGCAGCGACAGCTACGCGGTGGTCTTGGAATTGTTCTCGAACGCAGACACGTGAGGAAAGCCACCGGCTTGCTTCGCCGCGTCGATAACGGATGCCAGCGCACGCGCAGAAGCATCCCTCGCCGAGGTACTCCTCTCATCGTACCGGATGAGCCGGTAGGCTGAGAACACCGATCCCCTCTCTGCAGAACACGGAGTTCTCTCATGCTCGACGGCGTCTTCTTCTCCCACGCGATCGCCTGGCTCATCGGCGCGATGACCGTGTGCGCCGCAGGCTTCACCTTCGCGGCCCTGTTCTCCCTGGGGCGCTCGGGATACCGCAAGGACTGACCTCCTCGCGTCAGTCACCACCCGTCACACGGGAGCACCACCCCGGACGCCGCGATAATCTGGGAGCATCCCCTTCTTCTCGATCTAGGAGCCATCTGTGCCCGAAGCATCAGCGAACATCGGAGTCGTCGGACTCGCCGTCATGGGTTCGAACCTCGCCCGCAACCTCGCCAGCCGCGAGGGCAACACGGTGGCGATCTTCAACCGCAGCTACGAGAAGACCGCGACGCTCGTCTCCGATCACCCTGAGGCCGGCTTCATCCCCGCCCAGACCTACCGGGAGTTCGCCGACTCGCTGCAGAAGCCGCGCACCGCGATCATCATGGTCAAGGCCGGCGGCCCGACGGACGCCGTGATCGACTCGCTGGTCGAGGTCTTCGAGCCGGGCGACATCATCGTCGACGGCGGCAACGCGTACTTCCCCGACACGATCCGCCGCGAGAAGGCGGTCCGTGAGACCGGAATCAACTTCGTCGGCGCCGGGATCTCGGGCGGCGAGGAGGGCGCACTCACGGGCCCGTCGATCATGCCCGGCGGCTCGGACGAGTCGTGGATCACCCTCGGCCCGATCCTCAAGTCGATCGCCGCGATCGCCGAGGGCGAGCCGTGCGTCACGCACGTCGGACACGACGGTGCCGGACACTTCGTCAAGATGGTGCACAACGGCATCGAGTACGCCGACATGCAGCTCATCGCCGAGGCCTATGACCTCATCCGCCGCGGCACGGGCAAGTCGCCCGCCGAGATCGCCGAGATCTTCGCCGAATGGAACAAGGGCGAGCTCGAGTCGTACCTGATCGAGATCACCGCAGAGGTGCTGCGCCAGGTCGATGCCGAGACCGGCAAGCCGCTCGTCGACGTCATCCTCGACCAGGCCGGAGCCAAGGGCACCGGAGCGTGGACCGTCCAGACCGCGCTGTCGCTCGGCGTTCCCGTCTCCGGCATCGCCGAGGCCACGTTCGCCCGCTCGCTGTCGTCGCACCCCGAGCAGCGCGAGGTCGCCGGAGCCCTCCCGGGCCCGGACGAGGAGTTCGTCGTCGCCGACGAGGCCGCTTTCATCGAGGACGTCCGTCTCGCGCTCTACGCATCGAAGATCGTCGCGTACTCGCAGGGCTTCGACGAGATCCGCGCGGGCGCTGCCGAATACGGCTGGAACATCGACCTGGGCGCCATCAGCAAGATCTGGCGCGGCGGCTGCATCATCCGTGCGCAGTTCCTCAACCGCATCGCCGACGCATACGCGGCAGAGCCCGGTCTTCCCGTGCTGCTGACGGCTCCGTACTTCACCGAGGCGATCACGCGCGCTCAGGCGCCGTGGCGTCGCGTCGTGGTCGCGGCGGCACAGGCCGGCATCCCGGCTCCGGCGTTCTCGTCGTCGCTGTCGTACTACGACGGCATCCGCGCCGACCGCCTCCCCGCAGCCCTCGTGCAGGGCCAGCGCGACTTCTTCGGGGCGCACACCTACAAGCGCATCGACAAGCCGGGCACCTTCCACACGCAGTGGTCGGGCGACCGCACCGAGATCGAAGCCGAAGACACGCACTGAGCGCGTCGCAGACATGACGAAGGCCCCGGCGATTCCGCCGGGGCCTTCGTCATGTCTCACCGGGTGATGTCCTGCACCGTGCCCTTCGCCAGCCGAAGGCGTCTGGTGGCCCGGCGCGCCACCGCCGAGTCGTGAGTGACGACGATCATGGTGATCCCTTCCGCGCACAGCCCCTGGAGCAGCGTGAGGATCTCATCACGCATGCTCTCGTCGAGGTTGCCTGTGGGCTCGTCCGCGAGCAGCACGCGGGGTCGCTTCACGATCGCCCGCGCGATCGCCACACGCTGCTGCTGACCGCCCGACAGCTCGGTGGGCAGGTGGTCGCCGCGGTCGGCGAGCCCGACGTGAGCGAGAGCCTCGGCGACGCGAGCCGTCCGTTCGGTCCGGCTCAGGTCGGTGGGCTCGAGGGCCATGTCCACGTTCTCGGCCGCTGTCAGCGTGGGGATGAGGTTGAACCCTTGGAACACGAAGCCGATCTCTTGGGCACGGATGCGGCTGAGCTCCCTCGCGGATGCCGACGCCAGCTCGATGTCACCGAGCTTCAACGAGCCGGAGGAGGGCTTGTCGAGCGCGCCCAGCATCTGCAGGAGAGTCGACTTGCCCCCTCCGGTCGGCCCCTGGATGGTGACGAACTCACCGGGAAGGATCGTGAGGTCGACCCCCGTGAGCGCCTTCACCGTGCGTCCCTTCTGCGTGTACGTGCGAGTGACACCCTGCGCGCGGTACAGCGGCGCCGCGGCATCCGTGCCGCTCGCGGAAGGGGCGATGTCTGCGATGGTCATGTCGTATCTCCTTGTCGTGCGATGGGTGATCGAGGGTCCGTCAGGCGACGGAGCGCAGTGCCTCTGCCGGGCTGAGGCGGGCCGCGCGCCAGCCTCCGAATGCTCCTGCCACGAGACCGCCGAGCACGGCGAGGCAGACCGCGGCGACCAGCACCCACGGTGTGAACGGTGCGTGCAGCACGATGTCGGCCGCCTGTTGCGTCTGGAACATGTCGCCACCTCCGGTGGGCCCGCCGCCCATCCCGCCGGGGCCACCTTCCGCGGTGCTCGCGGCAGCAGCCGCGACGGTCGGCTTCACGAGATCGATCACAACGATGCCGGCGATGCCGAGTGCGAGCCCCACGACGCCACCGATCAGCCCCTGGACCATCGACTCGCCCGCGACCTGGCGCACGACGCGACCGTTCGACCAGCCGATCGCCTTGAGCGTGCCGAACTCGCGGGTGCGGCGCGAGACGCCGGACAGCGTCAGCAGCACCGAGAGCAGCACGGCCACGGCGAGCACGATGATCGACAGCCAGGTGCCGAGGTTCGTGATCAGCGACGTGGCACCGGACAGCGAACCGGAGACGGTCGCGGCGAGCTCGGACTGCGACGTGATCGTCGCGTCGGGCAGCTCGTCTGCGAGGGCCGCCTGCACCGCGTCGATCGACGATGCCGACTCGGCCTGCACGTACACCGTGGAGACGACGTCTCCGGCGCCGGAGAGATCCTGCGCCGTGTCGAGGGGCAGATAGACGTCGGCAGCGGTGTCGGCGGAGTCCGCGGTGGAAGCCACGATCCCCACGATCTCCACATCGGAGCCTGCGACGTCGATCGTGTCGCCGACGGCGATCTCGTTCGTGGTCGCGTAGGTCGCGTCGACGAGCGCGACGAGTGCCCCGGCGTCATCCGTGTCGAGAGCCCGGCCATCGCTGACCCCGACCGAGGCGAGCGGACCCACTGACGTCACGGCCGGGTCGATGCCGAGCACGGTGAATGAATCGACGCCGAACGAGCCGCCACCCGCGCCACCCGCTCCGCCTTGCGGCGGCGCCTGACCCTCGGTCGGCGCAGTGCTCTCTGTCGTGGCGTCCTGCTCACCGAACCCGCCGCTGGGCAGCTCGCCCGAGAAGGTCGAGTTCGTGAGGCTGAGAGCAGCGGATGCCGCCGTCACCCCATCCGTCGAGGTCACCGTGTCGAGCACGGACGCGTCGAGCGTGCCGCGCATGAAGTCCGTCATGAGAGTCGACTGGCTCAGTGTGGTCGTGTCGCCCTCGGTCGCGCCGTCCTCCGAGCCGAAGTCGAAGCGCTGCCCGCCGCCCTCCCCCGGTTCCGCCGCGGCACCAGTGACCGTGAGGTCGGTGCCCACGCCGTACACCGATTCCAGCGCCTGCGCCTGCGCATCCCGAACTCCTGCCGTGAGGGCGTTCACGATGATCACCAGGGCGATCGCGATCGCGAGTCCGATCGCGACGATCATGGTCTGCTTCTTGCGGCCCGCCAACTCGCGCCGTAGATATGTCCCGTACATGTGTCTCCTTCTGCCGCGCCGTTCGCGGGGCCGATGTCGACGCTAAAGACCGGACTTTTGCGAGATCGAGGGACCGATGATGAGAAGGCTATGGGTGCTTTCTCACAGGCGACGCATAGCGCACTCCATAGAAACCCCATAGGTGATTCCGCAGAATGTACTCATGAGCACTGATCTTCCCGAACTGCGCCGCCCCGACGGCTCCCCCCTGCGCATCCTCGCCGTCGACGACGAGCAGATGCTCACCGACCTGCTCGCGATGGCTCTGCGGATGGAGGGCTGGGAGGTGCGCACGGCGTCGTCCGGCCTCGAAGCTCTGCAGGTCGCGCGCGAGTTCGAACCCGACGCTCTCGTGCTCGACATCATGATGCCCGACCTCGACGGCATGGCCGTGCTGCGGCGCCTCCGCGAGTCGGGCAGCCTCGTGCCCGTGCTGTTCCTGACCGCGAAGGATGCCGTGGGCGACCGCGTCGCCGGCCTCACCGCCGGCGGCGACGACTATGTCACCAAGCCGTTCAGCCTCGAAGAGGTCATCGCACGTCTGCGCGCGATCATCCGTCGCACGGGACATGCGACCGCCGACGACGGTCAGTCGATCCTCCGCGTGGCCGACCTGACCCTCAATGAGGACAGCCACGAGGTCATGCGCGATGGCACCGAGATCGAGCTGACCGCGACCGAGTTCGAGCTGCTCCGCTACCTAATGCGCAACGAGCGCAGAGTGCTGTCGAAGGCGCAGATCCTCGATCGCGTATGGAGCTACGACTTCGGCGGCAAGTCCTCGGTCGTCGAGCTGTACATCTCGTACCTCCGCAAGAAGATCGACGCCGGACGCACCCCGCTGCTGCACACCGTGCGCGGTGTCGGCTACATGATCAAGGCGCCTCAGTGAGCAGCACGGGGATGGCCAGACGGCCGATGAGTCTGCAGACACGGCTGATGACAGCCGTGATCGGCTTCGTCTCGCTCATCCTCGTGATCGTCGCCGTGATCACCAGTGCGCTGCTCGGCAGCACGCTCGAACGGCAGCTCGAGGATCGCCTGCACAGCTACTCGAATCAGGTGACGCAGTGGGTCAGCCGGGTACCGGCCCAGTTCGCGAACATGGACAACATCCTCGAGATCAACGATGCGCGGGTTCCGGGACTCCTGTTGGCGGTGTCCAGCACCGAGGGCGGCACCAGCGGCGTGCTCTTCCCCGACACCAAGGACGAGTGGGGCGGCGTCCCGCAGAAGTTGACCAGCGCGGACCTCGAACGGATCGACGCGGCACTTGCCGGCCAGCCCAGCGCCACCGTCGCCCTGGACGACTTCGGTTCGTACATGGTCTTCGCGAAGCAGGCGCCCAACGGTGTGAATGTCGTCACCGGTCTCCCCCGCACCGAGATCCAGAATCAACTGGCCACACTGCTCACCGTGATCGCCCTCGCGACGATCGGCGGTCTGATCCTCCTCGCTCTCACGACGGCGATCACGATCCGCGTCGGACTGAGACCGCTGCGTGCGGTCGCCGCGACGGCGACGCGGGTGGCGAACCAGCCCCTCGACCGCGGAGAGGTGCAGATCACCGAGCGGGTGCCTGCCGCGGAGGCCGATCCGCGGACCGAGACGGGTCTCGTCGGCTCCTCCCTCAACAAGCTGCTCGACCATGTCAACGCCTCTCTCGCCTCCCGTCAGAAGAATGAAGAGCGGATGCGTCGGTTCGTCGCCGACGCGAGCCATGAACTGCGCACACCTCTGTCGTCGATCCGCGGCTACTCCGAGCTCTCTCTGCGTGCGCTGAAGCAGCAGGGCGGAGAGGCGGCCGTCGAGAGCACCACGACGTCGCTCGAGCGCATCCAGGCCCAGTCCCTGCGCATGACGCGCCTGGTGGAGGATCTGCTGCTGCTCGCCCGTCTCGACGAGGGACGGGAACTCGTCTACGGCACCGTCGATCTGACGCAGCTCGCGCTGGAGGGGCTCTCCGACGCGCGCCCGACCGCAGCCGACCACCACTGGAACATCGAGGCGCCGGACGAGCCCATCGTCATCGTCGGCGATGCGGGCCGCATGCACCAGGTCGTCGCGAACCTGCTCGCGAATGCGCGGACGCACACGCCTGCCGGTACGTCGATCACCCTCAGCGTGGCCCGCGAAGGCGACGAGGCCGTGCTGCGCGTGCACGACAACGGCCCGGGCATCGACCCCGGGGTGCGAGAGGAGCTCTTCGCACGCTTCGCCCGCGGTGACAGCTCCCGCGCCCGCCAGACCGGCGGCACGGGGCTCGGACTGGCCATCGCGAAGGCGATCGTCGAAGGACACGGCGGTCACCTCACGGTCGACAGCGAGCCCGGAGACACGACCTTCAGCGTGCGGCTCCCGATCAATCCGGCGTCCGCCTCGGACTGACCGCGCCTTCGTCTCCCCTCGGTCCCGCAGAGCCGTCTGCGGGACCGAGGCACTTCTGCAAGGCGAACCGACGACTTTGATCCTGCAACCGTGCTCTCATCCTGCAGACGGAACACGCTCCTCTCTGTGCCGGCCCTCCCCCAGGGCTGGTTGCGGGGCCGCGGCACGTTCGCAGGACGAACCGACGACCTCGGTCCTGCAACGTGCTCTCATCCTGCAGACGGAACACGCTCCCCTCTGCGCCGGCCCTCCCCCAGGGCCGGTTGCGGGGCCGCGGCACGTTCGCAGGACGAACCGACGACTTCGGTCCTGCAACCGTGCTCTCATCCTGCAGACGGAACACGCAACCGTGCTCTCATCCTCCAGACGGTGAAGCAGACGACCGCACGGACCCACGACTTCTCTTCTGCACAGGTCGGGCTATCAGCCGATACCTTCCACGACCCTCGATTCGGATCCGTCCCCCGCCTCAGAACGGGCAGGATCGATCAGATGCCGACCGCCGCACACGTCCTCTCTCACCTGGGTGATCTGGCCAGGGGTACGACTCTTCGCCAGTTCGGGCTGAGCAGACGGATGCTCTCATCAGCCGTTCGCGACGGCACGATCACTCGCGTCCGCAACGGCGTGTTCGCGACGCCATCCGCTCCCGCCGACGTTCTCACCTCTGCCGCGCACGGAGGCGCACTGACCTGCTCTCGTGCACTGCGGATGCACGGCATCTGGACGCTCGAGGACGATACGAATCCGCATGTCTGGCTCGGCACGCACGGCCGAAACCACCACATCACATGCACGTGCACCGGCCACTACTTCGGCGGACGGACGGTTCTCGGCCTCGCTCCCCTCGAGGACGCCCTTGTGCACGTCTATCTCTGCAAGGGCGATGAGTCGTTCTTCGTCTCGATCGAGTCGGCCCTGCAACTGCGCAAGATCGGAGCGGCAGGCCGCGCCCGCGTCCGATCCCGCCTGCCGGCGAAGGCTCGGTGGCTGGTCGATCTGGCTCGGACGGATGCCGACAGCGGCCTCGAGTCGCTGCTACGTCTTCGGCTTCACCTGCTCGGGATCCATCTCGAATGTCAGGTCGACATTCCTTCGGTCGGGCGCGTGGACTTCGTGCTCCATGAGCTGCTCATCCTCGAAGCCGACGGGGCGGAGAATCACGACAGCGCATCGCACCGCCATCGAGATCTGCTGCGCGATGCGGAGGCATCCAGGCAGGGATATGAGACGTTGCGCTTCGACTACGCGATGATCGTCCACGACTGGCCGGTCGTGGAAGCCGCCATCCTTGCGGCCGTCGATCGCCTTCGCGCACGCATCTGACGTACCGGTTGCAGGGCCAAGGCACGAATGCAGGATGGAATCAGGAAAACCACCCCGCAGAACGTGCCTGGGCCCTGCAGGCGGCACAGGACGACCCACCCCCGCGATCTACGGCGCGCTTCGGCGATGCACAGCCTGTACCACTTGCAGGACCGAGGCACGAATGCAGGATGGAATCAGGACAACCGGCCCGCAGAACGTGCTGGCGTCCTGCACGTGGCGCCGGGCGACACCGAACAGACCGGACTCAGTACCCGGCGAAGGCGTCTGTCGTGAGCGACCGCGCCTTCTGCAGGGCGGGAGCGAGGTCGGCGATCAGCCGCGGCGGGCCGGAGATGTAGGAATGCCTCTCGCCGATGTCCGGGACGTAGTGCTCGAGAGCCGCCGCATCGAGGCGCACACCCTGGGCCCAGGTCCAGCGCGAGGGCAGGTCGACAGGCTCGTCCCGGGTGAACACGATCACGCGCGCACCGGTCGCGGCCAGCTCGTCGCGGAACGCGAGCTCCGAGCTGTCGGATGCCACGTAGACGAGGACCACGTCACGCTGCTGCTCGGTCAGCATCAGCTGTCGCAGCTGCGACACGAACGGAGTGACGCCGATGCCCGCGGCCACCATCAGCACCGGGGTCTCGGCGCGTGGAAGCAGGAAGTCGCCCCATGTGCCGGTCACCGCGAGCGCAGCACCCGGCTCGGCGGCCGCCAGCGCACGCTTGTAGCTCGAGGGATGCTTCTGATCGCCGTCCTTGTAGGCGATGCGCAGCGTCGGGAGGTCGGCGGGCGCCGAGACGATGCTGAACTCGCGACGGGTTCCGCGCGAATCCGGGCGGGAGTGCGGCACGTCCAGCTCGAGGTACTGCCCCGGCAGGAACTTCAGCGTGCCCTTCGCATGGAACGTCAGCTCCTGAGCCGTCGGCGTGATGAACTGCCGCTTCTCGAGCACGAGACGCACGGATCCGCGCAGCGCGAAGGCGAAGGCCAGGAGGTTTCCGATGAGCAGAGCACGCTCCTGCCCGAGCGTGAAGAGGCCGCCGATCGCGATCGGCCAGCCGGCGAGCACGCCGACGAGAACTGCCACCGAGAACTGCTGCCACCGGCGCGGCGGCAGAGTCAACGGCTCCGACAGCATGAAAGCACCGAGGAACAGGAACGGAGACTGCAGGATCGCGAACGAGAGGGCGGAGCCGGCGTCGAAGTCGATCGCGAACTCCTGCGCCTGCACGGCCTGACGAAGGACCGAGACGGCGATGGCGACGACGAGGAACACGAAGACGATCCGCACCTTCTCGGTGCGCCACAGCACGGCGAGCCCGAGGATCAGGACGGGGATGAAGAGTGACGGGGTGCCCACCCACCAGGACGACGAGGTCCCGAGCCATTCGAACGCTCCGAACGACCCGAGGATCGACACGACGGCAGCGCCGAACGCCGCCGGGTTGAGGATGTGCCGACCTCGCCACGCGATCAGGTACTTGGAGAGGCTCGCGACGGCTCCGGCGATGGCGAGGCCGAGCAGGGCATTCGGCTCGATGCCGGGGCGGAGCACGAAGAGCAGGATCAGCGCGGTGACCAGCGACGACTCGATACGCCACGGAAGGCGCAGGATTCGCTGGGCCGCTGCGTCCACCAGCGAGATGACCATGGCCAGGACGACGAAGGATGCGAGGATCTCGACCGGCGTGGGTGAGACGATCACGCCGAGAGCTGAGAGCACCACAGCGATGAGCGCCAGCGTCAGCAGCGCGAACAGCACCAGGCGATACATCGAGATGCCGCCGAGCAACGCAAGGACCCGCTGCCGCAGTGCGGTGATGGAGGTGATCACAGGTCTACTCTTCCCTACTTCGTTGATTCAACGGCGGGTGGTGAACAGCTGAGCGGGGCAGCCGGTCGAGCGTTCCGCCCGCCCGTCGGTCGTCATCCGCACCCACTCCACGCCCCACGATGCGGCGATCTCTGGCCCGCCCTCGAAGAACAGCGCTGTCGCGACCGCGTCCGCTCGCATCGCGTCGGGGGCGATCGCCCACGTGGCCGCCCATGTCCGCACGGGCACGCCGGTGCGAGCGTCGAGGACGTGATGCAGTCCGTCGCCCCACGCACGGCGATTGACCGCCGAGGCGCACAGCGCGGCATCCTGCAGTTCGATCACTCCGATCGCCTTCGTCGGATCGTATGGATGCTCGAGGCCCACCCGAACGACTTCGCCGCGAACTCTCATGTCACCGCCGGCATCGACCACGAGACTCCCGGGAACGTCGGACAGCACCGCGGCGACGACGTCGACGAGGCGTCCCTTGCCGAGGGCGCCGACATCGAGGAGGGCGGGAACGGATGCCGTGGCCTCCCCCGGCGTCCAGTCCAGCAGGGACGTCCAGTCGCCGGGCGCAGGAACGGGATCGTGCGCGACGAGCGAGTACGACGAGTCGTAGCCCAGGGCCGACAGGCTGTCGGCGACGAGCGGGTTGACCGCCCCGTGGGTCGCGCGGGACAGCTCGCGGAAGGCATCGAGCATCGTTCCCGCATCAGGCGAGGAGATCGAGCCGCCGTCACGGCCGACCCGGGTGACCGAGGAGTCGTCACGGAACCGCGACCACTCTCGGTCGAACCGGTCGATTTCGGCCCCGACTCGCTCACGGTCATGCTCGTCGAGCTCGTGCGACGTCTCGATCTCCCAGGCCGTGCCGATCGCGTCGAAACGCCAGATCGCCATACGTGGTCAGGCGCCTCAGGCGGCCGCCTGCTCCTTGATCGACTCGACGGCCTCGTTGAACCCGCCGCTGGTGAGCGACGATCCGGCCACTCGACTGACCTCGATCTCGTCGAGCGACTTGCCCACGACCTCATCCGAGATCCCGTCTATGAACTGCCCCTGGTACTGCTCGCTCTCGCGTGCCTGCGGGTCACCGGTCACCTCGACCTCGGTGACCAGGCCGTCGGCGACGGTGAGGGTCACGCTGATCTTCTCGACCGTCTCGGGGGTCTGGTACGAACCGTCGGCCGTGTACGTGCCGTCGGTGTAGTCGCCGCTCGTCGATGCGCCCGAATCCGTCGACTCGGTGCTCGTGTCGGTTCCGGCGTCGGTGGACTGGTCTTCGGCATCCGCGGTGCCGGAGCAACCGGCGAGCACGAGGAGCCCGGCGACGCCGACCAGGGCGGCGCTCTTGCGAACAGAAGTCGGTACAGTCGTGCGGATCATGATGGTCCTCCCGGCCTTGATCGATGTGTTGATTCGACCGTAGGGAGCCCGTCTATGTGCAGGCTGTGCCCGATATATGAGTCGCTTACGCGTCTCCGCCGAACATGCTCGTGACGGATCCGTCTTCGAAGACCTCGTGGATCGCACGCGCGAGCATCGGGGCGATCGGGAGGACCGTCAGCTTGTCCCAGCGACGCGACTCGGTGAGCGGGATCGTGTCGGTGATCACGACCTCGTCGATCGAGGCGTCCTGCAGACGCTCGGAGGCCGGATCGCTGAAGATCGCGTGCGTCGCGGCGACGATCACGCGATGCGCGCCGTTGGCCTTGAGCGCCTGCGCGGCCTTCACGATGGTTCCACCGGTGTCGATCATGTCGTCGACGAGCAGGCAGGTGCGACCCTCGACCGCTCCGACGATCTCGTGCACCGAGACCTGGTTCGCGACCTTCGGGTCGCGTCGCTTGTGGATGATCGCCAGCGGGGCGCCGAGGCTGTCGGACCATGTGTCGGCCACGCGGACACGACCCATGTCGGGCGAGACGACCGTGAGGATCTCTCGGTCGGCGGGGCTCAGCGTGCGCTGGAAGTACTCGAGCAGCACGGGCTTGGCGAACAGGTGGTCGACGGGACCGTCGAAGAAGCCCTGGATCTGTGCGGCGTGCAGGTCGACGCTCATCACGCGGTCTGCGCCGGCGGTCTTCAGCAGGTCGGCGACGAGGCGGGCGCTGATCGGCTCACGGCCGCGGCCCTTCTTGTCCTGACGTGAATACGGATAGTACGGGGCGACGACGGTGATGCGCTTGGCGGACGCGCGCTTCGCCGCGTCGATCATGATGAGGGTCTCCATGAGCCACTCGTTGACCGGCTCACCGAAGGTCTGGATCAGGAAGAGGTCGCAGCCTCGGATCGACACCTCGAACCGGGCGTAGATCTCACCGGATGCGAAGGTGCGGTGCTCGGTCGGCACGACCTCTGTTCCGAGCGACGCGGCCACCGCCGCGGTGAGCTCGGGGTGCGATCGACCACCTGCGACCACGAGTCGCTTCTTGGTCTTGGCAACGAGACCCGGAGCGATGCCGTTGTCCCTGTCCAGATCGACCGTCTTCTTCTTGCGCGCCATCGTTCTGCCTACTCCGCCACTCGGGTTCGGGCTGCGGCGTCTGCCGCGCCCGTGCCTGCCCTGTTCTTCTCGACCCAACCCTCGATGTTGCGCTGAGGGGCGACGCTCATGGCAAGGGAGCCGGCGGGGACGTCCTTGCGGACGACAGCGCCAGCACCTGTCTTGGCGCCGGCTCCCAGCCTAACGGGCGCGACGAGGGTCGTGTGCGAGCCGGTGTGCACCTCGTCCTCGACCACCGTGCGGTGCTTGTTCACGTCGTCGTAGTTCGCGGTGATCGTGCTCGCACCGAGGTTGACGCCTCGCCCGATGGTCGCGTCTCCGACGTATGACAGGTGCGGCACCTTGCTGCCTTCGCCGATCTCGGCGTTCTTGGTCTCGACGTAGGCGCCGATCTTGCCTCTGGCCCCCAGGACGGTGCCCGGCCGCAGGAACGAGAACGGTCCGACAGTGGCCTCGGCACCGATCACCGCGAGCGTCGCATCGGTGCGGCGGACGATCGCGTCCTCTCCCACCTCGCAGTCGACGAGGGTGGTGTCCGGTCCGATGATGGCACCCTCGGCGATCGTCGTCGCCCGCAGGATGTGCGTGTTCGGGAGGATCGTGACGTCGGGCGCGAGGGTCGCGTCGTCGTCGATCCACGTCGTCGCAGGATCGATCACGGTGACGCCCTCGAGCTGCCAGCGCCGCACGATGCGGCGGTTGAGCAGACGACCGACCTCCGCGAGCTGAGCGCGGTCGTTGACGCCGTAGGTGACGGTGACGTCGGAGACGACGGATGCCGCCACACGGCTGCCATCGCGGCGGAGGAGCCCCGGCACGTCGGTCAGATACATCTCGCCCTGCGCGTTGTCGACGCCCACCGACGGCAGGTATTTGCGGAGCGTCGAGACGCGGAACACGTACATGCCTGCGTTGATCTCGCTGACGGCAGCCTCTTCGGTCGTCGCATCCTTCTGCTCGACGACGCGATCGACGCCGCCGTCGGCGTCGCGGATGACGCGGCCGTAGCCGGTCGGGTCCTCGACCACGGCTGTCATGAGGGTCGCCTCCGCCTGCGCGGCGCGGTGCGCGTCGAGGAACGAGCCCAGCGTGTCCGCATCCGCGAGAGGGCAGTCGCCCGAGAGCACGAGCACGTCGCCGTCGAAGTCGGCAGGGAGCGCGTCGACAGCCACCTGCACTGCGCGTCCGGTGCCGGGGACGTCGTCCTGATCGATGAAGACCGCGGTCGGGTAGTCCTTCTCGAGTGCGGCGACGACCTGGTCGCGTTCATGCCGCACGACGACCTCGATGTGATCGGCGCCGAGTCGCGTCGCGGTGGTCAGCACGTGGCCGACGAGCGGACGCCCGCCGATCGGGTGCAGCACCTTCGGAAGACGCGAGCGCATGCGGGTGCCCTGGCCTGCGGCGAGGACGATGATCGCGAGATTGTTCCCAGTCATGCTCCGCCGCCAGGACTCGAACCTAGACCTAACAGCTCCAAAGGCTGTCGTGCTGCCATTACACCACGGCGGACCGCGGCCCCCGAGGGCGCCGCGGATCAAGTCTGCCACGTCCACCTGCGTGCTACCGGCGATAATGGACGGATGACTGAGGCGGATGAGGTTGATCGGATCGTCGGCGCCTGGAACACCCAGCGCCCCGACCTCGACTTCTCGCCTCTCGAGGTGCTGTCGCGGATGGATCGCCTGACCAGGCTGCTCGACCGGGCTCGCAGAGATGTGTTCCGACGCAGCGACCTGGAGGCTTGGGAATGGGACGTGCTGTCGGCTCTCCGCCGCGCGGGCGCGCCCTTCCAGCTCTCCCCCAAGCAGCTGCTGCAGCAGACGCTGGTGTCGAGCGGCACCATGACCAATCGCATCGACCGTCTGGTCGGCCGATGTTTCGTGCGACGGGAGGGCGACCCGGCCGACGGCCGCAGCGTGCTCGTGACGCTCACGGACGACGGACGCATCCGGGTGGATGCCGCGATCACGCGCCTCGTCGACGTCGAGGACGACCTGCTGCAGGCGCTGTCCCGCGGTGACCGCGATCGGCTCGCTGCGTTGCTGCGCAAGCTGAGCCTGAGCTTCGACGCGTGAGGGGCTGACGGATGGGCATGCTCTCCCCTCTTCCGGTGCGCGACGGCGTCGGCGCGACACGTCTGCACGTGCCGATGAGCGGCGAATGGCCGACCGTCGGCGCGTACATGATCGAGCGCTTCTTCCACCTCGATCCCGAGGGGCTGCTCAGCCGCTTCGATCGCGGTGAGATCGTCGCCCGCGACGGCACCCCTCTCGCACGGGACACGCCCTTGGGGGTCGAGGAGTTCATCTGGTACTACCGCGACCCGCCCGTCGAGACCCGTCTCCCCGTGGAGATCGAGGTCCTCCATCAGGACGACGATCTGGTGGTCATCGACAAGCCGCATTTCCTGCCCACCATCCCCGGCGGGAAGTTCCTGCAGAACTCGGCGCTGATCCGACTGCGCAACCTGCTCGACAACGACGAGCTCGCCCCCATCCACCGCTTGGACAGGGCCACGGCAGGAGTGCTGATGTTCTCGGCGCGACCGGCCACGAGAGGGCCGTATCAGCTGCTCTTCGAGACGCGGCAGGTGCAGAAGGTGTACGAGGCCGTGTCGGCTCGTCCGGCCGATTGGGATGCCTCACGATTCCCGCTCGTCTACCGCAACCACATCGTGAAGCTCCGCAATGAGCTGAAGGTCCAGGTCGACGACGAGCGGGAGCCGAACGCCGAGACGCAGATCGATGTGATCGATGCCGACGATCGCGTCGTGCACACGCTCCTGCACCCGCACAGCGGCAAGATGCATCAGCTCCGCGTGCATCTCGCCGCGCTGGGGCTCGGCATCCTGAACGATCCGTTCTACCCCGAGTTGCGTGGCGAGAAGCCCGACGACTTCGAGAAGCCGATGCAGTTGCTCGCGCGCGAGCTGCACTTCGTCGATCCGCTGAGCGGCGCGCCGCGGGTCTTCACCACGACGCGCACGCTGCAGGAGGCTCCCGTCAGCGCCGCATGATCCTGCGCGCGAGCCACGTGCCGAGCATCTGCACGAGGTGGACGAAGACGACGATGAGGACGATCGCCGTCCACATGACGACCGGCTCGAACTGCCGGAAGCCGTAGATCTGGGCGAACGCGCCGAGGCCGCCGCCGCCGATGAGGCCTGCCATCGCGGTCATGTCGATCAGTGCCACCACGATGAACGTGTAGCCGAGGATCAGCGGTCCGAGCGACTCGGGGATCGCGACCGTGAACAGGATGCGCGCGGGACCTGCGCCCATGGCGCGCGCGGCTTCGATCACGCCGGGCGACACCGACACGAGGTGCTGCTCGACGATGCGGCCGATGGCGAACGCCGCGGCCAGACCGATCATGAACGCGCCGGCCGTGGTGCCGATGCCGGTGCCGACCACCGCGCGGGCGAACGGCTGCGCCACGGCGACGAAGAGCACGAACGGGATCGGGCGGAAGAAGTTCACCCCGAGGTTCGCGATGACCGACACGGCCCGGTTCTCGGCGAGCCCGCCCGGACGGGTGACATACAGGATGACGCCGATCGCGAGACCGAGGATGCCGCCCAGCACGAGTGCGAACGACGTCATGTACAGGGTCTCGAGGGCGGCCTTCCAGAGGTCGGGCCACAGTTCGTTCAGACGATCCATCAGCGTGCCTCCTCTTCTGCGATCTCGGTGACTTCGACGCGCTGGCCGATCTGCTCGAGCGTGCGGTCGATCACGGCGCTCTCACCCCGGATCGCGAGTGTGAGGTGGCCGAAGGCGCGCCCCCGGATGTCGTTGATCCCGCCGTACACGAGCTCGAAGTCGAGTCCGGCGCCGGCGAGGTCGAGGAAGACCTGAGCCTGCGACGAGTCGCCGTCGCGGAACGAGAACGTGACGAGGCGGCCCCGGTGGCGCTCCCGCAGCACGCCGAGCTCGGACGGCGACGGGATACCTTTCACGACCGTTCCGACGAAGCGCTGCGAGGCCGGATTCTGTGGGGCGGAGAACACGTCGAAGACATCGCCCTGCTCGATCACCCGCCCGTTCTCCATGACCGCGACCTTGGTGGCGATGGTCTGGATGACGTCCATCTCGTGGGTGATGACGACGATCGTGACGCCCTGCTCCTGGTTGACCCGCTTGAGCAGGTCGAGCACCTCGTGCGTGGTCTGCGGGTCGAGTGCGCTGGTGGCCTCGTCGGCGAGGAGGATGGCCGGGCCGGTGGCGAGGGCGCGGGCGATGCCGACGCGCTGCTTCTGGCCACCGGAGAGCTGTTCGGGGTACGCCTTCGCCTTGTCGGCCAGGCCTACGAAGCTCAGCAGCTCGGCGACCCGCTTCTCGATGTCCGGCTTCGACCATCCGGCCAGCTTGAGCGGGTAGGCGATGTTCGCCTTGACGCTGCGCGAGGAGAACAGGTTGAACTGCTGGAAGATCATCCCGATGCCGCCGCGGACCTTGCGCAGCTCGCTCTCCTTGAGAGCTGTGATGTCGACGTCGTCGACGGTGATGGTCCCGCTCGTCGCCGGCTCGAGCGCGTTGATCAGTCGTACGAGCGTGGACTTGCCTGCGCCCGAGTATCCGATGATCCCGAAGACGTCGCCCTTCTCGATCGACAGGGTCACGTCGTCCACGGCCACGACCTCGGACTCGTCGCGCGTGCGGGAGGGGTAGGTCTTCGAGACATTCGTCAGGGTGACGATCGGCATACGGTGCTCCGGTCTGTCTGCTTCGGGAACGAAGAATCGGGTGACGCACGAAGCGCCACCCGATTCTCCCTCATCGGACGGGGGTGTCAGCCACCCCGGTCGTCCTACTTGTTGGCCTCGGTGTCCTTCTGGACCTTCTCGAGCGAGGCGACGAGATCCTCGACCGGGGTCTGCAGCGGCACGGCGGTGTCACCCGACGACTCGAGCAGGCCGGCCTGGACGTCCTCATTGGTCTGGAAGATCTCGACGAGCTTGAGGTACGTCTCGTTGTCGGCGTCCTCGGCGCGGGCCGCGAAGATGTTCACGTACGGAAGCGCGTTCGGGTCTTCAGGGTCGTCCTGAGCGATCGCGTCCTCGAAGGTCAGACCCGCATCCTCGACGAAGTCGTTGTTGATGATCGCCGCCGCGACGTCGGGCAGCGACGTCGGGATCAGCGCGGCCTCGAGCGCGGTGACCTCGACCTTGGACTTGCCCGTGTCGATGTCGGAGAGGTCGGAGAAGATCGTGCCGCCGCTCTTGAGCTCGATGAGTCCGGCCGACTGCAGCACGAGCAGCGCGCGAGCCTGGTTCGATGCGTCGTCGGGAACCGCGACGGTCTCCCCCTCGGGGATGTCGTCGACATCGTCGTACTTCTGCGAGTACAGGCCCAGCGGGTAGATCGCCGTCGAGCCGACCGGCGTCAGGTCGGAGCCGGATGCCGTGTTGTACTCGGCGAGGTACACGATGTGCTGGAACTGGTTGAGGTCGATCTCACCCTCGGTCAGAGCGGGGTTCGGCTGCTCGTACGAGCCGAAGTCGACGAGCTCGACCGTGATGCCCTCGTCAGCGGCTGCCTCGATGAAAGGAGCCCACTGTGCGTCTCCCTTGCCGACGACACCGATCTTGACGGTCTCGTCCTCGGAGCCGCCGGAACCGGCGTCGGACGGTGCGGTCGCGCAGCCTGCGAGTGCGACGAAGAGCGGGACCGCGGCGAGCGCGGCGATGACGGATGTGGTCCGACGGGATGCTGTGATGGACATGAGTGTTCGGGTTCCTCTCTTGGGGGACTCGAATACGTTAGGCAGGGCGACGCGCTGCGCGACAATCGAGTGTCACAGAGCGTCACAGCTCTCAGTCGTAGTCCTCGATGCCCTGCAGCCGGACCTGTTCGAGGTCGAGTCGTGCCGAGATCCGACGGACCACGAGGTCGTCGACCGTCCCGTCTCTGCGCAGTCCGAGCAGCACCTCGCGTTTGCGGTCGATGAGCGCGAGCTTGAGGCGCGTGTGCTCCTCGTGACGCAGCAGCGGCGACCGCTGCATGACGTCGACGTCGGCCGAGGTGGCGATCATCTGCAGAGTCCTGACCTCGCCGTCCGCGAGCTCACCGTCGTCGCCGACGCGAGTCGCGTCCGGCAGTCGCAGCGCGACCGACGCCTCCGCGGCACCGGCATCCGCTCCCCCGTTCATCTGCTGGCCGCCGCCCAGCGGATCGGGCTCGTCGAGCATGACGTCGAGCGCCTGGGCCTCGGCATCGACGATCGCCTGCTCGCGCGCCAGCGCACGCGCGTTCGAGAACTCGAGCATCTGGTAGCCCTCGGCACGCACCTTGTCTCGGATCTCCTGACCGACGCCGTGCTCGACGGCGAGGTCATCGAGGGCGGCCAGTGCCGCGCCCGAGATCGTCCGCTCGGCGAGCTCGTACTCCTCGGCCTCCATGTGATCGACCGGGAAACGCGCCCAGCGAACGATCGCCGGCAGCAGCGGCCCCTGTACGAGCAGACTGAGCAGGATCACTCCCGCCGTGACGAACACGATCTCGTCGCGTCCGGCGATCTCGCCCTCGGTCGCGCTGGCGGCCGGAACCGACAGCGCGATCGCGAGCGAGACGGCACCCCGCATGCCTGCGACCGTCGACACCGCCATCGATCGCGCCTTGGCACCACGGGACGGAAGCGCCGGATTGCGTCGCTGGAAGGGCGCGTTCAGCAGCTGGAAGAGATATCTGACGACGAGCAGCGTCCCCCACACCGCGAGGGTGATGAGCACGAGCCGGCCGATCGCTGCCGCGGAGATCTCATGTGCGACGAATTGCACCTCGAGCCCGATCAGCACGAACAGCGCTCCGTTGAGCAGGAAGACACCGAACGGCCATGCGGCGTCGGCCTGCCGCCGCGACGAGGCTGTCGTCACCCGGGGCGAGACATAGGCGACGATGAGACCGGCCACGACGACGGCCAGCACGCCGGAGGCGTGCACGATCTCCGCGAGGAGGAACGCGCTGAACGGGATGAGCAGCAACGCGACGTTGATGACGATCGTCGAAGAGGTGCGACGCAGCAGCAGGTACCCGAGGCCTGCGATCACGACACCGGCCGCCACTCCTCCGACATAGGAGGTGAGCACCGACATCGTCACCGACAAGGGCGTGATGTTGCCGCCGAGAGCCAGCGAGACGGCGATCGCGTAGAGCACGAGCGCGGTTCCGTCGTTCGTGAGGCTCTCGGCCTTGAGCTTCATGAACATGCGCCGGGGCAGCAGCCTGCCGAGGGCTGCCACGGCCGTCGCATCCGGAGGGGCCACTGCGGCGCCGAGGATCAGCGCGGTCTCCCACGGCATCCCGAACAGCAGGCCGATGCCCGCGACGGCGAATGCGGATGCCACGACGAGCACCGTGCTCATCGGGAGGATGTATCGGAAGTCACGGCGGATCGATCGCAGCGAGGTCGTGAGGCTCTCCCAGAACAGCATCACCGGGAGGAACAGCAGCAGGACCGTCTCAGGGGGCAGCTGGATCTCGCGGAGCTGCGGGACGAAGCCGAGCAGGAGTCCGAAGATCACGAGGACGAGCGGCAGCGCGAGTCGAACGCGCGGCGCGATCAACGTGCCCACGAGGATCGTGAGTCCGATCAGGACGGTGACCTCGAGTCCTTCCATCTGAACCTCCCGGGTACCGCAGGATCAAGCTGTGCGATCCCGGCTGGCATCGAACCCCGCCCAGAGCACAGCGCATTCGACTGCCACCGTATTCCCGCGAGGGCGGAAGGGCCAGACCTCTCGTCAGTCGAGCTCTTCGGTCAGCTCGAACCAGCGGAGTTCGAGTTCCTCGATCTCGGCCTGCTGGTCGCTGATCGCCTTCATCTTGTCGCCGAGGCCGGCGAAGTCCGACTGGTCGTGATCCGCCAGAGCGGTCTTCGCCTTGTCGACCTGCTGCGTGAGCTTCTGGATGCGGCGCTCGAGCGACGAGACCTCTTTCTGGGCGGCGCGCAGTGCGGCACCGTCGAGGCTGGGGGCCTTCTTCTCAGTGTTGACGGCCGTCTGCGACCTGCCCGGTGCCGAGGTCTGCAACTGGCGCAGGCGCAGGTACTCGTCGACGCCGCCGGGCAGGTGCCGCAGGTGGCCGTCGAGGATCGCGAACTGCTGATCGGTGACGCGCTCGAGGAAGTACCGGTCGTGACTGACCACCAGCAGGGTCCCCGACCACGAATCGAGCAGATCCTCGATGGCCGCGAGCATGTCGGTGTCCAGGTCGTTGGTGGGCTCGTCGAGGATCAGCACGTTGGGCTGGTCGAGGAGCACGAGAAGCAGCTGCAGGCGGCGCTGCTGACCTCCGGAGAGATCCTTCACGGGGGTGGAGAGCTGCGCGGAATCGAAGCCGAGCCGCTCGAGGAGCTGGCCCGGCGTGAGCTCCTGCGCCTTCGAGCCGGATCCCATCGTGTACGAGGTGCGCAGTCGCGAGATCACGACACGCACCGGCTCGCGTCGGACGTCCTCGAGTTCGTCGAGGCGCTGCGTGAGCGTCTTCACCTTCACGGTCGTGCCGCGCTTCACACGGCCGACGGTGGGCTCGACGGTGCCCGAGATCAGCCCGAGCAGCGTCGATTTGCCGGCGCCGTTCACACCGAGGATGCCGGTGCGCTCCCCCGGCGCGATGCGCCACTCGACGTCGCGGAGGACTTCGCGGGTGCCGCCGTCGGCGGTCGGATAGGTCACTCCGACGTCGAGCAGGTCGACGACGTCCTTGCCGAGACGAGAGACGGCGAGCGACTGCAGGGAGACCTTGTCGCGGATCTCCGGCACGTCGGCGATGAGCTCGTTGGCCGCATCGATGCGGAACTTCGGCTTCGCGGTTCGCGCGGGCGCCCCTCGACGGAGCCACGCGAGCTCCTTCTTGGCGAGGTTCTGACGCTTGGCCTCGGTCGCCGCCGCCATGCGGTCGCGCTCGACGCGCTGCAGGATGTACGCCGCATAGCCGCCCTCGAAGGGCTCGACGATGCGGTCGTGCACCTCCCAGGTCTCGGTGCAGATCTCGTCGAGGAACCACCGGTCGTGAGTCACGACCATGAGCGCTCCGGAGTTCGGGCTCCACCGCTTCTTGAGGTGTCCGGCGAGCCAGGTGATGGCCTCGACGTCGAGGTGGTTGGTGGGCTCGTCGAGGGCGATGACGTCCCAGTCCCCCGTCAGCAGCTTGGCGAGTGAGACGCGTCGGCGCTGGCCTCCGCTGAGGGAGCCGATCTCCGCATCCCAGGGCAGGTCCTTCAGCAGTCCCTCTATCACGTCGCGGATGCGCGGGTCGCCGGCCCACTCGTACTCCGGGGTGTCACCGACGACCGCCGCGCTGATGGTCAGGTCGTCGCTGAGGGTGTCGGCCTGGTCCAGGACGCCGATGGTCGTGCCGCCTCGCACCGTGACGCGGCCCGAGTTCGGCTCCTTGATGCCGGCGAGCATTCCGAGGAGGCTTGACTTGCCGTCGCCGTTGCGGCCGACGATGCCGATGCGGTCACCTTCTTCGATGCCGAGGGTCACGGAGTCGAAGACGACCCTCGTCGGATATTCGAGATGAAGGGCTTCTGCCCCGAGAAGATGTGCCATGTCACTCCCCAGGGTAGTCGCGCGGTCTGGGTGGCCCGGTCAGCCTCCTGTCACGGCTGCCTCGTCATCCGGCACGCTGCGCACGAGCGCGCCGGCCGAACAGCTCCGGGAGCGACGCCGTGAACTCCCCGAAGTGGCTGTACCAGACAGTGTGCGCGGCTCCGGGGATGCTGCGCACGTCGATGCCGTTCGCCGCGAACCGGGCGACGTCGGCGGCGGTCACCCAGTCGCTCGGGTCGGCGCGGACGATGATCGACCCCGGGTCGGGAAGCCACATGTGATCGCGGCCGCAGGAGACGGATGCCATCGTCGTCGGGTCGAAGCGGCGGGCGGCGAGTGCCTCGATCTCGGCATCCTTCTCCGAGTAGAACGGACGCGAGGCACGGAGGTTCTCCGGCGACTGTCGCGCTTCGCGATCGCGGGCGTACCGCTCGATGAGATCGTCACGGTCGCTGCCGCCGGGGAGGACGAGTGCGGCATCGACATAGATGCCCGGTTCAGGTCGGAGCAACGGGGCCGCCTGTGCGAGCACGCTCGCCCCGTAGGAGTGCCCGACGGCCGCGAGCGGCCGTCCCGGGGCGAGACTTCGGACGGTCTCGACCACCGACGATGCGGCCTGCTCGATCGTCAGACGCGGGTCTCGCGGGGACAGACCGTGACCGGGGAGATCGATTGCCAGCACACGGAAGCCCTGAGCAGCGAGCACCGGCATCATACGCCACCAGCTGTCGGCCGAGCCCATCATCCCGTGGAGCAGAACCACCGTACGGGGGCCGTCGCCGACGTCGACGGCGTGAAGGAGCATGACGTCAGTGTCGCATGAGTCACCCCTCTTCCGGGATCATGTCGATTCGGGAATGTCTCGAATCTTCGTTCGGATGTCGGTGGTCCGTGATCTACTCGGAGACATGACAGCACTGCTCGACGCGACGGACACGCAGATCGCGAATCTCGCCGATCTCGTCGCCGCGTTGCAAGTCGCAGAGGCGACATTGAGCAGCATGAGCGCCGCGCGCGACGGGCTGCTGGCGATCGCCGGTCGGCTCGCGGTCGACATCGCGAAGCAGGGTGATCACCCGGACCGGGGAGACCACTCGATCAGGACCATCGCGGCCGAGATCGGAGCCGTGCAGCATGTCAGCGATCGCACCATCGAGCGGCGGATGGCGGCGGCGGAGCTGCTGGTCGATCGGTTCCCCGCCGTATGGGCCGCACAGGGAGCGGGGCGGATCAGCGCCGCGCACTCCCGCGTCATCGTCGACGCAGGTTCGGGCCTCGAGTCGCCCGATCACCGCGAGGCATATTCCGCGGTGATCCTTCCGCTGGCGGAGGTGGAATCGCCGAACCGACTGCGCGCGCTGGCACGGCGAGTCGCTGAGCGGTTCGCCCCGACGACAGTGTCGGAGCGGCATCGTCGCGCCAGGTCTCAGCGGCGAGTCTGGGTGACGGATGGCGAAGACGGGATGGCGACGCTGCACACGCACGCGCCTGCCGCGCTCGTCCACGGCATGTTCGATCGTCTCTCGCAGATGGCGCACGCACTGCGCGTCGAGAACCTTCGCGCGAAGCGGCGGGCGGCTCGCGACGGCGATGAGTTCGAGGCGGATGATCGGACGGTCGACGAGATCCGCGCCGACCTGCTCGCCGACCTCGTGCTCAGCGGCCAGCCGACCGGGCACGACAGCGAAGACGGACTGCTGGCGGCCATCAGTGCGCGCATCGAGATCACCGTTCCGGTGACGACCCTGATGGACGACGAGGCGCACGAGGGGTCGGGTGCTCCGGATACCGAGGCGGCGCCGCCCGCCGAGCTCGACGGCGTGATTCCGATCGACGTCGATACCGCGCGCCGGATGGCCGGGCAGACGAAGGGATGGGAGCGGGTGCTGACGCATCCGATCACCGGTCGCGTCCTCGCCGTCGACCGATACCGACCGAGCCGCCACCTACGCCGGCACCTACGGGCAAGAGATCAGCGATGTCGATTCCCGGCGTGCGGAGTGGCGGCGCGGAAATGCGACCTCGACCACAACCATGCTGCCTCGACGGGTGGCGCGACCTGCGAATCGAATCTGGCATCGTTCTGTCGCCGACATCACGTTCTGAAACATCACACACCATGGCACGTCGAGCAGAAGCCCGGCGGGGTCATGGAGTGGACGAGTCCCATCGGGCGGACGTACATCGACACTCCCCCTGCACCGAACACGGTGACCTTCACCGAATCGGATGCCGTGCGCGCGCCGTTCTGAGCGGAGACGTTCGCGCTGGCGCGGACCTGTGGAGAAACGCGACGCGACCCTGGCCGATTTCACTACGGTGGCGCGGTGACTCCTCCTCCGTTGCGCCCCTTGTCCGTTCTTGCGATTCGTCACGGCAGAGGCGGTGGTGCGGCAGTTCCACGGTTGGGCGCGCGCATAGTTGCTGTCGCCGTAGTGGCGTTGGGGGTTGGCGCTCTCGCGGGATGCACCACTGAACCCGAGCCCGCCCCTACGCCCACCGCGGCCTTCGCGAACGAGGAGGAGGCGTTCGCTGCAGCGGAGGCTGTGTACCGGGCGTACAACGAGGCGGGTAATGCCAGGCGGACGGGGTCACCAGATGCCGACCCTCAGCAATTCCTAGTTGGAGCTGCCCTCGAAAGCGACATTGACACCCAAAACCTGCTGATGGCGGATGGCCTGTCTACCGCCGGAAGGGCAACGATTATTTCAATCAACGGCAAGGTCAGCGAACCCGCTGGGAGCGTATCGACCGTAACCATGACTGTATGTACTGATGTGTCCGCCCTATTGCTACTAGATGATGCCGGCGCGGATATCACTCCTGCGGACCGCGGTGAGGTGGTCGCGCTAGAGGTTGTCATAGTGGGCGACCGTCAGTCTCTATTGATCTCCGATGCATCGCCGACAAGTGGCAACCCATGCTGATCATCAAGCTCGCAGCCTGCGCGATCGCCGCGTCAGCTCTCGGCTTCATCACGTCACCCACCGCATTCGCTACTACTGGCTGCTCACCAGAGACCCTTCTGATGGGACTCTGCGGCTCGACGGATGGTTCCTCCCTCACCATCTCCGGCACCCAGCAGCAGCCGAGCACTGATCCCGGCACCGACTCGAATTGGAGTGATGGCGGTCCGGGCGACGATACGGGTCCGGGTGAACCGTCGGGTCCGAGCCAGGAGGCGATCGACCTCGCGGCATGCATGGACGACTCGGGCACCACGCGCTGTGCGCCGCGCCCGAACCGGCCCGCTCCCCCGGCCTCCGCTCCGTCGACGCCCGGCGCGCCGACCATCACCATCTCCGACCTGGCGCGATTCGCACCGGCATCAATCCGTGCGACCGCCGAACCCGGCAACGTCGGGATCGCCGGGATGCCGACGAACTTCACGGCCGCAGCATCCACGCAGATCCAAGACGGCGAGCTGTTCGGCGTGCCACTGCGCGTGCGGTTTGTCCCGGCCGGATACGACTACACGTACGGCGACGGCAGCTCCGCGACCGTGACTACGCCGGGTCAGACGTGGGAGGCGCTCGGTCAGGCGCAGTTCACGCCGACCCCGACCAGCCACGTCTACCGCGAACCCGGCGTGTACCCGGCCCGCGTGGACATCCGATTCACCGCGCAGGTGGACCTCGGCGGCGGATGGATCGACATTCCCGGGCAGCTCACGACCAGCGGCGCCACGCAGGAGATCCGCATCCTCGAGGCCCGCACCGCGCTCGTCGCCCACACCTGCCACGAGAACCCGGCCGGCGTCGGCTGCTGAAGAACGCACCACAGCAGCACGACAACAAGAAAGAGCCGCCGGCCCCGAAGGTCCGAGCGGCCCTCTTCTGCCCGATGGCTGATCGCTTTCTCGTACGACCCGACGATCTCAAGGAGGCTCGGCCTTCCGAGAGCGACTTCGCCTACGGCGCTCTGCTCCTCCAGAGGCAGCCGCCGACCGATCTCCTCCGGCTTAAACTAGACAGGTGCCATGGAGTCGCCGGGTGTTCTCGCTCTCACTAGCCGACCGCAAGGCAAAGCTGGTGCAGTCGAGAAGGCGACCCGGTCGCTTCGAGCTCAGCGTGGATGGAATTGCGCAGTCCGTCGTCTCGATGACCGAGCCGACCGACCTCGAGTACAGCTACACCCAACACATCGCCCGCGCAATGGATGCCGCCGCCGAGCCTGGTGCGCCGCTGTTCACCGTGCATCTGGGGGCCGGAGCACTCACGCTGGCACGCTACGTCCAGGCGACGCGCGCCGGATCACCTCAGCTGGTGGTGGAGTTCGAACCCGCGCTCTACGCCGCCGTCATCGACGCGCTGCCGTTGCCTCCCGGGTCTGACATACGAGTCATCCTCGGTGACGCTCGAACGGTCGCGGACGCCGCTTTTCCGAATGAGAAGACATCGCCGGTGCAGTCATCTCCGTCCCCCGGACTTGACGACGCCGCGAGTTATCGCACCGCAATCGACACCGATTGGGTGGAGGCGTGCTTCACCGTCGTCGATCTCTGGGATGCCGCCGTCATCCGGCATCGTGTGGCCAGCCAGGAGTTCTATCGCCAGGTCGCCGCGCGCTCCGCAGCAGCGGGCGTGGTCGCCGTGAACCTGCTCGACGGGCATCCGTTCGAATACTCACGACGACAGGCCGCGACCCTGAGCACCGTGTTCGATCACGTCGCTGTCGTGCTCGACGCAGAGCCGGAAGATGCGGAAGGACCACTCGGCAACGTCGTCATTTTCGCGAGCGATGAGCCGCTGGACAAGGTCACCGCCTACGTTTTGCTCGACACACCGCGGCCTCATCTCCTCCGCGATGGCCCTCTGACGTCGTGGATCGCTGAAGCGCGCATCATGACAGATGCCGACGGCACAGACTCTCCCGATCCCGACGACCCCGTCTGGGGCTAGCGCCGTGTGCGGACGTCCTCCGACAGGACGTCCGCTTCCGGCCAGCGGCTCGTCCGCGCGCGGTGTGAAAAGTCGACCCGACATGGCGAAGAGCCGCCCGGACCCGAAGGTCCGGACGGCTCGTCTGCGGTGAGTGCGATGTCGCTTACTGGTACGACTTCACGATCTCGAGGAGGCTCGGCACGTTGGCGTACGCCTCAGCAGCGTTCTCCTTGGTGACGATGATCGGGTCGAGCAGGTACGCCGGAACGACCTTGGCGCCGTTGTCGTACGACTCCTCGTCGTTGACATCGACGGTCTCGCCCTTCTGCAGCTGGCCGACCATCTTGATCGACTGCTCGACGAGCAGTGCGGTGTCCTTGTTGATCGTGGAGTACTGGATGCCCTCCATGATCGACTTCACCGACTCGACCTCGGAGTCCTGACCCGTGACGACCGGAACCGGCTTGCCGGCCTGCTGCACCGAGGTGATGATGGCGCGAGCAAGGGTGTCGTTCGGCGACAGCACGCCGTCGACCACGGTGTCACCGCTGTACGACGAGGTGAGCAGCGTGTCCATACGGTTCTGCGCGTTCTCCGGAAGCCATCCCTCGGTCGCGGTCTGCGCGATCTCGGTCTGCTTCGACACGACCACCAGGTTGCCGTTGTCGATCTCCGGCTGGAGCACGTCCATGGCGCCGTCGAAGAAGACCTTCGAGTTGGCGTCATCCGGCGAGCCGGAGAAGAGCTCGATGTTGTACGGAGCCTCGTGGCCCGCACGCTCGGCGAGACCGTCGAGCAGGGCCTGGCCCTGCAGCTGGCCGACCTTGAAGTTGTCGAACGCGACGTAGTAGTCGACTGCCTCGGTGTTCTCGATGAGACGGTCGTACGCGATCACGTATGCGCCGGCATCCTTGGCCGCCTGCACCTGGGTGGCGAGCTGCTTGCCATCCTTCGCGCCGATGATGATGACCTTGGCGCCGTTGGTGACCATGGCCTGGATCTGGTTCTGCTGCTCGGCGACCGTGTTGCTCGCCGGAGCGTACTGCACGTCTGCCTTGAAGCCGGCCTCTTCCAGGCCGTCCGTGAAGAGCTGACCCGCGAGGACCCAGTTCTCACTGGTCTTGTCGGGAAGGGCGACACCGATCGAGGAGTCGGCGGCGAAGCCTGCTTCGGCCTCTTCGCCGGATCCCGTGTCGGTTCCGCCGCCGCGCTCACCGGAGCAGCCCGTGAGTGCGAAGGCAGCCGTCGCGACGAGCGCTGTCGCTGTGACGATGATCTTCTTCATGTGATCTCTTTCTGTGTGATGTGACGGATTCTGCGTGCGAGCACTGCGCGGAGAGTCCGCTTACTCGGCCCTCGTCTTGTCGACGGGAGGGGCTTGGTAAGTCCTGTTGGGCTCGAAGGTCGCGGTGGCCTCCGGGTCGCTCCTGCGGCCCGACCGGCGGGTCAGGAGACCGATGAGCGACGGACGGCCCTGCTGCTTGTTCCAGACGTCGATGCCGACCGCGAGCAGCAGCACGAGGCCCTTGATCATCGAGACGACGTCGGCACCCTGGCCGAGCAGAGCGAGACCGTTGTTGAGGAACGCCATGACCAGACCACCGATGATCGAGCCGATCACGGTACCGATACCACCGGCGACCGCAGCACCACCGATGAACACCGACGCGATCGCGTCGAGCTCCCAGCCGGTGCCGTCGTTCGGTCCGGATGCCTGCGAACGGGCGACGAAGATCATGCCGGCGAGTGCGGCCATCATCGACATGTTCATCATGACGAAGAAGTCGACCCAGCGGTCCTTCACGCCGGAGAGGCGTGCGGCCTGGCGGTTGCCACCCACGGCGTAGATGTGGCGACCGAAGACGGTGTTCCGCGTGATGAACGAGTAGATGATCACGAGGGCGAGCAGGATCAGACCCGGAACCGGGAAGCTCGTGCCCGGGCGACCCGTCGCGAACATCCACGCAGCGGCGAGCACGACGACCGAGAGCAGCACGACCTTGACGACGCTGACCCACAGGGGCGCACTGTCGGAGCCCATCTTGTGCTGCTGGCGACGGGTGCGGATCTCCCAGAAGACCAGCCACGCCACCGCGACCAGTGCGAGGATCATGGTCGGCACGTTGAAGTCCAGCGGGAGCCCGACCTCAGGAAGGTAGCCGGTGCCGATCACCTGGAAGCCCTTGGGCACCGGGATCGTCTGAGCGTCACCGATCCACTGCTGCGCGCCACGGAAGAAGAGCATGCCGGCGAGCGTCACGATGAACGCGGGCACCCCGACGTAGGCGACCCAGAACCCCTGCCAGGCGCCCACCAGGGCACCGACGCCGAGGCCGAGCAGGATCGCCAGCGGCCAAGGGAGGTTCCAGTCGGCCATCGACTTCGCGACGATGATGCCGGTGAAGGCCGCCACGGAACCGACCGACAGGTCGATGTGCCCCATGATGATGACCATCACCATGCCGATCGCGAGGATCAGGATGAACGAGTACTGGTTGATGACGTTGATCAGGTTGCCCGACGTCAGCGTCGCGCCGTTCGGTCCGTTGCGCAGCAGCGTCAGCACCTCGAAGAGGACGATGATGACGATGAGGCTGCCCAGGATGCCGAACTGGCGCAGTGACGAGGTGCCGTTGCTTCCGAACATCTTGCGGATGTCGCCGAAGTGGAAGCCGCGCTTCGTTGTCGTGAGGTCGGTGGTCATGCGGATGCTTTCTGAGTCGCGGAGGTCATGCTGCGCATGAGAGCCTCGGGTGTCGCCTGGTCGGCCGGGATGCAGTCGGTGACCCGACCTTCGAAGACTGTGTAGATGCGGTCCGAGATGCCGAGCAGCTCGGGCAGCTCGCTGGAGATGACGATGACGCCCTTGCCCTGGGAGGCGAGCTCGTTGATGATCGCGTAGATCTCGTACTTCGCTCCGACGTCGATGCCGCGCGTGGGCTCATCGAGGATCAGCAGGTCGGGGTCCGTGAACATCCACCGGGCCAGCACGACCTTCTGCTGGTTTCCTCCCGAGAGCTTGCCGACGCCCTCTTCGACGCTGGGTGTCTTGATGCGCAGCGCCGTGCGGTAGCGCTCGGCGACCGAGTACTCCTCGCGCTCGTCGACGACGCCGCGCTTCGAGATCTTCGACAGCTTCGCCGCGACGACAGACCGCTTGATGGTGTCGAGCAGGTTGAGGCCCAGCACCTTGCGGTCCTCGCTGACGTACGCGAGTCCGTGCTTGATCGCCGAGGAGACGTCGGGGATGGTGATCTCCTGGCCGTCCTTGACGATCTGTCCGCCGAGGAACGTGCCGTAGGAGCGACCGAAGATGCTCATCATGAACTCGGTGCGACCCGCGCCCATCAGACCGGCGATGCCGACGACCTCGCCACGACGCACGTTGAGGTTCGACCCCTTGACGACCATCCGCTCAGACACGGTCGGGTGCTGCACCCACCAGTCCTTGACCTCGAAGAACACGTCGCCGATCTCGGGGGTGCGGTCGGGGTAGCGGCTCTCGAGCGAGCGGCCGACCATGCCGCGGATGATGCGGTCCTCGTTGATCTCGCCGCGCGAGATGTCGAGCGTCTCGACCGTGCGACCGTCGCGGATGATCGTGATCTCGTCGGCGATCTGCTCGATCTCGTTGAGCTTGTGGCTGATCATGATCGACGCGATGCCCTTGGCCTTCAGACCCAGGATCAGGTCGAGGAGGTGCTGCGAGTCGTTCTCGTTCAGTGCCGCGGTGGGCTCGTCGAGGATGAGGAGCTTGACGTCCTTATTGAGGGCCTTCGCGATCTCGATCAGCTGCTGCTTTCCGACACCGAGCGTCTTGATGGCGACGTCGGGGTCTTCGCGCAGGCCGACGCGGGCCAGCAGCTCGACCGTGCGCTGACGCTGGGCGCGCCAGTCGATCGCGCCGAAGTGGCGGATCTCGTTGCCGAGGAAGATGTTCTCGGTGATCGAGAGCTCAGGGATCAGCGCGAGCTCCTGGTGGATGATCGCGATCCCGGCCTGCTCGCTCGCCGCGATGTCGCGGTAGCGCTGCTCCTCGCCGTAGAGCAGGATCTCCCCCTCGTACGTGCCGTAGGGGTACACGCCGGAGAGGACCTTCATCAGGGTCGACTTCCCGGCGCCGTTCTCGCCGCAGATCGCATGGATCTCTCCGGCCCGGACGGTGATGGACACGTCGGACAGCGCCTTGACACCCGGGAACTCCTTGGTGATGCTGCGCATCTCCAGGATGGGGCCTGACACGACCGGCAACGTTGCTGTGGTGCTCACAAGATCTTCCTCGCGACGGGCGGTCACCTTCGATGTGACCGTTCACATTGGATTACATAGTCTACGCTCGCTGAGACGGTGTCAAGACCACTCGCGAAAATGTGGCCTTATCGAGGCGCGGACGATTCCCGCGTTCGAAGGGTCGTCTGCAGGGGCCCGAACTGCGGCACCTGCTCACCACGGATCTGCGCGAGCAGGATGCGCACGGCGCGGCGACCCAGCTCGGGGAAGTCCTGATGCACCGTGCTCAGCGTCGGTGCGACATGCGCCGCGACCGGGATGTCGTCGAACCCGACGACGCTCACGTCCTCGGGCACGCGGATGCCGGCATCCCTGAACCCGTGCAGCAGCCCGATCGCCATCTGGTCGTTCGCGACGAACACGGCCGTGAAGTCACGCCGTCGGGCGAGCTCCTGCCCCGCGAAATAGCCGAAGTCGGCCGTCCAGTCTCCGCGGATCGGCGGGAAGGTGGGCAGATCGGCCTCCCGCAGAGCATCGAGGTATCCGCGCATGCGCGACTCGGCCTCGATCCAGTCCTGCGGCCCGGCGATGTGGATGATGTCGCTGTGTCCGAGCCCGATCAGATGCTCGGTGGCGGTGCGCGCGCCCGCGACCTGGTCGGCCGACAGGGTCACCCCGTCGGAGCCGGAGGCCGTCTGCAGCGAGACGAACGGCATCTCGACCGCCATGCCCTTCAGCACATGGAACGCCCGGACCTGCGGGGCGAGCACCACGATGCCGTCGACCTGCTCGCGTGCCAGCTGCCGCAGGGCGTTGCCGATCGCCTCGGGCGTCGTGGCCGAGAGGTTCAGGGTCGAGACCGAGTACCCCTCCTCGCGAGCGGCGTCCTCGATGCCGACGATCGACGACGTCGGTCCGAACTCCCCCACCGTGGCCGAGAGGATGCCGAGCATGTTGGACTTGCTCGTCACGAGCGCCCGCGCCGCGAGGTTGGGGCGGTAGTCCAGCACGGCGATGGCGTCGAGGACCTTCGCCTTCGTCTCGGGACGGATGCTGGGGTGGTCGTTCAGCACCCGCGACACGGTCTGGTGCGACACCCCCGCGAGTCTCGCGACGTCGCGGATGCTCGGCATCCGGGCACGCTCGGAGGCAGTCGACATCACAGACCTCCTTGTATGTGCACGGTCACATCGTCTCTTCATTATGTATGCCAGGCGCGCGGAGCGCACCTCGCCGAGGCGAGGATGCGGGCGGGCCGGGTCAGGCGAGGATGCGCGCGCCGGGCACCGGCCCGTGCACGTGCAGCGACTCGAGTCCGTGCTCACGCAGCAGCGACTGGACCTCCTGCGCACCCTCGGGGCTCGGGCAGAGGAGAGCGACGGTGGGTCCCGAACCCGACACGATGCCCTGCAGAGCACCGGCGTGGATGCCGCGCAGGATCGTGGTCTCCAGCTCGGGCCGCTCGTACAGGGCGGCCTCCTGCAGGTCGTTGTAGATGCTCTCGGACAGCAGCTCGGGATCGCCGGAACGCAGCGCCTGCAGCACGGGAGCCGGCACCTCGAGCGACAGCGGCGGATCGTCGGCGAGCGAGCCCTCAGCGTCTCGCAGCGCATCGAGTCGCGCATACACGACGGGCGTGGACAGCCCGTCATCGCTCGGGACGAGCACCCAGTCGAACCGCCCCCTCGCCAGCGCGGGATTCAGCTGATCTCCTCGGCCGGTTCCGACGGCGGTGCCGCCGTGCAACGCGAACGGGACGTCCGCGCCGAGCCGGGCGGCCAGCTCATGCAGGCGGGCGGTCGAGAACCCGGTGCCCCACAGTGCGTCGCACGCGACGAGAGCGGCCGCGGCATCCGCCGACCCGCCGCCCATGCCTCCGGCGACAGGCACGCTCTTGCGGATCTCCAGCGCCACCCCGCCGTCGTACTCGGCCGCGGTCGCGAGCAGCTTGGCGGCGCGCATCGCGAGGTTGCGATCGTCCAGCGGCACGGTGTCGGGGTCGTCGACGCCCGAGACGGTGATCGAGAAGTCGTCGGCGTGCCGGGCGATCACGTCCTCATAGAGCGAGACCGCCTGGAACACGGTGGCCAGCGCGTGATACCCGTCGTCGTGGCGGCCGCCCACACCGAGATAGACGTTGATCTTGCCGGGCGCGCGCACGTGCACGGAGTCGACGGGGGCGGCGAAGCTCATGTCGGTGTTCCCGTCACAGCTCCGTCGACGTCGCCCACAGGTCGACGTCGATGGCACCGGCCGCCTCGTCGATGCGGCCGAGCTCGTCGTCGGTGAATGCCGGACCGTTGACGGCGGCGATGTTCTCGTCGAGCTGCTCGGGACGCGATGCCCCGACCAGCGCGGAGGCGACGACCGGGTTGCGCAGCGTCCATTGGATCGCCATCTGCGCCAGGGACTGCCCGCGCTGCTCGGCGATGGCGTTGAGCGAGCGGAGGGTCTGAACGGCGGCATCCGACAGCGGCGCATCCGGCAGCGAACCGCGCTTCTGCGCACGGGCGGCCGTGCCGTCGCCGAGGTACTTGTCGGTGAGGAGCCCCTGCGCGAGAGGTGTGAACGCGATCGCGCCGACGCCGGACTGCTCGAGGGTGTCGGTGAGGCCGTCTTCGACCCAGCGGTTGAGGATCGAGTAGGCGGGCTGGTGGATGACGAGCGGGGTACCGAGGTCGGTGGCGACGGCGACGGCCTCGGCCGTGCGCTCGGCGCTGTACGACGAGATGCCGACGTAGAGAGCCTTGCCCTGGCGCACGAGCGTGTCGAGCGCCCCGATGGTCTCGGCGACCGGCGTCACGGGATCGGCGCGGTGCGAGTAGAAGATGTCGACGTGGTCGAGGCCCATGCGGGTCAGCGACTGCTCGGCGCTCGCGAGGATGTACTTGCGGCTGCCGAAGTCGCCGTACGGACCTGGCCACATGTCCCAGCCCGCCTTCGACGAGATGATCAGCTCGTCGCGGTAGGGGCGGAAGTCCTCGGCGAAGATGCGACCGAAGTTCTTCTCGGCCGAGCCGTAGGGCGGGCCGTAGTTGTTCGCGAGATCGAAGTGCGTGATGCCGCGGTCGAAGGCGTGACGCAGCAGCGCGCGCTGGTTGTCGAGCGGGATGTTGTCGCCGAAGTTCCACCACAGGCCCAGCGAGATGGGCGGCAGGAACAGCCCCGAGGTGCCGACCTGGCGGTACTCGAACTGCTGGTAGCGGCTCTCATCGGCGGCGTACGGCCGGTGGAGCTCAGGGACGTTCGGACGGAAGCGGGGGGACTCGGTCACCGTGCCAGATTAGCCGGTGACGGCGGCGTCTTCGATCTGCGCGACATGCTGAGCGACACGATGGTAGTCCTCGACCGTGAGATCCTCCCCGCGAGCGGTGGGGGCGACTCCGGCCGCGATCAGCACTTCGGATGCCGCGGCGGAGCTGCCGAAGAGCTCGGACAGCGCCTGTCGCAGCATCTTGCGGCGCTGGTTGAAGGCGGCATCCACGATCTTGAAGGTGAGTCGGCGTTCGTCCTCTGTGCCGCGCTCGCCCTCCGACCGGTCGAAGCCGACGAGGAGGCTGTCGACGTTGGGCACCGGCCAGAAGACCTGACGGGACACGGTGCCCGACAGCTTCCACTCGCCGTACCAGGCGGCCTTGACACTCGGGGTGCCGTAGATCTTGGAGCCCGGCTTGGCCGCGATGCGCTCGGCGACCTCGGCCTGCACCATCACGACACCGCGCTTCAGGTAGGAGAAGTTCTCGAGGAAGTGCAGCAGCACGGGGACCGAGACGTTGTAGGGCAGGTTCGCGACCAGCACGGTCGGCTCGCCCGGCAGCTCCGTGATGCGCAGCGCGTCGGCGTCGACGACCGTGAGCATGTCGGCGGGAACGCCGTGCTCCTCGGCGGTCTGGGCGAGCCGGGCGGCGAGCCGGTGATCGATCTCGACAGCGGTGACGGATGCGCCGGCCTCGAGGATCGCGAGGGTGAGGGAGCCGAGCCCCGGGCCCACCTCGACGACCCGCTCCCCCGGCTGGACGCGGGCGGCGTGCACGATCTTGCGCACGGTGTTCGCGTCGACGACGAAGTTCTGTCCGAGCTTCTTGGTCGGGGTGACATCGAGCTCAGCGGCGAGGCGGCGGATCTCGGTGGCGCCGAGCAGGGTGACTGTCATTGCTCCATTGTCCCCCACCCCCGCCGGTATCCGAGCCGCCCAGTAGTCTGCTGTGATGCCCTCCCTCGGTGAACTGATCGCACCACGGCGCATGGGCAGGGATTTCCGCTGGCTGCTCGCATCGTCGTGGACGAGCAACGTCGGAGACGGCGTCGCCCTCGCGGCCGCTCCCCTGCTCATCGCGTCGATGACGTCGTCGCCCATCCTCGTCGCGTCCGGGGCGATCCTGCAGTTCCTCCCGTGGCTGCTGTTCGGGCTGCACGCCGGAGCCATCGCCGACCGGTTCGACCGTCGGCGCCTCGTGATGTTCGCCAACGCGGCACGGGCCGTGGTGCTCGCGGGGCTCTGTGCGTTCCTGCTCACCGGCACCGCGAACATCTGGATCGTGCTCGCCGTGGCCTTCCTCTACGGCACGGCGGAGGTCTTCGTCGACACCGCCGGCAGCACGCTGCTGCCGATGCTCGTGAAGCCGGCCGACCTCGGCATCGGCAACGCTCGACTGCAGGCCGGGTATCTCGTCGCGAACCAGTTCGCCGGGCCGCCGCTCGGCGCGTTCCTCTTCGCCGCCGGCGCGGCGTGGCCGTTCCTGCTCGAGATCCTCTGCGTCCTCCTCGCGGTCGTGCTGATCTCGCGCATGGCCCGCACCCCCGTGCCGCCCCGGTCAACGGGAGACGGCGTGAAGTCGCACGTGCACACCGACATCGGCGAAGGACTCCGCTGGCTGTGGCAGAACCCGCCGGTGCGGATGCTGGTGCTGATCATCCTCGTCTTCAACGTCACCTGGGCGGCCCCGTGGGGCGTGCTCGTGCTCTATGCCACGGAGTATCTCAACATGGGCGCGGTCGGCTACGGCGCCCTGACGACCGCCTCGGCGGCCGGAGGAATCCTCGCCACCCTCTGCTTCGGCTGGCTCGAACGCCACGTGTCGTTCGCGACGCTGATGCGCGTCGTCCTCTCGCTCGAGGTGCTGATGCACCTCGCGTTCGCACTCACCACCGCGGGCTGGGTGGCGCTCGTGATCATGTTCGTGTTCGGCGCCTACGCGTTCGTGTGGGGCACGATCTCGACGACCGTCCGTCAGCGTCTGGTCCCCGCCGAGCTGCAGGGCCGCGTGGCCTCGGTCAACATGGTCGGCGTGTTCGGCGGAATGGTCATCGGCCAGGCCCTCGGCGGGGTGATCGCCCAGGTCTGGGGTCTCACGGCGCCGTGGTGGTTCGCCTTCGTGGGCGCCGCGCTGACCCTTGTCCTGGTCTGGAAGCCGATCTCGCAGATCGTCAGTGCCGCACCGGCGGATCAGTCGGTGAACGAGCCGTAGACCCGCAGGGTGTTCGCGGCGAGCCGGGTCGACAGCTCGTCGACCTCGATGCCGAGCTCCGCCGCCATGAACCGCACCGTGATCGGCACGAGATAGGGGGCGTTCGGTCGACCGCGCAGCGGCGTCGGGGTGAGGAACGGCGCATCGGTCTCGACGAGGATGCGGTCCAGGGGCGTCACCTTCAGCGCGTCGCGCAGGTTCTGCGCGTTCTTGAACGTGACGTTGCCGGCGAAGGACAGGTGGTAACCCGCATCCGCGCAGATCCTCGCCATCGCATCGTCGCCGGAGAAGCAGTGGAAGACCGTCCGTTCGGGCGCCCCGACGCGACTCAGCGTCTCGAGCACCGCGTCATGCGCGTCACGGTCGTGGATCTGCATCGCGATGCCGTGCTTCTTCGCCAGCGCGATGTGCGCCTCGAACGACTCGAACTGCGGCGCTCGGCGCTCGGGCTCGGTGCGGAAGAAGTCGAGACCCGTCTCGCCGATCGCCCGCGTTCGCGGGTGCGCCGCGAGCTCGTCGATCACCGCGATGGCCTCATCGAGACGACCCTCCTCGGCGTAGGCGGGCGCGTCATTCGGGTGGATCGCGACAGCCGCGAGCACGCGCGAGTCCGACTCGGCGGCCTCGACCGCCCACCGGGACGACTCGATGTCACCCGATGCCTGCACCACCCCGGCGATGCCCACGGCCGCCGCACGATCGAGCTGCTCGGTCAGCGACAACGGCTCATCGCCGTCGAGGATCTCGAGATGCGCGTGATTGTCGTAGACGGGCACGGCAAGGGGCTCCGGAGCCGCGGGGTACCGGAGATCCTTGCGCCCGTCGCCGTCTCGCTGCTGCACGTACGTCATGCTCAGGCGGTGGACTCCACGCGCGGGAACAGCGGGGTGAGACCGTTGACGCTGGTGCCGGGACGCAGCACGCCCCAGGCTCCGGCCTCGCGGATCGGCTGGTCCTGCAGACGTCCGAGGCTCTCTGCGGCGCCGAGGGCGACCCAGAGCTTCTCCGTCGACTGCGGCATCACGGGCGAGAGCAGCACGGCGAGCGCGCGAAGTCCCTCGGCGCACGTGTAGAGAACGGTGCCGAGACGGCCGCGCTGAGACTCGTCGCGTGCCAGTGCCCACGGCTCGTTCTCCGTGATGTAGCCGTTGAGAGCGTCGACGATCGTCCAGATCGACGAGATGGCCTCGTCGATACGGAACTGCTCGATCGCGGCATCTGCATTCGAGGCGGCATCCGCGACGATCCTCTGGATCTCGAGATCCTTCTCGGTGTAGTCGGCGGGCGGAGGCACGATGCCCTCGAAGTACTTCTCGATCATCGCCGTGGTGCGCGAGGCGAGGTTGCCGAAGCCGTTGGCGAGCTCCGCCTGGTAGCGGGCCGAGAGGTCCTCCCACGAGAACGAGCCGTCCTGGCCGAACGCGATCGCCGAGAGGAAGTAGTAGCGGTAGGCGTCGGATCCGAAGACGTCGGTGATCTCGGTCGGCGCGATGCCGGTGAGCTTCGACTTCGACATCTTCTCGCCGCCGACGAGCAGCCAGCCGTGCGCGAACACGCCCTTGGGCACATCGAGCCCTGCGGCCATCAGCAGAGCCGGCCAGATCACCGCGTGGAAGCGCAGGATGTCTTTTCCGACCACGTGATAGGCGGGCCAGCGGCGGTCGAAGGTCTCCTGATCGGAGCCGTAGCCGACGGCGGTGGCGTAGTTGAGCAGCGCATCGACCCACACGTAGATGACGTGCGACTCGTCCCACGGCAGCGGGATGCCCCAGTCGAACGTCGAGCGCGAGATCGAGAGGTCCTTGAGACCCTGACTGACGAAGGAGACGACCTCGTTGCGCGCCGAATCGGGGCGCACGAAGTCGGGCTGGGTCTTGTAGAGCTCGAGCAGACGGTCCTGGAACTCGCTCAGCTTGAAGAAGTAGTTCTTCTCCTGCAGCAGCTCGAGCGGCTTCGAGTGGATGGCGCAGACCTTGAGGCCCTCGAACGGACCGGTGCCGTCGACGATCTCGGACTCGGGTTTGAACTCCTCACAGCCCACGCAGTACAGCGCCTCGTACTCGCCCGCATAGATGTAGCCACGGTCGTAGAGACGCTGGAAGAACGTCTGCACGTTGGCCTCGTGGCGCTCCTGCGTCGTGCGGATGAAGTCGTCGTTCGCGACGTCGAGCGTCTCGAGCAGGGGGAACCACGCCTCGGTGACGAGCTTGTCGACCCACTCCTGCGGAGTGACGTTGTTCGCGGCCGCGGCACGGAGCATCTTCTGGCCGTGCTCGTCGGTGCCCGTCAGCATCCAGGTGTCATCGCCGCCCTGCCGGTGCCAGCGCGCGAGCGCGTCGACCGCCACCGAGGTGTACCCATGACCGATGTGGGGCACATCGGAGGGGTAGTAGATGGGCGTGGTGATGTAGAACGATTCGCCTGCGGGCATGGGGACAATTCTAGGTGGGATGCAGGGGGTCGTTACGCTCAGGCGACAGACACCTCGATGCGGTGCCACCCCTGGGCGCCGTCGGGCACGACATCGGCCGGATCCGAGGTCTGCGTCTCCCCGTCGGCGCTGATCGCGCGACACTCGATCGTGTGCGTTCCACTCTCGGCCGCCCAGTCGAGACGCCACTGCACCCAGGTGTCGTCGGAGATCGCGGCGCCGAGCTCGGCGCGACGCCACTCACCGTCGTCGATCCGCACCTCCACACCCTCGACGCCCACGTGCTGCTGCCACGCCATGCCCGCGATGACGGCGTCGCCGGCCTCGATCCTGGTCCCCCGCCGGGGCACGTCGATGCGCGACTGCAGCTTCACCGGTCCGCGCTCCGACCATCCGCGGTCGGTCCAATAGGCGGTCGTCCGGTCGAATCGGGTGACCTCGAGGTCCGTCACCCATTTGGTCGCCGACACATAGCCGTAGAGGCCCGGCACCACCATGCGCACCGGGAAGCCGTGTTCGAGAGGCAGCGCATCGCCGTTCATGCCGACCGCGAGCAGGGCATCGCGCTCGTCGGTGAGCGCCTCGATCGGCGTCGAGGCCGTGAACCCGTCGGATGAGGTCGACAGCACCATGTCGGCGTCGGGATCGACTCCCGCTCTCGCGAGCAGATCGCGCACCGGATGCCCGAGCCAGAGGGCGTTGCCGATCAGGTCCCCGCCGACCTGGTTCGACACGCAGGCGAGGGTGACGTGCGACGCCTGCATCGGCAGCGCGACCAGTTCGTCCCACGTGATCACGATCTCGCGATCGACCATCCCGTGGATGCGCAGCGACCAGTCGGCCGGGTCGATGCGCGGCACGATCAGTGCGGTGTCGATGCGGTAGAAGTCGGCGTTGGGGGTCACGACAGGAGCCAGGCCGGGGATGTCGAGCTCTGCACCGGCCGGCACCATCGGCGCGGGGGCGGCAGCCTTCGGCAGCCGCAACGTCGATCGGATCGCCTCGATCGACCTCGTCGCGCCGCGGGCTGCGCCGCCGATGACGAGCGCCACGACGCCGGTCGCGGCGACGCCGGCGGTCCACAGCAGGAACTGGCGGCGTTCCTCATGCTCGGCGCGGAGATAGGGGATCGGATGCACCTTGCGCATGAGCAGCCGCAGCGCGACGACCGCGGTCGCGCCGGCGACGAGACCGGGGAGCCAGGCGAAGGGGCCCGCGCCCGGACGGATCATCGCGGCCACCAGCGCCAGCACGCCGAGAGCGGCGAGGATCGCGGATCCCACGCCCGCGCGGCGGGATTCCAGGATGCCGGCGAGCGCGGCGACCCCGACGAGGACCACCGCTATCCCGGTGATCAGCGCCACCTTGTCGCCGGTGCCGAACAGTGCGATCGCCGCATCCTTCGCCCAGCTGGGGGCGAGATCGATGAGACCGCTGCCGATCACGGCGAAGGGGCTCGCGCTCGGCTCGACGATCGCTGCGACCAGCTCTGCCAGGCCGACCGCGACGACGGCCGCGCTCAAGCCGGCGGCCGCCGATCGAAGCCTGTCTCCGCGCTTCGCGCGGACTGCGTGGGTCATGATCAGAGCGTAACCCCGGGGCTGGGCCCCGGGGTCGTGCGGCTCAGAGCCCGTTGCGACGTGCGACCTCTCCGAGCCAGGCGAGCGAGGGCTTCGGCGAACGCTCGAACGTCTCGTGATCGAAGCCGATCAGGCCGAAGGTCGGGCGGAATCCGCTCGCCCACTCGTAGTTGTCGAGTGCGCTCCAGTGCTGGTAAGCCTTGACCTCGATGCCGTCGGAGATGGCACGGTGGAGTCCCTCGAGAGCACCCTGGGTATAGGCGATGCGCCGCGTGTCGTCGCCGGTCGCGATGCCGTTCTCCGTGACGAGCACCGGCACGCCGCCGCTGCGCTCCCACGCGCTGCGCACGCCCATCTCGAGCGCCTCGGGGAAGAACTCCCAGCCGGTGAGCGTGGTCTCGACGTCGTCGGCGACCGGACGCGGACCCTCGGGGCCGATGAAGGTGCGGGTGTAGGCCTGCACGCCGACGAAGTCGTCACCGGCCGACTGATCGAGGTACCAGTGGTCGCGGGGGTCGCCGTACTCGGCCAGCATCTCGTCCGCCCCCGGCTCACCGGTGGAGTGGAAGGCCTGCGTCGCGATCGTCCATCCGGCCTGCACGCCCGAGACGGAATGCAGGATCTCGGAGGCCCGGTGGTGCGCGTCGAGCAGCGTGTCCGCGACGGCGAGGTCGGGGTTCGGCAGTCCGAAGGCGACGAGGTTCGAGGCATCCTCTCCCCCGGCGAGCATCGCCGCGATGTTCGGCTCGTTGATCGTGCAGACGTAGGTCACGCCCTCGAGGATCGGCAGCACGGTCTCGACGTAGCGGGAGAACAGGTCGACCGCGTCGTCCGCACGCCAGAAGCCGTCCTTCTGGAACCACTGCGGCACCGTGAAGTGCATCAGCGTCACCGTCGGGTCCAGACCGTTCTCCCGGGCCGTGTCGATCATGCGGCGGTAGTGATCCAGCATCGCCCGCGACACGAAGCCGCGCTCGGGCTCGATGCGCGCCCACTCCATCGAGAAGCGGTACGAGTTCAGACCGGCATCCGCCAGCAGCCGCATGTCCTCCGGGTACCGGTGGAAGTGGTCGGCGGCATCGCCCGAGGGCTCCACCATCGTCGAGCCCGGAGCATGCTCCATGGCCCACCAGTTGCTGGTCGTGTTGTTCCCCTCCACCTGATGGGCTGCGGTCGCAGCGCCCCAGAGAAAGCCGTCAGGGAATGTGAGCACGAGTGCTCCTCTCTATTTCGAGATTCGGGATGGGTTGGGCACGGCGTCGAGCAGCTGCACCGTGTACGGGTCCTCCGGATGCTGGAGGACCTGAGAGGTCTCACCGCGCTCGACGACGCGACCGCCGTTGAGCACGAGGATGTTCTCGGTGACGAGCCGCGCGCTGAGCAGGTCGTGCGTGATGTAGAGCATGCTGATGCCCCACCTCTCGCGCAGGTCTTCGAGCAGCGCGAGCACTCCGGCACGCAGCGACACGTCGAGCATCGACACCGGCTCGTCGGCGATCAGCACCTGCGGATCGCTCGCGAGCGCCCGGGCGATGACCACGCGCTGACGCTGACCGCCTGAGAGCTGATGCGGCAGCTTGGCCGCGAACTGCTCGACAGGTGTCAGGCCCACGGTCTCGAGGAGCTCGAGCACGCGGGCTCTCGCCTCGTCACCGCGCAACGGCGTGTAGTTGCGGATCGGTCGGCTCAGCGCGTACTCCACCGTGTGCAGCGGGTTGAGCGCGGCATACGGATCCTGGAACACCATCTGCACGTCCTTGCGCAGGTCGCGCAGGCCCGCACGGCGCAGGGCCGCGACGTCGACATCGCCGAAGCGCACCGTGCCCTCGGTCGGCTTCTCGACACCGGTGATCAGCTTCGCGATCGTCGACTTGCCCGAGCCGGAGGCGCCGACGAGTGCCAGGGCCTCGCCGGGTTCGAGTCGGAACGACACATCGTCGACCGCGGTGACGGGCTGCTCGCCCCGACGCGGAGCCGGATACCGCTTCGACACGCCCTCGACCACGATCGCGGCGTCCGCCCGGCGCGTGTCGCGCTGCGACACGGTGGGCAGGGTCTCGGTCAGGTCGGTGCGTGAGCGCCCCTCGCGACGGCGCGTGCCGAGGTCGACGAACCCGGGGATCGAGATCGACTCGGCCCGAGGATCGGCGTAGTGGCTCAGCAGCATCCGCGTGTACTCGTCCTGAGGACGCTGCAGGATGTCGAGGCTCGGCGCGTCTTCGACGATCCGACCCTCATGCATGACCATCACCCGATCGGTCGCCTCGAGCACGATGCCCAGGTCGTGGCTGATGAGGATCGCGGTGAAGTGCTCGGTGCGCTGGAGATCCTTGATGGTGTCCATGACGGCGTGCTGCACGAGCACGTCGAGCGCCGTGGTCGGCTCATCGAACACCATCAGCTGCGGCTCGAGCGACAGTGCCAGCGCGATCGAGGTGCGCTGCCGCATGCCGCCCGAGAGCTCGCTCGGGTATCTGGCCAGCACTGCGGGGTCGAGACCGACCTTGCCGATCAGCTCGCGCGCCCTCGCATCCCGATCGTCGCGGGCCACGTGTCCGTGCGCGGCGAAGATGTCGCGGAAGTGGTTGCCGATCGTGCGCACCGGGTTCAGCGCGTTCATGCCCGACTGCAGCACCATCGCGAACCCGCCCTGGCGCTGACGGCGCAGCTCCTCGGCGTCGAGCTCGCGGATGTCGCGCCCGTCGAACAGGATGCGCCCGCCGCTGATGCGCGCCGGCGGCTTCTGGAGCCGTGTCAGCGCGAAGCCGAGCGTCGACTTGCCCGAGCCGGACTCGCCGACGAGACCGACGAACTCGCCGCGACGCAGCGTGAACGAGACGTCCTCGACGGCGGTGACCGGCGTGGTGCCGGGCGAGGCGTACTCGACCGACAGGCCCTGGACATCGAGCAGCACGTCATCCGTGGGGATGTTCGCTTCCATGGCGCTCATCGGCCCTTCCCCTCTCGCAGGCGCGGATTGGAGATCCCATCCACGCCGAAGTTGATCAGTGTCAGGCTCAGGGCGAGCAGGGCGATGCAGAGACCAGGGGCGAACAACAGCAGCCACTGCCCGGTGAGCAGCGAGTTGGAGTTCTGCGCCCAGTAGAGCATGGTGCCCCAGCTGACGATGCTCGAGTCGCCGAGCCCGAGGAACTCGAGGCCCGCCTCTGCGAGGATCGCCGCGGTCGCCGCTCCGAAGAGCGTGCCCGCGATGATCGAGGTCATGTTCGGCAGGATCTCGCGGAACACGATGCGCGCCCTGCTGTCACCCGAGAACTGCGCCGAGGTGACGAAGTCGTTGCCTCGCAGCGACTGCGTCTGGCTGCGCAGCACGCGCGCACCCCAGGCCCAGCCGGTGACGACGATCACCGCGATGATCATCAGGATGCCGCCGTTCTGCAGGTACGCGGCGATCACGATCATCAGCGGCAGACCGGGGATCACCAGGAAGAGGTTGACGATGAAGCCGACCACCTCGCCCAGGAATCCGCGCATGTAGCCCCAGCTGAGCCCGATCAGCACTGCGACGATCGTCGAGAGGATGCCGGCGGCCATGCCGACCAGGAGGCTGATCTGCGAGCCGTAGATCAGCTGACTCAGGACGTCTTCGCCGGCGGCGGTGGTGCCGAGCCAGTGCGCGGCCGACGCGTCGGCGTTGCGCTCGAAGGTGTTCTCCTTCGGTCCGTACGGGGCGAGCAGCGGAGCGAACACCGCCACCAGCACGAACAGACCGAGGATGATGAGGCCCAGACGGGCCTTGCCGTTGGACCAAAGGGTGCCCACCATCCGGGCGAACGAGCGCCACGGGCTGGGAGCCGCGATCCGGTCGGAGGGAACCTTGACATTCATGGTGGAGGTCATCGGCGGGTCCTTGGATCCAGCACGCCGTACAGGATGTCGACGAGGAAGTTGGCGACGAGCACGCTGACGGTGATCATCAGGAAGAGCGCCTGCATGAGCGGGTAGTCCTGCCCGATCACGGCGTTGAAGAGGAGGTATCCGATGCCGGGATAGCCGAACACCTGCTCCACGAGGATCGATCCGCCGACCACGCCGCCGAGCGTGAGCCCGAAGCCGGTGAGGTTCGGCAGGATCGCGTTTCGTGCGGCATAGCGGAGGGCGATGGTGCGACCGTGCAGGCCGTTCGCCTCGGCGAACGTCACGTAGTCGTCACCCAGGGTGTTGATCATCGCGTTGCGCATGCCGATGATCCATCCGCCGAGAGAGGTCAACAGGATCGTCACCGCCGGGAGGATCGCATGCTGCACGAGATCGATGAAGAAGTCCCAAGTGAAGCCCGGCGTGGTCGTCGCCGAATACGCGCCGGTGGTCGGGAACCAGTGCAGCACGTACCCGAAGAAGAACAGCAGCAGCAGCGCTGTCCAGAAGTAGGGGAAGGTGCTGAGGAAGGAGCCGGTCAGCGTCGGCAGCGAGTCCAGCCACGTGCCGCGGCGCCAGGCGGCGGCGGTGCCGATCAGGGTGCCGATCACGAACGCGAGGATCGTGACGATGCCGACGAGGCCGATCGTGTACGGCAGCGCGGTCGAGACCATGCTCGACACGGTCTGAGGGTAGAACGTGTACGAGACACCGAAGTCGAGTCGTGCGACCTGACCGAGGTAGGCGACGTACTGATCCCAGATCGAGCCGGTCGGCACACCGAGCTGCGCCTCGATCGCGGCTCGCGTCGCATCGGACACCGGGCCGTTCTGCGAGAGCTTGGCGATGGCGGCGTCGGCAGGCGAGCCGGGCATCAGCCGCGGAAGGAAGAAGTTCAGGGTGATGGCCGCCCACAGCGTGAGGACGAACAGCCCGATCTTCTGGAAGACGTACTTCATCGGTCGTCCTCCTTCACGCGCTCGAGCCGGGTGAAGATGCCCAGCGGTGCCGAGTCGTAGTTCTGCGGGATCATGTACGGGTCATCCTCTGAGGGCCAGCCGGTGAACTTGGAGTCGTTGAACAGGCCCCAGATGCCGCCGTAGTAGAGGCCGATGACCGGCATCTCCTCGTAGACGATGGCCTGCAGCTCCTGCACGATCTCGGTCTGGCGGGCGGGGTCGACCGTCTCGCGATACTCGGCGAGCAGCGCGTCGGCCTCATCCGACCGGTACCGCTCGAAGTTGTTCGCGGTCGTCTCGCCGGACGGCACGTAGAACTCGCTCGAGAGCAGGTTGTTGTATGCCTGGTAGACGTCGCCGTTGCCCATGCCGCCGATCGCCATCTCGAAGTCGCCGTTGCTGATGGCGCTCTGGTATCCGGCCGGCTGCGGGAGCTTGAGCGTCACCTTGACGCCGACGTCGGCAAGCTGGCTCTGCACGGTCTGCGCCGCACGGGTCCAGTCGGAGAATCCGTTGGCCGTCGTGAGCGCGAACTCGAGCTGCTCGCCGTCTGCACTCACCAGCCGGTCGCCGTCGAGGGTGTACCCCGCCTCGGCGAAGGCCGCGAGTGCGGCATCCCTGTCCTGCGTGATCATGCCCTGATCGGGGATGCCGGGGTCGAGGAACTCCTCCTGGTTCGGGAGCACGAGGCCGGTCTGCCCTGCGGGCTCCATGTAGCCCTCGGAGGCGGTCTCGGCGATCTCCTCGCGGTCGAGCGAGAGGGCGATGCCGCGGCGCACGTTCACGTCGTCGAACGGCGCGACCTCGAGGTTCGGCATCAGCGCGATCACGCCTCCCGGCGGGAACCACCAGTCGTTGTTCTCACTGGCCGCACCCCACGTGCCCTCGACGTCGGAGATGAACGAGTACGCCCAGTCGTAGCCGCGGGTGACGGTGTCGAGCTGCGAGTTCGTCGACGGCAGGATGATGTGCTCGATCTCGATCTTGTCGGCCTGCCAGTAGTCGGGGTTCTTGTCCATCGAGTACTGCTGGTCGTTGTAGTTGCCCAGCACGAACGGGCCGGTGCCGACCGGGTTCTCATTGCGGTACGTGCCCGGGTCCTTCACGTCCGACCAGAGGTGCTCCGGCACGATCATGGTCTGGCCGAGGATCGGCAGCGAGGGCGCGTCATCGGTCTGCAGGTGCATGATGACGTCGTCGCCGTCGACCTCGACGGTCTCGAGGTGCTGCCAGGCGCCCTTGATGTCGAGGGAGGGGTTGTCCTTCAGCAGCTGGAACGTGAACGCCACGTCGTCGGGCGTCAGCTTCTCGCCGTCGCTCCACTCGACGTCATCGCGGATCGTCATCACGACCGTCCGGGCATCGGGCTGCGACCATTCGCTCGCGAGCCACGGGTTCTCGGTTCCGTCGAGCGGGTTCACCAGGATCAGGGGCTCATAGATCCACCGCGACGCGGTGCGCGTGTTGGTGAGGTACGGGTTGAAGTTCCGCGTGAAGAACGGGTTCCCCTTGTCCGCGTTGATGAGCATCGTGTCGTCGCCGATCGATGGATCGGGCTGCGAACTGATCTGGATGCTGCAACCGCTGAGCACGACGGCCGCTGCCGCCAGTCCCACGATCGCGGCTCTCCGCCAGCGCCGGAGCATGTGCGTCTTCGCCACACTGCCACCTCATGTCGTCTGTGTCATGAAGGGGGTCCCACGGGTCGGGGCACCCCGCGGCCGAAGCCGCATCAGCAATTGTAAGCGCATACATTTGGCCGCTGCAACCCCCTCGCATGACGCCGAAAGCCCCCACTCCCCGGCGACGACCGGCGTGGGAGCGGTATCAAATCCCGTCTCAGTCGGGGCGCTGGGAGCTCTCGCGGACGAGGATCTGCACGGGCAGGCGCACCGTCATCGGCTCGCCGTCCGGGTTCTCGAGACGTCGCGAGAGCAGCTGCACGGCGGCCCGCCCGAGATCGATCATCGGCTGGCGGACGGTGGTGAGGGCGGGACGCGACAGCGCCGCCGCCTCGATGCCGTCGAAGCCCGTGACCCGGACATCGTGGGGCACGCGGATGCCGGCCGATCGGAACGCGTCGATCGCCCCGAGGGCCATCTGGTCGTTCGCGGCGATGAGTGCGGCGGGGACGCCGTCGGCGATCAGCTGTTCGGCCGCCCGCCGCCCGGATGCGCGGGTGAAGTCGCCGCGCAGCACCGTCACGGCATCCGTCGCGATGCCCGCCTCGGCGACCGCCGCGGCGAAACCCTCCCAGCGCTGGGCGCCGTCGGGCGAGTCCTCGGGGCCGGCGAGAAAAGCGAGCGTCCCCTGATCGGCCTGCGCGAGCACCAGTCTGGTCAGCTCCGACATCGCCTCGGCGTTGCTGACGGTCACGTGGTCGTAACTGTCGCCGCGGGCCGGCCCTGAGAGCACCACCACGGGGATCCGCTGAGCGAGCCGGGCGAGCACGTCGTCGGGCACGCTCTGGGCCAGCACCATCAGCCCGTCGACGCGTCCGGCGATGTCCCGCACGGTCTCGCGCGTCGGATCGTCGCGGCCGACGCCGATCATGAGCACGAAACCCTGCTTCCAGGCTTCGAGCTCCGCTCCCCGCAGCACCTCGTCGAGGAACAGCATGGTCGGATGCGGTGCGCCCGCGTCGGCGGACGCCTGCTCGACCGTGAACGGCGGCGCCTCGCCCTGGTCATCGGCCAGCACGTCGAGGACGGGCGCGTCCTCCGAGGCATCGAAACCGGGGAAGTACAGCCCGAGCACGCCGGTGCGGCGCTCGGCCAGACCGCGCGCGCTGCCGCTGGGCACGTAGCCGAGCGCCGAGACGGAGTCGAGCACGCGCTCCCGCGTGGCGGGGCGCACGGCATCCGGCTGCCGCAGCACGCGGGAGACCGTCGCGATCGACACTCCGGCGCGGTCTGCGACGTCGTAGACGGTCGCCCTCTTGCTCACGCTCGGTCCTCCTCCGCTTGCGTGTGCACCAGGCTACCCGGCGAGCGAGTCACCGCCTGCGTGCTTCGAGTGAGCCGTGAGGGCGGGCGCTGATCTCGCCGGGTTCGCGGCCCCGGGTGTCACTCGTCACGACCTCGAAGCCCGCGTCGGCGAGAAGCCCGGCGAGCGCGTCGGCAGACCAGAAGTACGCCGGAGCGACGGCATGCGCGAACGGCTCGCGCGGCTCGCCGTCGAAGAAGCCGATCAGGATGCTGCCTCCGGGAGCCAGCACGCGGGCGAACTCTTCGAGGATCCCGGGGATGTCAGCCGGCGAGGTGTGGATCAGTGAGTACCAGGCGAGGATGCCTCCGACCGACCCCGCCGCGAACGGCAGGTCGCGGAACGAGCCGACGTCGAAGGAGATGCCCGGATGCCGTTTCCTCGCCGTCGCGATGAACTCCTCCGACAGGTCGATCCCCTGCGCCACGCGTTCGCCGAGACTCAGGAACTGGGTCCAGTGCCCGGGCCCGCAGCCGGCATCCAGCAGCAGGCCGGAGGCCGTGTCACGCCAGGCCTCGATGACCGCAGCATCCCGGGCATCCATCTGCTCGATCGCACCGGCGAGTTCCACGTACTCCGCGGCCCGCTCGTCGTAGGCAGCGGCGACGCCCGCGTCCGAGGTGCCTTCCATCAGCTGCGCGCGGCGAGCGCTGCCTGATACAGGTCGCGCGACGACAGGCCCGTCGCCGCGGCGACCTCGGCGCAGGCTTCCTTGAGACGCACGCCGGATGCCACGAGTCGCTGCACCTGCGCGAGAGCGTCTTCCGCCGACGCCTCACGAGGCACTGCACCCTCGACCACCACGACGATCTCACCCTTGACGCCCGCCGTCGCCCACTCGACGAGCTCGGCGGAGGTGCCGCGGCGCACCTCTTCGTAGAACTTGGTCAGCTCGCGGCAGACGGCGATGCGGCGGTCGTCGCCGAAGGCTGCGCCCATATCGGCGAGCGACGACGCCAGGCGGGCGGGAGATTCGAAGAAGACCATGGTGCGTGGCTCTGCGGCGAGCGCCCGCAGCGTCGAGCGCCGATCCCCGGGCTTGCGCGGCAGGAACCCCTCGAACGTGAAGCGGTCGGTAGGCAGTCCCGAGATGGAGAGCGCCATCAGCACGGCGCTCGGCCCCGGGATCGCCGTCACCGTCACTCCCTGAGCGACCGCCTCGGCGACGAGCCCGTACCCGGGGTCGCTGATGGCCGGCATCCCCGCGTCGCTCACGACGACGACATCCGTCTCGACCGCGAGTGCGGCGAGCTCCGCCGCTCTCTGCTTCTCGTTGTGATCATGCAGTGCGATCAGCCGGGGGCGGTTCGAGATCTGCAGAGCCTGCATGAGCCGCTGCGTGGTGCGCGTGTCCTCCGCGACGACGACCTCGGCGTTCTCCAGCACCTCGACGAGGCGACGCGAGACATCCCCGAGGTTTCCGATCGGTGTTGCGGCGAGGATGATCACCCGCCCAGCTTAGGCGGCGCCCATCGGCGGAGTGTCTAGGCTGGTGCGGTGACCGCGCCCCTGCCTCTGCTGCCTCCGCCCGAGCAGCGACTGACGCGCTACGAGCGACTGCGCGACCGCGTGCTGCAGGACCCCGACTGGGGGCGCATGGTGCGCTGGTTCGCGCCGCTCGTGGTGACGGCCCTGGCCGCCGTGCTGCGCCTGGTCAACCTCGGCCATCCGCACCAGCTCGCCTTCGACGAGACCTACTACGTCAAGGACGCCTGGTCGCTGTGGACTCTCGGATACGAAGGCACCTGGGGCAAGGATGCGAACGAGGCGTTCATCACACTGCGGCAGCTGCCGCTGTCGGATGCCGGGTCGTTCGTCGTGCATCCGCCCCTGGGCAAATGGCTGATCGCCCTGGGGATGGCCATCGGAGGACCCGACAACACGGTGGGCTGGCGCATCGCGACGGCACTGCTGGGCGCCGCCACCGTGCTGCTCGTCTATCTGGTCGCCCGCCGCCTGACCGGCTCGATCGTGGTGGCGACGGTCGCCGGCACCCTGCTGGCGATCGACGGCCTCAGCATCGTGATGAGTCGCACGGCCCTGCTCGACGGCCCTCTGACGTTCTTCCTCATGCTCGGCGCGCTCTTCATCCTGATCGACCGCGACCGGGTGATCCCCGTGCTGGAACGCGCAGACCCCGATACCGACCCCGACTCCCCCGCGCCGATGTGGGGTCCTGTGCTCTGGCGGCGTCCGTGGCTGATCGCCGCAGGTGTCGCGCTCGGCGCCGCCTGCGCCGTGAAGTGGTCGGGGCTCTATGCGCTCGCGGCCTTCGGCCTGTACGTCGTGGTGACGGATGCCCTGGCACGACGCCGCGCGGGCGTCGTGCTCTGGCCCACCGCGGCGGCCTTCCGTCAGGGACCGGTCTCCTTCGTGCTGCTCGTGCTGCCGGCGCTCGCCACCTACCTCGCCAGCTGGACGGGGTGGCTCGTCACCGCCGGGGGCTATGCGCGGCAGAGCGATCCGAATCCGCTGATCGCGCTGTGGAACTACCACGAGGCGATCCTGAACTTCCACGTCGGTCTCAGCAAGGGCCACCCGTACGCGAGCCCCGCGTGGGAGTGGCCTCTGCTGCTGCGCCCCACAGCCGTCTGGGTGGGCAGCGACCCCGGGCCCTGCGGCGTCGATCACTGCATCGCGGTGATCTCGACGATCCCCAACCCGCTGATCTGGTACGCCGGTGTCGCCGCGGCTCTCTACCTGCTCTACCGCCTCGTGCGCGGGTGGGCCGAACGTCGCCCCGTCGGTCCAGCCCTCACGTTCCCCCTGGTCGGGCTCGCGGCGACGTACGTGCCCTGGCTGCTGTTCCCTGAGCGGACGATCTTCCAGTTCTACACGGTCGCGATGGCGCCGTTCCTCGTGCTCGCACTCGCGGTCGTTCTCCGTCAGATCGCGGGACGCCGGGAGGATCCGCTGCACCGCCGGCAGTCGGGCGAGCGCACCGTGATCGTCTTCCTCGCCGTCGTGGTGCTGGTCTCCGCGTTCTTCTACCCGGTGTGGACCGGCATGAGCGTGCCCTACCAGTTCTGGCTCCTGCACAACTGGCTGCCCGGCTGGATCTGACCCGACCAGCGGCAGCACGTGCGCGCGGTCAGCCCTCGACCACTCCGTCGCGCTCGCCGGCCACCCCCGGGCGAGAGACACCGCGTGTCAGGCGGGCGACGACCAGCAGCACCGCAGTGAGGCCGATCGTGAGCAGCAGCTGCACACGCGCAGCCTCGTCGATCATGGTGAGCGCGATCACTCCGGCGAGCAGCGCCAGGCACAGCCACGACAGCCAGGGGAAGCCCCACATGCGCATCGGCATCGCCGCACCCTCACGATCGGCACGGCGGCGGAGGATGATCTGCGAGACCGCCGTCGCCGTCCAGATGATGAGCAGCGTCGATCCGACCACGTTGAGCAGCGCCGGCAGCACCACATCGGGGAACGCCCAGTTCAGCCCGACCGTGATGAAGCCGAACGCGACGGAGGCGAGCACGGCCACGACCGGCACGCCCGTCGACGTCGTTCGCGTCGCCGCGAGCGGTGCGAGCCCGCGCTCACCGAGCGAGTAGGCCATTCGCGACGCGCCGTAGATGTTCGCGTTCATCGCCGACAGCAGCGCGATCACGACGATGAGGTCCATCACGAGGCCGACGCCCGGCAGCTGCAGAGTGTCGAGCACTGCGGAGAAGGGACCGTCCTTGACGGCGGGATCGTTCCACGGGAGCACCGACACGATCACGAAGATCGAGCCGACGTAGAAGATCAGGATGCGCACGAGGACCTCGCGCACGATCCGGCGGATGTTGCGTGCGGGGTCATCGGACTCCGCCGCCGCGATCGCGACGACCTCGGTGCCGCCGAACGCGAAGACCACGATGAGGAGCGCCGCCGCGATGCCCGTGAGGCCGTTCGGGGCGAAGCCGCCGTTGTCGACGAGATTGCCGATGCCGGTCGCGGGCACGCCGGGGATGAAGCCCAGGATCGCGCACACGCCGACCACGAGGAACACGATGATCGCCGCGACCTTGATCGCCGCGAACCAGAACTCGAACGTGCCATAGTTGCGCACCCCGAAGAGGTTGACCGCGGTCAGGGCGACGACGAAGACGAGCACCCATACCCAGGCCGGGATGCCGGGGATCCAGGCCGCGATGATCCCGGCGGCGCCGGTGGCCTCGGCGGCGATCACGACGACGAGCTGGATCCAGTAGAGCCAGCCGACCGCGCTGCCGGCGCTGCGGCCCATCGCCTTCTGCGCGTATGAGCTGAAGGCTCCTGAGCTCGGGCGGGCGGCGACCATCTCGGCGAGCATCGCCATGATCAGCACGACGATGCCGCCGGCGACGAGGTACGAGATGAGCACGGCAGGACCGGCGATGCTGATCGCCTGTCCCGACCCGACGAACAGCCCGGCGCCGATCGCCCCGCCGAGCCCCATCATCGAGATCTGCCGACGGGTCAGCCCGGGGTGCAGACCCTTGGTCGTGGTCGTCGTGGTGGGAACCTCGGTCATGCGCGTGCCTCCTGCGTGCGATGAGCAGACTGCTCAGCCTACGCGGCTCCGCCCGCCGTCCAGGATCGCAGCTGAGCTCACCGCGCGAGCGGGAGGTCTGCGGGGTCGCGCACCGGGAGCCGGCACACGAACGAGCGGCAGTCGAACGCCTGCTCCATCGCGTCGCCCTTGCCGTCGAACAGCTCGAAGCCGGCATCCGCGAATGCCTGGGCCTGCTCCGGGGTGACGATCGCGACGACGTCCGCGTCGGCCCTGCGGGCTGCCGAGGCGAGTGCGCCCTCGGGTGTCTCGGTGACGACGACGAGCTGCCTCGGCGCATCGACGAGACCCGCTGCCACGCGCAGCAGGCTGCCGTGCGCGAACGGCTGTGCGATGGCGGGCGCGGCATGCTCGCGCACGCGTTCCGCGGCTGCCTCGCGATACCGATCCCCCGCGCCGAGACGCCAGGCGGTGAGGGATGCCGCAGCCACGGCCGCCGCATCCGACGGCAGATCGCCGTCGGTCTGATCGGGCGCTGCGGCGATGCCGTGCTCGGCGAGCAGCGGGTCGCCCTCGAAGCCCTCGATCGCCGCGTCGAGCAGTGTGCGTGCCTCCACCGCCCACGCCGCCTCGCCCGTGGCCGCGGCGAGCGCGAACAGCCCGTCGGCCAGGAGAGCGACATCGGCCGCGGTGGCGACCGCACCCGAGGCGACCCCGTCGAGCGAGGCCCGCACGAGAGCCCCGGTCGCATCCCTGTTGACTCGCAGCACGTACTCGGCAGCCTCGGCCGCGGCCCGCACCCAGGACCCTTCCGCCAGAGAAGCTCCCGCGCGGGCGAGACCGGTGATGGCCAGACCGTTCCATCCCGTGATGACCTTGCCGTCGACGGCAGGGAGCTCGAGACCGGTCCTCTCGGAGGGCGGTCGCACGTAGTAGCCGCCCTCGCTGCGTTCGCCGTCGATCCACGACTCCGAGTCCTGAGCCGCGCCGAACCCGCCGCCCGCCCTGCGCAGCGTGCCCAGGAGGAAGTCGGCGATGCCGCGTGCGGTCGCGTCGTCACCCGCGTCGAGCGCCACGTCGAGCAGCTGCGCGTTGTCGGTCAGCATCCGCTCGTAGTGCGGCACGCTCCAGTCGCGTCGGGTCGCGTAGCGGAAGAACCCCCCATCGGCATCGCGCAGATCGGAGGCGGCCATCGCGGCGAGCGCCCGGTCGGCCGACTCGGCGGCATCCGGGGCCTCTCTGCGCACGAGCGGTGTCTGCAGCATCCTCAGGGTCGTCGCGACCGGGAACTTCGGCGCATCGCCGTAACCGCCGAAGCGGCGATCCTCCCGAGCCGCGATCGTCCGCGCCGCGCCGGCGAGAGCATCGGCGTCCGGAAGATCGGAGGGGGTCGAGGCGCCTGCGCGGGCGAGGGCGTCCGTGACGGCATCCGCAGAGTCCTCGGCTTGGGCACGGCGCTGGGTCCACGCCTCCTGCACCGCGGCGAGCACGTCCCGGAACGCGGGCATCGGCTGTCGCGCCTCGGGCGGCCAGTAGGTTCCGGCGTAGAACGTGCGGCCCCGCGGCGTCGTGAAGACGGTGAGGGGCCAACCGAGATTCTGCGTGAACGCCGAGGCAGCCGCCATGTAGGCGCCGTCGACGTCGGGATGCTCCTCGCGGTCGACCTTCACCGCGACGAAGTCGCGATTGATCAGCACAGCCGTGTCGGGGTCGGCGAACGACTCCCTGGCCATCACATGACACCAGTGGCAGGTCGAATACCCGATCGAGATCAGCAGCGGCACATCGCGGCGCTGCGCCTCGGCGAAGGCCTCCGGGCCCCAGGGATACCAGTCGACAGGATTGTCGGCGTGGGCGCGGAGGTACGGGCTGAGCGTGTCGGCGAGCCGGTTCGTCATACGTCCACGCTACGCCGATCGGCGTCTGACGAGACGGTCAGGAGACGAGCAGCTCCGCCGGCCGGGATGCCGCATAGCCGACGAGCGGCAGCGCACGCTCGGCCGCGAGGGCGATGCGCGCGTGGAGCACGTCGGAGGCGATCACGTAGCCGTCGAAGTCGGTGTCGCTGGCGTAGACACCCAGGGGCAGCGTCAGCGCCTGGAAGAACGCGAACAGCGGCCGCAGCTGGTGCTCGATGATGAGCGCGTGGCGTTCGCCGCCGCCGGTCGCCGCGAGCAGCACCGGCTTGCCGACGAGCTCGTACTGACCCACGAAGTCGAACAGGTGCTTGAAGAGGCCGGTGAAGGATGCGCGGTAGACGGGGCTGCCCACGATCAGCAGGTCTGCCGCCTCGATCGCCACCAGCTTCTCCTCGACGCGCGCCGGAAGCTGGTCGCGACGCAGCGCTCCTGCGAGCGACGGGCCGATGTCGGTGAGCTCGATGACCTCGATCTCGACCTCGGCGCGCTCGGCGATCGCCCCGGCGATCGCACGGATGAGCGCCGTGGTCTTGCTGGGCTCGTGCAGAGATCCGGAGACGGCGACGACGCGGTAGGGAGCTGTCATGCGGACGACGCTACTCACGACGACGCCCCGTGTCGCGGGAAGCGACACGGGGCGTCATCTGTCGACACGGAGCGTGTCAGTTCACGTCGTCGGGGTGCGATCCGACCCGACCAGAGCCGTCGAGCGGGTCGAGGGCGTCGATCGCCGCGACCTCGGCGTCGGTGAGCTCGAACCCGAACACGTCGAGGTTCTCGCGCAGGCGCTCGGCGCGCACCGACTTCGGGAAGACGATGAACCCGCGCTGCAGGTGCCAGCGCAGCACCGCCTGCGCGGGGGTGACGCCGTGCGCCGCCGCCGCCTCGGCCACCGCCGGCGTGCCGAACAGGTCGTACTTGCCCTGGCCGAGCGGGCCCCACGACTCGATGCGGATGCCGTGCTCGGTCGCCCAGTCGACGACGTCGCGCTGCTGGTAGGCCGGGTGCAGCTCGATCTGGTTGACCGCCGGCGTCACGCCGGTCTCGGCCACCACGCGCTCGAGGTGCGGAACGAGGAAGTTCGAGACGCCGATGCTGCGTGTCAGTCCTGCCTCGCGCAGCTCGATGAGCCGGGCGAAGGCGTGCACGTAGTCGTCCTTCGCCGGAGTGGGCCAGTGCACGAGGTAGAGGTCGACGACATCCAGCCCGAGCTTCTCGAGGCTCTCGCCGATCGCCGCACGCGGCTCGTCGTCGTGGTGGCGGTCGTTCCAGAGCTTGGTCGTGATGAACAGCTCGTCGCGCGGGATGCCCGAAGAGGCGATCGCCGCTCCGACGCCCTCTTCGTTGCCGTAGATGGCGGCCGTGTCGATGTGGCGGTAGCCGATCTCGAGCGCCTCGCTCACGGCTCGCTCGGTCTCGTCGGCCGGAACCTTGAACACCCCGTAGCCGAGCTGCGGGATGGAATGGCCGTCGTTCAGTTCGAGTGCAGGAATCGTCATGAATCCACCCTACGACCTGTGATGACAGGTCGACCAGGAGGAACCGCCGCCATCCTCGAGGCGACCCAGCCGACCAGTCTCTCGAGCGGGCCCCTCCCGAACAGGACCGACCACAGCGTGGTCGCGAGAAGCAGCGCGACGGCCGTCGCCAACCAGAAGGCGTTGCTCGAGAAGAAGCCGCCGGGTCCTGCCACGAGCGCGACCGAGACGACGTGCACGCTGTAGGCCGACAGGGGCATCGACCCCAACGCCCCGAGCGGAAGGAGCACCGCACGCAACGGCCCGCTGAGCAGCACGCACAGCGCGATGACCGACAGCGCGAACCCGCCCGAGCCGAGGATCTCGGCCGTTCCACCGGAGTGCGGTTCGACGGCGAAGATCGCTCGGACGACGGCCCCTGCCGGATCCGCTGCGGCCAGCGCGTCGGAGTAGGTGCTCCACCCCGCGGCGGGCTCGCCGCCGAAGATCGCCGAGCCGGAGCCGAGGCGGGTGACTCCTCCGACGAGGCCCAGTCCGTAGCCGATGACCATGAGTCCGACGCCCGCGCCCAGCGTGATCGCCGCGGTCTCGAGCTTCTCGACACGCAGGCGCCCGAGCGCCATGCCGGCGAAGACGAACGCGAGCCACGCGGTGATCGGATACGAGCCGTAGAGGACGAGGCTGACGCCCGCGCCGGTGGGGTTCAGGGTGAGTGCGGCGAGCAACGCGAGCAGCGCCGGTGCCGCGAGTGCCAGGATGCCGGCGGCGATCAGCAGCTTCCACGGCTGCCACCGGAGGAACGGGATGACGGCGACGTAGAGCAGTCCGTAGAGCGTGAGGATCACCGCGATCGGCGTGTTCAGCATCTCCAGCGCCAGACCGATCAGGAGGATGACCGCTCCGCGACCGATCAGCTGCAGGCGGAGGCTCGGCATCCGCTCGGGGTCGGGCAGCACGCTGCGGCCGGTCATCAGGGCGATCGAGATGCCGGCGAGCACGGCGAACAGGATCGACGATCGCCCGTGCACCAGGTCGGTCCAGGTCGACAGGTCGAAGGGATCGAACGCCTCGGTCTCGCCGATGTGCGCTCCGGCCATGCCGAGGATCGCCAGCCCTCGGGCGACGTCGAGTCCGAGGATGCGCGGAGCCCGTCCGAACTCGTGGAACCACCGCGATGCGGGAGGAGGCTTCGACACAGTGCTCACGGATGAATCGTACGATGGGAGTTCTATGCCTTCCCCCGTGATCTTCTATCCTCCCGAGCTGCCGGTCAGCGCTGCGCGGGAGGAGATCGCCGACGCCATCCGCGACAACCAGGTCGTCATCGTGGCCGGAGCGACGGGCTCGGGGAAGACGACGCAGCTGCCGAAGATCTGCCTCGATCTCGGGCGCGAGCGCATCGCGCACACGCAGCCCCGACGACTCGCCGCCCGCACGATCGCCGAGCGCGTCGCCGAGGAGCTGCAGGTCGAGCTCGGCGGCCTCGTCGGATACAAGGTGCGCTTCACCGACAAGGTGTCCGACGACACGCGCATCGCGCTGATGACCGACGGCATCCTGCTCAATGAGATCCACCGCGACCGGCTGCTGCGCCGCTACGACACGATCATCATCGACGAGGCGCACGAGCGCTCGCTCAACGTCGACTTCCTGCTGGGATACCTCGTGCGGATCCTTCCCGAACGACCTGACCTCAAGGTGATCATCACGTCGGCGACGATCGATCCCGAGAGCTTCGCCAGACACTTCGCGACGCCCGAGGGTGTGCCCGCGCCGGTGATCGAGGTGTCCGGCCGCACCTTCCCCGTCGAGATCCGCTACCGCGAGCAGACGGAGGAGACCGAGGAGTCCGACGAGGTGACCGCCATCGTCGCGTCCCTCCGCGAACTCGACCGCGAGGAGCCGGGCGACGTGCTGGTGTTCCTGCCGGGCGAAGCCGAGATCAGGGATGCCGCCGATGCCGTGCGCGGCGCGTACGCGAAGGACCGCTCCCCCACCGAGGTGCTGCCCCTGTACGGCCGGCTGTCGGCGGCGGAGCAGCACCGGGTGTTCGAGAAGAGCCGCGTCGCCGGTGTGCGGCGCCGGGTCGTGCTCGCCACGAACGTCGCCGAGACCAGCCTCACCGTTCCCGGCATCCGCTACGTGATCGACACCGGCACCGCGCGCATCTCGCGATACAGCAACCGCTCGAAGGTGCAGCGGCTGCCGATCGAGGCGATCTCGCAGGCCTCCGCGAACCAGCGTTCGGGCCGCGCCGGGCGCACGAGCGACGGCATCGCGATCCGCCTGTACAGCGAGGAGGACTTCGACAAGCGCGCGGAGTTCACCGAACCCGAGATCCTGCGCACCTCGCTCGCCTCGGTGATCCTGCAGATGCTGTCGCTCGGCTTCGGCGACATCACCGCCTTCCCGTTCCTCACCCCGCCCGACTCCCGGGGAGTCAAGGCCGCCGTCGACCTGCTCACCGAGCTGGGCGCCGTCACCGGCAGCGGAGACGCTCCTCGACTCACCCGCATCGGTCGCGACATCTCCCGAATCCCGATCGACCCCCGCTTCGCCCGCATGCTGATCGAGGCCGGACGCCCCGGCGGCGCCGACGTCACCCGTGACGTGCTCGCGATCGTCGCCGGAATGTCGATCCAGGACGTGCGCGAGCGGCCGTCGCAGGAGGCGCCGCAGAGCGTGCGCGACGAAGCCGACCGCATGCATGCGCGCTTCACCGACCCGACGAGCGACTTCCTGTCGATCCTGAACCTGTGGAACCACCTCCGGGAGCAGCAGCGCGAGCTCGGTTCGAGCGCCTTCCGTCGCCTGTGCCGTTCGGAGCATCTCAACTACGTCCGGGTGCGTGAATGGTTCGACGTGCACCGTCAGCTGCGGTCGCTCGTGCGGGAGAAGGACTCCTCGCGCGGGGGGACCGCGGATCCGGATGCGATCCATCGGGCTCTGCTCGCCGGACTCCTGTCCCAGATCGGCATCCTCGACGAGCGCAACACCGGCAAGGGCCTCGATCCGAAGAAGAAGAGGATGGCGGAATACCGTGGCGCCCGCGGCATCCGCTTCTCGATCTTCCCCGGATCCGCCCTGCGCAAGAAGGCCCCGCAGGCGGTCATGGCCGCCGAGATCGTCGAGACCTCACGCACCTACGCCCGCACGGTCGCCGCGATCGACCCCGCCTGGGCGGAGGCGCTCGCGGGCGATCTCGCGAAGCGCCAGGTCACCGAGCCGCACTGGTCGAAGGATGCCGGCGCGGCGGTCGCGTACGAGAAGGTGACGCTGTTCGGGGTCGAGATCATCCCCCGTCGCCGTGTGCAGTTCGCGCGCATCGACCGGGCGGCGTCGCGTGAGATGTTCGTGCGGCACGCCCTCGTCGAGGGCGAATGGGATCCGACGCGCATCGACAAGCGGGTCAGCGCTTTCTGGCGCAGCAACGCCGAACTGCGCAAGCGCCTCGAGAAGCTCGAGGAACGTGAGAGGCGTCGCGACATCCTCGCCGGCGACGAAGCGGTGTTCCGCTTCTACGACGAGCGGATCCCGACCGACGTCTTCGACGTGCGCTCGTTCGAGAAATGGTGGCGCGACGCGCTGGCCGCGACCCCGAAGCTGCTCGTGATGCGCGAGGCCGACCTGCTCGACGACGAGAGCAGGGCCGATCAGAGCGAGTTCCCCACCCGGTGGACGCAGGGCGACCAGGTGCTCGGGCTCGCGTACCGTTTCGAGCCGGGGGCGGCCGACGACGGCGTGAGCGTCGTGATCCCGTTGCCTCTGCTCGCGCAGATCGAGGACAGGGGCTTCGACTGGCAAGTGCCGGGGCTGCGCGCCGAACTCGTCACCGGCCTGCTCCGCGCACTGCCCAAGGCGATCCGACGGCACGTGGTGCCTGCGGCCGATTGGGCCGACAAGTTCGGTGCCGAGCTCGCCGGAGACGGCCCGGAGTCGCACGGCGGCCTTCCTCATCGCACGCTCAAAGAGGCGCTGGCACGCCTCATCCAGCCGCTCGCGAATCAGCTCGTCTCGGCTGCCGACTTCGAAGACGATCGCGTGCCCGCGCACCTGCGGATGAACTTCCGCGCCGTCGACGAGCGCGGGCGCGTCGCGGGATCGAACCGCGACCTCGGTGCGCTGCAGGCCGAGCTCGCCGACCGTGCGCGCAGCAGCGTGGCCCGGTCGATCGCGACCCCGCCCCGCCGCCCCGGCCCCTCGAAGGGACCGCAGCCCGCTGCCGCCGCCACCTCGATCGAGAAGGACGGCCTCACCGCCTGGACGTTCGGCGAACTGCCCGAGGTGCTCGACACCCGCGTGGCCGGCGGAGTGGTGCGCGGGTACCCGGCGATCGTCGACCAGGGGAAGACCGTCTCGGTGCGCGTCGAGTCCACGGCGGATGCCGCCGCCACCGCCACGCGGGCGGGCGTGCTGCGCCTCGTGCTGCTCGGTGTGCCCTCGCCCTCGTCGTACGTGCAGCAGCACCTCACCAGCCAGGAGAAGCTCGCACTCGCCGCGTCGCCCTACCAGTCGGCCGCCGCGCTCATCGAGGACTGCCGGGCCGCGGTCGTCCAGAGCACGATCGATCGGCTGGCGCCGGGCGGCCTCGTGCGCACCGAGGCCGAGTTCGTCCGCGTGCGCGACGCGGTGTCGGCGTCGCTCGTCGACGACCTCTTCGCCTGCGTGTCGCTCGTCGCTCGCATCCTCACGAAGACCCGCGATGTCGAGCGCGGCATCCGTTCGCAGAACTCCCTCGCACTGCTCGGGCCGCTGAACGACATCCGCACGCAGCTCGCGGGACTCCTGCACCCCGGGTTCGTCTCGGCGGCAGGCGTCGAGCGCCTCACGCACTTCCCGCGATACCTCGACGGGATGCTCGAGCGGCTGAAGACGCTCGCGAACGAGCCCGGCAAGGACCGCACCCGCATGAGCGAGTTCGAGCGCATGGCGAAGGCCTTCGAGGATGCCGGGGGCGCGATCCCGCTGCCCGCCGACGCGCCGCCGGCCCTGGTCGAGACCCGCTGGCTGCTCGAGGAGTACCGGGTGAGCGTGTTCGCGCAGCGTCTCGGCACCGCGCAGCCCGTCTCTCCGCAGCGGATCATGAAGGTGCTGTCGTCTCGGGGGTAGCCTGAATCCATGGCTCGCGCGATCGTCTACACAGAGTTCGGTTCTCCTGATGTGCTGCACCTGATCGAGATTCCCGATCCGATCGCGCTCAGCGGCGAGGCCGTGGTGCGCATCGAGGCGGCGGGTGCCAACCCGATCGACGCCAAGCTCCGCAGCGCGAAGCGCCCCTCACCGCCGATCACCGAGCCGCGTGCCGTCGGGTTCGACGGCGCCGGGGTCATCGAATCGCTCGGCGACGACGTCGACGGATTCGCGGTGGGCGACCGCGTCGCGATCCGCGACACCGTCGGCACCTACTCGAGCATGCTCGCCGTACCGGTCGATAAGCTCGTCGCGCTGCCCGATTCCGTCACCGCAGCGGAGGGTGCCGGCATCGGCATCCCCGCCGGCACCGCCTATCAGGCGCTCCGCTCGCTCGGAGTCACGGACGGCGACGTGCTGCTCGTGCACGGCGGTTCGGGCTCGGTCGGCCAGGCAGCCGTGCAGTTCGCCGTCGCCTGGGGCGCCACCGTCATCGCGACCGCCAGCCCGGCCCGACACGATCAGCTGCGTGACCTCGGTGCGATCCCGGTCGCATACGGAGACGGGCTGCTGGAGCGCGTACGCGAGGCCGCACCCGTCGGGGTGACGGTCGCGCTCGACTGCGCGGGGACCGATGAGGCCATCGAGGTGTCACTCGAGCTCGTCGCCGACCGCGAGCGCATCGCGACGATCGTCCGCGGCCCCGATGCCGCGTCGTTCGGCATCCGGGCGTTCTCGGGCGGTTCACCGGTGCCGCTCACTGAGCAGGAGCTCGCGTGGCGCGCGGAGGCCCTCGGCGCGACCGTCGACCTGCTGGCGGCGGGCGACTTCACGATCGAGCTCGGCCCGGAACTGCCGCTGAGCGAGGCGGCACGCGCTCATGAGCTCATGGAGTCCGGAGCCGCCTCGGGCAAGATCGTGCTGATCCCGTAAGCCGCTCAGGACCAGACGCGGGCAGCCGTGGACGCCGTCGCCATGGAGAGGGAATTCGCGGCGATCAGTCGGCGCGTGGCCTCGGCCAGCAACGCTCTCATGCTCTCGAGCCCGTTCGACCACTCCCGTTGGGCACGGTCATAGGCCCGTTGCGCTTCCCCGTCCCAGGTCGATTTCAGTAGCGTCGCCTCGGAATCGAGGGCGTCGAGTTCGTGCTCGATGGCTTTCACGGTGAGCGCGAGCTCCGCGACGGTCTGTGCCACGGCGTCGTGACGAACAGCGACCTTCATCGTTCCTCCGAGAGTTCCAGTGCGAGGTCGAGCTCACGCAGGACGTAGGGCGGCGAGACTGCTTCGGTGAGGTAGAACGTGTAGAAGATCTCCGCGGCTTCGTCGGCGGTGAAGATCTCGTTCGAGAACACTCGTACCGCGCGGTCGTCGCTCATAGGGATGAGAGTGGTCGTGCCGTCAGCGGTCTCGGGCCGGCCGATCGTGTACAGATGGCTCTCCCCGTCGGCGCCGAGGAGCCGCGCTTCCACCGTCATCGCATCAGCCGAGCCCGCGGCCTGCATGAAGAATTCATTCGCCTGCTCGTGGTAGCCGTCGATCCTTGTGGGGTCAGCGCCGCGCCAGATCGAGTACGTGTAGTCCTTGCGGGCGTCCAGCCACTCCAGCGTGCGTCGGAGCCGTTCGGGAATCGTGAGATGCTCGTCGGCCAGCCAGCCGGTGCGACCGTCGTTCGCGGCCTGGACGAAGGGTCCATAGAGCGTCATCGTTCCTCCGAGAGTTCGTTGGAGAGATCCAGCTCGCGAAGCACGTAGGGCTGCGAGACGGCATCGGTGAGGTAGTACGTGTAGAAGATCACTGCGGCTTCGTCGGCGGTGAAGATCTCGTTCGAGAACACGCGCACCGCGCGGTCGTCGCTGATGGGGATGAGGGTGGTCGTGCCGTCTGCGGGCTCGGGCCGTCCGACCGAGTACAGGTGCGACTCACCGTCGGGGCCGGGAAGCCGCACCTCGACAGTCATAGCGTCCGCGGAGCCTGCGGCCTGCATGAACGAATCATCTGCCGGCACGCGGAATCCGATGGTGCTCGAAGGATCGGAGCCCGGCCAGATGATGTACGTGTACTTACCGTCGCCGTCAAGATGTCCCAGCATGAGGCGCAGGTGATCGGGGATCGGGCGATAACCGTCCGTCAACCACCCCCGCATCCCGCTGGGAGACTGCTCGCCGTGCGTAAACGGTGCTCTCATGGAATGTCCTTACTGTCCACCCGTGTGGGGAGGATGTCCTCGCCGTCCATCTTTCCGTGCGCTGGTGTACCCGCGTTCACAACGTCATCGAACTGTCGCTGCGTGCTTCCTGGCCTGTTGTATGCCTCGATAGCACTGCCGGACTTCACCTCCACACCCGTATAGGTATTCGGCCCGTCGGTATTCTTCACAAGCCCGTCGTAGAAGCGCCCATTCTGCGGAGAACCCTCGTAGTCGACTTTGATCTTCGAGCGGATCACCTCGACTTCGAAGTCTTGGGCATACTCCGTGAGGCCGATCTTCTCTTTATCAACCCACAGCGGATCCTTCTGGCCATTCGCGAACGTCCCCGCGTCGTCGCGTCCATCGCCGCGGTCGAGGCCGCGGACTCGGTCGCTGACGCCGTAGCTCTCGGTGAGCCATCGGCCGGCGGCGTCGCCCATCATCGTCGCGCCTGCACCGGCCACTCCGACTCCGGCGACGACCAGTGCGGGCGAACCTGCCAGCGCACCGGCTCCGGTGACGGTGATGGCCCCGCCTCCGGCTGCCAGCGCCGCGCCGCCGAGGAAGGTGGCAGCGCCGCCCAGGAGTTCGAGGATGATGTCGGGGTGTTCCCAGAGCGTCTGCGCCGAGATCGCGAGCATGTCCATCGCGGCTCGGAACGGCTGGACGACAGCGAGGTTGACGATCACCTCGGTCGTCGCGTGCTGTGTTCGTGTCGCGGCCTCCGCGTCGGTCAGCGGAATCCGCGCCGCATCCGCGGCATCGTCCAACCGGATCGCGCAGTCGCGCGCATAGACCTCGAGAGTCGCCCGGGCGTTGAACAGGACCTCCCGCGCTTCATCGTGTGCAGGACCTGACGGATCGACGAAGGGCACGTCGGCCTCGGGGTGCCGGAGCCCTTGCCCGACGCGCAACTCCCGCACGTGTGCACGGTGGGCGGCCAGCGCCGCAGCAGCCTGTTGCTCTGCCTCGTTCCAGAGAGTGATCGCACGGTCGGCTTCGTCCTGCGCCCACTGCAACGCGTCGGCCCACGTGAACAGTGCGCTCGCACCCGCGCGGAGCGATTCGCCCGCATGCTTCCAGTGCAGCAGCTGCCGCTCGAACCGGTCGAGGTAGGCGTCGTAGGCAGCGCCTCTCCACGTGCCGTCGTCATCCAGCGTGGCGAGGTCATCGCGTACACGGGTCGCTTCAGCGCCACGAGCCTTCCACGCTTCCGCGGTCGCCCTGACCTCGGACACCGAGCCCGGCACGAGGTCCGCCGCCGACTGGGTTTGCCCCAGCTCCATCAGTCGTCCCAGATCATCGCGTCGACTTCGACCTTCGCCGCATCGGTGCCTTCGTCGAAGATCCGAGCGGTCGTGCTCAACCTGTCTGCGAAGTCTTCGGTGTCGGCCACACGGACGCAGAGCCCGTCGGACCATGCGCTGCTGAAACGCGTCGCGGCTGCGACGACCCACTCGTGTCCGGCGTCAGCAGGCTTCGCGGCATCGGACGAGCCCAGCTCGCCGACGATGCGACGTGCCTTCGACGCCATCGCACGCAGCACGTCGGTATCGACTTCGTAGAATGCTCCGCCCGCGGCTGCCATGCGTCGACGTTAGCAAGCGATACGTCGTCATATGGGGACAGCAAGAAGTATGCCGATACTCTCGCAAAAGGACACCAGCCCACCCCCGACGGTGACACGTCAGAGGTGGGCCGGTGCTGATCTCTCGACCGATCAGGCGGGCGCGACCGGCCTCCCGATCGACAGCATCAGACGGTTCGCCCAATTGAAGAACGCGGCGCCGTGGATCACGTCGGCGATCTCGAGGTCATCGAGTCCCGCCGCCCGCAGCCGGGCGATCCCGTCGGCGCCGAAGGTGCTGGGCGTGTCGGTCAGGGCGACGGAGGCCGCGACAACCGCGTTCCACCGCTCCCCGAGGTCGGCGTCGACTCCCTGATCCAGCAGGAGATCGACGTCGTCGACCCGCTTGCTGTGGTGCGCCGCGAAGCGCGAGTGCACCGAGGCGCAGAACACGCAGCCGTTGCGACGCGAAGCCGCGGTTGCCGAGAGCTCGCGCTCGGCCCGGGGAAGACCCTCCTTGGCGTTGTAGAAGATGTCCTTGTCGACGAGCGTACGCGCCTTGAGCACCTCGGGGTCGCGCGCCAGCAGCCGGAAGTAGTCGTTCTTCGCCCGAGAGGCGTCGACCAGACCGTCGTAGTGGCGCTCGGTGAGCTCCTCCTCCGCGAGCGGCGGCAGATGCGGGGTCCACCCCACCTCGGCTCGCGTGAACGCCTCGGGGTGCGGTGCGTCATCGCGCAGAAGCTCGGTCATGCTGCCTCCTCCTCGGAGTCGGATGCCGCGGCAATGCCGGCGGCGGAGAGAACCCTCAGGCCCGTGATGACGCGCTGCTGGAACGCGAGGAACGAGACGAGCTGCGAGAGGGTGACGATGCCGTCGGCCGACCACCCCGCATCCACCAGCCGCTGGATGTCGACGGCCGCGGATTCGCGCGGCCGGAACACGAGCAGGTGCGTGTGCGCGAGCGCGGCGGCGACCCGCCCGCCGAGCGCCTCTGCGATGTCGGGCGACGGCGCGTAGCGCTCGCCCTCGGTGTTCTCGTCCTGCAGTCCCGCTTCGGTGTACGAGCCGAAGGGCCCGGTCACCGCAGCGTTCGTGGCCTCGGCGATCACGACGGTGGCGCGCTGCGGGTCCACAGCCAGGGCCCGGTCTGCGTAGAACTCGGCCGTCGCATCCGCGTCGCCGGCGAGGCGCGTCGCGAACGCGGCGATCAGCTCGCGCTCGGCCTGCGACACCTCCTCCGTCGACACCGGCGCGAAGAGCGCGTCGAAGCTCGCCTGCAGCTGCTCCCTGGTGACGGGCCGACGGCGCCGCAGCGCATCGAGCTCGGGCGTCACCCCTACGATCTGATCGACGATGTCGGTGGTCATGCCTTCTCCTTGATGGTGTCGGTGAGGGTGTATCCGAGAGCGGGGGCGACGTGCTCTGCGAAGAGCTCGATCGAGCGCAGCACGTGCTCGTGCGGGGCGTCGACCGAATGCACCTGGAACGCGACCTCGGTCGCCCTGTCGAGCGTGGCGTCTGCGGCGAGGGACTCGGCGACCTCCTCCGGGGTGCCGAGGTGGGTGTCGAGGGCCACGATCAGCTCATCGAGGGTGTCGCCGGGGATCGTCTGGCCCTGTCGGCGGAACCCCTCGGCGGCACGACGCAGCCCGACCTCAGCGAAGCGCAGGGCCTCCGCGCGGTCATCCGCGACGAACACGGTGCGCGAGGCGGTGACACGCGGGGCGACGCCGTCGGGGAGAGCCTCGAGGTACGCGTCGATGATCGGATCCTGCAGCGCCGAGAGCGGGGCGTGCAGCGCGTCCGTCGACCGCGGCTGAGTGCGCGAGAGCAGGAGGCCATGCCCGTGGATGCCGGCGCGATGGCCGCCGGGGGCCGAGAAGGTCGCCTGCCAGATGCGGTCGCTGAGAGTGCCGGCATCCGGATAGAGGGTGTTGTCGGCGCCGATGTCCCGCCCCGCGAGCGCGTCGAGCAGCAGTCGCAGCTTGCGGTCGTAGGTCGGCGCCTTCTCGCGCACGTCCTCACCGAACGGCACGAAGGACGAGGGTGTTCCGCCGCTGCCGAGCCCCAGGTCGATGCGTCCGCCCGAGAGCAGGTCGGCGACCACCGCATCTTCGGCGACACGCACCGCATCTTCGAGCGGCAGCGTGACGACCCCGGTGCCGAGACGGATGCGCGAGGTCTGCGCGGCCACGTTGGCGAGATAGACGAGTGGCGAGGGCAGGCCGCCCTCCGCGGCGCGGAAGTGGTGCTGTGCGACCCAGGCGCGACCGACGCCGTGCCGTTCGGCGTGCCGGATCTGCTCGGTGGCCAGCGCGTAGCGCTCGGCGGGCGACGCGTCGTCGAGCAGCCGGGTGAAGAAGGCGATCGTGGGTGCGGTCATGCGGGCTGCTCCGTTCGTCCGGGGACGGCCGCGAGCAGCTCCCGGGTGTAGTCGTGCTGGGGGTCGTGGAAGAGCTCCTCGGTGACGCCTTCCTCGACGATCCGCCCGCGGCGCATCACCGAGACGGTGTGACTGATCCTGCGCACCACGGCGAGGTCGTGCGAGATGAAGAGGTAGGTGAGACCGAGTTCGGCCTGCAGCGAGGTGAGCAGTTCGAGGATGCGCGCCTGCACCGTGACGTCGAGGGCCGACACCGCCTCGTCGAGCACGACGATCTCGGGGTCGATCGCGAGGGCCCTGGCGATCGCGACCCGCTGTCGCTGCCCACCCGAGAGCTCACGCGGTGTGCGCTGCGCGAGGTCGCTCGGCAGCGACACCCTGTCGATCAGGGCGAGCGCCCGATCCCTGCGGTCGGAGCGGGAGCCCACCCCGAAGTTCTGCAGCGGCTCGGCGATGATGTCGACGACCTGCTGTCGCGGATCCAGCGATGCGAAGGGGTTCTGATAGACGAGCTGGATGCGCCGGCGCAGCGCGCGCAACCGCTGGCCCGACAGCCCTGTCACGTCTTCGCCGTCGATCTCAATGGCCCCGGCATCCGGTTCATGGAAGCGCGTGATGAGGCGCGCGGTGGTCGTCTTGCCCGATCCGGACTCGCCGACCAGCGCGTGCGTCGTGCCCCGGCGCACCCGGAACGACACGTCGTCGACGGCCCGGAAACGCTCACGCCCCGCGACCCTGAACTCCTTGACGAGACCGCTCGCGGTGATCGCGAACGGGTTCTCGGCCGCGACCGCTGCGGCATCCCGCAGGAAGGGCGGAACCTCCGGGCGGCGGAACCCCGTCGTGAACGCCGGGGCGTCCGCGAGGAGCTGCTTCGTGTATCCGTCCGAGGGTGCCGCGAGCACCTGGGCGCTCGCTCCCTGCTCGACGATGCGGCCGTCCTTCAGCACGACGAGCCGTTGGGCGCGATCGGCCGCGACGCCGAGGTCGTGGGTGACCAGCAGGATGCTCGTGCCCTCCTCTCGACGCAGCTCGTCGAGCAGATCGAGCACCTTGCGCTGGACGGTCGCGTCCAAAGCGCTCGTGGGCTCGTCGGCGATCAGCAGCCGTGGCCGCAGCGCGATGGCCGAGGCGATCAGCACACGCTGGCGCATACCGCCCGAGAGCTCGTGCGGGTACTGCCGCGCTCGGAGGTCCGGATCATCGATACCGACCCGGTCGAGGAGCTCGATCGCCCGCGCGCGCCGCGAGCGACGATCGCGGTGGCCGTGCAGCTTCAGCACCTCTTCGACCTGGGCGCCGATCGGGCGCACGGGATCGAGCGAGGTCACCGGGTCCTGCGGCACGAGTCCGATCTCCGGACCCCGGATGCCGCGCAGTGCGCGATCCGTCCAGCCCGAGATGTCGAGCTCGCCGAGGCGCACCGTGCCGCCGTCGACCCTGCCGCCCTCGGGCAGCAGGCCGAGCAGGGCGTGCGCGGTGGTGGACTTGCCCGATCCCGATTCGCCCACGAGCGCGAGTGCCTCTCCCTCGGCGATCTCGAAGGAGACCCCGTGCACCACCTCCCGGCGACCGGCTCTGGTGGCGTACGAGACGGCGAGGCCGTCGACGGTGAGCACGCTCATCGCGGGTTCCTTCCGATGCGGTGCGAGATGCGGTTGGCGCTGAGCACGACGACGACCACGATGAGTCCTGGCAGTGCCGTGAGCCACCAGGCGGTCGCGATGTAGTTGCGTCCCTCGGCGATCAGCAGCCCCCATTCGGGGGTGGGTGGCGGAGCACCGTAACCGAGGAATCCGAGGGTCGAGATCGCGAGGATCGCGGTGCCGAACTGCAGGGCGGCGAGCGCGACGATCGGCGTGAGCGAGTTCGGCAGGACATGGCGACGGAGCACCGTGAAGAAGGTGCCCCCGCTGCCGTACGCCGCCTCGACGTATTCGCTGCGGCGCACTCTGGCGACCTCCGACCGCATCAGGCGGGCGAAGGCGGCGACGCTGCCGAGGCCCACGGCGATCGCGGCGTTCACCGTGCCGAAGCCGAGGAGGATGATCACCGACAGCGACAGCAGCAGGCCGGGGATGGCGAGCAGCACGTCGACGACGCGCATCAGGATGTCGTCGACGACGCCGCCGATCGCGCCGGCGATCGCACCGAGGATCGTCCCGAGCGCGAGGCCCACGGTGACGGCGATGAGCGCTCCCGAGAGCGAGTGCACGGCGCCGTGGACGACGCGGCCGAACAGGTCGCGACCGAGCGTGTCGGTGCCGAAGAGATGCGCCGCGCTCGGTGGCAGCAGCTTGTCGGCGGGGGTGCCGGTGAGAGGGTCGCCGGGTGCGAAGACCCCGGGGATCAGCGCCCAGAGCACGGCGAGCGAGACGACGGCGATCGCGAGGTAGAGCCCCCACGGCAGAGCGAGCAGTCCGCGCGCGCGTCGAGGCGATCGGGTGAGCGTTGCGGCATCCTGCTGCGGTGTCTCGGGCGGGGTGTCGACGGATGCGGCCACGGCGGCGACGGTCATGCCGATGCTCCTGACTTCGAGAGCGCGCGCTGGCGCGGATCGATCAGCGGGGTGACGAGGTCGACGGCGAAGCTGATGAGCACGAAGCCGAGGGCCGACAGCAGCACGACGCCCTGCAGCACCGGGATGTCCTGGTTCGACACGGCCTGCTCGGTGAGGCGGCCGATGCCGGTGCGACCGAACACGGTCTCGGTGACCACGGCCCCTCCCACGAGCTCGCCGAACAGCACCCCGGCGATCGTGAGCGTCGGCAGGGCCGCGTTGCGCGCGACCGACCGGGTGAGCACCCACGACGGCGGCGCGCCCTTGGCCCGGACGACGGTGATGAACGGCTGCGCCTGCACCTGATCGATGGCGCGCACCAGCACCTGGGCGAGCGGAGCGGAGATCGGCACGGCGAGGGTCAGCACGGGAAGGACGAGCCCGGCGACAGGGTCGGCGCCGACGATCGGCACCCACCCGAGACCGAACGAGAAGACCTGGATCAGCAGGATGCCGAGCCAGAACACCGGCACCGCGACGAACAGCCCCGGCACCTGACGGATGCCGTCGCGCAGCCACGCGAACGGTGCGAGAGACGAGAGCCCTGCGACGAGCACGGCGATCAGCAGCGCGACCACGAGTCCCAGCGACGCGAGCAGCACGGTCGACGGCAGTGCCTCGGCGAGCATGTCCAGCACCGGGGTGCCGAACTGGGTCGAGTAGCCGAAGTCACCGGCCGCGAATCCGAGACCCGCGTGCACGTACTGCTGCCACCACGGCAGATCGGTGCCGTAGGTGGCGCGGATGCCGTCGAGCTGCTCCGGCGACAGCCCGAGGCTGGGGTCGGAGAACTTGATCAGGATCGCATCCCCCGGCAGCAGCTGCAGGAGGAAGAAGGTGGCCGTGAAGGCCGCGATCAGAACGATCGCGGCCTGCCCGGCTCGTCGGAGGACGAAGCTCATCGGTGCACCGTCTCAGTCATGCTCAGTGCTCGGCGAGCCAGACGCCCGAGAAGGTGGGGCGACCGACCGACTCGAAGTCCACACCGTGCACGTAGGTGGCGGCGCCGTAGACCTGCGGCTCCTCGAACAGCGGGATGACGTAGGCCTGCTCGGCGATGTAGTCCTGCACGGCCTGCGAGGCCGCCGCTCGCTTCTCGGTGTCCGGCTCCGAGGCGACCGCCTCGAGCAGGGCGTCGAGCTCGGCGTCGTTCGAGATCAGCGCGTCACGGTTCTTCGTGTAGTACTGGCTCTTGATCACGTCGAAGTCGGCGCGGCCGACCATCGAGTGGTAGAAGCCCGTCTTGAGCGGGTCACGGGTGTCCTCGGCATACGACCCGGCATCCGCCGGCTTGACCGTGAGCTCCACGCCGACCTTCGCGAGCTGCTGGGCGACGAGCTCGAGCGTCTGCTTCGACAGCGGCTGCGGTGCGGCCTCGTACACGGTGATCGAGAGGCGCTCGCCGTCCTTCTCGCGGATGCCGTCGGCCCCGGCCGTCCAGCCCGCCTCGTCGAGCAGCTTCTCGGCCTTGTCGGGGTCGTATGCGTAGTGCTCAGACTCGTCCTTGTATCCGAGCGCCTCCTGCGACAGCACCGAGGTCGCGACGGGGTAGTTCTCGGTGAACAGGGTGTCGACGACCTCCTGGGCGTCGACCGCGGCGACGAGCGCCTGACGCACCCTGATGTCGCTCAGCAGCGGGTTCTCGGGACGCAGCGAGATGGAGTTGTTGACGCCACGCGTCTGCGGTGCGTACAGCGTGAAGCCCGAGCTCTCGACCCGGTCCTCGTCGAAGGCCTGCACGTAGCGGACGTAGTCGGCCTGACCCGCGAGCAGCGATCCGATGCGCACGGAGTCCTCGGGGGTGACGAGCACGTGCACGGCGTCGACGTACGGACGGCCCTGGTTCTCGGCGCTCTCCGGCGCCCACGCGTAGTCCTCGCGGGCGGTGAGGGTGAACTCTGTGCCCAGCTTCTCGTCGGTGAGGGTGAAAGGCCCGGCGCCGATGATCTCCTCGGCGTTGCCCGCTCCGAAGTCCTCGATGGTGCCGTCGAGCGTCTCGGGCGAGAGCAGGCCGGAGTTGATGGTCGACGTCGCCTGCAGGAACCCGGGAGCCGGGGCCGAGAAGCGGAAGGTGACCGTGTCGTCGTCGACGACCTCGCTCGAGGCGTAGTTGTTGATCGCCTCGGAGACCGTGAGGCCGCGCTCGGGGTCGCCGAGGCCGTACGTGTCGAAGTTCTTCGCCACGGCCGCGGCGTCCAGCGGCGTCCCGTCTGAGAAGGTGACGTCGGGGCGCAGGTCGAACGTGTACTCGGTGGCGTCGTCGTTCACGGTCCAGGCCGAGGCGATCCACGGCTCGATCTCGAGCGAGTCGGGGTTCTGCCACGTCAGGCGGGCGGCGATGTTGTTGACCACGCCTCCGTTCGGGTAGAACCCGGCCTGCGGCGGGTAGAGGTTCGTGAAGGTCTGGTGCTCCAGATAGGTCAGCGTTCCCCCGGTGACGGGGTCGCCCGCGTCGGCGGAGGCGCCGCTCGGGGCCGGCGAGGACGCGCAGGCGGCGAGCCCCGCCGCGAGGACAAGCGGAAGCGCGACGGCGGCTGCGCGGATGAGACGGCGGTTCATGCGGGTCCTCCTGGACGGGATGCTGTGGTTCGGTGTGCGGGTGAACGTCACGCTAGGGACTCTCACGGTCGTGACGCGAATGGGGTCGTCATGTGCGGACCCGGCCTGTCACGAGGCGTCATGACGGGTCACCAGACGCAATCCGACGTAATGGATGACGCGGTTCAGCGGACGAGAAGCGATGATGCGGCACGCTGCTCGCTGCCGACCTCGACGCCGCCGCCGACGCCGAGACGGTCCCGCAGCGGGGTGGGCGCTCCGTCGCTGCGACCGAGCAGGCCCCGTCGACGCAGTTCGGGCGCGGCGAGGCGGGTGAAGGCCTCGAACTGTGCGGGCTGGAACGCGGAGAGCACGTTGAACCCGTCGGCTGCACCCTGGTCGCGCCAGGTCTCGAAGTGGTCCGCGATCGTCGCGGCGTCGCCGACCACGAATGCGGCAGGCACGGCATGGGCCGCGACGAGGTGGCGCCAGGTCAGCGCCGTCTCGCCGTCATCCCCGACGCGGAGTCCGGCGATGAGTCGCAGGCGCTCGATCAGCGCCTGCCCTGCCTCCCCGAGGCGTCCGGCCTGATCGCGGGTCACGACCTCGTCGAAGCCGGCGGAACGCAGCGGTTCGTCGGCGCCGACGCCCAGGGCGTCGGCCAGCGCGACGACCGATCTGTTCGCGGGGAATGCCGTGCGGGACGACTGATGCCCCTCGTCGAGCGGGACGAGCGCGAGCAGCCGTTCGACGATGCGGTGAGCGTCGGCATCCGTCGGTGCGACCACAGGAAGCACGGGCGCGATCACCGCCAGCCCCTCGGGCGAGCGGCCTGATCGGAGCGCGATCTCGCGCAGCTGCCGCCGGGTGGCGATCGCATCGGCGATGTTCGGGGCGGCGATGAGCGCGAGATCGGCCTCGGTCGCGGCGAGCGCGCGCGACCGCGGCGAGGTGCCGGCGTGCACGAGAGGGATCCGCCCCTGCGGCGGGCGGGCGACGTTCAGCGGCCCGGAGACGCGCACGTGCTCGCCCCGGAGGTCCGCACCCCGGAGCCCGTCCGGGTCGATGAGCACGCCGCGTGCGGCATCCGCGATCCAGGCGTCCTCGCTCCACGAGTCCCACAGACGGCGCAGGGCGACGACGAACTCCTCGGCGCGGTCGTATCGGCTCTCGTTGTCGGCGTGCGCATCGCGACCGTGGTTGCCCGCGGCTCGTGGCTCGGCTCCGGTGACGAGGTTGACGCCGGCTCGACCGCCTGTCAGCAGGTCGAGGGATGCGAGCGAGCGCGCCGTCGCATACGGATCGGCGTAGGTCGTGTTCACCGTCGCGATGAGGCCGATGCGAGAGGTGACCCCGGCCAGGTACAGCACGGCGCTCACCGGGTCGATCCGCGCGAGCAGGTACGGGTCGCGGAATTCGAGGTCCGGCCCGGTGGCCAGCCAATCGCCGAAGAACAGGTAGTCGAGCCCCGCGTCCTCTCCCTCTCGCGCGATGCGGCGGAGGATCTCGGCATCGGCCGAGGGGTCGCGATGCGCGCCCGGCTGACGCCAGCCGGAGGGATACGCGCCGAGAGTGCGCACCATGGCGCCGATGATGAGGGGTTCGGTCATGCACCCGAAAGTATGAGCGGGCTCGGGAGCCGGCCAATCGGCGGGGAAGCGCAGCGAAACGGAGCGCAACACGGCGACACATCCTCCCCGAGTGTGGGTGCCCGATCGGAGGATGGAACCATGACCTCGACCTCCTCCCCCGCGCTCTGAGCACCGCAGTGGTGACCGCATGACCGAGTTCGCCACGATCCGCCTGTCGGCCGGGCTGGAGGATCCGAGCGATCTGATCGCCGACCTCGACCGCGCGCTCGCGCTCGTCTGAACGCCATCCGTTCCGGCCGCCCCCGGATGCCCTGGTCTGAACACCCCGTGCTCAGCCTCCACCCCCTACGCTGAGATGATGACTGGTCTTCGTTGGGGAATCCTCGCGACCGGCGGCATCGCCGGCGCGTTCGCATCCGATCTGCGCACCGCAGGGCTCGATCTCGTGGCGGTCGGCTCGCGCTCGCAGGAATCGGCCGACGCCTTCGCCGCCCGCTTCGACATCCCGCGCGCGCATCCCTCGTACGAGGCGCTCGTCGCCGACCCCGAGGTCGACATCATCTACGTCTCGACCCCGCACCCGATGCATCACGAGAACGCCCGCCTCGCGCTCGAAGCCGGCAAGCACGTGCTGGTCGAGAAGGCGTTCACCCTCAACCGCTCGGAGGCGGAGGACCTGCAGCGTCTGGCCGCCGATCGGGGCCTGCTCGCGATGGAGGCGATGTGGACGCGCTACCTGCCGCACATGGTCCGCATTCGCGAGATCATCGCCGCCGGGACCCTCGGTGAGATGCGCGCCGTGAGCGCCGACCACACCCAGCTGCTCCCCTCCGACCCCGAGCACCGTCTCAACGCCCTCGAGCTCGGCGGCGGTGCCCTCCTCGACCTCGGGATCTACCCGATCTCCTTCGTGTGGGACATCCTCGGCGCCCCGACCGGCATCCACGCCGTCGGCCGCCTGATCGAGACCGGAGCGGATGCCGAGGTCGCCACCGTCATGACCCACGACGGCGGAGCGATCTCGACGACGCTCTCGTCGTCGCGTGCCGCGGGCCCCAACGCGGCGAGCATCATCGGCACGACGGCGCGCATCGACCTCGACCGCGTCTGGTACACCCCCACCACGTTCCGCGTCGTGCAGCCGGACGGCACGGTCGTCGAGGAGTACGTGTCCGAGGTCGACGGTCGCGGCATGCAGTACCAGGCCCTCGCGGCCGAGCGCCTCGTGGGCGACGGCGTGCTCGAGGGCGACATCCTGCCGATCGCCGAGAGCGTCGCGATCATGGGCACCCTCGACGAGATCCGCGCGCAGATCGGCGTGCGCTACCCGCGCGAAGGAGTGAACCATGGCTGAGGCCACCGACGCCCGCGTCGCCGTCTACCTGGACTTCGACAACATCGTCATCTCCTGGTACGACCGTGTGCACGGACGGAACGCCTACGGCAAGGACCGCCAGCGGATCACCGAGAACCCGACCGATCCGGAGGTCACGGAGCGGCTGTCCCGCGCCATGATCGAGGTCGGCGCGATCATCGACTACGCGGCCTCCTTCGGAACGCTCGTGCTCACCCGGGCGTACGCCGACTGGTCGTCGCCCGTGAACGCGGTCTACCGGTCGCAGCTCGTGGCCCGCGCCGTCGACCTCGTGCAGCTGTTCCCGGCCGCCGCCTACGCGAAGAACGGCGCGGACATCCGCCTCGCCGTCGACGCGGTCGAGGACATGTTCCGTCTGCCCGACCTCACGCACGTCGTGATCGTCGCCGGAGACAGCGACTACGTCCCGCTCGCACAGCGCTGCAAGCGTCTGGGTCGCTACGTCATCGGCGTCGGCGTCGCGGGGTCCACCGCGAAGTCCCTCGCCGCCGCGTGCGACGAGTTCGAGGCGTACGACTCGCTTCCCGGTGTGGTGCGCCCGAGCAAGACCGCGCCCGCGCCCGCGCCCGTCGTCACCGTTCCCGAGGTCGCCGTCGAGCCTGTGGCCGAGCCGGCCGCCGAGCCCGCCGCGAAGGCCAAGTCGCGACCGCCGACGAAGGCCGCCAAGGCGAAGGCCGCCGCAGCGGCGGCGACCGCTGCGGCACCGTCGTCGTCCGCGAAGCTCGACGAGCACGGAGAGGGCACCGAGCAGGGCGAGGCGACGGAGCTGCTGCATCGCGCGCTGCGCCTCGGGCATGACAAGGCCGATGCCGACGAGTGGCTGCACAGCTCGGCGGTGAAGACGCACATGCGTCGCATGGACCCGTCGTTCAGCGAGAAGGCCCTCGGCTACCGCTCGTTCTCGGACTTCCTCAAGTCGCGCGAGAGCATCGCGGAGCTCGAGGAGACCGGCCACGAGCGCCTGGTGAAGCTGCGCGACTCGGTCTGATCCGCGCCGCCGGTCACGTCGTCACTCCTCGAAGTCATACTCCTGGAACGCCGCGACCTCGGGCACCCAGCGTTCCGAGACGAACGCGGTGTGCGCGGGGTGCGCGTCGTAGGAGCGGTACGCATCGCGGTCGCGGAACACCATCGAGAACTGATGCTCGAGGTCGCTCTTCGGGCTCACCTGGCGACGGATCGTGAAGTCCTCGACACCGGGGATCGACGTGAGCACCGCTCTGCCCGTCGCGAGGAACTCGCGCTCCTCGGGGCTGCCCGCCTCGTGCACGAGGCGGAAGACGACGGTGTGCTGGATGGTCATGCGGGATCTCCGGTCTGCTGGCTGCTGAAGGCGGCGTCGAACGCGGCGGTGGGCGCGGGCCAGAGCAGCGACCGCACGTAGGCGAGGGCCTCCGGCGCGCCGTGCAGGCGGTCCATTCCCGCGTCCTCCCATTCGATCGAGATGGGGCCGTCGTATCCGATCGCCTCGAGGGCGCGGAACGCGTCCTCCCAGGGCACGTCGCCGTGGCCGGTCGAGACGAAGTCCCACCCGCGTCGCGGGTCGCCCCACGGCAGATGCGATCCGAGCACGCCCGCACGCCCGTTGTGCGGTCGCATCCGGGTGTCCTTGCAGTCCACGTGGTAGATCCGGTCGGCGAAGTCGACGATGAACCCGACGGGATCGATGTTCTGCCACATCATGTGCGATGGGTCCCAGTTGAATCCGAACGCCCCTCGGTGGTCGATCGCCTCCAGCGCCCGCACGGACGACCAGTAGTCGTAGGCGATCTCACCGGGGTGCACTTCGTGCGCGAACCGCACGCCCTCGCCGTCGAACACGTCGAGGATCGGCTTCCAGCGCGCGGCGAAGTCCTCGAACCCGCCTTCGATGACGGATGCCGGTACCGGCGGGAACATCGCCACATAGGGCCAGATCGATGAGCCGGTGAACCCGACGACGGTGTCGACGTCGAGCTTGCGCGCGACCCGCGCCGCCCGCTTCATGTCGTCCGCCGCACGGGCGCGCACGCCCTCGGAGTCGCCGTCGCCCCACACGTAGTCGCGCAGGATCGCCTGGTGACGGAAGTCGATGGGGGCGTCGCACACCGCCTGGCCCGCGAGATGGTTCGAGATCGCGAAGATCCGCAGACCGTGCCGGTCGAGGATCTCGCGGCGCGAGGCGACGTAGGCGTCGTCCTCGTCGGCTCGCCGCAGGTCGAGATGGTCCCCGGATGCCGCGACCTCGAGGCCGTCGTATCCCCACTCGGCCGCCAGCCGGGCGACCTCCTCGAACGGCAGATCGGCCCACTGGCCGGTGAACAGGGTGACCGGGTGCGTGGTCATGGACACTCCTTCGTATCGCGTGACGGGTCAGGTGCCGAGCGCTCTCAGCGCCTGGATGCTGCGGGCGGCGAGCTCGTCCTGGCTCGCCGCGAGTGGTCGCCAGACGGATGCGGCGACGGCTATCGTCGCGTTCTCGCCCGTGAAGCTCTCCAGCCCGAGCGGCCCTCGATAGTCCGCATCGTCGAGGGCACGGAGGATCTCCGGCCAGTCCGTGTGGTCGTCGCCCACGGCGCCCCGATCGCTGCCGCACACCTGCACGTGCGCGATCGCCGAGCCCGCCGCGCGGATGGCCTCCGCGGGCTTCTTCTCCTCGATGTTGAGGTGGTAGGTGTCGAGCGCGAGCCCGATGCCCGCACCGAGCAGGGGTGCGAGCGCGTCGAGGCTCTGCTCGACCGTGTTGAGCACGCTCGTCTCGTAGCGGTTGAGCGGTTCGACGGCCAGGGTGATCCTGGCGGAGGCGGCCTCGGCCGCGACCGGCTCGAGGTTCGTGCGCAGCTCGCGCACCACTCGCGAACGGTCCTCGACGGACATCCGCCAGGTAGCTCCGGTGGGTGCGTAGAAGGGACCGGCGACCACCGCGGAGCCGAGCGTCGCGGCCGCCGCGATGCACGAGCGCAGGTAGTCCTGTGTGGCCCCGACATCACCGGCCTGCGCGAGCAGCGAGCGCCGAGGGCCCATGGCCCCGACGACGATCGCGGCGAGGCCGAGGTCATCGAGCACGTCGCGGGCTCGTGCCGGATCCCAGTCCCCGACGCTCTCGAGCGGAAGCTCGAGCGCCTGATACCCCATCCCCGCCGCCTTCCGCGCGAGCGGCTCGAGAGTCGCGTCGGTCAGTGGAGACGTCCACACCCACGTGTTGACGGCGATCGTGCGAGGCATCCTGCTCCTTCGGGGATGACGCGAGTGCTCCCACCCTCCCATCCGCGAGGCGCAGAGGGGAAGGGTGGGAGCATCACCGCGGGTTACGGGATCTGGCGTTCCTGCCAGACGGTCGGGTAACCGGGAAGGTTCTCCCCGCCGAACTTCGCGTAGTGCCCGTCCGGCATTCCCTCGTTGGCGGCGAGGTAGTCGTCGAGCTCTGCTTCGGTGATCGGCTTCTGCGGGAGCACCCACTCCTTCGGAACCTCTTCGCCGGCGAAGATCATCTGCGCGGCGAGCAGCGGCGTGCGCCACTGGAAGTTCGAGTACACCGGGGCGAGGCCCGTGAGACCCGTGTCCTTCCACTTGCGGAGGAAGCTCATCTCGTCCTCGCCGGTCATCACCGGGTAGTCGGCGCCGGCATCTTCGAAGGCCTCGATCGCGGCGACAGCGCCGTCACCGGCATCCATCCAGATTCCCTGCACGTCGCCCTTGGCGAGCTCGTCGCTGATGATGCTCTTGATCTCCGCGGGGTCGGCGCCCGTGAAGTAGTCCACGGCCTCGATCCCCGCCTCGTCGAAGAGCTTCTCCGCAGCGGCCCACCGGTGCTCGAGCACGTCGACTCCGGGGAGGATGCGCAGCGCCACGACCTTGTCGCCCTCTTCGAGGTTGTCGATGAGGAACTCGGCCGTGTCGATGCCCCACGCGAATCCGCCGATCGGGTGGATGAACGTGACCGGGCAGTCGGTGTCGACGCCGCGGTCGAACACGATCACCGGCTTGCCGGTCTCGCATGCGCGCTCGACGGCCGGCGTCATCGCCGCAGTGCTGTTGGGCGAGATGAGGAAGACGTCGCAGCCGCCCTCGGAGATGAAGTAGTCGATGTCCGCGATCTGCGTGTCATCCGAATCCTGCGCGTCGCGGGTCTCCATCTCGCTGATCGCACCGGCCTCCTGCAGCGACTTGAGCTGCTCGTTCATCGTGATCCAGCCCGTCTGCCGCCACGGGTTCGAGATCGAGGCGTTCGCGAAGCAGGCCTTCTTGGGCCCCTCGCTGGCGAACTCCGACGTGTCGACCATCTCGGCGTTGATGTGCTGGAGATACGGCTCGGTCGCCGGCCCCTGGGGCTCGACACCCCGCTCCTCCATCTGCTTGTCGAACAGCTCCTGGTCGAACCATTCGGTGGTCTCGGCCGACTCCTCCGGGTTCTCCGACTCCGCCGGCGCCACGGACGGGTCTGTCGTACACCCGGCGAGCGCGATGAGGCCGAAGAGAGCCACCCCTGCGGTGGCGATCTTCATCGATCGTCGCATTGCTAATCTCCTCTGGTTTCTGTGTGGATGGTGCTGGTTGTTACGGGTTCTGAGGTCTCTGTGAGCGGAACGTCCGGAGACGACTGCGGGCCTCGCCGGCGCCGTGCCCGGAAGGCGACCGCGGAGTACGCCACTGCGGCGATGATGATCACGCCCTGCACGGCGTCTCGCAGCGTCGAAGGGACCCCCGCGATGTTCAGCAGCATGAAGAGGGCCTCGAGCGCGAAGGCTCCCGCCGCCGCCGCGACGATCCATCCCCGGCCTCCGCCGAGCACGACCCCGCCGAGGACGACGGCGGTGATGGCGACGAACTCGTAGCCGCGGCCGACCGAGGGATGCACCCCGGCGTACCCGACGAGCAGCACGGCGGAGAGCGTGGCCGAGAGCGACGAGATAACGAACGCCCGTGTCGTCACCCAGGCGCTGCGCGCCCCGGCGAAGTCGACCGCGGTCGAGTTGTCGCCGACCGCGATGAGGAGCTTGCCGAGCGGGCGCTTGGTGATCCAGATGCCCAGCGCGAGCCACCCGATCAGGATGAACACCGCCCAGGGGATGAACTCGAGCACCGGCACGTCACGGATGCCGCCACGGCCGATCTCGCGGAAGCTGTCAGCCGGGTTGCCCGTGGCCGCTCCCCCGGTCCACCACATGACGCCGCCGAGAAGGGCGAGCATCATGCCCAGCGTGACGATGAAGGAGGGCACCTTGAGCAGCGTGGTGATGACACCGTTCACGAGTCCGACGACCACCCCGAAGACGATCATGAGCAGCAGCACGGGCACGGTGCGGGAGTCGTCCTGCCCGACGAGGTTGCCGGCGACGATCACCTGCGCGGTGATCAGCGAGCCCTGCGACAGGTCGAACTCGCCCGCGATGATGACGAAGTACTGGCCGATCGCGACGATGGCGATCGGTGCGACGCGCTGGATGAACCTCATGAACTGCCCCGGCTCCGCGAAGCTCGGGTTGAGGATCATGACGGCGACGAGCAGGATCACCAGCAGCAGGAACACCGCGCCCCGAGGGCTCACGAGTGTGCGCAGAGTGTTCACGACCGGCCTCCTTCCGACACGGTGCTCGTATCGGCGAGTTCGGATGCTGCGGCCGCCATCTCGGACTCGGCCGCCTTGGCGGCGTCGTCTCCCCCGGTTCTCGTGCCGCCGGCGCCGAAGCGCGGACGGCGACTGACGATCGACCGACGACTGTAGACGGCCACCGCGGCGACGATCACCACGCCGCGGACGACGTCCTTCAGGAACGGGTTGACCTGCATGACGCTCATCACGTTGTCGACGACCGCGAGGATCGCGACACCGCCGATCGCACCCCAGATCGAACCGCGTCCGCCGAGCAGCAGGGTGCCTCCGAGCACGACGGCTGCGATCGACAGCAGCGCGTAGCCGCCCTGCTGCCCGACCGTGGGACTGCCGACGCCGAGACGGCTGGCGAGCAGTAGGCCGGCGAGGCCCGCGAAGACGGAGCACAGCACGTGCGCGGCGATCAGCGGCGGGCGGGTGCGCACCCCCGACAGGCGCGCGATCTCGGGGTCGCCGCCGACCGCGTACAGGTGGGCGCCGGTGCGCGTGCGGTTCAGCAGCAGCCAGACGACGACGGCGAGCGCGATCATGATGATCGTCGACACCGGCACGGGCCCGACTCCGGTGGCGCCGATGAGCTGGAACTCCCACGGCACGCTGCCCGCCGAGCCCTCGAAGTTGGTGTTCAGGATCCCCTGCAGGATCAGCCCCACGCCGAGCGTCGCGATGAACCCGTTGACCTTCAGCACGGTGACGATGAGTCCGTTGACCAGACCGATCCCGGCGCAGACGAGCAGAGTGATCGAGACCGCGGCCGGGATGTTCCCGGGGTTGCCGTTCATGATCGTCGCCGCCAGGAGGCTCGACAGACTCACGACGTAGGTCACCGACAGGTCGAGCGACGCGCCCAGCACCACGAGGGTCTGCCCGATCGCGACGAGCCCGAGGACGCTCATGCCGGTGAGGATGTCGCGGATGTTGCCGGGGCTGAAGAAGTTGCGACCGACGGTGCCGACGAGGATGGCGCCGACGATGAGCGTCAGGATGAGGATCCCGAGCACGATGACGGTCGAGTCGATCCGAAGTCTCTTCATCGTGCACCCCCGTCGACCGTCGCGCCCGTGGCTGCTCCGAGGATCTCGTGCTCCGCGGAACCCGCCGGCAGCTCGGCGACCAGCTCGCCGTCGTGCATCACGAGGATCCGATCGCTCATGCCGATCACCTCCGGCAGCTCGCTCGACACCATCAGCACCGCCTTGCCCTGTGCCGCGAGGTCGCGCATGAGCTGGTACACCGCGTACTTCGCACCGACGTCGATGCCGCGGGTCGGCTCGTCGAAGAGCACGATCTGCGGCTGTGTGAGCAGCCACTTGGCGAGCACGACCTTCTGCTGGTTGCCGCCCGAGAGGAAGCGCACCTCCTGGTCGAGACCGCGGGAGCTGATCTCCAGCGAGCTGAGCACTCCCGGCACCTCTCGACGGGACGAGGCGGTGCGAGCGGTGAAGACGCTGCGGATCACGAGCAGGGTGTTGTCGAGCACCGACTGCCCGAGCGCCAGTCCCTGGGCCTTGCGATCCTCCGAGACGAGGGCGAGTCCCGCGCGCACCGCCGCCCTGGCGCTCGTGATGCGCGTCGATGAGCCGTCGACCCGCATCGAGCCCCGCACGAACGGGTCGATGCCGAAGATCCCCTCGACCAGTTCGGTGCGTCCGGACCCCTGGAGCCCGGCGATCCCGACGATCTCCCCGGCGCGGAGGGTGAGCGAGACGCCGTCGACGAAGGCGTTGCCGCAGCCGTCGAGCTCGAGCCGCGGCTCGCCGACGACGGTGCCGGCCACGGCATCCGGGTAGTACGACTGGATGGATCGGCCGACCATTCGGCGCACGAGTTCGTCGGTCGTCAGGGCGCTCGTCTCATCGGTCGAGACCAGAGCGCCGTCTTTGAGGATCGTGATGCGGTCGCACAGGTCGAAGATCTCCTTGAGCCGGTGCGAGACGTAGATCACCGCCACCCCGCGAGACGTGAGCCGGCGGATGATCGCGTACAGCAGCTCGACCTCGCGGTCGCTCAGCGCGGCGGTGGGCTCGTCCATCGAGATGACCTGCGCCTCGAACGACAGCGCCTTGACGATCTCGACGATCTGCTGCTCGGCGACGGTCAGCGAACCGACGCGGGCCTGCGGGTCGATGAAGGAGACGCCGAGGTCGGCGAGGAGGTCGCCGGTGCGACGGATCATCGCCTTCTGATCGACGAAGCCGCCGCGTCGAGGCTCACGTCCGAGATACACGTTCTGCGCGACCGTGCGCTCGGGCAGCAGCGTGAACTCCTGGAAGACGGTCACGATGCCGTCATCCATCGCCTGCCGCGGATGTGCGTGCCGCACCTCCGCGCCGCGGTAGCGCACCACGCCGTCGTCGGCGGGCTGCACCCCGGCGATGATCTTCATGAGCGTGGACTTGCCCGCGCCGTTCTCGCCGACGAGTCCGTGCACCTCCCCCGGACGCACATCGAAGTCGATGCCCTTCAGCACCTCCACTCCGAAGAACGACTTGCGGATGCCCGAGACCTCGAGCACCGGCTGTGTGATCGTCGCGGTCATGCCGCCACCTCCGTCCATCGTCCGTCCGCGGCCGCCGAGGCGAGGACCGCCTCGGTGAGCACCGCCGAGCGGACACCGTCCTCGAACGTGGGCAGCCCGTCGGGGGTCGCGCCGCCGATCGCCGCATACACGTCGGCGATGAAGCCGTTGAACGCGTCCTGATAGCCCATGGCATGCCCCGAGGGCACCCGCTGCAGACGAGCCGAGTCGGGCGATGCGGTGGAGGGGTCCCGCAGCAGCAGCCGGGACTCCTCTCTCATGCCGATCCACAGCTCCTCCGGGCGCTCCTGCTCGAAGCGCAGGGTCTGCCTGGTCCCGTGGAGTTCGAGAGTCAGGGCGTTCTTGCGTCCGGCGGCCATCTGCGAGACGAGCAGGGTGCCCAGGGCACCGGACTCGGTCTCGACGAGGATCGCGACGATGTCCTCCGTGTCGACCGCCCGTCCGGCTCGCTCGGCGAACACCCGGCGGGTGCGGGCACTCAGCGACCGGATCCGCTGGCCCGTCACGAACTCGATGAGGTCGCAGAGGTGCGAGCCGATGTCGGCGAACGCCCGGGATGCCCCGCCGGATGCCGACCGCACCCGCCAGTCATCGTCCGTGGAGAGGAGCATCCAGTCCTGCAGGTACGAGCAGTCGAGGGTGAGGAGCTCCCCGATGCCGCCCAGAGCGACGCGGGCCCGCGCCTCCCGCACCATCGGGTGGTAGCGGTACACGAAGGGAACCGCGGTGACGCGGCCGAGAGATCCGGCGACCCGTGCGAGTTCACGGGCGTCCGCCGCGTTCGTGGCGAGGGGCTTCTCGCAGATGACATGCTTGCCGGCTTCGAGTGCGCGCAGCGCAAGGCCGGCGTGCGTGGCGTTGGGGGTGCAGATGTGGACGACGTCGATGTCATCGGCCGCGAGGAGAGCAGCGGCATCGGCCTCAGCGCGCCCGGCACCGAGTTCGCCCGCGGCCTGACGCCCGCCCGCGAGGGAGCCGGTGGCGACGGCGCGGAACTCGCCTCCCGCGTCCCTGGCCGCGGTGCGATGCACGCGAGCCATGAATCCCCCGCCGAGGATGCCGACTCGGATCGTCCCGAGACCGGTGTCTGTGACATCCGTTGTCATGGCGGTGAGTCTGACACGGCTCCTCGACTTTTGCTAGGTATTCGTCAAAAGTTCTTTGTAACGAATCGGAAGTCGACCGAGCAATGGCGCAAGTCTGTGGTTTACTGACGCAATGGTCGACGCACTCCGCACCGCCGCGGCAGCGAATCCCGGGGCGGGCGAGATCTTCCAGATCCTTCGCGACGGCACCGCCCGCACCAAAGCCGAGCTCGCGACCATCACGGGTCTCGCGCGGTCGACCGTCGCGCTGCGGGTCGATGCCCTGCTCGCCGCCGACCTCCTGCGACCGGCAGGCGAGGCGGTCTCGACGGGCGGCCGACCGCCTGCGCGACTCGCCTTCAACTCCCGTGCCGGAGTCGTGCTCGCCGTCGACCTCGGTGCCACTCACGCCACCAGTGCCGTCGCCGATCTCGCCGGCGTGATCCTCGACTCGCGCACCCGCACGATCGACATCGGCGACGGGCCCGAGAGCCTCCTCGATCTGATCCTCGACGATGCGGGCGCTCTCCTCGAGGCCTCCCGCGCTGCCGGCATCCCGTTGCTCGGGGTGGGCATCGGCGTGCCGGGTCCCGTCGAGCATTCGACCGGGCGACCGACCAACCCGCCGATCATGCCCGGCTGGGACCGCTTCGACATCCCCGCCTACGTGCAGCGCACGTTCGACGTGCCGGTGCTCGTCGACAACGACGTGAACATCCTCGCGCTCGGCGAGCAGGCCACCACGTGGCCGCACGTCGATGACCTCGTGTTCGTGAAGGTCTCGACCGGCATCGGGTCCGGCATCATCGCCGGCGGACAGCTGCAGCGCGGCGCGCAGGGATCGGCCGGCGATCTGGGGCACGTCCAGGTGCCGAGCGGCGCAGGCTCGACGAGGGAGCCCGGCGACGAGCGCGACCTCGAAGCGCTCGCGAGCGGGTCGGCGCTGGCCGCAGCTCTGCGGGAGGCCGGGCTTGCGGCGCACAGTCCCGCAGATGTGGTCGACCTCGTCCGCTCGGGCAATGCCGCTGCGATCGAGGCGACCCGTCAGGCCGGCCGAGATGTCGGCGAGGTGCTCGCGACCGTCGTCAATCTGCTCAACCCGTCGATCATCGTGCTGGGCGGCAGCATCGCCCGCGCCGGCGAGCACCTTCTCGCCGGGGTGCGCGAGGTCGTCTATCGACGATCCATCCCCCTGGCGACCCAGCACCTCGCCATCGTGCAGTCGCAGGCGGGTGACCGGGCAGCCGTGCTGGGCGCCGCGATCATGGTCGCCCGCGAGGTGCTCTCACCCGCGAACGTCGACCGCTATGTGGCGACGAAGGCGCGCTGACCGCACCGCCGCCGCCACACCGGCTGACCTCAGAGAGTCGCCTCGAAGGGATCGAAGTCGGCATCCAGCGAGCCCACCTCGTCGATCGTGCTCTCGACCTGCACGAAGCTGCGCGATTCGGCGGCCTCTTCGATCGACAGCAGCGTGTCGAGCACGTGATATCCGAATTCCCCCGTGGCGACATGCGTCCGGCCGGCGGCGATCGACCGCGCCATGTCCAGCAGACCGACGCCGCGTCCCGAGAGCACGCCCTCCTGCTCGACATCGACGACGTCCTGCACGGTCGGCTCCGGCGGCACGAACACGCGGGACAGCGGTCGCGTGATCGTGATCGGTCCGCCGAACGTGTTGGGGTCGGGGATCACGATCGTGCCCTCGGTGCCCGTGATCTCGACGATGCCCTGGCGCAGCAGAGGTGAGTCGGTGCTGTAGAGGCTCTGCGCCTGTCCGCCCTGCTCGAAGTCCATCAGCACGCTCAGCGTCGACGGGATCTCGACCGGGAACTCCTGTCCGGCGAGCTCTCCCACCTGCACCGTGCGCGTCGGAGCACCCTGGAGTCCGAGGGCTGCGACGGCCGCCACCGGACCGAACACGTGCACGAGCGCCGAGACGTAGTACGGCCCCATGTCGAGCAGCGGACCCGCACCCTTGGCATACAGGAACGCGGGGTTCGGATGGAAGATCTCCGGCCCCTGCCACTGGAACGTGGTCTGGGCGAAGAGGGGACGACCGATGTCGCCGCGGGCGATCGCGCGCTTCGCGGTCTGCACGCCGGGTCCGAGCACGGTGTCGGGGGCGACGCCGACACGGAGACCGGCGGCCTCCGCCCTCTGCAGCAGGCGCTGCGACTCGTCGCGGCTGACGCCGATCGGCTTCTCCGTCCACACGTGCTTGCCGGCGGCGAGGATCGCCTCCGACACCTCGACGTGCACGGCGGGGATCGTCAGGTTCACGACGATGTCGATCTCGGGGTCGTTCAGCACGAGCTCGACACCGCCCGCGCGAGGAACGCCGTACTTCTCGGCCTGCGCCTTCGCGCGGTCCTCGAGCAGATCGCCGACGGCGATCACGCGCACGTCGGGGAAGGTCGTGAGGTTCGACAGATACTGGTCGCTGATGTTGCCCGCGCCGATGATCCCGACGCCGACGGGTCCGTTCCCGATCGCCATCAGCCGGCGACCTTCTCGTCGAGGTAGACGCGGCTGCGCTCGACCGCATCCCAGAGGTCGCCGTCGAAGTGGTCGAACTCGACGATCGCGAGCTCGAGAGCGGGGGCGGCCGCGATGGCCTCGATGAGCGGCACGGTGCCCTCGCCGGCTGCCACCTGATCGGCGGGCGGGTAGGCGCTCAGGAGCGCGGGATCGAGCGTGCCGTCCTTGGCGTGCACCGCGATCACGCGGTCCCCGAGGCGCTGCAGCAGGGCGACCGGGTCGACCCCGCCGCGTGCGACCCAGTAGAGGTCGACCTCGAGCACGACACGCTCGTCGAGCAGGCCGGCGAGCACCTCGAGCCCGGTGACGCCGTCGAAGACGGCCTCGAGCTCATGGGCGTGGTTGTGGTAGCCGACGCGCACGTCGACGGTCGCGCCGACGGCGGCCGCCTCGTTGAGCAGGCGCGCGGTCTCCGCGATCTGCTCGATCGACTCCCAGCGCGCGGGCTCCGTGTAGGGGTCGATGACGGTGCCCATGCCGAGCACCTTCGCCGCGGCGAACACCTCGGCGGGCGACGGCACCGGAAGAGTGGTCCCGCTGCCGTCCGGATTGACGAACGACTCGGAGGCGAGGAACGCGTGGCCGGAGGGAGCGGTCAGGCCCGCCGCAGACAGGGCGTCGGCGAGCGGCTGAGCCCGGCGCACGAAGTCGTAGGGCTCGACGGCGGTGAAGCCTCTGGCGGCCACCTCTTTCAGCGAGCCTTCGAGGTCGGTCTCGAGCTGATCCTTGATCGTGAACAGCTGGATGGAAGTCTGAATCGCCACGGGGTCTCCTTCGGTCGTCGGTGACGTGCGGGCTGCCTTCACCCGTCTGTCCGAGCACGCTATCACCAAATACCTCCGCGCGGAAGTTTTCAATCTGTAGACTCGCCTCATGAGTCAGGATCAGGATCGCCCGCGGCAGCGCGGTGCCTACGCGAAGGGCATCGCCCGTCGCCAGGAGATCCTCGATCGCGCCATCGAGGTCTTCGCCGCACGCGGAGCCGACCGCACGAGCCTCCGCTCCATCGCCAGTGCCGTCGGCGTCACTCACGCGGCCCTCACCCACTACTTCGGGTCGCTGGAGGAGCTGCTCGTCGCGGTCTACCAGGAGAGCACGGCGCCCGGTCGCCAGCAGCCCGACGCCCTCCCGGCCGATGCGACCCCGGTCGAGCGGATGATCGAGTCCGCGCGCACCAACCGCGAGGTCCCCGGGCTCGTCCAGCTCTACTCGATGCTCGTCGCGACCGCACTCGAAGAAGGACACCCGGCTGCCCGCGAGTTCGCGACGACGCGCTTCGCGCGGTTGCGCACGGACATGGCCGCGCTCGTGCGAGAGCAGCAGGACACGGGTCTCATACGCGAGGACGTGGATGCCGAGGCCGTCGCCGCCCTGGTCGTGGCCGCCTCCGACGGCCTGCAGACGCAGTGGCTCCTCGACGACACCGCGCCGCAGCATGAGGCGCTCGCCCTGCTCGATCGACTGCTGCGTCCGACCTCTCGCTAGGGTGAGGGTGTGACAGCACCCGGCACTGATCGACGGTCGCCCTACGAGCGCGCGCTCGGCGAGCGCATCTCAGAACTCCACCCGAAGACCGCCTGGTATTTCCGCACCATCCCCGACGGGCATGTCGGAGTCGGCACGGGTGTGTTCACGAGCGCGGGCTCGCGCCATCGCTGGTTGTGGCCGGTGTTCCGCATCGCGGAATCCCTCGGAGTCGCGTTCGCCGGATGGGAGCACGACGTCCCGTTCCGCATCGAGAACCGCACGGTCGCGGGCGAGGCGCTGGCAGTCAGGCACTTCGATCTCCCAGGACGCACCTGGGTCATGCCCGACGTCGTCTCCCTCGGCGCGAACCGCATCCTCCGCAACGAGATCGGCCCCCGTCGCACGGTCGTCACGACCTTCGACATCGACGTGCGTGACGGTGCCGTCGTGCTGACCATCCGCCGGGTCGGGATGCGGTTCGGGCGGCTGCGCATCACCGCTCCGCGCTTCCTGAGTCCGCGCATCGGTCTCGTCGAGCGCTGGGACGAACAGCGCGAGCGGCACCACGTGAACATGACCATCGACGCCCCGCTGCTCGGCCGCGTCTACGAGTACACGGGATTCTTCGAGTACGCGATCGAGAGCGAGACCCCGTGACGGATCCGATGCCCCGCTCCGCAGGACCCGTCGTGATCGGCGGATCGACCGGCTTCATGGGGCAGTACCTGATCCCCCGTCTGCGGTCAGCGGGGCGGGAGGTGATCACCGTCTCGCGATCCGGCGCCGACATCTCCTGGGGAGACCAGGCGGCGATCGATCGGGCCGTCGACGGTGCGTCGCTCGTGATCGGCCTGGCGGGCAAGAGCGTGAACTGCCGCTATACGCCCAAGAACCGCGCCGCGATCTTCCGCTCGCGGCTCGACACGACCTCGTCGCTGAGCTCCGCCATCGCGAAGGCCGCGAATCCTCCCCCACTGTGGGTCAACTCCTCGACGGCGACCATCTACCGTCATGCCGAAGAGCGTCCGATGACCGAGTCGTCGGGCGAGATCGGCACGGGGTTCTCCGTCGAGGTGGCCAAGGCGTGGGAGCGCGCGCTGTTCGCGGACGACCTCCCCCGGACGCGGCGGGTGGCCCTGCGCAGTGCGATCGTGCTCGGCCACGGCGGCGTGCTCGGCCCGCTGAAGAACCTGGCACGACTCGGCCTCGGAGGGGCGCAGCACGACGGGCGCTGGCCGATCAGCCGCGCACGCCGCGCCGCGGGCACGGGCCACCGCCCCGGCGCACGCCGCGGACGACAGCGGTTCAGCTGGGTGCACGTCGAGGACGTCGCCCGCATCATCGATTTCCTCGAGGTCACGCCGACCCTCGACGGGCCCGTGAACGCCGCATCTCCGAATCCGACCGACAACGCCGACTTCATGGCCACCGTGCGGCGGCTGCTGGAGGTGCGCATCGGTCCGCCGATGCCTCGGTGGATGCTCGAGCTCGGCGCCATCGGCATCCGCACCGAGACCGAGCTGATCCTCAAGAGCCGGTGGGTCATCCCCGAGAAGCTGACGCTCGCCGGGTTCGAGTTCGCGTATCCCCACCTCGAAGACGCCCTGCGGGAGTCCTTCGATCTCGAGCGCGTCGGCTAGCTCGACGTGTCCGCGGCCCCGCTCGACGACGCGTCGCCCTCGTCTCGCCGGCGCTTCTCAATCTCCTGACGCAGCCGCCACTCCTCGATCTCACGATCGAGATCCGCGATCTGCTGCTCCGTGCTGCGAGCGTCGACCGGCGGGGCCTGGCGTGGCTCGGGTCTGCGGGTCGCGGGGCGCGCAGCCGGCCGCATCCGGGGAAGCCGCAGACCCGCCTCCGAGTACTCCCTGCCGATCGCGAACCACAGCAGACCGCCGATCAGCGGCAGGAGGATCACGATGATGATCCACGCCATCTTCGGCAGGAATCTCACCTGCGCATCGTCTCGGCGGATGATGTCGACCAGCGCGCCGATCATCAGCGCGATGACGAGGAGCGAGAACAGGAACGGCATGTGTTCAGGGTAGACGACGCCCGAGTCTCGCGCGCCTGCTACGGGAGGAGGTGACCCGCCGCGCGGAAGAGCTCGTACCACTCGGCGCGCGTGAGCTCGATGTCGGCGCCAGCAGCGGCATCCTGCACCCGCTGCGGGGTCGTGGTTCCGAGCACGACCTGCATCTTCGCGGGGTGACGCGTGATCCACGCCGTCGCGATCGCGATCGGTGCGACCGCGTACGACGCAGCCAGCCGATCGATCACGGCGTTGAGCTCGGCATACTCGGGGTTGCCGAGGAACACCCCCGTGAAGAAGCCGCCCTGGAAGGGCGACCATGCCTGGATCGTGATGCCGTTGATGCGGCAGTACTCGACGATGCCTCCGCCGTCGCGGACGATGCTCTGGTCCTCGCCTGCCATGTTCGCGGCGACCGGCTGCGCGAGGATCGGCGCGTGCGTGATCGACAGCTGCAGCTGATTGGCGACCAGGGGCTGAGTGACCGCGGTGCGCAGGAGGTCGATCTGCCGCGGCGTGTGGTTCGAGACGCCGAACGAGCGGACCTTGCCTGCGGCCTCGAGCTCGTCGAACGCCCTGGCGACCTCCTCGGGCTCGACCAGCGCGTCGGGGCGGTGCAGCAGGAGAACGTCGATGTGGTCTGTGCGAAGCGCCGCGAGCGACCCCTCGACCTGGCGGACGATGTGCTCGTATGAGAAGTCGAACGTGCCCTCGGCGGGGTGGATGCCGCATTTGGTCTGCAGCACGATCTCGTCGCGCTCGGCGGCCGTGAGGTCCAGCGCATCGGCGAAGCGGCTTTCGCAGACGTGCATGCTGCCGCCGTAGATGTCGGCATGATCGAAGAAGTCGATGCCGGCGCTGCGGGCGGTGTCGTACAGTTCACGGATCTGCGCATCATCCTTGTCATCGATGCGCATCATTCCGGCGACGACGGCGGGGGCTGTGGCGGATCCGAAGGGGATGGTCTTCATACCCCCACGCTAGTGCGGTCAGGGCGTGAGCCGTGCGACCGATATGTCGAGCGCCTGCGCGATGTCGGCCAGATCGGCCACGGTGAAGTCGGCCTCACCCGCGAGCTTCCTGCGGAGCGCTGCGCGGGCGATTCCCGCTCGATCGGACAGCCAGGGTGTGTCCCGACCCCCGCGACGCAGTTCTTCTTCGATCGCATTCGCCACCGCACGTCGCACATCTGTCGTCATTCATAGACAGTATCGCCGCATACGGGGTGCGACAAGCGTTCAGCGCACCAGTATGACGGCATCCTGGCTTCATGCCGGTGCTATCGTGACTCACGTGAAGACACCGGGCGAGCAGTTCAATGCGGCGGTAGGCCGCCAGCTCCGCGCCGAGATCGCCGCCGCCGGCAGCAGCATCGCCGCGATGGCGCGCGAGGTCGGCATCGCGAGGAGCGCTCTCGACAACTACGTCACGGGCAAGCGCTCGATCCCGGTTCCCATCCTGTACGCGGTCAGCGCGGCCCTCGACATCGCACCGCACGTGGTGATCACGCGTGCCGAAGAGCGGCTCCGTTCCGAGGGCTTCCGCGGCGGCGCCACGATCACCGCCCTGCACCCCCGCACCGATGTCCGTGGTCGACGCCAGGATGAATCCGAAGTCGCGTTCGAGTCTCCTCTCGCGCACGCTGACGACACCGACGATCTCTACGACTGACGACCACCCGGCGAGGAGGATCATGGAGGCCCTCCTTCGCCTGCTCGAAGAGAACGGGCTGCACCTCATCGAACGTCGAGGTCGGCGCCCCGGCGGCTACGAACCGCACACCGCGACCATCCGGGTGACCCCCGGTCTCAGCGCGAGGGCCACATCCAGCGTGATCGCGCACGAGCTCGGGCACGCGATGCTCGGTCACACCCCCACCGCGGATTCGTCGATCCGCGCGCGACAGGAGCGCCGAGCAGATGAGTGGGCGGCCCGACTGCTGATCGACGCCGACGCGTACGCCGAGGCCGAGAGAGCGCGAGGCACCCACCCCGCCAGCCTCGCCTTCGAGCTGGGAGTGACCGTCGAGCTCGTGACCGCCTATCGACGGCTGCTGCGTCGCGTCGGGGACACCACGTACGTCGGCGCGAGGATGGGGCGGGGCCAATGGGAGCATCGCGTCCCGATCGCGTGACATGACGCCGGCGCGGCGCTGATTGAATGGCTGCATGACCTTCCGCACCGCTCCGGCCCCGATCACCCTCACCGGCCGCCTCGTCGAACTCCGACCTCTGGAGACGTCTCATCACGACGGCCTCCTCGATGCGCTGCTCGAGGGTGAGCTGTGGAAGCAGGCGTGGTACACCTCGGTGCCCTCCCCCGACGGGCTCGCCGCCGAGATCGACCGTCGCATCGGCCTGATCGAGACCGGTGGGATGATCCCGTTCACCGCGTTCGACGCCGAAGGACGGATCCTCGGCCTCACGTCCTATTACGACCTGGAGGCCGACGTCCCCCGGCTGCACATCGGCTACACCTGGAATCGCCCGTCGGCCCACGGCACCGGCACCAACGCCGAGTCGAAGCTGCTGCTGCTCCGGCACGCGTTCGAGGACCTCGGCGTGTTCCGTGTGGGCTTGACGACGCAGTGGGTCAACTTCCAGTCGCGGGCGGCGATCGAACGTCTGGGAGCGAAGCAGGACGGTGTCATGCGCGCGATGAGCCGATACCGCAACGGCGCGCTGCGCGACAGCGTCGAGTTCTCGATCATCGAGCCCGAGTGGCCCGCGGTGAAGGCCAACCTCGAGGCGAGGCTGGCCAGACGCGCCTGACTACTCGGTGGCGTTGCCCGACCAGTTGTCCTTGCGACGGGTGGCCGAGCCGCTGGCGCGCATCACGAACGCGAGCGACAGACTCACGATGAGCAGGCCGGCGATGAAGACGATCGCCTGGAAGTCCTCGAGCGACTGCGCGAGCCCCATGAGCCAGATGCCTCCGAGGAAGAGGATCATGAAGAAGATGAAGCTGAGGATCACGGGATCTCCTGTCGTAGCGGCCGTCATCCAGGATACCGCCTAGCGCACACGCGGCAGCGACGGAACCCCCTGGGCGATCGCCCGCGGGGGTGATTGCGTGCAGGGATGAGCACACGACTGACTGCCCTCGCCATCTCCTGCACCCTCAAGCCGTCTCCCGCGGAATCGAGCAGCGACCTCCTGGGGTCCCAGATCCTGCAAGCTCTCGCGGAGCACGGAGTCGCCGGCCAGCTGGTGCGCGCCGTCGATCACTCGATCAGTCCCGGCGTCGAGACCGACATGGGCGAAGGCGATGAATGGCCGACTCTGCGCGAGCAGGTGCTGGCGGCCGACATCCTCGTGTTCCTGACCCCCACCTGGATGGGCCAGCACTCGAGTGTCGCGCAGCGGGTGCTGGAACGCCTCGACGCCGAACTGAGCGAGACCGACGATGCGGGTCGACCGATCCTGTTCGACAAGGTCGCGATCGCCGGAATCGTCGGCAACGAGGATGGAGCCCACCACATCGCCGCGATCCTGTTCCAGGCGCTGAACGACGTCGGGTACTCGCTGCCCGCCCAGTCGTCGATCTACTGGAACGGCGAGGCGATGCAGACCATCGACTACAAGGATCTGTCCACGACCCCTGAGAAGGTCGCGCAGGCCACGGCGACGGCAGTGCGCAATGCCGTGCACCTGGCCCGCAGTCTCCAGGCAGACGGATACCCCGCGGAGTAGTTCAGGACTTCGGCGCGCTCCCGCTGTCAGCCTTCGGCTGCACGTAGTCGTCGATCACGAGCTCGCCCGTCGCGTTGAGAGCGCGCATCATCTCTTCGATGCGCGCCTTCTCGATGTTGTGCGGGTCCGGAGAGGTGAAGAGGAACTGCAGCGGGATCGCCGGGTGCATCCAGACGGTGAGACGGCCGGGGTCGCCGCCTTCGCGAGGATGCCAGGTCATCATGAAGCTCTCCTGGCGACGGAGCTTCGTGCCGACGATGACCTTCAGATGAGCGAGCGTCTCGTCGTCGATGAGGATCGGCTCCGAAGTGCCGTCATATCGCAGTCTTCCCATGAAGGAAACCGTACCCCGACGCGCGTGTCATCGAGTACTCGCGTGCGCGCTCTGGCGCGGCGAGAACGTCACAACCTCATCACGGCGCGAACGCTCCACGTCGAGCCCTGCGAGCTCGAGTCGTCGGAAGACCCGACGCGGAAGCACGGGCAGTTCGGCCGTGCGGCCCGACGGCGGCTTCGCGAGCCCGGTGATCAGCGAGAGATCGACGCCCGCGCCGCGCACCTCGATGCGGGCGTAGTCCGATCGCGTCCGCCAGACGAGGTGCTGCAGCTGCCGGAAGGGGATGCGGTGGGTCGCGTTTCCGGCGCGGATGCGCAGGTCGTCATTGCCGAACGCGACGCTGCAGGACAGCGTCCGTCGCCTCAGCACGGCGCGGAGCGTCAGATAGACCGGCAGTCCGACGACCGCGCCCGTGAGGATGATCGCGAGGCGGGCGCCCATGTGCATCACCGCGTCGTCGAATGCGATGAGCAGCACGGTGCCCGCGGTGCCGACGACGAGGACCACCGCCACGATGGCGACCGTCAGCGCCCGCATGCGCAGGTCGATGGCGGAGAACTGGACGTGGGATCCGTCGCCGTTCTCGTCACGCTCCCATTCGGGTGCGACAGGAGGCGGGCGCCCATGTGCATCACGCCGTCCGATGCGGTCTGTGAGGCGCGACAGAAGGCCCAGCCAGATCCATCCCGCGGCGGGACCGGCGGCGATCTGCAGCACGACGATGACTGCCCGCACGGGTTCGGGCAGGCCGGCGAGCAGCTCGCTCCCGGCGTCGATCACGACGATCATCACAGCCGTCAGCACCACGGCGACACCGAGGTGCACGGCGACGCCGGCGCGCACCGGGCGCATGTCCATCGTCGCGTTGACGAAGGAGAAGGCGATGCTCCAGCCGCCGAGCAGCATGAGCAGGAACGGGAAGAAGCTCAGGTCGTCGCCCGCGATCGTCCACACCGTCGCGGCCACCAGCAGGAGCACTCCCCACGCGAGCGGAGCCCGCACGAGCCGGCGACCGATCTCGCGCCGCAGCCTCCGCTCCGAGGTCGTCGTGGGCGCCGTGTCGGTCATCGCCCCCATCCTAGAGCGAGGCCGGACGTCATCACGGGGTCACGACGTCGCGTGCGGCAGTACCGTGGATCCATGACCGCTCCTGTTGATCCGACACTCACTCCCGCCTGGTCCGAACTCGCCGCGCTGCGCGAGTCGATCACCGCCGATCTGCGAGGCTGGTTCGCCGCCGATGCCGACCGTGCGGAGCGATTCTCGTTCCCGCTCGCAGACCTCCACGTCGACCTGTCGAAGAACCTCGTCACCGACGACGTTCTCGCAGCGCTTCTGCGCCTCGCCGAGCAGACGGGAGTCGCCGAGCGATACGCCGCGATGCTCCAGGGAAGCCACCTCAACACGTCCGAGGACCGCGCCGTGCTGCACACGGCACTGCGTCGACCGGCCGACTCCTCCCCCGCGCTCGTCGTCGACGGACAGGACGTGGATGCCGACGTGCAGGCCGTGCTCGACGCACTCAGCGCTTTCGCCAGCAGAGTTCGCTCCGGAGAGTGGCTCGGCATCACCGGAAAGCGCGTCACTCACGTCGTCAACATCGGCATCGGCGGCTCCGACCTCGGGCCCGTCATGGTCTACGAGGCGCTCAAGCCCTATGCGGATGCCGGGATCGAGGCGCGGTTCGTGTCGAACATCGATCCCACCGACCTCGCGCAGAAGACCGCGGACCTCGACCCCGAGACGACCCTCTTCATCGTCGCATCCAAGACCTTCACCACCCTCGAGACGCTCACCAACGCCCGCCTGGCGCGCGATTGGCTGTGGGCCGGACTCCAGGCCTCGGGAGCCATCTCCGACGACGAGGACGCCCGCACCGACGCCGTCGCGCACCACTTCGTGGCGGTGTCGACCGCCCTCGACAAGGTCGCGGCCTTCGGGATCGATCCGGCGAACGCCTTCGGATTCTGGGACTGGGTCGGCGGCCGCTACTCGGTCGACTCCGCGATCGGCCTGTCGCTCGCGATCGCGCTCGGACCCGATACCTTCCGCGATCTGCTGGCCGGCTTCCATGCGGTCGACGAGCACGTGCGCACCACGCCTCTCGAGCGCAACGTCCCGGTGCTGATGGGTCTGCTCAACGTCTGGTACGTCAACTTCCACGGCGCGCAGTCGCATGCGGTGCTGCCCTACGCACAGCAGCTGAGCCGGTTCCCGGCCTACCTGCAGCAGCTGACGATGGAGTCCAACGGCAAGTCGGTCCGCTGGGACGGCACCCCGGTCACCACCGACACCGGCGAGGTGTTCTGGGGAGAGCCCGGAACCAACGGCCAGCACGCGTTCTACCAGCTCATCCATCAGGGCACCCGGCTGATTCCGGCCGACTTCATCGCGTTCGTGAACCCGGCCTACCCTCTGACCGACGGCGGGCAGGACGTGCACGAGCTGTTCCTGGCGAACTTCCTCGCGCAGACGAAGGCCCTGGCCTTCGGCAAGACCGCCGCAGAGGTCGAGGCCGAGGGAACCACCGGAGCGCTCGTCGCGGCACGCACGTTCGCCGGCAACCGCCCGACGACCTCGATCTTCGCACCCGCGCTGACACCGCAGGTGCTCGGTCAGCTGATCGCCCTGTACGAGCACATCACGTTCACGCAGGGCACGATCTGGGGCATCAACTCGTTCGACCAGTGGGGCGTCGAGCTGGGTAAGCAGCTCGCGATGCAGATCGCTCCGGCCATCGGCGGGGACGAGGCGGCCATCGACGCGCAGGACGCCTCCACGAAGGCGCTGCTCTCCTACTACCGCGCGAACCGGAAGTAGGCGAGACAGCGGGAGCGGCGGATGCAGTCGGTCACACGCGGCGACGCGCACGTCAGTGCGCGTCGCCGGGCGCTGCTCGTCATCGCCGTCCTGGTGGTCGTGGCCGGTCTCGTCACACACGTCGTCGGTCGTGGTCCGATCGCGGACGCACTCGGCGACGCACTCTATGCGGTGATGATCTACGTCGTCATCGCGATCGTGCTCCCACGAGCCCCGGTCTGGATCGTGGGTGCGAGCGCCGCGGCGCTGTGCATGCTGATCGAGTGCTTCCAGCTCACCGGTCTGCCGGCGATCTGGTCCGAGGCCTTCTGGCCGGTGCGACTCGTCCTGGGCGTCGGATTCGATGCGCGCGACCTCGTCGCCTACGCGGTGGGCGCGGGTGCCGCCGCCCTCTGCGACCACGCGATCGGTCGCCGTCTCCGCGCACGCGCACAGTAGACAGAAGAAAGACCCCCGAGCGATGCTCGGCGGTCTTTCTCGTCGGTGGACCTAAGGGGATTCGAACCCCTGACCTCCTCGATGCGAACGAGGCGCGCTACCAACTGCGCCATAGGCCCTGACGTCTTCTACGCTATCACGCTCGAAGACCCTCTCGTGCCGCGAGGATCAGCCCGCTGCACGCTTCGCGAGGAGGTCGCGCACATGCGCCTCGATCTCCGCGTCGTCGACGTATCCCATCTTCGCGAACGGAGACGCGGCGGCCTGCGAGGCCGCGGGAATCTGCACGGGTGCGGCGGGCGCCATGCGCTCCGCTCGCTCACGAAGCTCGGCGAGACGAGCCGCAGCGCGGCGCTTCTCCTGCGCATCCAGCTCCGCTCTCGCCACCTGCGCGCGCGAGCCTGCGACCGACACCAGCGGCTCGGGCAGCGGACGCGGGGTCCATGTCGCCGGGCCCTGATCGTGCAGTTCGGGCTCTGCCCTCTGCACGGGCTGCTCGACGACGCGCACCGAACGCCGGGCGGCGCGTGCGGCGACAGCCGACATGCGCTGCAGGGCGAAGCCGGCGACGACGATGACCGACCCGCCGACCCAGAGCAGCAGCTGCGCCTGAAGCGCGATCAGCTGCCACACGCCGAGCCCGGTGACGACGAGACCGAGAAGCAGGGTCGAGGTGGCGACGATGCGCACACGGCGACGCGCGCGGGCCTGTCGCATGACGGGATCAGCCCTCGTGGCAGCCAGCTCTTCGCGGAGCTTCATGAGCTCCGCGGCTTCCTTCTCGGACTGCAGGCGCTTCGCGAGCTTCTGCTGCGCGAGGGCGGTCCGCGCGTTGAGTTCGAGGCGGACCTCGCCGGGGGTCTCGCTGGTCTCGGCCAGCACCCGAAGGGCCTGGTTCAGTCTGACGGCGTTGCGCTCTGCGGCGTCGTACTGGAAGCGCCCACGCCAGGAGGGCAGCAGGTAGAGCATCCACAGGAGCACAGCGACGAGGACTATCACTCCCCCGCTCAGCACCGGCCCGTCCATGTCGACAACGGTACGGGAACATCGCTGGTCACGACGCTCAGTCGGAGCGTGTGTCGCGAGGAGTTCTGAAGTCAGCGGCGTGTCAGAGCGCGAAACGGTCCGACGGCGGGATCGTCGCGGCGTCCGGAGGCACCTCGCCGTTCAGCCACCGGGCCAGCACGCCCTGCGGCACATCCTCGCGAGTGAGGGCGAACGCGTAGTGATCCCGCCAGTCGCCGTCGATGTGGATGTAACGGCGACGCAGCCCCTCGTAGCGGAAGCCGAGCTTCTGCACGACCCTCAGGCTCGCGACGTTCTCGGGCCGGATGCAGATCTCCATGCGGTGCAGCGCATACTCCGTGAAGCAGGCATCAGTCGCGAGCGCGACGGCTGTGGGCGTGATGCCCTTGCCGGCGAAGCGCTCGCTCACCCAGTACCCGATGGTCGCCGAGCACAACGACCCCCTGGCGACTCCCCACACGTTGAGCTGCCCGGCGATCTCGCCCTCGTACTCCATGACGAACGGATAGCCCGCGCCGTCGCGGTACTGCTGCAGCAGACGTCGGATGCTGAGTCGCATGTCGAACGAGACCGAGCCGTACGGGACGGTGGCCTCCCACGGCTGCAGCCAGGAGCGATTGCTCAACAGCTCGTGCTGAAGAGCCCTCGCGTCCCGAGAGCGCACGAGGCGCAGCTCGATGGGACCATGCCGCATCCCCGTCGCCTGATCCATCCGCGCGCTCCCGACGCCGCGTCGACGCCTAGAGGCGTTCCGCGAACTCCTTGAGCCACGGCCGCAGCTCGGGGCCGAGGTCGTCGCGGTCGGAGGCGAGCTGGACGATCGCCTTGATGTAGTCGACGCGGTCGCCGGTGTCGTACCGGCGTCCACGGAAGATGACGCCCACCACACCGGGGCCGTCGGCACTGGTGGCCAGCTCCTGCAGCGCGTCGGTCAGCTGGATCTCGCCGCCCTTGCCGGGTTCGGTGCGCTCGAGCACCTCGAAGATCGAGGCGGGCAGGACGTAACGGCCGATGATCGCCAGGTTCGACGGCGCGTCCTCGGGTGCGGGCTTCTCGACGAGGTCGGTGACGCGCACGGCATCCGATCCCTCGATGTCCTCGACGGCGGCGGCGCCGTACATGTGGATGCTCGCGGGGTCGACCTCCATGAGGGCGATCACCGCGGCGCCGCTGCGCTCGTGCTCGGCGATCATCTCGGTGAGCAGCTGGTCGCGCTCGTCGATGAGGTCGTCGCCGAGGAGCACGGCGAAGGAGCTGTCGCCGACGTGCGTGCGGGCACGCAGCACCGCGTGACCGAGTCCCTTGGGCTCACCCTGACGGACGAAGTGGATGTCGGCGAGGTCGCTCGAATGGATGACGCGCTCGAGACGCCCCGTGTCGCCCTTCTCCATCAGCTTGACCTCGAGCTCGGGGACCGAGTCGAAGTGGTTGGAGATCGCGTTCTTGTTGCGGCCGATGATGACGAGGATGTCATCGATCCCGGCGCTGGCGGCCTCTTCGACGACGTACTGGATCGCCGGCTTGTCGACGACCGGCAGCATCTCCTTCGGCATCGCCTTCGTCGCCGGCAGGAAACGCGTTCCCAGACCGGCAGCAGGAATGACAGCCTTCATCTTCCGTATACCCATCCACCCAGCCTAGTGGGGATGCCGCCGTAGACTCGGAGCCATGTCCCACGACGTAGAGCATGAGAAGCGCGCGCTTCGCGCCGAGCTCCGCGAACGCCGCCAGCTGCTGAGCGACTCGCAGCGGGAGGCCGCGGCATCCGCCATCACGCAGCGCCTCGATGAGCTGGTCGACGCGCTCGGCGCCCGGTCGATCTCATGCTTCCTCTCGACCACGACCGAGCCGGGCACCCGGGAGTTCGTCACCGGCGCGGTGCGCCGCGGCATCCGGGTCCTGCTTCCTGTGACACGGGCCGACGGCCTTCTCGACTGGGCCGTGGCGACCGATGACGACGACGTCGCGGAAGGCCTCTTCGGACTTCCCGAGCCGACCGGCGAGGTGCTCGGTCCGATCGCCGTCAACGATGTCGACCTGATGGTGATCCCCGCCGCGGCCGTCGACCGCACCGGGATGCGCATGGGCTGGGGGCGCGGGTACTTCGACAAGACCATCGGTTCGATGGAGAAGTGCCCTCCGGTCTACGCAGTCATCTATGATTCCGAGGTACTCGACTTCCTGCCGAGGGAGGTTCACGACCAGCCGGTCACCGGCGTCGTGACTCCCACGCAGACCCTCCACCTGTCGCCCACGCGACGCTGACCCGCGAGGATCGCAATGCCCACCTATGCCTATGCCTGCCGTTCGTGCGGTCACGCCTTCGACGCCGTGCAGAGCTTCTCCGACGACGCCCTCACCGTCTGCCCCGAATGCGGCGGCGAGCTGCGCAAGCAGTACGGATCCATCGGCGTGACGTTCAACGGATCCGGCTTCTATCGCACCGACTCGCGAGCGGGCTCCGGCTCTTCCGCATCCGCCCCGGCATCATCGAAGGCAGAGTCGGCCAAGACCACGACCCCGGCCCCCGCGTCGACCAGCACATCTTCTTCCTGACCCCATCAACTCCCCGGAGGCATCCATGCTCAAAGGTTTCAAGGACTTCATCCTCCGCGGCAACGTGATCGACCTCGCGGTCGCGGTCGTCATCGGCACCGCGTTCACGGCGATCGTCACCGCCGTGGTGAACAGCATCATCACCCCGCTCGTCTCGCTGTTCTTCAAGGCGGATGCGACGGGCAACTTCGGACCGCAGGTGCAGAGCATCTACGGAGATACCGTCACGTTCCCCATCGGCGATCTCATCTCGGCGATCATCAGCTTCCTCTCGGTCGCTCTGGTGGTGTACTTCGTCTTCGTGCTGCCGATGAACACGTTCAAGGCCCACGTCGAGGCGCGCAAGGGCACCGCGGCCGAGCAGCCGGAGGAAGAGCCGGCGGCCGCCACCGAGGCCGAGCTGCTCGTCGAGATCCGCGACCTGCTCGCCGGGAACAAGCCGCGCAGCTGACTCGCAGTCCGCACCGCGAAGCGCACGGTCCGATTCGGGCCGTGCGCTTCGTCGTCTCCCGAACACGCCTGAGCCGCCGGTGCTCAGTAGTGCGGGGGCACGTCCTGCATCAGGCGGTCGTCGTTGGGCCCCTTCGGGCCCGTCGTCCGCTGAGGTTCCCGGACGACCCGATCCGGGTCCGTGTCGGTGCCCGGCACGGGAGTCAGCCGGGCACGCCGCGATCCTGCGACCCGCACGACCTTCTGCCGCGGGGCACCGGAGTCCGGCTGATCAGTCATTCTGCGGGTCGGTGAGATCGATCGGCTGCGTGTCGTTGTCGGCTCGGGCCGCGGATGCCGAGATTCCCAAGACTCCCGCGATGCGCGTGGCCGCCGTGACGGGGTCGCTGTAGAGGTCGAAGGCGTGCACGCGCACGTAATGCCACCCGAGGCGGCGAAGCACGTTCGGGCGCAGCCGCAGGGCCTCGCGCAGTGACTCGCCACGAGACTCCGGGTCGGACTCGATGACGACGGCCTTGCCGTTGTGCTGTGCGACGAGCGGCAGCAGACCGCGGTAGTCGACGTCGACCGCTGCGCCGAGACGGCGCAGCTCTCGTGCGAGGGCGAGCGTCAGCGGGTCGGCGAGATCCTCCAGGCGTGCGTCGCGTCCCCGGGTGGCGAGGCCGCCGAGGATCGACATCAGGGTGGCGGCGCCGAACTCGAGGCGGCCGTCGTCGAACGACGAGGGGCGGATCGACGAGACGATCACCATGGACCGGCGGGCGCGGGTCATCCCGACCGTCAGCAGCCGCTCGCCATCCGGCGTGGACAGGTCGCCGAAGTCGCTGAGCACTCGGCCGTGCTTGGTCAGGCCGTAGCCGAGCGAGAAGATCACCCGGTCGCGGCTCTCGGCCACGGACTCCTCGAGGGTGAGCACCGCGAAGGGCTCGGCCGTGTCGCGACCGACGAAGTCGGCGACGTCGGAGCGCCCGGCGAATGCCGAGGTGACGGCGGCCCGCACGCGCTCGGCATGACGCCTGCTCGCGGTGACCACCATGAGCGACTCGTCCGGGCGATGCACGGCGTGCTCCACGACCAGCGTGACGACGCGTGCGACCTCTGCCTCGGGGCTCTCCACCGCACCCGACACGGGGTCGGGCGCCCCGGTGCCGCCTTCGACGTAGTCGACGGTGAGGCTGCCGCGACCCAGGTACGAGCCCGCCCAGGGCAGAGAGACGATCTCGCCGCCGTAGAACGCGTCGTTGATGAGCTCTGCGAGGTCCTCGCCGCCCGCGCGGTAGCTGCGCGTGAGGGTCATCACGGGAAGCAGTTCGGACAGGCGCTCGAACACCGACACGGAGTCGAAGGGCACCTCGTGCTCCCATTCGGGGCCGGGGTCCACGGCGACGTGGAACGCTGTCGGAAGCTGAGTGACCGGATCGCCGAAAGCGACGACCTGACGGGCACGGCGGATCGCCGGGGCCGCTTCGGCGAGGTTGATCGCGGCCGCATCGACGAGGAGCACCGTGTCGAACTCGACGGAGTCGGGGATCTGCGGCACGAGGTAGGGAGACGAGATCCATACCGGCGCGAGCACGCCGACGAGGGTGGGCGCGGAGCTCACGATCTCGGCTGTCGTCGTCGCCGGCTGCTTCAGTGCACGCCTGAGGTTCTGCGACTCCTGCGGCTCATCGACGATGGCGATCTTCCACTGGTTCGCGAGCTGCCAGGCGAGCAACGGACCGGCCATCGCGGCGTGCGCCTCGTCGACGAGACGGAAGTCCCGCTCGAGCCGGTCGACCACCGCCGTGTTCGCACCGAGCAGCGCTCGATCCTCCTGCAGAGCCCGTTCCAGCAGTGTCTGCCACCAGGCGAACTCCAGCTCGTCACCCACGCGCGACTCGGCGACGTGGCGAACGGACAGCTCCGCGAGCAGCGGCTCGAGACCGAGGTCAGCCAGCCGATCGCGCAGCTGCGCGCGCTCCACGAGGTTGTCGAAGACGTCGGACTTCGCCGCGAGACCGGCGAGAGTGCGCACGAGGCGGGCGACGGGGAGCGTCGACAGCGGTTCCCTGCGGCCGAGCGCGACATCGAGCTCGGCGAGCTCAGCCGTGACGCGCTGCCACGACGAGTGGACGTCGGCGAGCCCGAGTGGAACCTCGGGCGCAACCCCGGCTTCCACGAACCGCTGCCACTGGGTGCGCTGCGCCTGGATGCGCAGCAGCGACTCGTGCATCTCGGTGACATGGACGCCCGGGCGCACGTACTCCTTGGCGAGGCGACGCAGCCGACGCCGGTTCGCCCCGGACATCGCGGGCGCGTCGCGGCGCGATCCGTGAGCCTGGATGAGCTCGCCCAGCGGACGCTCGAAGACGGTGGGGCTGAACCGGTCGAGAGAGTCGCGGATGCCCTGCAGCAGCCGCAGGTACTCACCGAGCTCGTCGATCGTCGAGAACGGGCGCATATGCGTCTGGGCGATGAGGGCATACCCGCGCTCGAGGAGGGCCGGCACGCTGTCGGAGTGCAGACGCGCTGCCAGCTGGTGCGCCGACTTCGCCGCCTCGGTGCTCGAGAACGTGACTCCGTACCAGGGCGAGTCGTCGGGTCCGAAGCGGAACTCGCCGAGGCGCGCGGCCTGCGCGAGCGCCGCTGCCGCCGACGAGCGATCGTCAGCGAGACGGCGGAGAGTCTCGGCGCTGAGTCGCGCCGTGGTCGACGGCGGGGTGGGCAGGGAGGCGAGCCTCGTGAGATGCCTGGTGGCGTCGAGCACCGACGAGTTCGTCCCCGCGACCGGAGCGGTGAGAGCGCTGCGGTAGTCCCTGAGCACCGTGCGGAGACGCACAAGAGCGTCATCGACGTCGCTGACCTTCGGAGCCGTCGCCTTCTCGTTCCGGCCGATCGCGCGGACGAGGTCCCGACGCACGTTCGCGGGCGATACCGCCAGGCTGTCGAGGCCGATGCCCGCGAGACGGTGCCGCACGCCGTCGAGGGTCGACCGTCGCGCCGAGACGACGAGCACCCTCTTGCCGGCCCGCACGAGTTCGCCGAGCGCGTTGATCACGGTCTGTGTGCCGCCTGTGCCGGGGAGCGTCGCGACGGTCAGCGAATGTCCGGCCGCGATCCGGGCGAGGAGCGCCTCCTGCTCGGCATCCGCATCGAGCAGCAGATTGTCGGATGCCGGCGCCCGGTCGTCCGGTCCGGTGTGGTGCGGCGCGGGTCGGCGGGCCGAGACCTGCTCGCGGTCACCGACGTGACCGGCCAGAGCGTTGAGCACGACGTGGTCCAGACTCCCGCCGTCGCGGGACATGGCACCGCCGACATCGGCGAAGGTCGAGACCACGAGCCGCGGCAGCACCGTGAAGGTGTCGATCGACCGCGTCGTGGCCCGAAGGCTGTCGATCACCGGCTGCGGCTTGAAGATCCCGCCGTCGTAGGCGAGGGAGGCGAGAGCCGCGGCGTCGATCGTGATGCCGAAGTGCTCACGCGCGATGCGCACGAGCTCGGGGTTCACCTCGAACGCGCCCTGCAGCTTGAGTTCGAAGTCGGAGTGGTGCCGACGGATGGCGAGGGGGCGAAGCAGCACGGGCGCCGAGAAATCCGCCCCGCCGATGCGCCAGCCGGCGACGCCGACTGCGAGGTGCACCGCCTCGATGCCGCGAACGGTGCGCAGCTCGGTGTTCTTCGCCGTGATCCGCTCGGCGGCGAGCCTCGCAGTGCGCAGACCGACCTCGTCGCGATAGAGGTTCGACAGCAGGGTCGATTTGCCTGTGATGAACTGGGGAAGACTGCCGGGGTGGGCCTTCGAGATGTCGATGCTGGATTCGACCGTGTCGCGGAAGTTCACGAGCGGCGATGAACCGCCGAGGTCAGCAGCTTCCGCACGCAGCCGAGTGCGCTCGGCCTCTGCCGCATGCGCGATGCCGATACCGGAGACCGGCTCGTGCGATTCGCCGAGGGTCACTGCGGCATCGGTCGCTGCGTCATCCGCAGCCTTGCCTTCACGTCGCCACACACCTCACACACTAAGCGCGCCTCGCCCCGCAGGCGGTATCCCGGGCGGGTTTCACCGTATTTCCGCCCGCTCGAGGGCGGAGCGACGACCCTGCGGACTGCTTCTGCACCCGAGCGACGAGTCGGTGCGGTCTCCCCCGGTCGCGCTCGTGGGGACGCCCCCGCACCCCCGCTCCGGTCAGTATGGAGGCATGACCTTCCGCTATGACTTCGCACCGACTCCGTTCGGCGACGCCCTCGCGGTGTTCTCCGACGAGGGGCTCGTCCGATTCGACCTCTCGGAGTCGAATGATCCATCGGTTCCCTGGCTCCTCGAGAACGTCGCGAGCCAGCTCCGGGCCGTCCCGGAACCCGACCCCGGTGCGGCAGACGAGGTCACCGAACTCCTCGACGCGTACTTCGGTGGATCGCCGGTGCGATTCCACGATCACCTGGCGCTCGACTGGCGCCTCATCGACGGGTTCGCGCGCACGGCGCTGCAGACCATCACCACCATCGAATGGGGAGAGACGATCAGCTACGGGGAGGTCGCGGTGCTGGCCGGGCGCCCCGGTGCCGCGCGGGCCGTCGGCACCGCCTGCCGTCTCAGTCCCTTCTCCATCGTCGTCCCCGTCCACCGCGTGGTGCGGTCGGATGGCACGACGGGTCAGTACGGCGCGCATCCCGAGCGCAAGAGGTTCCTTCTCGACCTCGAGTCGCACGGCTGACCGCACACGGGGACCCCGACGAGTAGGCCGTCGGGGTCCCCGTTCGCGTCATCGGCCGCTCAGTGGTCGACGGCCTTCTCGGCCCCGAAACCGGTGAGCGAGCGCACTTCCATCTCGGCCGCCAGGAGCGGCGACTCCTTGGTCCGGCTCGTGACCGTCCCGAGCCAGCCGAGGAAGAAGCCGAGCGGGATCGACACGATTCCCGGATTGTTCATCGGCCACAGCACGATGTCGATCCCGGGGATCATCGAGGTCGGCGACCCGGAGAACACCGGCGACAGGATGATCAGGATGATCGCCGCGGCGAGGCCGCCGTACATGCTCCAGACCGCACCGCGGGTGTTGAACCGTCGCCAGAACAGCGAGTAGAGGATCGTCGGCAGATTCGCCGAGGCGGCGACCGCGAAGGCGAGCGCCACCAGGAAGGCGATGTTCTGCCCCTGCGCACCGATGCCGCCCGCGATCGCGAAGATGCCGATCACGACCACCGTTCGGCGTGCGACGCGCACCTCGCCGTTGGGATCCGGCTCGACGGGGTTTCCGGCCGAGTCCTTCTTCCCCTTCTGGATCACGTTCGCATAGATGTCGTGCGCGAACGAGGCTGCTGCCGTGATCGTGAGTCCGGCCACCACCGCGAGGATGGTCGCGAAGGCGACGGCCGAGATGAACCCGAGGAGGACCGGCCCGCCGAGATACAGGGCGAGCAGCGGCGCCGCCGAGTTCGGCCCGCCGGGTGCCGCCGCGATCACGTCCGCGCCGACGAGCGCGCCTGCTCCGTAGCCGAGCACCAGTGTCAGCAGGTAGAAGCCGCCGATCAGCCAGATCGCCCACACCACCGAACGACGAGCCTCCTTGGCAGTGGGGACCGTGTAGAAGCGCATCAGCACGTGCGGGAGCCCCGCTGTTCCGAGCACGAGAGCCATGCCGAGAGAGACGAAGTCCCAGGGGTTCGCTCCGTACTGCAGTCCCGGCGCGAGGATCGCGTCGCCCTTGTCGGAATTCGCCACAGCCGCCTCGAGCAGCGTGTTGAGGCTGAATCCGTTGATCGCCAGCACCCAGATCGTCATCGCGATCGCACCGCCGATGAGCAGGAACGCCTTGACGATCTGCACCCAGGTCGTGCCCTTCATGCCGCCGATGAGGACGTAGACGATCATCAGCACGCCGACGACGGCGATCACGATCGACTGACCGAGTCGGCCGTCGATTCCGAGCAGCAGGGAGACCAGCCCGCCGGCTCCCGCCATCTGGGCGAGCAGGTAGAAGAAGCACACTGCGAGCGTGGTGATCGCGGCCGCCATGCGCACTGGCCGCTGCTTCAGTCGGAACGACAGGACGTCGGCCATCGTGAACTTGCCGGTGTTGCGCATCAGCTCGGCGACGAGAAGCAGTGCGACGAGCCAGGCGACGAGGAATCCGATCGAATACAGGAATCCGTCGTAGCCGTTGATCGCGATCGCACCGCAGATTCCGAGGAAGGATGCCGCAGACAGATAGTCGCCGGCGATCGCGAAACCGTTCTGCGGCCCCGTGAACGAGCGGCCCGCGGCGTAGTAGTCCGCCGCCGTCTTGTTGTTCCGGCTCGCACGGATGACGATGAACAGTGTCACCGCCACGAAGGCGACGAAGATCGAGATGTTGAGAACAGGATTGCTCTCCACCGCGATCTCCCCCGCGGCGGCGTGAATGCGGTTCATGCGTCAGCCTGCGCCTTCTCGAGCTCTTCGCGGATCTCGGTCGCTATCGGATCGAGTCTCCGGTTCGCGAATGCGACGTACCCCATCGTGATCGCGAAGGTGGTGACGAATTGTCCCAACCCCATGAGCAGCCCGACGGTGATATCTCCCCACACTCTCTGAGACATGAATTCGGTCGCGAAGGCGGCGAGCAGGACGTAGACGAAATACCAGATGAGGAAGAATGCCGCGAGCGGGAAGATGAATGAGCGCTGCGTCTTCTTCAGCTCGCGGAATCGTGGTGATTCCTCGACAGCGATGTAGTCGATCGCTCCCGGCGAATCTGCCGTCGGATGGTCGGTCATGGGGCCTCCTTGCCTCATGTTCTGCGGCTCGCCCCGCATTGCCAGGCGAATGATAGGGTCGACGCTACGAAACGGGGACACAGCGCCGTCACCCCCGAAAGTAGGTAGTCGTGAGCACATCGACCGAGATGGAATCAGAGACCGAGCTCGTCGCCAGAGCAGTGCGCGAGCTCGCGCAGCGCACCCGGTTCCCGGTCGCCTTCGGCGGCCTGATCGACGAGGGCGTGGTCAGCGTCACCAGCATCGTCGGAAACCGCACGCACAGCCTCGACGGGTTGCGCGTCAGACCCGAACGCGGTCTCGGCGGACGGGCGATGATGGAGCTGCGCCCTCGCATGACGAGCGACTACGGGTCATCGCAGCAGATCACGCACGACTACGACGTGTTCGTGCTCGGCGAGGGCCTCAGGACTCTACTGGCCCTGCCGATCGTCGTGAGCGGCCGTCCCCGAGGAGTCCTGTACGCGGGGGCCTGGGACCGGACACCCGTCGGCGGCGTGACCACGGCGCCGGCGATGCAGGTCGCACAGTCCGTCGCAGAGGAGCTCCGAGTTCGCGACGAGGTGGAACGTCGCCTTCGCTCGGTCACGCCGTCGTCCGCATCCGTCCCCCCGCGCCATCGCGAAGAGCTGCGGGAGAGCTTCGCCGAGCTTCGCAGCATCGCGGCATCCGTCGATGATGCGGATCTTCGGGCGCGCATCGCACAGGTGGAGCAGCGCCTCGTGATGCTCGCGGACGACGCGGTCTCCACCGGCACCGGGCCGATCCCGACGGTTCATCTCTCCCGCCGCGAGACCGATGTGCTCGCCTGCGCCGCCCTCGGCGCGACGAATGCGGAGATCGGCGGGCAGCTCGGCCTTCGCGAGGGCACCGTCAAGGCGTATCTCGGCACGGCGATGTCCAAGCTCGACGCCTCGACCCGCCATGCCGCCGTGGCCAAGGCGCGGCGGGCCGGACTGCTCCCCTGAGTCACGCGCGGCGCTCCGCGGCACAGCGCTGCACAGGCCCTGCCCAGCGCTCAGGGCTATCGTGGATACTGGTCGGTGAACCCCGGCCCCGGACGAGGCAGACCAGTACCCGGTGAGCGAAAAGACTGGTCCGAAAGGACCGTCATGTCGTGGATCGTGCTTATCGTCTCCGGAGTCCTCGAAGCTGTATGGGCGACTGCGCTCGGCAAATCCGAGGGATTCACCAAGCTGTGGCCGAGCATCATATTCGCGGGCGGTCTGATCCTCTCGATGCTCGGGCTCGCATTCGCCATGCGTGATATCGCCACCGGCACCGCCTATGCGGTGTGGGTCGGCATCGGCGCGACTCTGACAGTGGTGTGGGCGATGATCACCGGCGACAGCGACATCTCCTGGCCGCGGATTCTGCTGCTCCTCGGCCTCGTCGGGTGCATCGTCGGCCTGAAATTGATCGACCCTGGTCACGAATAGCACTGCGGGCTCGGATATTCGGCAGTACTGTATTCCCATGGCAAGAAGAATTGTGCACCAGCTGGTTGACGACATCGACGGAAGCATCCTGGAAGTGGGCGAAGGCGAAACGGTCCATTTCTCGCTGAATGGCACTTCTTACGAGATCGATCTGAATTCCGCGCACGCAGAAGAACTGCGCGCGGCATTGGAACCGTATATCTCGGCTGGACGACGGGCCGGCTCGGCGGCCTCGTCTCGGTCAGCAGCACCCCGGAAGCGCGCGGGTCGCAATCCCGAGGTCGCGGCGATCCGCGCCTGGGCGAACGACAACGGCTACACGCTCTCAGAGCGGGGCCGCATTCCCGCCCCGGTCGTCGAGGCGTACAACGCCGCGCACTGACTCAGTCTGAGGTCGCGACTCCGGGTTGAGCCCACGGCTCATCCCGGAGCGTGATCTCCTGGGCCATGTCGGACAGGAACCGGATGACGACGTCACGCTCGTCCGGAGTGAGTCGCGCCGCCGAGTAGAAGCGCTTGGCCTGCTGACGACCCACCGTCTCCATGGCCGCCTGCCGCGTCTCCGGCGTGATGGTGATCGCGAGAGCGCGCCGGTCGGTCGGATGCGGCGCCCGCCGGATATGTCCGCCCTTCTCGAGGCGGTCGAGCAGCTTCGTCGTCGACGCCGTCGATATGCCGAGGTGCGTCGCGATCCCCCCGGGAGTGGCCGTGGCCCCGCGGTTCGCGCACACGATCAGGTAATGCAGTGCGCGCATGTCCGTGTCGTTCAGGCGCATGTAGCGCCGTGAGGCGAGTGACAGCTTCTGCTCCGCGTCGCGGAGCTCACCGAGGGCGCCCATGACGAGCGCGATCTGGCGCAGGTCCTCGGGGTCGACACCTGATCGATCGATCAGAGTGCTCCGCGGATCCGCCGACTCGACGTCGTAGATCGCCGCGTGCGCGAGGCCATCCGGAGAGATCGGGTCCTTGCGAGACAGCACATCGGACGCACCGCTTCCGCGGGGGGTGGCGTCCGGTCCGTCGTGCATGCCATCATGCTACACACGATTGTTTCGTGTTATGTTGATTATTAGCTAAGCTAGCGAAAATCGAGGAGGTTCCCCGTTGGATGAGGTCACCCTCCTCTCTGCAGACGGAGTCGCGATAGGCGTGTTCGCGAAAGACGCGGTACACACCACCGATACTCCTCTTCACCTGGCCTTCTCCTGCCATGTCTTCGACCGGCAGGGGCGTCTTCTCGTCACGCGGCGAGCGCTGACGAAGCGCACCTGGCCCGGCGTCTGGACCAACAGCTTCTGCGGTCACCCCCGCCCGGGTGAGGACATGACACAGGCAGTGCATCGACGCGCGCAGGACGAGCTCGGACTCCGTCTCACCGACATCTCCCTGGTGCTGCCTGACTACCGCTATCGCGCGGTCGACGCGAGCGGGATCGTCGAGAACGAGATCTGCCCCGTGCACGTCGCCATCGCAGACGGCCCCCTCTCCCCCGATCCCGACGAGGTCGCCGAGTGGGCCTGGGTCGATCCGGCCGAGTTCGCCGACGCCGTCATCGGCGCCCCCTTCGCGTACAGCCCCTGGCTCGTGGAGCAGCTGCCCCGGCTGCGCGACCTCGGGGTGGTGTGATCATGACCGCGACCGTGACGCAGACCGCGCCGCGAGAGGACATGAGCACCCGTGTCGAAGAGGTGCTCCGACAGCGCTTCGCCATTCATTGCGAGAACGCCGAGGTGTACGGAGCCGAGTTCGCCGCCCTCTGGCGCGCGACCGCCGACCACGCTCTCGGCGGCAAGCTCGTGCGCCCGCGGCTGCTGCTCGACATCCACCGCGCGCTCGTCCCGACCGCAGGCGAGGACGCGATGATCGGGGCCGTCGACATAGCGACCCATATCGAGCTCCTTCACTATGCCTTCCTCCTTCACGACGACGTCATCGACGGAGACCTGACCCGCCGCAAGCGACCCAACCTGATCGGGCAGCTCGCCGCCGGCACACCCGTCGCCTCCGAGCAGGACGCGCTGCACTGGGCCAGGTCCAGCGCGATCCTGATGGGCGATCTGATGCTCTCGGCCGCGATCATGGGCTTCGCCCGGGCGGATGTGCCGGCGCACACACGAGGACGCCTCCTCGACCTGGTCGAGCAGACGATCCTCGAGACGGTGGCCGGCGAGCACACCGACGTCGCATTGAGCCACGGGATCATCGCCTCCGACGTCGACACCGTCCTGTCGATGAGCGTCTACAAGACGGCCACCTATTCGTTCTCGCTCCCGCTGCGCGCCGCGGCGCTCCTCGCCGACTCCTCCACCTCAGCCGAGGAGACGCTGCAGGCCGTCGGCCGCCACCTGGGTCTCGCCTACCAGCTTCAGGACGACCTGCTCTGCATCTTCGGCGACCACCGGACGCACGGCAAGGACCCCTTCTCCGACCTGAGAGAGGGCAAGGAGACGGCCATCATCGCCTTCGCGCGGTCGACGAGCGCCTGGCACGACATCGAACCGCGGTTCGGTTCGGCGGACCTCAGCCTGCAGGACGCCACCTCGATGCGCGATCTGCTGCGCGAGTGCGGAGCGGAGCGATTCGTGATCGGCCTCATCGGCGATCAGCTCGACGCGGTCTACGCCCTGCTGTCCGAGGCGGAGCTCGCCGGCGAGATCAGCTCGGATGCCGCACGGTCGATCCTCGTCTCCACCTCCCGCCTCGAAGGGCGTCACGCATGACCCCGAACCCTCACGACGCATCGGGTGCGAGTCTGGGGCGGTTCAACCGCGCCGCCGACACCGCATCCACCGAGGTCATCCGCACATATTCGACATCCTTCGGACTCGCGACGCGCCTGCTCGGCGAGAGACACCGTCAGCACGTGCGCAACATCTACGCGATGGTGCGCATCGCGGACGAGATCGTCGACGGAGTCGCCGCCCAGGCGGGGCTCGACGAGTCGGCGCAGAGCGGAGCGCTCGCGTCGTACGTCTCGGAGACGCACCGGGCGATGAGCGTCGGATACAGCACGGACCTCGTCCTGCACGCCTTCGCGCGAACGGCGAGGGAGTGCGGGATCGGCGAAGATCTCACGCAGCCGTTCTTCGACTCGATGGCCGCCGACATCGCCGCGGACTTCACGTCCTACGACGCGGCGGCTCATGAGCGCTACGTCTACGGCTCTGCCGAGGTGGTCGGCTTGATGTGCCTGCGCGTCTTCCTGCGGGACGAGCGGCGCACCGACAGCGAACTCGAGACCCTGACGCACGGAGCACGGCAGCTCGGTGCGGCATTTCAGAACGTGAACTTCCTGCGCGACCTCGCGGATGACACGGATCGCCTGCAGCGCGGTTACCTCGGCGACGGCGGTCGCCTCACCGACGGCGATCGGGACGAGTGGGTGCGCACGATCACGGCGCAGCTCGATGATGCGGCGCGCTCGATCCCGCTGCTGCCCAAGGACTCTCGCGCCGCGGTCCGCAGCGCACTCGCGCTGTTCGCCGCTCTCACGCGCCGGGTCGCGAAGACTCCGGCCTCGAGTCTCTACGAGCAGCGGGTGCGCGTACCCGATCCGGTGAAGGCGATGCTGGCCGCGCGCTCGGTGCTCGTGACCGCGATGGAGCGGAGCCGATGAGCCGGGTAGCGGTCATCGGCGCAGGCGTCGCCGGTCTCGCCGTCGCCGGGCTGCTCGCCCGTGACGGCCACGATGTGACCGTCTATGAGAAGAACGGCCGTGTCGGTGGTCGTGCAGGCACCATCGAGCGCGACGGCTTCCGCTTCGACTCCGGGCCCTCGTGGTACCTCATGCCCGAGGTGTTCGATCACTTCTTCGAGATGATGGGCACCTCGACCCAGGAGCAGCTCGATCTGACCCTCCTCGATCCCGGGTATCGCGTATTCCGGGCGCCGCTCGCGGACGGGCGCACGGCGCCGTCCGTCACGGTTCCCACCGGTCGTGGCGCGGTCTCGCGCCTCTTCGAGTCACGCGAGCCCGGCGCCGCACAGGCCCTGGATGCCTACCTCGACTCGGCGCACGACGCCCGTGTGATGGCCGAGCGCTATTTCCTCTACAACCCGTTCACGAGGCTGCGCACGCTGATGACACCGGAGGTGCTGCGCGCACTCCCCCGTCTCTTCAGTCTGCTGGGCACACGCCTGCAGTCATTCGCCGCGCGGCGTTTCCGTGACCCGGTCATCCGGCAGCTGCTCGGGTACCCCGCCGTGTTCCTCGGCACGGACCCCCGCACCGCACCGGCGATGTACCACCTCATGAGCGCTCTCGACCTCGATGAGGGCGTCAGCTACCCCCAGGGCGGATTCTGGCGCGTCGTCGAGCGCATCGCGGAGCTCGCGGAGGCGGCCGGAGCCGAGATCGTGCTGGATGCCGATGTCACGGCGATCAGCACCGGCGTCCGGTCGGGTGCTCCGACCGTCACGGGCATCGAGTGGCGCGACGCCGACGGAATCGCGCACCGGGCCGAAGCGGACATCGTGGTGTCCGGCGCCGATCTTCACCACACCGAGACGGCGCTGCTGCCGCCGCACCTGCGCACCTACCCCGATTCCTGGTGGCAGCAGCGCACGAGCGGTCCCGGCGCCGTGCTGGTGATGCTCGGCATCCGTGGTTCCGTGCCCGAGCTGCCGCATCATTCCCTGTTCTTCACGGAGGACTGGGATGCGAACTTCGACGCGATCTTCGGCGACGACCCCGAGATCCCCTCACCCGCATCGATCTATGTCTGCCGCCCGAGCGCGACCGACCGCACCGTGGCCCCCGAGGGCCACGAGAACCTCTTCGTGCTCGTGCCGATCCCCGCCGACACGGCGTTGGGAGCGGGCGGCTCCGACGGTGCAGGCTCCGCGGCGATCGAGCAGGCCGCGGATGCGGCGATCGACCAGATCGCGAGCTGGGCCGGCATCCACGACCTGCGTGAGCGCATCGTGGTACGCGAGACCAAGGGCCCCGCGGACTTCCTCGAGGACTACAACTCGTGGCGCGGCGGGATGCTGGGGCCGGCGCACATCCTGTCCCAGAGCGCGATGTTCCGTGCTCAGAACGAGTCGCGCCAGGTGTCGGGCCTGTACTACGCGGGTGCCACGACCGCGCCGGGCGTGGGGGTGCCGATGTGCCTCATCAGCGCGGAGATCGTTCTCAAGCGCATCCGCGGCGACCATTCCAGCGGCCCTCTCGATGTTGCGACCCCGGCAGGGTCCACCCGCGGGGAATCCTGATGGGCTTCCTGTATCTCGCGCTCCTGCTCATCACGCTCGGCTGCATGCTGCTGCTCGACCGGCGGTTCCGGCTCTTCTTCTGGAGCGACGCGGTGACCGCGGCGATCGTCACGGCGATCGGACTCGCCTTCTTCCTCGCGTGGGACGTCGCCGGCATCGTCGGAGGGATCTTCTTCCGGGGCGAGGCCGCCGTCGCGACGGGGATCGTCCTCGCCCCCGAGCTCCCCATCGAAGAGCCTGTCTTCCTGCTCTTCCTCGTCGTCTGCACCATGGTCGTCTACACCGGGGCTGTGCGGATCCTCACCCGACTGCGCCGACGCCCGGCGGAGGTCGCATCGTGACCTACATCGAGCTCTCCGCATGGTTCGTCGGCGTCGCCGTCGTGGCGGCCGCCGTTCTCTCCGTGGTCGCTGGTCGGAACAGAGCCCATCTCGGCGCGATCGCCGCGACCGTCGTCGTGCTCTTCCTCCTCACCGCCGTCTTCGACACCGTCATGATCGCCACCGGACTGTTCCACTACTCCCCCGATCACCTCCTCGGGGTGCACATCGGTCTCGCACCGCTCGAGGACTTCGCCTATCCGCTCGCAGGGGCCGTGCTGCTGCCGACCCTGTGGGCAGCGCTGCGCGCACGTCGACGCGCGCGCGCCGGCCTCCGAGGCGCCGAGGAGGATCCCTCGTGAGCTCCTCGACCCGCGGATCCACCGGTCGCGACGCCCGGCAGATCGTCCTCTCCTCCCGCCCCATCAGCTGGATCAACACGGCATTCCCCTTCGCGGCCGCCTACCTCCTCAGCACGCGCGAGATCGACCTGACGCTGATCATCGGCACCCTCTACTTCCTCGTGCCGTACAACCTGGCCATGTACGGCATCAACGACGTGTTCGATTACGCGTCCGACCTCGCCAACCCGCGCAAGGGCGGGATCGAGGGCGCGCTTCTCGCCCCCCGCATACACCGCGCGACCCTGTGGGCGGCGGTGGTGACGAACGTCCCGTTCCTGGTCTACCTCGTGGCGGTCGGGAATCCCGCATCCTGGCTCTGGCTCGCGATCAGCGTGTTCGCGGTGATCGCCTACTCCGCACCCGGGCTCCGGTTCAAAGAGCGGCCGTTCCTGGATTCGACGACCTCGAGCCTGCACTTCGTCACTCCGGCGATCGTGGGGCTGACCCTTGCCGAGGGCGCCGTCACCTCGACAGCGGTCATCGTGCTGCTCGCGTTCTTCCTGTGGGGCATGGCCGCGCACGCCTTCGGAGCGGTGCAGGACATCGCACCCGACCGCGAAGGGGGCATCGGCTCGATCGCGACCGTGATCGGAGCACGGGCGACCGTACGGCTGTCGATCGCGCTGTGGGCACTCGCCGGCATCGCCATGCTGTTCACGTCCTGGCCGGCGCCCTTGGGCGCCGCCCTCGCGCTGCCGTACATCGTCAACGCCGCACCCTGGTGGAACGTCACCGACGACACATCGGCGGGGACCAACCGCGCGTGGCGGCGCTTCATCTTCCTCAACTACTTCGCCGGGTTCCTCGCGACGATGATCCTCATCCTCGCCTGGGTCTCCTGACGCACCCCGATCCCCTGCACCTTCCGAGAGGAATCTGATGTCCACCCCTGAGCACGCGCCCACCCCGCCGACCCGAGAGCGCACGCGTCGGCACTCCTGGGCGCGCGTCTTCATCCCCGTCGCCCTCATCCTCATCTGGCTGGTGGGCGCAGGGCTCGGCGGCCCGCTGTTCGGCAAGGTCGACGAGGTCTCATCGAACGATCAGACGAGCTACCTGCCTGAGTCGGCCGATGCGACGCAGGTGCAGAAGCTCCTCGGCGAGTTCAACGACAGCGATGCCATTCCGGCGATCGCGGTGTTCGTCGCCGATGACGAGCTGTCGGAGTCAGACCTCCAGACCATCTCGGATGCGGTGGCCGACGCGCCCTCCGTCGAGGGCGTGAGCGAAGACGTCTCTCCCGCTCTGACGTCGGACGACGGCAAGGCCGTCCAGGCGTTCATCCCGATCGAGGGCGACGCGGAACTCGCCGACGCGATCGATGCACTCGGCACTCAGCTGCGGGATGCCGCGCCTGACGGCGTCACCGTCTACATCACGGGTCCCGCAGGATTCAGCGCCGACCTCGTCGCCGGGTTCGCCGGCATCGACGGCCTCCTCCTGGGGGTGGCCCTGCTCGCGGTGCTCGTCATCCTCGTGCTGGTCTACCGCTCGTTCCTGCTGCCGATCGTCGTGCTCTCGACGAGCCTCTTCGCACTCTGCGTCGCGCTCCTCGTGGTCTGGTGGCTGGCGAAGTTCGAGGTGCTGCTGCTCAGCGGCCAGACCCAGGGCATCCTCTTCATCCTGGTCATCGGAGCGGCCACCGACTACGCGCTGCTCTTCGTGGCGCGGTTCCGCGAAGAGCTGCGCGTCACCCGGGACAAGGGGGCCGCCGTGCTGGCGGCCTGGAAGGGCTCCTTCGAGCCGATCGTGGCCTCCGGCGGGACTGTCATCGCCGGACTGCTCTGTCTGCTGCTCAGCGACCTCAAGTCGAACAGCACCCTCGGTCCGGTGGCCGCCATCGGCATCGTGTTCGCGATGCTCGCCGCGCTCACACTGCTGCCGGCTCTCCTGCTGCTGTTCGGCCGCGCGGTGTTCTGGCCCCGTCGCCCGAAGTTCGAGCCCGAGGTCGTCGCTGACGAGCACGGCATGCGCAAGACGGGCCTGTGGGCACGGCTCGCGAACCTCATCACCCGCCGCCCTCGCGTCATCTGGATCGTGACGACCCTGGTGCTGCTCGCCGGCGCTTCGGGCGTCCTGCAGCTGAACGCCGTCGGCGTGCCCCAGTCCGATCTCGTGCTCGGCGCGTCCGAGGCGCGCGACGGTCAGGTGGCTCTGGGCGAGCACTTCCCCGGCGGCTCCGGCAGTCCCGTGTACGTGGTCGTCGCGGAGGACGAGCTGCAGGATGCCGCCGACGTGCTGCTGTCCGACGATGGAATCGACGGGGTCTCTGTCACGGCCGCTGACTCGCCGAGCGGTTCGGCGCCGGTCACGGAAGACGGCCTGGTCGCCGTCGGCCCTCCCGGGACCCCGGTGCCCGAGCCCACCGTCGTCGACGGAGACGTTCTTCTTCAGGGCACTCTGACCGACGCGGCCGACTCTGACGCGGCTGCCGCGACGGTGCGGGACCTGCGCACCCAGCTGGACGAGCTCGATGCTCTGGTCGGCGGAGTGACGGCGACCGCGATCGACACGAACGACGCCTCGATCCATGACCGCAACCTGATCATCCCGGTCGTCCTGGTCGTGATCATGCTGATCCTGATGCTGCTGCTGCGGTCGATCCTCGCGCCGGTGCTGCTCATCATCACCACGGTCCTGTCGTTCGGCACGGCGATGGGCGTCTCGGCACTGGTCTTCAACGGAGTGTTCGACTTCCCGGGTGCCGATCCTGCGGTTCCGCTCTACGGATTCGTGTTCCTCGTGGCACTCGGCATCGACTACAACATCTTCCTGATGACGAGGGTGCGCGAGGAGTCGCTCGAGCACGGCACACGCGAAGGCGTGCTTCGCGGACTCTCGATCACCGGCGGCGTGATCACGTCTGCGGGTCTCGTGCTCGCAGCGACCTTCGCCGCCCTGTCGGTGATCCCGATCCTGTTCCTCGCGCAGCTCGCGTTCATCGTCGCGTTCGGAGTGCTGCTCGACACCTTCGTGGTGCGCTCGCTGCTCGTGCCGGCACTCGCCTACGACCTGGGTCGAGTGATCTGGTGGCCGTCGAAGCTGTGGCGCAACGGCCGTGACTGAGATGTGCCCTCGACTGGATTCGAACCAGCGACCTGCCCTTTAGGAGAGGGCTGCTCTATCCTGCTGAGCTACGGGGGCGAGGATTCCATTCTAGAGGAAGCCCCGCCCCCGCCTTCCGTTCACGCGGCGAGGGCCAGGTACGGCTCCCATCGCGGGTCGCTCCGCTCCGTGCCGCGGACCGTCCACGCCGTCCCGTGCGGAGGACGAGGCGCGAACCTCAGTTCCCAGCGCATCTCCTGCGGCGTGCGGTCGCTCTTGGTGTTGTTGCAGCGCAGGCAGCACGCGACGAGGTTCTCCCACGAATCAGCCCCTCCGCGCGAACGCGGCATCACGTGGTCGATGGTCGAGGCGGCCTTGCCGCAGTAGCCGCAGCGGTGGTTGTCACGGCGGAGGACCCCCCGCCGTGTGACCGGGACGCGTCTGCTGATCGGAATGCGCACATACCGCGAGAGGACGATGACGGCAGGACGGTCGTAGACGCCGTGACTGCCCCAGACGGGGTCGTCCTCGACACGTTCGATGACCGTCGCCTTGTCGTTCATGACCAGGACCAGGGCTCTCTTGAACGACACGATCGCGAGCGGTTCGTATCCTGCGTTCAGTACAAGTGTGCGCATCGTCATCCTCTCGATCCGCCGGGACGGCTTCCCGGCACTCTCGACTCACACGAAGCCGCACAGGACGGAAGCGTTCGCGGGGATGAAAAAAGGCGCTGTCTACAGACAGCGCCTCATGCGCACGGCAAGACCGTGGCGTCCCTGCGGACGATGCAGAAGGACGTGACGACCGAGGGCATCCATGGTTCGGATGTTCGGTATTCGCTCCATCAGCTTCTCCCGACTATGCGACAACGGGTTCAGGCTAACCCATCAGCAGCACAGGAGGGTCAAACTGCGGGTGAACGCACGAAGGCGTGTCCGCGAGGGAAAGATGAAGGTGCGAGCGATCAGCCCGCGTTGGCGCCGAGCCAGGCGATCGGCTCCATGAGGCCGCCGTTGACCCAGACCTCGAAGTGCAGGTGGTTGGCTGTCGAGCGTCCGGTGCTGCCGACGAAGCCGATGAGCTGTCCGGCGGCGACGGTCTGCCCCGCCTGGACCTGACGCGAACCGTAGATCATGTGACCATAGGTCGTCTGCACGCGCTGACCGCCCACGACGCTGTCGAGCATGACGGCGACGCCGTATCCGCCGATGCTCTCGGCAGAGGCACGGACGACGCCCGCAGCCGCAGCGTAGATCGGGGTGCCGGCCGGGGCGAGCATGTCGGCGCCCTGGTGAGCGCCGCCGACGGTGCGGCTGACGTTGTAGGAACCCTGAGGAAGCGGGTACCGGACCTCGCCGGAACCGGGCGACACCAGCGCGTAGCGACCGATGTCGAAGCTGGTGTTCGACGCAGAGGCGACGGAGGCTGCAGCAGCGGCCGCGCGGGCCTTCGCGGCCTCTTCGGCCTTCTTCTTCTCGATCTCGTCCGGAGTCGTGGCGCTGAAGGTACCGCGACTCAGCGGAGCGGCGGTCGCGTCGGACGCGACGACCAGAGACTGGGCGTCGACAGCAGCGAGCTGCTGGACGGTCGCCGCGGTCTCTGCCGGCTTCGATGCGGCGTAGGCGGGAAGAGCGACAGCAGCGACGAGAGCACCGACGGCCCCGAAGATGGCGATCGAACGCAAGGGCTTAACGACCTTGCGAGCGTCGACGCGGCTGCGAGAGCTGCGGGCGACTGCTCGATCTTCAGTTGTCTTCTCGGGCGATTCGATGTCTTTGGCCAAAACTTAGTCCTCCTGCGCCTGCACGCTCGGGAAGCGCTGGCTCGTCGGCACTCTGCTCTCGTGGCACGTATGTAGCTCGGGTACGTTGTGCGGTCTGACCGGGAGGTCGACGAGCCTGGAAGGCGAATCCTCTCGGGTGTCGTCAGCGGGCTTCTTCGACGACTCGTCCGAGGTTACCGGAAGATAACGATCCTGTCACCCTGCGAACCTGGCAATCCTCGGAGAGGCGGAATCACGCGGATGTCGGGCCCTTCAGCCTCGAAGTTCAGGCGGGCTCGCCGACCAGGAAGATGTGCGAGGCGAGTTCGACGGGGAGCTCCAGACCGTCTTCCTTGCCCTCCATCTGGATGAGCACGTAGCCCTCGTTGAAGCGATAGTCGCCCTTCGCACCGGGAACCACGCCTGCGTCTCGCAGCTGCTCGAGCAGCTCCGGGTCGACCTGAGCGGGCTCGGCGAGACGGCGCACGGTGCCATCGATCGGAGCGCCGGCGGCGTTCAGCTTCTGCACGAGCCCGATGACGCCCTCGTCGAACGTGCGCGCAGGCGCGTCGCCGAGCTGGTCGAGGCCCGGGATCGGGTTGCCGTACGGGGACTCGGTGGGGTGGCCGAGCAGCTCGACGAGACGACGCTCGACCTGCTCGCTCATCACGTGCTCCCAGCGGCACGCCTCTTCGTGGACGAACGCCCAGTCGAGGCCGATCACGTCGGAGAGAAGGCGCTCGGCGAGGCGGTGCTTGCGCATGACGTTGACCGCCTTGCGGCGGCCGGCGTCGGTGAGTTCGAGGGTGCGGTCTTCGGAGACGACGACGAGGCCGTCGCGCTCCATGCGCCCGACCGTCTGCGAGACCGTCGGACCCGAGTGGCCGAGCCGCTCGGAGATACGCGCACGCAGCGGCACGATGTTCTCCTCCTCGAGTTCGAGGATGGTGCGGAGGTACATCTCCGTGGTGTCGATCAAGTCCGTCATGTGGCCCTCCGGGTCTTCTTAGGCAAGCCTACATTCCCGCGCGGACATCAGGGCGTCATGCGGTGAAGGCACCGGGGGCCCACGCCGTAGAATCAACGCATGGCGATCGAGATTCCCCGTGACCTCCTGCCCGCTGACGGCCGCTTCGGCTGCGGTCCCTCGAAGGTGCGCACCGAGCAGCTCGATGCGCTGCTCGCCGCAGGTCCGACGTTGCTCGGCACCTCGCACCGACAGGCACCCGTCAAGAACCTGGTGGGCAGCGTCCGCGAGCAGCTCGCAGCACTCTTCCGCCTTCCCGAGGGATACGAGATCATCGTCGGCAACGGCGGCTCGACGGCGTTCTGGGACGCCGCCGCCTTCGGCCTGATCGAGCGCCGCAGCCAGAATCTGGTGTTCGGGGAGTTCGGCGGCAAGTTCGCCGCCGCCGCTGCCGCACCGTGGCTCGAGGCGCCGGATGTGCGCAAGTCCGAGCCGGGCTCGCGCACCGCCGCAGAGATCGTCGACGGCATCGACGTCTACGCCTGGCCGCACAACGAGACGTCGACCGGCGTCTCGGCACCCATTGAACGCGTGGTCGCCGACGGCGCTCTGACCGTCATCGACGCGACCAGCGCGGCCGGTGGCATCGACTTCGACGCCTCTCAGGCGGACGTCTACTACTTCGCGCCGCAGAAGAACCTCGGCTCCGACGGGGGCCTGTGGTTCGCCGCGGTGTCGCCCGCCGCCGTCGACCGCATCGAGCGCATCGCCGCTTCGGGTCGGTACATCCCGGAGTTCCTCAGCTTGAAGAACGCCGTCGACAACTCGCGACTCAACCAGACGCTGAACACTCCCGCGCTGACGACGCTGCACCTGCTCGACAGCCAGCTCAGCTGGATCCTGTCGAACGGCGGCCTCGCCTGGGCCGGCGCCCGCACGGCGGAGTCGTCCGGCATCCTCTACGACTGGGCGGCGGCTTCCACGGTGGCGACCCCGTTCGTCACGGACGCGGCGCACCGGTCACCGGTCGTCGTGACCATCGACTTCGACGACAGCATCGATGCGGCGGCGGTCGCCAAGACCCTGCGCGCCAACGGCATCGTCGACACCGAGCCGTACCGCAAGCTCGGTCGCAACCAGCTGCGCGTCGCGACCTTCGTCTCGATCGAACCGGACGACATCCGACAGCTCACCCGCTCTCTCGACTACGTCCTCGGGCAGCAGGGCGCCTGACACCCACCGACGAAGACGAAAGGGGCCGCGTGCGAACGCGGCCCCTTTTCTCATTCGTCCCGTGGACGGTCATTCCTCGTCGTCGGAGTCCTCGTCGTCGTCGGAGTCGTAATCGTCGTCGTCATCCTCGTCGTCGGAGTCGTCATCCTCGTCGGAGACGTCGTCCTCGTCGTCATCCGACTCGTCCTCGTCGTCGTCGTCCGCGTCGTCGTCGTCCGCGGCGGCGGAGTCGTCGAGCTCGTCGATGTCGACTCCGTCGAGGTCACCGGCGTGCAGCTCTCGCGGCTCCGCGGCCAGTTCGTCCTCATCGATGTCGTCATCGTCGTCGTCGTCGTCGAGTTCATCGTCGTCATCGTCGTCGAGGTCATCGCCGTCGAGATCGTCATCGGAGTCGTCGTCCTCGACCGATGCGGCATCCTCGTCGTCCGCGGCGGCCGCGGCCGCCTGCTCCGCGAGCTCCACCTGGTGGGCGCGGTACTCGGCGAGGCGTTCGGCCCACGGCACCCATTCGGGTGCGAGCAGGGCGCCGTCGCCCGGCAGCAGCTCGAGTTCGAGCACCGTCGGCTCCTCGTCATCGACGCGAGCGACCGTGACGGTCCAGAACCAGCCGGGGTATCCGGGGAGTCGGTTCTCGAAGCGCAGCGAGACCGAGCCGTCCTCCTCGGGGAGATAGTCGGCTGCGGGTCCGACGGTCGACGCCGGAGTGATCTCGTGCAGGGCGGCGAGCGCGAGATCGTGAGCGTCGATCAGACGCTGGTCCGCCTCAGGCTTCGAGGTCATCGGCTACCTTGCGCAGAACTGCCGCGATCTTGCGGCCTTGTGCAGACGAGGGGTAGCGGCCGCGACGCAGGTCGCCGCCCATTCCGTCGAGGAGCTTCACGAGATCCTCGACGATGATCGCCATGTCGTCCGCGGGCTTGCGCTTCGCCTTCGCGAGGCTCGGCGGCGCTTCGAGCACCCGGACGGACAGCGCCTGCAGGCCGCGCTTGCCGTCGGCGACACCGAACTCCACGCGTGCACCCGCCTTCACAGCGGCGCCGGCCGGCAGAGCGGAGGCGTGCAGGAAGACGTCCTGGCCGTCATCGGCGGCGATGAAGCCGAAACCCTTGTCTTCGTCGTAGAACCTGACCTTGCCGGTGGGCATGGAAGAAACCTCGCTGAGTCGGTGTGGAGCTGGATGGGACGCACGTGTGCGGCCACCCCCCAGCCTACCGGTCGCCGGGCACGGAATCCGTAGGTCACGATGCGGAACCGTGCCACCCCGCAACGACTAGGCTGAGACGGATGAGCACCAAGAGTCCCGAACCTGAGGTTCCCGTTCGCCGCATCGATCGCATTCTGGCGTTCACGGCACTCGGACTCGCTGCGGCGTCCATCATCTGCTTCTTCGCGATCATCATCGGCACAGCGGTCGGCATGCAGCAGAAGGACTTCGGTTCAGGCGCATGGCCGTTCATCGCCGCGATCCCCTACTGGGGGCTCCCCGCCGCCTTCGTCATGATCATCGTGCTCCTCGCCATGAGCTTCATCCGCAAGGGGCGCGCGGCATCGCGGCCCTGAGGTATCCGGCATGAGCACGCACGCCCGACCGCTGGCCGAATGGCTGTCCGCGGCGAGCGACGAGCAGCTCAGCACCCTCTTCACGGCACGGCGCGTGCGCCCGGACGTCAACTGGCAGGACTTCTTCGACGTCGCCGAAGCGCTTCTCGATTCCGCGTCGCTCGCTCGGGTCCTCCCCACCCTGACGCGCGACGAGGCCGCAGCCCTTCTCGCGTTCGCAGCGAGTCCCGCGTCGGAACACTCCGCGCAGCGCGAGACCCTCGAAAGCCTCGCGCTGCTGCGCCCGGACGGGGCGCCCTTCCCGCCGGTGGTCACCGCCGTCGCAGATCGGGCGGAGCCGAGCGCGCCCAGCGACACCGTGCCGGAGCCCACGACCGACACCGAGACGGCCCACGCTGCCGAGCGCGCCTTCACCACCGTCTCGGCCCTGGCCGATCTGCTCCTACTCGCCCGCGAGAAGCCCTTCACCCTGCTGGCCGGCGGCAACGTCAGCGCCGGCGAGAAGCGACAGCTCGGCGAGTCGGGCGTCGTGGCCGAATCGATCGACGCGCTGATCGCCATCGCCGTCGACTCGCGCCTCGTCGCACCGGACGCGCGCAGACTGCGCACGACGCCACAGACCGAGGAATGGCTGCGATCGTCCGTGGCCGATCGGTGGAGCACCCTGGTCGAAGGCTTCCGCGACGCTCTCCCCCGCGGTCTGCGCACCACGGAGGGCGGGTGGATCCCCCCGAGCGACTGGGCCGACGCTCACCCCTGGGACCCTGCCTGGGCAGAGCAGAGCACGGCTCTGCTGGAGCGCGCCCGTCTGCTCGGGCTCATCGCCGACGAGGGCCGTGAGCCCGCATGGGCGGCGGCGATCCGGCGCGGCGCGAGCGTCGACGCCACTCCCCTCACGGCACTCCTCCCGAGCGAGGTCGATCGCATCTTCCTCCAGAACGATCTGAGCGCGATCTCCCCTGGCCCGCTGGCCCCCGGTCTGGACGTGCGGCTGCGCACGATCGCCGCGCGCGAGTCCGCCGCTCAGGCCTCCACCTATCGGTTCACTCCCGAATCGATCGCCCACGCACTCGTCGCCGGCGAGACGGAGCAGTCGATCCTCGAGTTCCTCGAGTCGCTCTCGCTCACCGGCATCCCCCAGCCGCTCCGGTATCTCGTCACCCAGACAGCCCAACGGCACGGCCTGGTGCGGGTGTCGACAGACGCCGAGACCGGGCGAACGCGCATCGAGAGCAGCGACCAGCATCTGATCGAGGCCATGTCCGTCGACCAGGGGCTGCGGCCGCTCGCCCTCACGAAGCACGTCGCCTCGCTCACGACCCGCGTCGGGCGCGACACCGTGTACTGGGCGCTCACGGATGCCCGCTACCCGGCGACGCTCGTCGACGAAGACGGACACGCGGTGGCCGGCGAACGGAACCCGGTCTCCGAGGCGACGCCCGACCCGGCGCCGGACTACTCGGGCCTCATCGCCGCGCTGCGCTCGCGCCAGGGTCCCGACGCCGACGCGGCCTGGCTCGACCGCGAGCTCGAGGCCGCCGTGCGCGCGAAGGCCGTGCTGCGGGTCAGCGTGGGCATGCCGGACGGATCGACCAGGGAGCTGATCCTCGAGGCGACCGGGCTGGGCGGAGGCCGGCTGCGCGGGCGCGACCGGGCAGCCGACGTCGAGCGCACGCTTCCGGTGTCGAGCATCCGCGCCGCCACCGTGATCGCACAGTAAACTGGACAGCTATGTCTGATGGCCCCCTGATCGTCCAGAGCGATCGCACCGTGCTGCTCGAAGTCGCTCACGCCGATGCCGAGAGCGCCCGCCACGAGCTGGCGATCTTCGCGGAGCTCGAACGCGCGCCGGAGCACATCCACACCTACCGGATCACGCGGCTCGGCCTGTGGAACGCCCGCGCCGCCGGGCACACCGCCGAGGACATGCTCGACACGCTGGACCGCTGGTCCCGGTTCCCCGTGCCTCCGTCGGTGGCCGTCGACCTGCGCGAGACCGTGAACCGCTATGGGCGCCTCGTCATCGAACGCGACGACGAGGGCACCCTGATCCTGCGTTCGACCGACCCCGCCGTGCTCGCACAGGTGGCGAACAACAAGCGCATCCAGCCGCTGCTGATCGGCCACCCGGCTCCCGACACGTTCGTCGTCGATGCCTGGGCGCGCGGTCAGATCAAGCAGGAGCTCCTGAAGATCGGCTGGCCTGCAGAAGACCTCGCCGGTTACACCCCCGGCACCCCGCACGAGATCGAACTGGCAGAGGACGGATGGGCGATCCGCCCCTACCAGCAGGATGCCGTCGACGCCTTCTCGAAGGACGGCTCGGGCGTCGTCGTCCTCCCCTGCGGCGCCGGCAAGACGATCGTCGGCGCCGGCGCGATGGCCGCGACGAAGACCACGACCCTCATCCTCGTCACCAACACGGTCTCGGCTCGGCAGTGGCGCGACGAACTGCTCAAGCGCACGAGCCTCACGCCCGAGGAGATCGGCGAGTACTCGGGGCAGGCCAAAGAGGTCAAGCCGGTGACGATCGCGACCTACCAGATCCTCACGGCCAAGAGGAAGGGCGAGTACGCCCACCTCGCCCTGCTGGATGCTCTCGACTGGGGCCTCATCGTCTACGACGAGGTCCATCTGCTCCCCGCACCGGTGTTCAAGCTGACCGCCGACCTCCAGGCGCGTCGCCGGATCGGCCTCACCGCCACGCTGGTCCGCGAGGACGGACGCGAGGGAGACGTGTTCAGCCTGATCGGGCCCAAGCGGTTCGACGCCCCGTGGAAGCAGATCGAGGCGCAGGGCTTCATCTCCCCCGCCGTCTGCTACGAAGTTCGGGTCGACCTCCCGCCGGACGACCGGCTCGAATACGCCGCCGCGACCGACGACGAGCGCTACCGCCTCGCCGCCTCCGCCCCGGCGAAGATCGACGCCGTGCGCGAGCTCATCGCGAAGCACAAGGACGAGCGGATCCTCGTGATCGGTCAGTACCTCGACCAGCTGGACTCTCTGTCGCAGTCGTTGAACGCGCCGCAGATCACCGGCGCGACGCCCATCGACGAGCGTGAGGAGCTCTACCGCGCGTTCCGCGAGGGCGAGATCTCGCTGCTCGTGGTGTCGAAGGTCGCGAACTTCTCGATCGACCTCCCCGAGGCGTCCGTCGCCATTCAGGTGTCGGGTTCGTTCGGTTCCCGCCAGGAGGAGGCTCAGCGCCTCGGCAGGCTCCTGCGCCCCAAGCAGTCGGGCCGCACGGCGAGCTTCTACACGCTCGTCGCACGCGACACGATCGACCAGGACTACGCCCAGAATCGCCAGCGGTTCCTCGCCGAACAGGGATACAGCTACACGATCATGGATGCCGACGCGATCGCGGCCTGACCGTCTTCACTCCCTCGGAACAGCGCCGCTACGCGGAGGGCGAAAGCGCCGCTCCGAAGGATAGTCAGCATCCGCATGGCCGAAGTCACCATAATGGGGACATGACTGATGCGCGCATCCTGGTCGTCGACGACGAACCCAACATCCGCGACCTGCTCTCGACGGGTCTCAGCTTCGCCGGGTTCCAGGTGAAGACCGTCGCCAACGGCGCCGCCACGATCTCGGCGGTGCTCGAGGAGGAGCCGGACCTCATCATCCTCGACGTGATGCTTCCGGACATGAACGGCTTCAGCGTGACCAAGCGTCTTCGCGGCGCCGGGTTCACTGCGCCGATCCTGTTCCTCACGGCGAAGGACGGCACGGACGACAAGATCGAGGGGCTCAACGCCGGCGGCGACGACTACGTCACCAAGCCGTTCAGCCTCGACGAGATCGTCGCCCGCGCTCAGGCCATCCTTCGCCGCACGATGCAGGCCGACGAGGAGTCGATCATCCGGGCCGGCGAGCTGTCGATGGATCAGGACACCCACGACGTGCAGGTGGGCAAGGAGTCGATCGAGCTGAGCCCGACCGAGTTCAAGCTGCTGCGCTATCTGATGCTGAACCCGAATCGCGTGCTGTCGAAGGCCCAGATCCTCGACCACGTGTGGGAGTACGACTTCAACGGCGATGCCGGCATCGTCGAGAGCTACATCTCGTACCTCCGCCGCAAGATCGACCCGCACACCGAGGAGTCGGTGATCCAGACGAAGCGCGGCTTCGGATACATGCTCAAGGTCGGCAAGTAGTCCGGCACACCGCCGCACGCTGACGCCGCACAGCATCCGTCTCCAGGGAGGTCCGCATGGCGCACAAGCCTGACGCGATCACCCGGTGGTGGCGGTCGATCAGCCTGCGCGCCAAGGTGACGGGTGTCACGGTCGCAGTGCTCGCACTGGGTCTTCTCGCCGCGGGCATCGGCACCGTGCCGATCCTGCGCAACTCGCTCATCAGCAACATCGATGCGCAGCTTCCGGCCCTGGTGTCGGCGGATCTCGCGAGCCGCTACTTCGAGGTGACGGTCGAGGACGGCGAGACCGTCTACACCCCCACCGACTCGCCGCGAGACTTCTTCGTCGCGATCTACGACGCCGAGGGCGTGCTGCAGACGACCACGGGGAACTCCGCCAACGGACAGCCGCTCTTCCCCGCGACCTATTCGCCTCTCGACGTGCAGGCGAACGAGGACACGCCGTTCACGATGGAGGGGACCGAAGGGTCGAGCTTCCGCGCCGCTGTCGCGCGGGTGCCCGGAGAGGGCGACGGATCGCTGCGTATCCAGATCGTCGCGATGCCTCTCGAGTACGCGGATCGCATCATCAGCCAGTACTTCGGCATCTACATCACGGTCGCGTTCGTCACGATCTTCCTGGCCGCTCTGCTGACCCGCGGTCTGGTGACGCTGACATTCCGTCGACTCGGGCAGGTCGAGTCGACCGCCATGTCGATCGCCGCCGGCGATTTCACCCAGCGTCTCACCGATCTCGAGCCCACGACCGAAGTCGGCCGCCTGAACAGCGCGATCAACACGATGCTCGACCGCGTCGACGCGTCGCTCGCGCAGCGAGATCGCACCGTGCAGCACATGCGGCGCTTCATCGGAGATGCCAGCCACGAGCTGCGCACTCCCCTGGTGAGCGTGCGCGGATACGCCGAGCTCTACCGCATGGGCGCGATCAAGGGCGAGGAAGACACCGCACGCGCGATGGAGCGGATCGAGAAGGAGGCGATCCGCATGGGCGTCCTGGTCGAGGACCTCCTCGCTCTTGCGCGCCTCGACGAGGAGCGGGAGCCCGAGATCGAAGCCCTCGATCTTCGACCGATCGCGCGGGACGCCGCTCTCGACCTGCGCGCGGCGGCTCCGGCGCGCACCGTGACCGTGGTCGATCGCACCGTCGAGGCTCCGCTGATCGATGTCACCACGCGCTCCACACCCGTCGTTCCCTCCGCTCCGGAGACGCCAGCACCCCGTGGGCTCTCACGCGGAACGCTCGCGCGCCTGCGCCGTCGCCCCCGGAACTCGGGTGCAGCCGTGCCGGCGATCGACTTCACCGAAGCGGCGGACATCCCCGTGCGCACGCCGCCGATCGTGCTCGGCGAGGAGAACAAGGTCCGCCAGGTCGTCACGAACCTGCTGGGCAATGCGCGACGCTTCTCGGCGGAGGAGAGTCCGATCGAGATCGTGGTCGACGCAGATCGTGTGCGAGGCACGGGGAGCATAGCCATCGTCGATCATGGTGAGGGGATCCCGCCGCAGATCCGCGAGCAGATCTTCGAGCGCTTCTGGCGCGCCGACACCTCGCGCGCTCGCGAAACGGGAGGGTCGGGCCTGGGTCTCGCGATCGTCTCGTCCATCGTGAAGGCGCTGCACGGAAGCGTCGCGGTGTCGGAGACGCCCGGCGGCGGAGCGACGTTCACCGTCACCCTCCCCCTCGCACCTTCACGCGCGACACCTGCGCATCTTCTCGAGGACACCCAGCCGATCGAGCCGCTCGACATCTGACGGCTCCTGCTGCACGGAGAATCCTCCGCGCAGGTTCTCCACAACGGCTGCGGGCGATCGCGCCGCATCGGCATCCGGCAGTCGCCCCTCCCCTACCGTCGGAGAACCGAACGAGAGGAGTTCCCATGTCCGTCATCACCGTCGACACCGAAGCAGTAGGTGCCGCCCAAGGAGCCGCACTGGCCACGATGGAGCGTCTGCAGACCGAGTCTGCGACGCTCATGTCCCAGCTGACGCAGCTGCAGGCATCGTGGGTCGGCACCGCCTCAGCCGCGTTCCAGTCATGCGCTGAAGAGTGGCGAGGAGCCCAGCTGCACGTCGAGCAGGTGCTCGAGTCCATCGGGCACTCGCTGGGCAGTGCGGCGACGCAGTACGCGGATGCCGATCAGTACTCGGCGAGCCTGTTCCGCTGACTCACGGGTTCGACCGCCCGCGAACGCAGAAACGCCCCGACCGAGGTCGGGGCGTTTCTGTTCAGCAGTGATGGATCAGAAGTCCATGCCACCAGACGGGTCACCCATCGGGGCCGGAGCCTTCTCGGGCTTGTCAGCCACGACGACCTCGGTGGTGAGGAAGAGAGCCGCGATCGATGCTGCGTTCTGCAGCGCCGAGCGGGTCACCTTCGCCGGGTCGATGATGCCCGCTGCGAACATGTCGACGTACTCACCGGTAGCCGCGTTGAGGCCCTGACCCGAGGGAAGCTCGGAGACCTTGTTCGCGACCACACCCGGCTCGAGGCCGGCGTTGAGGGCGATCTGCTTCAGCGGAGCCTCGATCGCGACGCGAACGATGTTCGCACCGGTCGCCTCGTCGCCCGAGAGCGAGAGAGCGTCGAGAGCCTTGGTGCCGGACTGGATCAGCGCGACGCCACCACCGGGGACGATGCCCTCCTCGACGGCTGCCTTCGCGTTGCGGACGGCGTCCTCGATGCGGTGCTTGCGCTCCTTGAGCTCGACCTCGGTTGCCGCGCCCGCCTTGATGACGGCGACGCCACCTGCAAGCTTGGCGAGGCGCTCCTGCAGCTTCTCGCGGTCGTAGTCGCTGTCGGTGTTCTCGATCTCGCGACGGATCTGCGTGACGCGACCCTCGATCTGGTCTGCCTCTCCGGCACCCTCGACGATCGTGGTCTCGTCCTTGGTGACGATGACCTTGCGAGCGCGACCCAGCAGGTCGAGCGTGGCGTTCTCGAGCTTCAGGCCGACCTCTTCGGTGATGACCTGACCACCGGTGAGGATCGCGATGTCCTGCAGCTGCGCCTTGCGGCGGTCGCCGAAGCCGGGTGCCTTGACGGCGACCGACTTGAAGATGCCCTTGAGCTTGTTGAGCACGAGAGTCGCGAGAGCCTCGCCCTCGACGTCCTCGGCGATGATGACGAGCTCCTTGCCGTCCTGGATCACCTTGTCGACGATGGGCAGAAGGTCCTTGATGTTCGAGATCTTCTGGTTCGCGATGAGGATGTAGGCGTCTTCGAAGACAGCCTCCTGGCGCTCCGGGTCCGTCACGAAGTACGGGTTCAGGTAGCCCTTGTCGAACCGCATGCCCTCGGTGAGCTCGAGCTCGGTGCCGAAGGTCTGCGACTCCTCGACGGTGACGACGCCCTCCTTGCCGACCTTGTCGATCGCCTCGGCGATGAGCTCGCCGATGGCGGGGTCAGCAGCCGAGATCGAAGCGGTCGCAGCGATCTGCTCCTTGGAGTCGATCTCCTTCGCGCTGGCGAGGAGCTCCTCGGTGATGGCCGCGACGGCCTTCTCGATGCCGCGCTTCAGCGAGATCGGGTCTGCGCCGGCTGCGACGTTGCGCAGACCCTCGCGGACCAGAGCCTGGGCGAGCACCGTGGCGGTGGTGGTTCCGTCACCGGCGACGTCGTCGGTCTTCTTGGCGACCTCCTTGACGAGCTCCGCACCGATCTTCTCGTACGGGTCGTCGAGCTCGATCTCCTTGGCGATGGAGACGCCGTCGTTCGTGATCGTGGGGGCGCCCCACTTCTTCTCCAGCACGACGTTGCGACCGCGCGGGCCGAGCGTCACCTTGACGGCGTCGGCGAGAATGTTGAGGCCGCGCTCGAGGCCGCGGCGGGCCTCCTCATCGAAAGCGATGATCTTTGCCATGAGTTTTGTCGTCCCTCCTGGACGTAGACGTTGGGTTTAGCACTCAGAGTGAGAGAGTGCTAACGCCATTCTGGCACTCGACCCCATCGAGTGCAAGCTGCGGGGAGGGACCGCGCGGCGCTCTACGGGGCAGGGGTGTCTGCGGGAGTCTCGGGAGCGGTGGTCGCGCGATCGAGTCCGATGACCACCGTGAGCTGCTTCGCGCCGGTGTCGTTCAGATCGGTGTAGAAATCGCTCTGCTCCACCTGTGCTCCGCCGATGAGGTTCGCGAGGCCGATGGCCGCGAGCTCGTCCTCGTCGGCGACGTAGTAGACCGTCGTCGTCGAGAAGTCCTGGCTCGCGCTGTCGGTCGCGAACACGACGTCCGCTGCCCAGCCGTTGTTGATCAGGACGTCGCGCATCTGCTCGTCGAGCCCCTCGTCCGGGGATGCGTTGAGGATCATCACCGAGTAGGTGACGTCGACGACTCCGGTCTCGACGGGTGCAGGACTGGCCGTGGGGACGGCCTCCGGGAAGAGGCTGATGCGCCCCATCACCACCAGCGAGCCGAAGATGCCGCCGATGATGAGCACCAGAGCGGCCACGAAAGACCAGAGGAGCACGACCCAGCCGTTCATCCCCGGGGCTTCGGCGCGATGCGCTCCGACGCGTCCGGATGATCGGGGGACGTCGTCGAATCGATCTCGGCTGGGCTTTGACACCCCTCGATGCTAACGGCACCGACCTCTGTATCCGCATCGAGCGCCGTCGGCGCGTGGCGGACGCGCGAGTCAGCCGACGAAACCGGGCGTGCGAGCGGCTCTCTGGAATGATCTCGAGTCGCGGATGCGCCGCAGCCGACGCACCAGCATCGGGTCGTACTCGAGGGCGGCCTCCGACTCGATCAGACGTCCGAGGAGCTGGTAGTAGCGCGCGGCGCTCATACCCAGCTGGGCGCGGATGGTCTCCTCCTTCGCGCCGCCGTGCCGCGGCCACGCGGTCTCCAGCGCGAGGATCGCACGATCGCGCTCGCTCAGCTCTCCCAGCATGAGATCAGATTAGGTCGCCGCCCCGCCGATTCCGGCACGCCACTCCCACCATCGCCCGAGTGGGTCGGCGGCTGCGCGCACCTGCCCGTCGAGCGCCACGACGAAACCGGGCCACTCCGCGGCGACGACGGGCGGATCCCAGGCGTCGAGGAGCGCGGGAGGGTCGATGGTCAGCCAGCGCGCGCCGAGCCCCCGGATGCGGTCGACGAGGGCTTCACGGGCCTCCCGGGGAATGTGCACCAGCACGCCGGGAGTCGTGACGACGAGGGCGGCGTCGCGGGGCGCCTCGGCGGCGAGCTCGTCGATCTGCTCGAGCGCGTCGCCTGCGACGAGGTGGGGAGGGGCGGATGCCGCGATGTCGAGCGCCGCCGACACCCGTTGCTCACGCCCCTCCTCCCCCGGCCACACCAGACCCAGCAGCCAGCGCCGGTCACGCTCGTCTCGCGCGTCGAGCGGCGCGAGGTCGATGCCGGCTCGCCACACCACATCGGGCATCCGCATCGGCGGAAGGGCTCCGTCGACACGGCTCTCGAGGATCACGGTGGAGGGGCCGTCCGCGGGGTCGAGCGACGCGCGCAGCCGCCCGTCCGCGCCCACGAAGCGATACGAGTACCTGTCCGGATAGAGGCACAGTCCTGCGGAGGCTCCGACCTCGAGCAGCGCGATCGGGCCGTCGATCTCCGACAGCGCGGGCAGAAGCGGCGCGAGACGCAGAGGTTCGTTCGTCTGCAGGCGCCGGCCGCTGCACTCGGCCACGATCTCATCGGCGCGCGCGATCACGAACGACCGCCAGGCGCCGTAGCCGACGAGGCCGGCGCCCAGCATCCGTGTCACCGCGAACACGAGCGGGGGCTGCCGTCTGTTCTCCGGAATCCGCGCGAGCACGCCCTGGACCTCGGAGTCGGCGGCGACACCGTCGGCCCACTCGACATACAGGTCGCTGCGCCCCGGCGCCTCCTGCTCGGCGAAACGCGCGTAGCGCTGCTGCACGGCATCCGTCATGGATCCATTGTCTCGTGGCGCCGAGCGCCTCTGAACGCGAGAGAATGGATCAGACCCCCAGGAGGACCGATGTCGTACAGCGTGGACAAGACCGAAGAAGAGTGGCGCGAGGAGCTCGGCGAGGAGCAGTACGCCGTGCTGCGCGAAGCCGCCACCGAGCGCGCCTGGACGGGCGAGCTTCTCGACGAGGGCCGAGCGGGCCTCTACACCTGCGGCGCCTGCGGTGCCGAGCTGTTCAAGAGCGGCACGAAGTTCGACTCCGGATGCGGCTGGCCGAGCTTCTACGAGTCGATCCGCCCCGACGCGGTGCAGCTCATCGAGGACACGACGCTCGGCATGGTGCGCACCGAGGTGCGCTGCGCGACCTGCGGCTCTCACCTGGGCCACGTCTTCCCCGACGGATTCGGCACGCCCACCGGCGACCGCTACTGCATGAACTCGATCGCCCTGAACTTCACACCCGAAGAGTCGTGAACGCCCTCGAGGCGGTCCGCGCACGGCAGTCCTGGTCGAAGGTCACCGACGACGCGCCGTCGCGCGATGAGCTGCTGACGCTCGTCGCCGCAGCGGGTCGTGTGGCCGATCATTCGTCGCTGCGCCCGTGGCGTCTCATCGAGCTCCGCGGGTCCGACCGCGAGGTGCTCGGCGCGGCGATCGCGAAGGCGGAGGGTGACAAGTCCCCGTCGACCAAGCCTCTTCGCGCTCCGCTGCTGATCGCCGTGGTCGCCAGCTATCGCAAGAGCGACAAGGTTCCCCGGTGGGAGCAGGAGGCGGTCGCGTCAGGCGTCGCCCACATGCTCAGCCTGCTGCTCGACGAGGCCGGCTGGGGTGTGCTGTGGCGCACCGGTCGGTACACGCGCTCGAAGGCCATCGCGAAGGCTCACGGCATCGGCAAGAACGAAGAGCTGCTCGGCTGGCTGTATGTCGGCGGCAAGCCGCAGGGCAAGAAGCCGGGCCGCCGCAAGCCGGTCGACGCCCGGGCACTCGTGACGCGGATGCCGCAGCCGAAGAAGAAGTAGGGCGCTCAGCTGCGTCGGCGCCGCGGGAGTGCGACGACCACGGATGCCACGGCGACGATCACCATGCCGACGATCTGCCAGAGCGCCGGCCCCGCGGCCGCGGGCCAGATGAGGTCGATGATCACCGACGTGGCGAGCTGACCGAGCACCGAGCCGAGGCCCATCAGCAGCACGCCGGTATGCGCGACGATGAAGGCGCCGAGCAGGATGTACGCCGCGCCGAGGAATCCTCCGAGGTACAGCCACGGCTCGGTCGGCAGCGCATCGGGCACCCCTCGCACGGCGATGCTGATGCCCGCGGCGGCCAGCAGCGCGACGGTGCCGGCGATGAAGCTCATGAAGGTGGCCGCGAGGGGCGACCTCACGCGCTGAGCCAGCCTGCCGTTGGTCGCCGCCTGCCAGGCGATGCCGACACCCGCGGCGAACGGCAGCAGCAGCATCCAGAGCGGGGCGGTGGCCAGCACGTCCCCGCTCAGGGAGATGCCCACTGCGGCGAGCGCGAACGCGCCGCCCAGCACGCGTCCCGGCGTGATCGCGACCACTCCCGCCGGGCCGAACCCGATCCTGTCGAGGACGAGGCCGTGCAGCGTCTGTCCCGCCACCACGCCGACCGTGAACAGCGAGACGCCGAGCACGCCGGCGGTGATCCCCTGGGTCGATACGGTGAGTGCGCCGCAGGCGCCGCCGAGCAGCATCCAGAACGGGATGGTCCGATCGCGGATGCCGCCGCGCAGTCGTCCGACGCCTCGACGAGCCGAGGGAAGGCAGACGATCACGATCGCCAGGGCCGCGAGTCCCACGGAGAACGAGATGAGACCGGCCGCGATGCCGTTGTCGATCTCGACGCCCAGCACCCCGTTGATCCGCGCCTGGACAGCCGTCATGACGCCGATCGCGACCGCTCCGCCGAGCGCGAGGGGCGGGGAGAGACGACGAACCTGGGTCACCCGTCGACCCTAGCCGAGCGAGGATCCTCCTCCCGCAGCGTGCACGATGTCCGTGGCCGGGCGTACCCTGACGGCATGTGCGCGAGCTACGGACTTGACCCCCGGTTCACCGACACCGAACTCCTCGCAGCGGCCGACGAGGCCGTGCTCGACGGGCTCCGGGAGTGGGCTGAGCAGAATGCCCGCGAGACCGTTCGCCCCACCGGCAAGAACCTCCGCAATCTCAATCCGATCGTGGTCCAGCCCGACACCGCTCCGACGCTCGAGCCGGCGTGGTGGGGATTCCTGATCAACGGGGAGCCGTCGAAGTTCCCGTCGATCAACACCCGCTCCGAGCGGCTGCAGGAGCGCCCCGGCGGATTGAAGAGTCGCGCGCTCGTCCCTGCGACCAGCTGGTACGAGATGAAGAAGCCCGAGCGCGTGTGGCACGAGTTCCTCGTCGACGAGGGGGCCCTCTTCGGGATGGCCGCGGTCACCCAGAGAGGTCGCACCGCCGACGGCGAGTCCTTCACCTGCTACTCGATCGTGATGCGCCCGGCTCCTCCGCACCTCGCGGACGTGCACGACCGGATGCCGCTGCTGATCCCCGCGTCCCTGAGTGAGGAGTGGCTCACCGCCGAGCCCACGAAGGACATCATCGACGAGGCGCTGCTCGCCGCTGCGACGCTCGACGAGCGCGTGCACGCCGCGCCGCGCGCGAGCGACAAGGGCGCGGATCGGCTGTTCTGAGCTCATGGATTCGACGAATCTCGTCGCCACCGCGGCGGAGCGTGCAGAGGAGCTGCCGGGCGCGGCGCGGGAGAACCCGTTCGGTCCCGAGTGGGACGTGTACAAGGTGCGCGGACGCGTGTTCCTGCTGATCCCTCTCGACCAGACCGGGAGGGTCACGCTCAAGTCGCACCCCGACGACTCGGTCGCATTGCGCGAGACCTTCGCCGACATCGTCCCGGGGTACCACATGAACAAGAAGCACTGGATCACCCTGATGCCGGGGCCGTCACTCGACGAGGAACTCGTGTCCGAGCTGGTCACGGAGTCGTACCGTCTGGTGGTCGAGAAGCTCCCACGCGCCCAGCGGCCCGTGGATCCCGACCTGTTCGGGCGCCCCTCGTCCTGACGATTCCGCACCGGCCATCCACCGTGAGGATGACCCGCTGCCTCCGGGGAACGGTACCCAGGGAGGACGCGCGGGCTGCGGCGCCGTCGATAGCGTCGTAGACATGATCACAGCAGAAGGCCTCACGAAGAGATTCGGAGACAAGACAGCCGTCCAGGACGTGTCGTTCACGGTCAAGCCGGGCACGGTCACCGGGTTCCTCGGTCCGAACGGCGCGGGAAAATCCACCACGATGCGCATGATCGTCGGCCTCGACCGGCCGACGTCCGGCATCGCAACCGTCGCCGGCCGGGAATACCGGAAGCTTCGCGCCCCGCTCACCGAGGTGGGGGTGCTTCTCGACGCGAAGGCGGTGCACACCGGCCGCACCGCTCGCAATCATCTGCGTGCGATGGCGGCGACCCACGGCATCCCCGCGTCGCGCGTCGACGAGGTCATCGACCTGGCGGGCATCGCGCCCGTCGCCCGCAAGCGCGCCGGGAAGTTCTCACTCGGCATGGGGCAGCGGCTCGGAATCGCCTCGGCCCTGCTCGGGGATCCGCACACGCTGATCCTCGATGAGCCTGTCAACGGCCTCGACCCCGAGGGGGTGCGATGGGTGCGCCAGTTCGTGCGCCATGCGGCGTCCGAGGGGCGCACGGTCCTGCTGTCCAGCCACCTGATGAGCGAGATGGCGCAGACCGCCGATCACGTGATCGTGATGGGCCGGGGCAGAGTGCTCGCCGACGCTCCGCTCGAAGAGCTCGTCCGCGCCTGGACGACGAACACCGTGCGCGTCCGCACGCCCCGCGCAGCGGATCTGGCCACAGCGGTCGGCGGTCCGTCGGTCGAGATCGTGAGCTCGGCTCCCGACCTTCTCGACATCGTCGGCCTGCCGGCCTCCCGCATCGGCGACCTCGCCGCTCGCCACGGCATCCCCCTGCACGAGCTCACCCCGACCACCGGGTCGCTCGAAGACGCCTATCTGGCGCTCACCGGCGACTCGGTCGAGTACCGCACGAAGGAGATCTCATGACCGTCCAGGCTCCTGCCCGCACGCGCCAGCACGTCGACACCGGACACCGCCTCACGTTCGTGCGCGCGATCCGCGGCGAGTGGATCAAGCTCTCCACCCTTCGCTCCACCTGGTGGTCCATCGGCATCGCCGCAGTGCTCACCGTCGGCATCGCGGTGCTCATCGCTCAGGCGATCGACCTGCCGGGCTTCGACCCCATCCAGGCCGTGGTCATGCCGATCCAGTTCACGATGCTGCTCGCGGGCATCCTCGGTGCGATATCCGTGACGGGTGAGTACTCGACCGGAATGATCCGCTCGACGCTGGCAGCTAACCCGAAGCGCGGCTCCGTGCTCGCCGCCAAGGCCGTCGTGATCGCGGTCTTCCTGTTCGTGTCGTCTCTGGTGATCTTCTCAGCCGCAGCTGTCGCCGTCTCCGCGGTCGTCGCGTCGCGCGATCAGAGCATCGACTGGTCCGATCCGGCGGCATCGCTCCTTCCGATCGTCGTGTCGTCGCTTGCCATGTCCGTCTTCGCTCTCATCGGCGTCGCATTCGGCTTCATCCTGCGCTCGGGCGCCGGAGCCATCGCCGCGACCGTCGGCCTGCTGTTCGTCCTGCCGATCGTCGCGAGCTTCTTCACGATCGCCGGCGACGCGTGGACGTGGCTCCTCGAGACCGCGAACTACCTGCCGGTCGCCGCCGCTCAGAGTGCGATCCTTCCCGAGGGAGCCGCCCTCGAGGGCCCGGTCGCGTATCTCACGCTGGCCGGCTGGGTGGCTGCGGGCATGCTCGCCGCGTGGGGCGTGCTCCGCACCCGCGACGCGTGACCGAGAGCCGACCGATGACCGATCCGCGTAGAGTCGGCCGGTGACCACCCCGATCAGCCGCAGCACCTCAGTCCGCGAGGACGAGGGGCTGCGGCTGCCGCGTCCCCCCGGCGTCCTGCGCCGTTTCTGGGCGCGGCATCCGGTGGTCGCCGACGTCGTCATCACGATCCTGTGCCTGCTCCTCTCGCTCGTTCCCGCTGGTGCGATCACCCGCGATCTTCCGATGCCCCTCGCCATCGGCGTGGCGATCCTGGTCCCCGCCGCCGTGGTCGGCACGTGCGCGACTATGCTCTGGCGGCGCAGGCACCCGCTGGTGCCGTTCGTGGCATCTTTCGCACTCGAAGCCCTGTTCCTCTTCGCGCTTCAGCCGATCGGCGCTCCTGTCCTGCTGGTCAGCTGCTACTCGCTCGCCGTGTACCGCTCGTCGCGGGCGGCGTGGACCGGCTTCGGCATCGCGATCGCATCGCTCGCGGCGCTCGCCGGTGCGCTCACCCTCACCGGCGTCATCACTCTGCAGATCGCCGCGAACGCCGTCGTGATGTCGCTGGTCCTCGGACTCATCGGCACTTTGATCGGTGTGAATGTCGGAGAACGCAAACGCTACCTGGCTGCGGTGATCGACCGCTCCCGCCAGCTGCTCGTGGAACGCGATCAGCAGGCCCAGCTGGCCGCAGCAGGCGAACGCGCCCGCATCGCCCGCGAGATGCACGACATCGTCTCGCACTCGCTCACGGTGATCGTCGCCCTGTCCGAGGGCGCAGCCGCGACACCGGATCCCGTGCAGGCGCGAACGGCGGCGTCCTCCGCCGCCGAGACGGCTCGCAGCGCGCTCACCGAGATGCGCGCGATGCTCGGAGTCCTCCGCGCCGATGATTCACCACTCCCCCTGGCACCTCTCGAGCCGACGCCGCCGCAGGAGACGGTCGCAGTGGCGCAGCGCGCCGGTTTTCCGGTGACGCTCTCCGTCACAGGCACCGCCTCGATCTCCACCGCTCTGTCGCATGCGCTCGGCCGCATCGTGCAGGAAGGCGTCACGAACGCCATGAGGCACGCGCCGATGGCGACGTCGATCGAGGTCAGACTGATCTACGCCTCGGATTCGGTGATCGTCGAGATCGTCAACGACGGCGTCTCCGGCCCTGTCGGCACGACCGGGTTCGGCCTGCGCGGGCTCGTGGAACGTGCCGCGCACTCGGGCGGCACGATCACCTCTGAACCCGTCGAACGCGGTCGGTGGATGCTGCGCGCCGAGCTGCCTGTGTCGCCAGCCGATCCTGCTGACCTCGAACCGAAGGATGCACCATGACCGAGCCGATCAGGCTTCTCCTCGTCGACGATCAGGCTCTCATCCGCGTCGGCTTCCGGATGGTGCTCGACGCCGAGGCCGACATGGTCGTGGTCGGCGAGGCCGCGGACGGGCATGACGCGATCGTCCAGGCGTCCGGACTCCGTCCCGACCTCGTGCTGATGGACATCCGGATGCCGGGGCTCGACGGGATCGCGGCGACCGCGACCATCGTCCGCGAGAATCCCGACACCCGTGTTCTGGTACTCACGACGTTCGATCTCGACGAGTACGCCTTCGGCGCGATCCGCGCCGGCGCGAGCGGATTCCTCCTGAAGGACGCGCAGAGGCACGAGATGATCTCGGCGATCCGAGCCATCCACCGCGGTGACGCGGCCCTCTCACCGCGGGTCACGCGGATGCTGCTGGAGCATGTGACCCCGACGCTCGGCGCGACACCTGCAGCGTCCGCCACTGTGACCGAGGACCTGACGGCAGACCTCACCGACCGCGAGCGCGACGTCTTCGTCGAGATCGCGCGCGGCCTCACGAACGCGGAGATCGCTCAGGCGCTGTTCGTCAGCGAATCCACCGTGAAGACGCATGTCGGCAGGATCCTGTCGAAGCTGGGATCCCGCGACCGCATCCATCTGGTCATCCTGGCTCACAGGATGGGTCTGGTCGACGGCGGCCTGTCCTCGGGCTCTTAGCAAGGGCGGAGGACAGGCCGACAGCCTCAGGCCTTCGCCGGTGTCCACTCGGAGACGCGGTTCAGCGTCTCGATCTCGTCCTCGCGCAGTTCCAATCGCGCTCCGGCGAGAAGGTCAGGAACCTGCTCGACCGTCCGAGCACTCGCGATCGGGGCGGCGACCGTCGGCTGAGCACGCAGCCACGCCAACGAGGTCGCCGCGATCGAGGCGCCGTGGGCGTCGCCGATCTCCTCGAGAGCGTCGATGATGCGCAGCCCCGCCTCCGTCGCGTATTTGGCCGCACCGGAGGCGCGCGGCGAGGTCTGACCCTCGACGGCCGTCGAACGGTACTTGCCGGTGAGGAATCCGCTCGCGAGCGAGTAGTAGGGCACCAGGCTCAGACCGAACTCCTGCGCCACCGGGATGATCGTCTCCTCGACGTCGTTGCGGTGAACGAGGTTGTAGTGGGGCTGCACGGCGACGGGCGACGCCGATCCCGTGCGACGGGCGATCTCCACCCACTCACGGATGCGCTGCGCCGTGTAGTTCGACACCGCGACGTTGCGTACGAGGCCGTCTGAGACGAGCTCGCCGAATGCGGTGACCGTCTCCTCCAGCGGCACGGTCTCATCGTCGAAGTGCGCGTAGTAGAGATCGATGGCGTCGACGCCCAGTCGGGCGAGCGATGCCTCGGCGGCCCTGCGCACGTTCGACGCCGACAGCCCGGAGAACTCCGGGTGCTGGCTCACCTTGGTCGCCACGATGACGCCTTCGGGCTTGCGTGACGCGAGCCACTCACCGATGATCGTCTCGCTCTCGCCGCCCGAGTTGCCCGGCACCCACGAGCTGTACCCGTCTGCGGTGTCGATGAAATCGCCACCACCCGCCACGAAGGCGTCGAGCACGGCGAAGGAGGCATCACGGTCGGCTGTCCAGCCGAACACGTTGCCTCCGAGCGAGAGCGGGAAGACGTCTAGGTCACTGTTTCCGATACGAGTCATACCGGGGAGAACGTGTGCTCTGCTCGCACTATTTCCCGTGTGACGATCTGTGTCGTCGAGGGAGGCGCGGATGCGATCCGCTGGACGGTGCCGACTACAGGACTCGAACCTGCAACCCCCGTATTACAAGTACGGTGCGCTACCAATTGCGCCAAGTCGGCGGACACCACCCAGCTTAGCGATGGGCGGCGGGCACCGACGAACTACGGCGCCGGGGTCTCCGAGGGTGCGGGCTCCGTGGTCTCGGTCGGCGCGGGAGTCGGAGTCTCGGTGGCGTAGTACGCGTCGCTCGCGACCGTGAGCACGAACTGCGAGAACTCGCTCGGGTCGTCGAGGGCGCCGACGTAGGCCTCGCCGTTCACGACGATCATGGGCGCGGCAGTGAGCACGAGGTCGTCCGAACCGACGAGCGGGCCCTCCAGCGCACGGGACGTGGCTTCCTTCGCCCAGGTGACGTAGTCCTGATCCTCGATGCACGACCGGACGCTCTTGACGTTGTCCGAGCCGACCGCGCCGGCGATGTCGGCCAGCTGAGAATCGGAGAAGCCGTCGGTGTTCACCTCGGGCTGGTCATCGAGCAGGTCGTGGTTGAACGCGTAGAACTGTGCCGGCGAGTGCGTCGCGACACAGGCCGCGGCCGCCGCCGAACGCAGGGAGTACTTGGTGCCGTTCGAGCTCGCGGTGAGCAGCGCGACCGGGTGGTAGGTGACCGTCGCCGCACCCTCCGAGATCCAGTTGACGAGCTGGCGCGCGTTGGCGCGCTCGAATTCACCGGCATCCGGCGACAGGTAGTCGACGTAGATGTGGATGTCGACCGTGCTCGACGTGGTGGGCTCCGGGGTCGGCGTCGTCTCGCCACCCGCCTCGGTCTCCTCCGGGCTCGGAGGCGCGACCGTCTCGTCGGACATCGCGGACGCGCTGATGTCGGAGACGAGGATGCCGTCGTCGTTCATCCCGCCCGGGGTGAGCTGCGGCTTCGAGACCTGTGCGGAGACGGCGAGCGTGATCGCAGTGCCGATGGCGCCGACGGCGACGACGGCGATCGCCCCGAGGATGATTCGTCGCATCACGCGCGCCCTCGACTGCTGGGCATGCACCTTCTGTGCCTTCTCCCGCACGACCTCACGCGAATTGCGAGGGCTGGGGACGTTCGGCGTCTCGTCGCTCGACATCGTTCCTCTAGACAGTCTCAGGGGGGCAGGGTGGCCCCGGACGCCACTCGGGCGGCGAACGCCGCGTTAAGCGGCCGAGATCGATGTTAACCAGCCAGGCTGAGAAATACCCAGATGCACGGGCATCTGCCATACTGATCCCGACCCGATGAGGGGTCACGGCGGATCGCTCCGCCGCTCTATCACTACGGATCGTCCGGCACGTACCTGCCGGTGAAGGAGAAACACAATGGCATCTGTGACTTTCGACGAGGCCACCCGCCTCTACCCCGGCGGAACCCGCCCGGCTGTCGACAAGCTCAACCTCGAGGTCGCTGACGGCGAGTTCCTCGTTCTCGTCGGCCCCTCCGGCTGCGGAAAGTCCACCTCGCTGCGTATGCTCGCCGGCCTCGAAGAGGTCAACGCCGGCCGCATCCTCATCGGTGACCGCGACGTCACCGACGTGCCGCCGAAGGACCGCGACATCGCGATGGTGTTCCAGAACTACGCGCTGTACCCGCACATGACGGTCGCCGAGAACATGGGCTTCGCGCTCAAGATCGCCGGCGTCGGCAAGGAAGAGCGCGCCAGCCGCGTGCTCGAGGCCGCGAAGCTGCTCGACCTCGAGGAGTACCTGACCCGCAAGCCGAAGGCCCTCTCGGGTGGTCAGCGTCAGCGTGTCGCGATGGGTCGCGCGATCGTCCGTCAGCCCCAGGTCTTCCTCATGGACGAGCCGCTGTCGAACCTCGACGCCAAGCTCCGCGTCCAGACGCGCACGCAGATCGCGTCGCTGCAGCGCCGCCTCGGCGTCACCACGGTCTACGTCACGCACGACCAGACCGAGGCTCTGACCATGGGCGACCGCATCGCCGTGCTGAAGGACGGACTCCTCCAGCAGGTCGGTTCGCCACGTGACCTGTACGAGAAGCCCGAGAACGTCTTCGTCGCCGGCTTCATCGGCTCGCCCGCGATGAACCTGTTCAGCGCAGACCTGGCAGACGGCGGCGTGCGCTTCGGCACCGAGGTCGTCCCGCTCGACCGCGACACCGTGGGCCGCGCCAACGGCTCGCAGGTCACCGTCGGCGTCCGCCCGGAGGACATCACCGTCGGCCCCGCCGACGGCAAGGGCCTCTCGGTCGTCGTCGACCTCGTCGAGGAGCTCGGCGCTGACGGCTACCTCTACGGTCACACCGAGATCAACGGCAAGCGCGCCGACCTGGTCGCACGTGTCGACGGTCGCAGCCACCCCAACGCCGGTGAGACCGTCACCCTCGCGGCGAACGCGGGCCACGTGCACGCGTTCGACATCGAGTCGGGCGTTCGTCTGAACGACAAGCCGATCGTCTCCGCCTGATCGGACCCACTGACGCGGCGCGGGCTGACTTCGGTCGCCCGCGCCGCTTCTTTCTTTTCCGCCCCGACCCACTGGAGAGACATGCAGGATGCGCTGCGGATCACGGCGAGCTCGATCGACCCGGCCCTGCTCGCCCTCCCCTGGTCGACCCCCCTCGGCAAGTGGCCGTCCGAGCAGATCGTGTCGCTTCCCAAGGGGCTGTCACGGCATCTGGTGCGCTTCGCCGACCTCTCGGGCAAGGTCGTCGCGGTCAAAGAGACGACCGATGAGATGGCGAGGCGCGAGTACGAGATGCTCGGCAACCTGGCCAGGCTCGATGTGCCCTGCGTCGACCGCGTCGCCGTGATCGCGGGGCGATCGGATGCCGCCGGCGAGCCGCTCCCCGCCGCGCTCGTCACCTCGCACCTGCGCTTCTCCATGCCGTATCGCGCCCTCTTCACCCGGGTGCTGCGCCCCGACACGGCGAATCGCCTGGTCGACGCCCTCGCGGTGCTCCTGGTGCGCTTGCACAACGTCGGCTTCTACTGGGGCGACGTCTCGCTCTCGAACACGCTCTTCCGCCGGGACGCCGGCGCTTTCGCGGCCTACCTCGTCGACGCCGAGACCGGTGAACTGCACGAGGAGGGGCTCACCGACGGGCAGCGCCTCTACGACCTCGACCTCGCCCGCACCAACATCGCCGGGGAGATCATGGACCTCGCGGCCGGCGGACGGCTCGAGCACGGCGTCGACGCGGTCGCGATCGCCGACGGCATCGTCTCGTCGTACCACTCGCTGTGGGCGGAGCTGACGGTGCAGGAGTCCTTCGCCGCGGCGGAGACCTGGCGCATCACGGAGCGCGTCGAACGCCTCAACGCCCTCGGATTCGACATCGACGAGATGTCGATGTCGACGACCTCCGACGGCACGGTCGTCGAGATCCAGCCGAAGGTGGTGGATGCCGGACACCACCAGCGCCGCCTGATCCGCCTCACGGGCCTGGACGTCGAGGAGAACCAGGCCCGCCGCCTGCTCAACGATCTCGACGAGTTCCGTGCCCGTTCGACCAAGCAGTGGGTCGACGAGGAGATGTACGCGCACGAATGGCTGACCCGCGTGTTCGAGCCCGTGGTGCGTGCGATCCCCTGGGAGCTGCGCGCCAAGCTCGAACCCGCAGAGGTGTTCCACCAGGTGCTCGAGCACCGGTGGTACCTCTCTCAGGCGCAGGGACGCTCAGTCCCGCTCGCCGAGGTCCTCACGAGCTACATCAACGAGGTGCTGCGCCACCGCCGCGACGAGGCGACCATCATGGGCCCGCCCACCGAGACGATGAGCCTGCCCGTCATCACAGGCACGCACTCCGTCGCCGATGACGACGACGAGGTCGACTGGCGCGACCTCGTCTGAGGTCAGTACCCGACCGTGAAGCGTCCGCGACGGTGCACCGGGCGCTCGATCTCGTCGACCACCGCGACCGCGAAGTCCGCCCCCGAGATGAAGGACTTGCCCTCGGCGTCACGCACGAGCACATCTCCACCATCGCGATAGTGACCGGTGCGCTCACCCTCGGCCCAGGGTCCGAAGACCTCGGCCGGGTGGATGAAGAACCAGTCCAGCGACCGGTCCGTGCTCTGGAGCAGTGCGAGCGAGTCGATGCCGACCTGTGCCTCGTGCTTGTACTCCTCAGGGAAGTCGAGGTCGAAGAGGCGCGGGCCCTCCGGGGCGACCAGGCTTCCACCGGCGCCGCCGACCACGCCGAGACGGGTGCTCGTATCGGCGAGCTCCGCGATGACGTTCGTCAGCGCCTCGAGCACGCGGTCCGCCATGTCGCCACGCGGCGAGAGGGCCGAGACGACGGCATCCGCTCCGTCGAAGGCGTTCGCGAGCGACGAGGCGTCCAGCGCCGAGCCCTGCACGTACGACGCGCCGTCGACAGCATCGGTCGGCGTGCTGCGTGAGATCGCTATCACGTCATGGCCGCGGCTCACCGCCTCGGACACGATGTGGCGTCCGGCGTAGCCGGTTCCTCCGAGCACGACGATCCGAGCCATGACTTCTCCCCTACTTCTTCGCGTTGCGGATGGACGACACCTGGTAGAGCGCGACCGAGGTCGCGATGCCGGCGTTGAGCGATTCGGTCACGGCCGAGATCGGGATCGACACGATCTGATCGCAGGTCTCGGCGACCAGACGCGAGAGGCCCTTGCCCTCTGAACCGGTCACGATCACGACGGGGCGGTCGGCCAGCTGCAGCTCGGGCAGCAGGACGTCGCCGTCGCCGTCGAGGCCGAGCACGAAGACGCCCTGCTTCTTGAACTCCTTGAGCTGCGTGGTGAGGTTGGTCGCCAGCGCGACCGGCACGCGTGCCGCAGCACCGGCACTCGTCTTCCAGGCTGCCGAGTTCACACCGGCCGAACGGCGCTGCGGCAGGATGATGCCGTGTCCGCCGAACGCACCGGTCGAGCGGATGATCGCGCCGAGGTTGCGGGGGTCGGTGATGCCGTCGAGGGCGACGAACAGCGGGACCTCGCCCTTGTCGATGACGGCCTCGAGGAGGTCCTGCGGGTGCGCGTACTCGTATGGCGGCACCTTGACGGCGACGCCCTGGTGGACTCCGTCGAAGCCGGCCATGCGGTCGAGCTCCTGACGCGTGACCTCGAGCACCGGGATTCCGCGGTGGGTGGCGATCGACAGCATCTCCTTGACGCGGTCGTCCATCTCGACGCGCTGCGCGATGTAGAACGCCGACGCGGGGATCTTCGCCCGGAGAGCCTCGAGCACCGAGTTGCGGCCGGTGACGACCTCGACCTCAGTGGTGTTGTCCTTCGCGCGGGCCGAGCGGTTCGGGTTTCCGCCGGACGTCTGACGCTGCCCCGGCTTGCCCTTTCCGCCCGATGCCGCATAGCGCTCGGCCGCGGCCTTGCGCTTGCCGGCCGGGTGCCAGGCGCGGTCCTCCGCCTTCGGGGTCGGTCCGCGGCCCTCGAGGGACTTGCGTCCGAGTCCGCCGGTGCCCTTGGTGGGGCCCTTCTTCTTGCCGTTGCTTGCGCCGGGGCGCTGTGGCTTAGCCATCGATACTCCAATGAGTTCCGGCCGGAGAGTCCTCCAGCGTGATTCCTGCCGCGGCGATCGCATCACGGATGCGATCGGCCGCCGCCCAGTCCTTGTCAGCGCGCGCCTGCGCGCGCTGGGTGATCATCGTCTGCACGAGCGCGTCGAGAGCAGAGGCCTGCGCATCGCCCGTCGACGCGACACCCATGCGCTCGAATCCGAGGACGTCGAGCATCGCGAGCACCTCGCTCCTCGCCGTCCCGGCGCCGTCGGCATCACCGGCGTCGAGCGCCGCATTGCCCGCGCGCACGGTGTCGTGCAGGACTCCGAGCGCCTGCGGGATGCCGAGGTCGTCATCCATCGCGGTGGCGAACGCCCCGGGCAGCGGCGTGCGCTCCCCCCAGCCGAAGGTCTTCGGCAGCATGCGTTCAGCGCGCTCGACGAACGTGCGGACGCGGCCGAGTGCCGCCTCTGCCTCGGTCCAGGACGACTCCGAGAGGTCGAGGCTCGAGCGATAGTGCGCGGCGGCGAGTGCGTAGCGCACCACCTGCGGATCCCGCTCCGAGAGCACGTCACTCGCCAGGGTGAAGTTGCCCAGAGACTTCGACATCTTCTGTCCGCCGACCGTCACGAGGCCGTTGTGCACCCAGTAGCGTGCGAAGCCGTCTCCGGCCGCGGTCGACTGGGCGAGCTCGTTCTCATGATGCGGGAAGCGCAGGTCGAGTCCGCCGCCGTGGATGTCGAACTCTGCGCCGAGGTAGCGTTTCGCCATGGCGGAGCATTCGATGTGCCAGCCGGGGCGACCTGCGCCCCAGGGCGACTGCCACACGGCATCCGCCTGCTCGTCGGGCTTGGCACCCTTCCACAGCGCGAAGTCCTGCGGGTTGCGCTTGCCGCGAGGGTCGGCATCCTCCGCCGCCTCCATCGCGTCGACGGACTGGTTCGTCAGCGACCCGTACTCCGTCCACGAGCGGACGTCGAAGTAGACGTCTCCGGAACCGTCCGGTGCAGGGTAGGCGTGGCCGCGCTCGATGAGGATCGCGATCAGCTCCTGCATCTGCGGGACGGACGCCGTCGCGCGCGGCTCATAAGTCGGGGACAGGATGCCGATGCCGGCATACGCTGCGGTGAACTCCTGCTCCATGCGGTATGCGAGCGCCCACCACGGCTCGACGTCTGTCGCGTTGACGAGCACCTTGTCGTCGATGTCGGTGACGTTGCGCACGAACGTGACGCGGCCGTAGCGGTGAGTCAGCCAGCGCCGCAGGAGGTCGAAGCTCAGCGCCGCTCGGACGTGACCGATGTGAGGGCCGGACTGCACGGTGGCTCCACAGACGTACATCGTGATGTTCTCGGGATCGAGAGGCACGAAGTCGCGCAGCTGCTGTGCGCGGGTGTCGTAGAGGCGGAGAGTCACCGCACAAGCTTACCGGGCGGCGCAATCCGAAGACTGGGTGTGACCCCGGCCCTGCCGCCGCTCAGTCGACCGGGTAGACCTGCCCGGTCTGCACGCCGAGCACGCTCTTCGCGAAGGCCTGCCCCACGCGGTGCGACGACACGGGCACGAAGCCGGGGAACGACGAGTGATACGACGGCGCATCCGCGAGCACCGACGGGCTCACGGCGTTGATGCGGATGCCGCGGGGCAGCTCGGTCGCCGCGGCGACGACGAAGGACTCGATGGCTCCGTTCGCGAGCGACGCCGCGGCGCCGGTGGCGATCGGCTCGCGCGAGAGGATGCCGGAGGTCAGCGTGATCGAGCCGCCGTCGCGCACATACGACGTGCCGATGCGCACGACGTCGAGCTGCGACAGCACCTTGCCGCGGAAAGCCGCTTCGTAGTCGCTCCGGCTCAGCTCGTCGAGCGAGCGGAAGGGCACCTCTCCCACGGCGACGATCACGGCGTCGATCTGTCCGACCGAGGCGAAGAGGTGCTCCACCGACGCCGAGTCGGTGACATCGACGGACGGCTCGCTGCTGCGCGACGCCGAGATGACCTCGTGTCCGGCCAACGCGTCGACGGCCGTGCGGCCGACCTGTCCACTGGCTCCGATGACCAGGATCCTCATGCTGCCTCCTCCGGATCGTGCGACGATCGCACGACGTTCTCCGACAACGAGCGCGGATGCTGAGACATTCCCGCGCAATCCGCGACGCCTGTCAGACCGCATGCACCATCGCGACTGCCGTCACCGCGATCCCCTCGCCTCGCCCGGGAAACCCGAGTCCGTCGGTCGTGGTCGCCGTGACGGAGACCGGCGCGCCACCGAGCGCGGTGGACAGGACCTGCTCCGCCTCCGCGCGTCGCGTGCTGAAGCGCGGTCGATTGCCCTGGAACTGCGCCGAGACGTTGCCGATCGCGAAACCCGCCTCGGTGAGGATCTCCCGGGTGCGGGCGAGGAAGACGTCCGCGTGTGCGCCGGCGTACTCGGGGTGTGCGGTGCCGAAGTGCTCGCCGATGTCTCCGAGCCCTGCAGCGCCGAGCAGCGCGTCCACGATCGCGTGAGCGACGGCATCGCCGTCGGAGTGCCCGGAGAGCGCCGGCTCCCCCGGCCACTGCAGGCCGGCGAGCCACAGGTTCCCGTCTCCACCGAATGCATGCACGTCGGTGCCGAGGCCGACCCGGGGTCCCGTCCACGTCGGGGCGAGATCGGGTGCCGGAATGGCGACAGCCGCCAGCAGCTGGCGGGCGCGCTCGAGGTCGGCGGGCGTGGTGATCTTGAATCCGCTGGGTGAACCCGGGATCTGACGCACGAGGTGTCCGGCGGCGGCGAACAGCGCCGCATCATCGGTGTACTCGACGTCCGAGCCGCTCGCAGCATCGTAGGCGGCCTCGAGCAAGGCTCGCGGAAACCCCTGCGGCGTCTGCGCTGCCGCGAGCTCGGAGCGGTCCACCGGCGCGATGACCGCGTCTCCGTCGACCCGCTTGAGCGTGTCGACGACGGGGAGCGTCGGGATGACCCCTGCCTCGCCGTCGATCGCCCGGGCCACGGCGTCGATCACCTCCGGCGGGGTCAGCGCGCGCGCCGCGTCATGCACGAGAACTCGCGTGACGTCTCCCCACAGGGCCTTCAGACCGGCGGCGACCGACTGCTGCCTGGTCTCTCCGCCCGTCACGACCCTGCCGAGGTCGACGCGATCGCCGGCCGCAGCACGCACCTCGGTCTCCGCGTCGCCCTCGAACCCTGCGGGGGCGACCACGATGACCTGGGCGGGCCCCGCCGCGAAGACGCCGTCGAGCGCGTGGCGGAGGATCGAATGGCTGTCGATGCCGACGAACGCCTTGGGCGCTCCGGCATCCAGTCGCGTGCCGGAGCCGGCGGCGACGACGATGATCGCGGTGTCAGGGACGGGAAGCATGCTCACCAGGTTCACGTTACCGGCGCGCACGAAAAAAGGCGGATGCCGAAGCACCCGCCTTGTCTCGATCCGCTCAGGAAGCGAGGACCTCGTCGAGCAGCGCGCTCGCCTTGTCCTCGTCGGTCTTCTCCGCCAGAGCCAGCTCCGAGATGAGGATCTGACGAGCCTTCGCCAGCATCCGCTTCTCACCGGCCGACAGACCGCGGTCCTGATCCCGACGCCACAGGTCGCGGACGACCTCGCTCACCTTGATCACGTCGCCGGAGGCGAGCTTCTCGAGGTTCGCCTTGTAACGACGAGACCAGTTCGTGGGCTCTTCGGTGAACGGAGCGCGGAGCACCTCGAACACGTTGTCGAGCCCCTCCCGGCCGATGACATCGCGGACCCCGACCAGATCGACGTTCTCCGCAGGCACCTCGATGATGAGGTCCCCCTGGGTCACGTTGAGCTTCAGGTATTTCTTCGCCTCACCCTTGATGATGCGCTCCTTGACCTCGATGATGGTCGCAGCGCCATGGTGCGGATAGACGACAGTTTCGCCAACCTCAAAAAGCATAAAAACTTGTCCTTTCGGCAACCTCAAGGATACCACAGGGGACATGCGCTAAGGTTCGCGCCGCCGCGTCCTCGGGCGGTGCCCCGCATGCGCATAGAATGGGACGCGGATATCCCGTCGTACCTCAGGAGGACCCGTGAAATCGCGCCTTGTTGCGTCTGCCGCCATCAGCGCCCTCGTTCTTCTGGGCGCGACGGGCTGCACGTTCATCTCGCCGCAGGCGACGACGATCGAATACTCCGCCTCCGACGGCGTCAACGTCTCGGACTCCGACGGTCCCATCGACGTGCGCAATGCCTTCATCGTCGCGAATGAAGACGGATCGGTCGGCAACTTCATCGGCGCCGTGGTCAACCCGACCGCCGACAAGGCGACGCTCACCATGACCGTGTCGGGCTCCGATGAGCCGTTCACCGTCTCCGTGCCCGCGGGCAAGACCGTCAGCTTCGGTGCCGACGAGGAACCGCTGCGCATCGACGGACTCGACACCATGCCCGGCGCGACCATCGAGATCCACTTCCAGTCGGGCGACGGTGCCGGCACGAAGACTCAGGTTCCCGTTCTCGACGGCACTCTGCCGTACTACGCCGACCTCGTGCCCACGGAGCAGGAGTCGACACCGACGCCCGAGCCGGCCCCCACGGACACGGCTGCCCCCGCTCCGGCGGAGTGAGCCGGCGCATACGCTGACGAAGAGGCCGACACCCTGCGGGGTGCCGGCCTCTTCTCCGTCATGGGGACGGGCGTGCCGTCCGACGACTGCGTCAGCCCTCGAAGCGGTACCCGAGACCGCGAACCGTGACGAGCATGACGGGCTCCCCCGGGTTCTCCTCGATGCGGGAGCGGATCCGCTTGATGTGCACGTCGAGCGTCTTCGTGTCTCCGAAGTAGTCGCTCCCCCACACGCGGTCGATCAGCTGACCGCGCGTGAGCACTCGACCCGAATTGCGCATCAGCACCTCGAGGAGCTCGAATTCCTTCAGAGGCATGTTGATCTGCTGTCCGGCGACCGAGACGGTGTGGCGATCGATGTCGAGCGAGACGCGTCCCCCGTCGAGCACGCGCTCGTCGAGCTCGCTGTCGGCCTGCACCACGCGACGAAGGACCGCGCGCATCCGGGCGAGCAGCTCGCGGGACGAGTACGGCTTTGTGACGTAGTCGTCGGCGCCGAGCTCGAGTCCGACGACGATGTCCACCTCCGAGTCCTTGGCCGTGACCATGATGATCGGCACCGCCGAGGTCGAGCGGATCTGCCGGCACACCTCGGTGCCCGGCATGCCAGGCAGCATCAGGTCGAGGAGCACGACGTCGGCGCCGCGCTCGCGGAAGGCGGCCAGCGCCCCTGGACCGTCCTCGGCGATCTCGACCTCGTACCCCTCTCGGCGCAGGAGGTAGGCGAGCGGGTCGGCGAGGTCGGGCTCGTCTTCGACGAGAAGGATGCGGGTCATGCGTTCTCTCCGTTTCGGACGCGAGCAGCGGCCTTGGCCGCTTTGCGCTCGCGCTTCTTCTTGTTCTTCTGGTCCTTGTCGATGCTCGGGGGAGCGTCGATCCTCGGAAGCCTGATGGTGAAGGTCGAGCCTCTTCCGGGGCGCGACCAGAGGCGTACTTCGCCGCCGTGGCGCTGTGTCGCATGCTTGACGATCGAGAGTCCGAGCCCCGTTCCGCCGGTGCGGCGGGACCGCGCCTCGTCCGCCCGGTAGAAGCGCTCGAAGATCCGCTCCCGATCCGCCTCCGCGATCCCGATGCCCTGGTCCGAGACCGCCACTTCGACCACCCCTTCATCGGCCTTCACACCGATGCCGACGCGCGACCCCTTCGGGGAGTAGACGATCGCGTTCGCGATGAGGTTGCCGAAGGCCTCGATGAGGATCTGCGAGTCGCCGCGCACCCAGACTCCGCGATCGCCGCCGCGGGCGAGTTCGACCCCGGCGGAGTCGGCCTGCACGACATGCGCCTCGAGCGCGGTGGCGAGAACCTCGTCGATCGAGACGGGCCGCACATCGGACAGCGCATCGTCGGTCTGCAGTCTCGAGAGACTCATGATCCGACCGGTCAGCTGACCGAGACGTGCGGCTTCGGCCGAGATCCGGGTCGCGAAGTGGCGCACCTGAGCAGGGTCGTCGGCCGCCGATTCGATGGCCTCGGCAAGCAGAGTGACGGCTCCCACAGGGGTCTTGAGCTCGTGACTGGTGTTCGCCACGAAGTCTCGGCGCATCTGATCGAGGCGCTCCTGCTCCGTGACGTCGCGGATGATCAGCAGCGTCATGCGCGGACTGATGGCGCTCGCCCGAGCCGACACGAGCCGTGGATCGAGGCTGAGCCCGCCGCGCGTGATGCGCAGCGACTCGGTCGCCGAACTGCCCTCGATGCGTCCGCCACGCACGAGCTGACGCAGCTCGGGGTTCTCCAGGGGTGCGCCCACCTCGATGCCGAACCTGGTCGCCGCCTTCGAGACGGCGAGCACGAGTCCGGACGAGTCGACCACGCATGCCGCATCGTCCATGCTGCCGAGCACGGCGGTCACACCCTCCGGGACCACGAGCGAGGTCTCATCGGCCACGCGCGCCCGCGCACGGTATGCCCAGGCCACGAGAAGGGAGAGGCCGACGCCGATCACGAGGCCGACGGCCAACGCGAGCAGCGCGATCTGCGGCAAGGTCATAACCCCAGCGTAGAGTGCGTTCACCCGCGGATCGGCGGGTTCGCCCGCCCCTGAGCCACGGCGAGAAGTACTATTCACGTGCTGGGCACCGTTCGTTAACCTTCGGAGCAGACAATCGCTTTCGGGCCTGTGCGGGAGCGCTGTGCTCTCCTCTCGTGCGAGCGGCCCGGCCGTCTCGCGTTGACACCACAGCCGAGACCCGAACGAAAGGTTGCGCCGACATGCGCGAAGTCTTCCATCAGTCCCTCGAGGACCTGCAGTCCCAGCTCGTGGAGATCGCCGACCTCGTCACGGTCTCCATCGACAAGGCCACCCGCTCCTTCGCCACGAGCGATGTCGAGCTGGCCGAAGAGGTCATCGCCGATGACGCCAAGATCGATGCGCTGGCCGTGGCGCTCGACGAGCAGGCCATCGAGATCCTCGCCCGCCAGCAGCCGGTCGCGCGAGACCTGCGCGTCGTCGTCACCGCGCTGCGCGTGAGCGCCTCGCTCGAGCGCATGGGCGACATGTCCGAGCACATCGCCCAGCTCGCGCGCCTGCGCTTCCCCGAGCGCGCGATCCCGAAGGGCCTCAAGGGCACCTTCACGAAGATGGGCGAGCTGGACGTCGAGATCTCGCGCACGCTCTCCGAGCTGCTGCGAACCCAGGACCTGAAGCTGGCCGACACCATCCGCAACACCGACGACGACATCGACGAGCTGCACGCCAGCGTCTTCGAGAAGGTGCTCAGCGACAACTGGAAGGGCGAGGCCACTGCGACGGTCGACGCGACGCTCGCCAGCCGCTACCACGAGCGCTTCGCAGACCACGCGGTCGCGGTCGCCAAGAAGGTCATCTACCTGGCGACCGGCGACTGGCGCATCGAGGAGGAGGACATCGCCCTCGCGGTCGAGCAGCAGCAGGAGCTCGGCCACGCCTGAGCGCCGATGACACGACGAAGGGGGCGGATGCTGTCAGCATCCGCCCCCTTCGTCTGCGGTGTTACTTCTTGCCCTGCGCTGCCACGGCGGCAGCACCGGCGGCGGCGGCCTCGGGGTCGAGGTAGCGGCCGGGACCGGTGGGGACGTTGTTCTCGTCGAGCTCGTACACGAGCGGGATGCCGGTGGGGATGTTCAGCTCGGCGATGTCATCGTCGCTGATGCCCTCGAGGTGCTTCACGAGGCCGCGCAGCGAGTTGCCGTGCGCGGTGACGAGGACCGTCTTGCCTGCTTCGAGGTCGGGGACGATCGCGTCGTCCCAGTACGGCAGCAGGCGATCGATGACGAGCTTCAGCGACTCCGTCCGCGGCACCTCGCCGTCGATGCCGGCGTAGCGCACGTCATTCACCTGGCTGAACTCGCTGTCGTCGTCGAGCACGGGCGGCGGCACGTCGAACGAACGGCGCCACAGCTGGAACTGCTCCGGACCGAACTCCTCGAGCGTCTGCGCCTTGTCCTTGCCCTGCAGAGCGCCGTAGTGACGCTCGTTGAGGCGCCACGAGCGCGTGACCGGGATCCACAGACGGTCGGCCGCGTCGAGCGCGATGTTCGCGGTCTGGATCGCACGGCTGAGCAGCGAGGTGTGCAGCACGTCGGGCAGGATGCCCGCCTCGGCCAGGAGCTCGCCGCCGCGGCGGGCCTCGTTCCGGCCCTGCTCGTTCAGGCGGACGTCCACCCATCCGGTGAAGAGGTTCAGTTCGTTCCACTCGCTCCGGCCGTGACGGAGCAGGATCAGGGTGCGCTTCGAAGTCATGGCCCCAGTTTATCGGCGCAGCCGGACGCGTCCACGCCCATGCCCTGCGAGGATTGACGCATGGCGTCATCTCCCCTCGGTCGGCCGACCCGCGGCACCACCGGGACGAACAGGCTGCGCCGCAACGACCGCTGGATCGCGGTGAGCCCCGCGTTCCGCCGCGCCACGGATCCGCTCGTCATCGACCTCGGCTACGGCGCCAGCGGGGTGACCGCCTTCGAGCTCGCCACCCGACTGCAGCGCGTGCGAGCGGATGCCGAGGTGCGCGGCCTCGAGATCGATCCGGTCAGAGTCGCGACCGCGACTCTGCAGCTGGTCGAGGTGCAGGCAGGGAACACCGCCTTCTCGCCCGATCTGCGCGTCTCCTTCGCCCGCGGTGGATTCGAGGTGCCTCTGCCTGCCGGGCGGCGCCCCGCGGTGATCCGCGCGATGAACGTGCTCCGCCAGTACGACGAGTCCGATGTCGCCGCGGCCTGGAGCACGATGGCCGGGCGCCTCGCTCCCGAGGGCCTGCTCGTCGAGGGCACCTGCGACGAGATCGGTCGGGTGTCGAGCTGGGTCGACGTCGACCCGACCGGATCGCCGCTCCGGTTCACGATCTCGCTGCGTCTCGCGGATCTCGAGCATCCGAGCATCGTCGCGGAGCGGCTGCCGAAAGCGCTGATCCACCGCAACGTGCCCGGCGAGCGCGTGCACGCCCTGCTCGTCGACCTCGATCGCGAGTGGAGCCGTGCGGCGCCGTTGTCGGCCTTCGGAGCGACGCAGAGATTCCTGGGCGCGGTCGCCGCTCTGCGCGATCAGGGCTGGCCCGTGCTCGGCGTCAAGAGCCGGTGGCGACTCGGTGAGCTCACGCTCCCGTGGAGTGCGGTCGCACCGCTCCCCTGAAGGGAGCTTCTCGCCCCGCGAGTCAGCCCGCCTGGCGCGGATCCGGTGCGCTCGGGCGTCGGGACAGTCGGGTGATACGAGGGATGTCGGCCGTGGCACCGGCATCCGCCGGCACGATCACCTGCTGCGTCGCGGCGATGTCGACCCCCTCGGCGCGGACGACGAGATCGCCGACCGGCGTGCGACGCGACAGGATCGCGAGGGCGATGGGTCCGTCCTCATGGTGCCGGGCGACCGACGTGATGTGACCGACCTCGTCGTCGCCCGCGAGCACCGCATCGCCGACCGCGGGCAGCACGGCCTCGCTGCCGTCGAGGTGCAGTGCCGCGAGCCTGCGCGGCGGGTGACCCAGGTTGTGGACCTTCGCGACGGTCTCCTGTCCGCGGTAGCAGCCCTTGTTGAGGTGCACGGCGGTGCGGATCCAGTCGGACTCGTGCGGCAGCGAGCGCTCGTCGACCTCGGCCGACCACCGCGGTCGCCAGGCGGCGATGCGCAGCGCCTCGGCGGCGAGGAGTCCGGCGACCTCTTCCGGTGAGAGCGTCGCTGCCAGCGCATCTGCTGCCTCGGCGGTCGCGATGGCCACCTTCCAGGCGAGGTCTGCACCCGGGTGATCGAGGACCTCGGCGTACTGGTGACCGCCCGCGCTCACGCGCTGCCACGGATCGGTCCAGATCAGCGGTGCGCCTGCAGGAGCGGATGCCGCTGCAGTCCCACGCTCAGCCGCCGCGCCTCCGTCGACGAAGCCGAGCAGCGCGAGATCGGGACGCACCGCGACGGTGGCCTGTGTGCGGAACTTCATCCGCGTCAGCCAGGTCGCCAACGCCTCGGCGTCGCCGGCATCCGCGATGAGCCAGGTCGATGCCCCGTCGTCGAGGACGCCGGCGGCGTGCTCGACGCGCCCCTGAGGGTCGAGCACGAGCATCTCGGTGCTCTCGCCGGGCGCGAGCCGGCCGACGGACTGCGAGGTGATGGAATCCAACCAACCGAGTCGTTCCGGTCCCGCGACCTCGATGACCGTCCGGTCGTCGAGCGGCACGATCGCCCCGCCTGAGGCGAGGCGACGCTGCTCACGGAACGCGTCGCCGAAGTGGGCGATCCCGCCGTCGCCGGTCACCGCGCCGGGGATGCCGGAGAAACCGGTCATGTCAGACCTTGGCCAATCGTGCCGACGCGTGCGCCCGCATAGGAGTGCCGAGAGCCGCGATGTCCCAGGCCCAGAGCAGGTGGTTGTCGACGAGTCCGTACATGCGCGTCGCGGCGCCGTACTCCTTGGCACCCGCACCGCGGACGATCGCGTCGGAGGCGATGTCGATGCGCGGACCGTTGATCTCGCCGAGGTACAGCTCGAGCGTCCCGTCGGCGTGTGCGAGAGAGACCTCGATCGGGAATCCGCCCGATGCCGCGCGCAGTTGCTCGACGTCGTCGACGCCGCGCGTGACCGGCCCGGTCAGCGGCGGCAGCAGCCCGGGGCCGGGATCGGCGGCGGTGGCCGGACGGCTGAGTCTCCAGAAACCGGTCTCGGCGACGAGCGGGAGGGAGACCGCCTGGTCGTCGCCGGTGAACGTCGCAGTGGCCGAGTAGTTGAGGAACGGGCCGCCGTCGTGGCTGAAGCTCACGCGATGCGTGAACTCACCCTGTAGACGCTCGTCGCCGACCGGATAGTCGATGACGCCGGTTCCCTCCCAGACGCCGATGAGCCACGAGAGCGGCGCGAGGTCGGCGGGGAGATCGGTGGGGAGCTCGAGCACGATGCTCAGCGCTGGCCGCGGAAGAGGTTTCTCAGCACGACGACCGAGACGAAGGCGATCGCGAGGCTCGCCAGGCCCAGGAGGCCGATGAAGAAGAGTTCGAGCGCCATGAGGTCCATGGCCACCACTTTACCCTGCGGTAGACCCGGTGTCTCGTCTGCGGATCAGGTGAGGAGTGCGGCCAGGCCGAAGCCGACGGAGATCACGCCCATCAGCAGCAGCGCACCGATCGTGCTGGCACCCACACGGAAGATGAAGCCCTGTGTGCGCCCGTACTGCAGCTGCACGGCGAAGGAGAGGAGCACGATCGCGCCGAACGCGACGAGCAGCCACGGCACCCGCCACTCCTCGGCGACGAAGATGCCCACGCCGACAGCGGCCACCAAGGCGACGGCCCAGACGATGAGCACGCCGACGAAAGCATTACGCGGTGCGAGCGCTGGATCCGTCATGACTCCATTGTCACCCATCGGCGCCCGGTATCATTGCGGCACGGCGTACCCCGCCGTCCGGAAGGAGTGCGTGTGGCCCAGGTCCTGGTGTTGACCAATGCTCCGGTCTCGGAGCAGGTCCTGCCCGCACTCGAGCTCCTCAGCCATCGAGTGCGTCAGATCCCGGCCGAGCCCGCCCAACTCGTGAGCGCCCCCGAGTACGACATCGTGATCGTCGACGGTCGTCTCGATCTCGTCGGGGCGAAGTCCCTCTGCCGCCTGCTGCGGGCCACAGGGCAGGACGCCCCGCTGCTGCTCGTCGTCACCGAGGGCGGCATGAGCGCCCTCTCGGGCGAGTGGGGCATCGACGACGTGCTGCTGTCGACTGCGGGGCCGGCCGAGACCGACGCGCGGGTCAGGCTCGCACTCGCACGCCGTGACGAGGTCGCCGAACCGACCCGCGTACAGGCGTCGGGCGTCACGATCGACGAGCAGTCCTATTCGGCGAAGCTCCGCGGACGCCCGTTGGACCTCACCTACAAGGAGTTCCAGCTGCTGCACTTCCTCGCCACGCACCCCTCTCGCGTGTTCACCCGCGAGCAGCTGCTCAGCGAGGTGTGGGGATACGACTACTTCGGCGGCACCAGAACGGTCGACGTGCACGTCCGCCGACTGCGGGCGAAGCTGGGCGACCAGGAGCAGATCATCGGCACGGTGCGCAACGTCGGCTACCGATTCAACGTCTACGACGAGGAGCCGGTCGCCGCTGCGCGCTGACGCACGAGAGGTCAGTTCACGCGCGCGACACCTCACGGTGCTTAGATGTACCCCATGATCGATCCCGCACTCGCCGACGCAGGTCTCGGTGACGCTGAAGATGACGACTTCGATGCCATCGAGTCCCCGGACGCGCTCCTCCCCGACCACCGCTACCTCGATCGTGAGCTGAGCTGGCTCGCGTTCAACCAGCGCGTGCTCGAGCTGGCGGAGGATCCCTCGCTCCCCGAACTCGAGCGCGCGAACTTCCTCGCCATCTTCGCGAGCAACCTCGATGAGTTCTTCATGGTCCGCGTCGCCGGGCTCAAGCGTCGCATCGTGACCGGCCTGGCCGTGCCCACCAACATCGGCCGCTCCCCCGCCGACGCCCTCGCCGACATCGCTCGCGAGGCGCACGCGCTGCAGCTGCGCCACGCCGACGCGTGGAAGTCGCTGGTGCGACCGGCTCTCGCCGAATCCGGCATCGAGATCACCGAATGGTCCGAGCTCAGCGACGACGAGCGGTCCAAGCTCTCCGAGTACTTCGGCGCGCAGGTCTTCCCCGTCCTCATGCCGCTCGCGGTCGACCCCGCGCACCCCTTCCCGTACATCTCGGGACTGTCGCTCAACCTCGCCATCCGCATCCGCAACGCCCGCACCGGCCGCCAGGAGTTCGCCCGCCTCAAGGTGCCGCCCATGCTTCCCCGCTTCGTCGAGGTGCCCGGAACCGGCGAGATCAAGCGCTTCCTGACGCTCGAGGAACTGATCGCCAACCACCTCGGCGACCTCTTCCCCGGTATGGAGGTCCTCGATCACCACGCCTTCCGCCTGACCCGCAACGAGGACGTGGAGATCGAGGAGGACGAGAGCGAGAACCTCATCCAGGCGCTCGAGGCCGAGCTGCTGCGGCGCCGCTTCGGCCCGCCCATCCGCCTCGAGATCACGGACGACATGGACGAGGTCACGATGGACCTCCTCGTGCGCGAGCTCGAGATCACCGACCAGGAGATCTACCGCCTGCCCGGGCCGCTCGATCTGCGCGGCCTGTTCGACCTGTCGCGCATCGACCGACCCGATCTCCGCTACCCGCCGCATCTGCCCACCACCGCGGTCGCCTTCCAGCCCACCGGCAGCAACACGCGGGCCGACATCTTCAAGGCGATCCGCAAGTCGGACGTGCTCGTGCACCACCCGTACGAGTCGTTCACCACCAGCGTCGTGGCGTTCCTCGAGCAGGCGGCGCGCGACCCGCACGTGCTGGCCATCAAGCAGACGCTCTATCGCACCTCGGGTGACAGCCCGATCGTCGAGGCGCTGATCAACGCCGCCGAGTCCGGCAAGCAGGTGCTGGCGCTGGTCGAGGTCAAGGCCCGCTTCGACGAGGCCAACAACATCGTCTGGGCGCGCAAGCTCGAGAAGGCGGGAGTCCACGTCGTCTACGGCCTCGTCGGACTCAAGACCCACTGCAAGCTCGCCCTCGTCATCCGCGAGGAGGACGGCGTGCTGCGCCACTACTCGCACATCGGCACGGGCAACTACAACCCGAAGACCAGCCGCATCTACGAGGACTTCGGGCTGTTCACCACCGACGCCCAGGTGGGCAAGGACCTCACGCGTCTGTTCAACGAGCTCAGCGGCTACGCGATCGAGAAGAAGTTCAAGCGTCTGCTCGTGGCGCCGCTTCACCTGCGCAAGGGACTGGTGCGCCAGATCGACCACGAGCGCCGCAATGCCGAGGACGGCAAGCCCGCCGGCATCCGCATCAAGGTGAACTCGATGGTCGACGAAGAGGTCATCGACGCTCTGTACCGCGCCAGCGCCGCCGGCGTGAAGGTCGACGTGTGGGTCCGTGGGATCTGCAGCCTGCGCACCGACCTCGAGGGCATCAGCGACAACATCACCGTCCGCAGCATCCTCGGCCGGTACCTCGAGCACTCGCGCATCTTCGCATTCCACAACGACGGCGACGCCCAGGTCTACATCGGCAGCGCCGACATGATGCATCGCAACCTCGACCGCCGCGTCGAGGCGCTGGTGCGCGTCACCGACCCGGTCCACATGAAGGATCTGCTCGATTTCTTCGATCTCGCCATGGACCCGGGAACCACGTCGTGGCACCTCGGAGCCGACGGCGTCTGGACCCGCCACGCCGAGGATGCCGCAGGCAAGCCCCTCGTCGACCTGCAGGACAAGACCATGGGGTTGATCCAGCGGCGTCGTCGAGCACGGGCGGTTCGATGAGCGCGCACACGAGCACCCAGACCGCACGGTCGAAATGGACGGACAAGGCCGTGTATGCGGCCGGCGCGGTCGTGTGGAGGCTCATCGACGGCAAGCTGCGCATCCTCCTGATCCATCGCACGAAGTACCGCGACGTCACGCTCCCCAAGGGCAAGGTGGATCCCGGCGAGATGCTCGCCGAGACCGCGGTGCGCGAGGTGCATGAGGAGACCGGCATCCGCGTCTCCCTCGGCGTGCCCGTCGGCGTCAGTCGGTACCACCTGCCGTCGAGCAAGCAGAAGGTCGTGCACTACTGGGCGGCCGAGGCGACGGCCGACGCGATCCGCGCCTCGACCTTCGTGCCGAACCGCGAGATCGCCGCGCTCGAATGGGTGAGCGTCAAGAAGGCCCGCGCCCGGCTGAGCTACCCCGTCGACATCGAGATCCTCGACTTCTTCACGCAGCTCGTCGACGACGGCGTGCTGCGCACCTTCCCGATCATCGCTCTGCGTCATGCGAAGGCGCTTTCGCGCTCGGACTGGGACGGGGCGGATGCCGCACGGCCTCTGACAGACCGCGGCGAGCAGCAGGCGAAGTCGATCGTCGGTCCGCTGCGGGCCTTCGGTGTGCGCAAGATCATCACGAGCGATGCCGTGCGCTGCATGCAGACCGTGGCGCCCCTCGCGAAAGCCCTCGACCGCAAGACCGTCACCACCCCGAAGATCAGTCAGGATGCGTGGGAGGACGGCGACGACGATCTGCGTTCCGTGGTCGGCCGGCGCGTGCGCTCCGGCAAGCCCGCCGTGCTGTGCAGCCATGGCCCGGTCCTCCCTGGAATCCTGACGGAGATCGCGCTGGCGACCGGCACCGTCCGCGGCTCGTACGTGAGCAGCGCAGCCGATCTCGAACCGGCCGCCTTCTCGGTCGTCCACCTCTCGGCGTCGAATCCGGGGTCGGGGATCATCGCGATCGAGACGCACATCCCCAAGGCGTGACACCGTCCGTCTCGCGCCGCGAGCCGTGGGAAGGCCGCACCCGGTTCCGGGTGCGGCCTTTCGCATGCCCCAGAGAGACGCGTGCCGTTCACCTCCCGTTCACCTGCGCGGGAGAGTCTCGTTAACCGCCGCACATAGCGTCACTGTGTGCCCTGCACCGGGCCCCACCCATCAAAGATCGAAGGATCCACAGTGAAGATCTCCCGAATCGCACGTATCGGCGCCGTCGGCGCCGTTGCCGCTCTCGCACTCGCCGGCTGTGCCGCGAACGAAGGCGGAACCGGCGGCTCCACCGACGCCCCGAGCGAGTCCACGCTCTCCGGCACGATCGAGGCCACCGGCGCCTCCTCGCAGGAGGCCGCGCAGCAGTCCTGGGTCGCCGCATTCCAGACCGCCAACCCCGACACGACGGTGAACTACACCGCCACCGGTTCGGGCACCGGCCGCGAGAACTTCATCGCCGGCTCCTCGAACTTCATCGGCTCCGACCGCGCGTTCGACGCCGACGAGCTCGCCGCAGGCGGCTTCGGCTCCTGCACCTCCGACGACATCGTCGAGATCCCCGTCTACATCTCGCCCGTCGCCGTCGCGTTCAACCTCGAGGGCATCGACGAGCTGAACCTCGACGGCCAGACCATCGCGAAGATCTTCTCCGGCGCCATCACCAACTGGAACGACGCCGCCATCGCCTCGCAGAACGAGGGCGTGGAGCTTCCCGACCAGGCGATCGTCCCCGTGCACCGCGCAGACGCGTCGGGCACGCAGGAGACCTTCACCAAGTACCTCAGCGCCGTCGCCCCCGACGTGTGGACCTTCGAGGCCAGCGACGAGTGGCCGCTGTCGACCGGTGAGGCCGGCGACGGCACCTCGGGCGTCGTCGACGCGATCACCAACGGTGTCGGCTACATCGGCTTCGCCGACGCATCACGCACCGCTGACCTGGGCCAGGTCGCCGTCGAGGTCGAGGGCGAGTACGTCGCGTACTCCGCCGAGGCAGCCGCAGCGCTCGTCGAGGCATCCCCGCTCGAGGAGGGGCGCTCCGACCACGACCTCGCGTACGCCGTCGACCCGGCCGCAGCGCCCGCCGGCTCGTACCCGATCGCACTCGTCTCGTACCTCATCGGCTGCGTCGAGTACGACGACGCCGAGACCGCCGGTCTCGTGAAGGCGTACTTCCAGTACGTCGCATCGGCCGAGGGCCAGGACGCTGCAGCAGAGGCCGCGGGCAGCGCCCCGATCTCGGACAGCCTGCGCGAGCAGATCAACACGGCGATCGACGCGATCGTCACGGAGTGATCGACGGCTCAGCACACCGCTGAGCCCCGGTCCCGACGCCCCCGTGGTGTCGGTCGTAGGACTCGACCGACACCGCGGGGGCACCCGCATGAAAACCCCGAACGTCCCTCAGAGCCTGGAGTCGCTCCGATGACCACAACCTCAACGGGTCCCGATACCACCCGTTCCACCGGGACGCGCACCGCTCCCCGCCGCCGCGGCGACCTCGTCTTCTCGGGCACCGCGCTGGCGGCGGGAATCATCATCCTCGTCACCCTCGCCGCGGTGGCCGTCTTCCTCATCGTGCAGGCGATCCCCGCACTGTCGTCCGACACCTCCAACAACCACATCCTCGAAGGGCAGTCGTTCCTGTCGTGGGTGTGGCCGTTCGTCTTCGGAACGCTGTGGTCGAGCTTCATCGCCCTCGTCATCGCCGCCCCGATCGCCATCGGCATCGCGCTCTTCATCTCGCACTACGCCCCTCGCCGCCTCGCCGGCGTCCTCGGCTACATCATCGACCTGCTGGCCGCCGTGCCCTCGGTCGTCTTCGGCCTCTGGGGAGCGCTCACCTTCGCGCCGATGCTCGTGCCCTTCTACAAGTGGCTGAACACGAACCTCGGCTTCATCCCGCTCTTCAGCGGAACGCCCTCCGGAACCGGCAAGACGATCCTCACCGCCTCCCTGGTGCTCGCGGTGATGATCCTGCCGATCATGACCGCGATCTGCCGCGAGGTCTTCCTGCAGACGCCGAAGCTTCACGAAGAGGCGGCCCTCGCGCTGGGAGCCACGCGCTGGGAGATGGTCCGGATGGCCGTGCTCCCCTTCGCACGCAGCGGAATGGTGTCGGGCGCGATGCTCGGTCTCGGTCGCGCACTCGGCGAGACGATGGCAGTGACCCTCGTGCTCTCGCCGCTCGGCATCGTCACCTTCAACCTGATCAACCCGGAGAACCCCACGACGATCCCTGCGATCATCGCGCTGCGGTTCCCCGAGGCCCACGACGAAGGCGTCAACACGCTGATCGCCGCGGGTCTGATCCTCTTCATCGTCACCTTCGCGGTCAACTTCGTGGCCCGCTGGATCGTCTCGCGCCGCGCCGAGTTCTCGGGAGCCAACTGACATGACCGCCACTCTCACGCCCTCGCCGTCGCCCGCGTCCGTCGTCGCCCCGACGCACATCACCTCGGCCGGCCACCTGCCCAAGTGGGCCCCCTGGGCACTGCTGCTGGTCGCATTCGTCGTGTCGGCGACGATCTTCGCCTTCATGAACGTGGGCAACGACCCCGCCGACTTCAACATCGCGCTGACGCTCGTCGTCGGCCTGCTGTTCTACATGGTGCTCATCATGGTGATCTCCACCGTGGTCGAGAGCCGTCGCCACGCGATCGACCGTCTCATGACGGCGCTGGTCTCCGGCGCCTTCGTGGTCGCGCTCCTGCCCCTGATCTCGCTGCTCTACACCGTGGTCGTCAACGGCCTCATGCGGTTCGACGGAGAGTTCTTCAGCTTCTCGATGCGCAATATCGTCGGCGAGGGCGGCGGCGCGGTGCACGCCATCTGGGGCACGCTGCTCATCACCCTCGGCGCGACGATCATCTCGGTGCCGATCGGCCTGATGACCTCGATCTACCTCGTCGAGTACGGCGAAGGCCGCAAGCTCGCGCGCGGCATCACCTTCCTCGTCGACGTCATGACCGGCATCCCGTCGATCGTCGCCGGTCTCTTCATCTACTCGGTCTTCTCGATCATCGTCGGACCGGGCACGCGAATGGGCATCATGGGTTCGCTCGCGCTCTCGGTGCTGATGATCCCGGTCGTCGTGCGCGGCTCGGAAGAGCTGCTGCGCATCGTGCCGAACGAGCTCCGCGAGGCGGCCTACGCACTCGGCGTGCCGAAGTGGCTCACCATCCTCAAGGTCGTGCTGCCCACCGCGATCGCCGGAATCCTGACGAGCATCATGCTGGCCATCTCCCGAGTGATCGGCGAGACCGCCCCGCTGCTGCTCACCGTCGGAATCGTGCAGGGCATGAACCTGAACATGTTCAGCGGCCAGATGGCCACACTGCCGGTGTTCTCGTACATGCAGGCCAAATACCCCGGCATCCCCGTCGATGCCTACCTCGAGCGGGCCTGGGCAGCCGCCCTCACCCTGATCGTCATCGTGATGGTGTTGAACCTCCTGGCTCGCGTCATCGCCAAGGTGTTCGCCCCCAAGATCAACGGCCGCTGAGCCGTCATACCCGACTGAAGAAGAAGAAGGATTTCACGTGTCCAAGAGCATCGAAGTCAACGACCTCAACGTCTACTACAGCGACTTCCTCGCGGTCGAAGGCGTCAGCATCGACATCAAGCCCAACACCGTCACGGCCTTCATCGGCCCGTCGGGCTGCGGCAAGTCCACGTTCCTGCGCACCCTGAACCGCATGCATGAGGTCATCCCCGGCGCGCGCGTCGAGGGCGAGGTGCTGATCGACGGCAAGAACCTCTACGGCACCGGGGTCGACCCCGTGCTCGTGCGCCGCCAGGTCGGCATGGTCTTCCAGCGCCCGAACCCGTTCCCGACCATGTCGATCAAGGAGAATGTGCTCGCGGGCGTCAAGCTCAACAACACGCGCATGGCCAAGAGCGACCAGGATGCCCTGGTCGAGAAGTCGCTGCGTGGGGCGAACCTCTGGAACGAGGTCAAGGACCGCCTCGACCGCCCGGGCTCCGGCCTGTCCGGCGGTCAGCAGCAGCGTCTCTGCATCGCGCGTGCCATCGCCGTCTCCCCCGACGTGATCCTCATGGACGAGCCCTGCTCGGCGCTCGACCCGATCTCGACCTTCGCGATCGAGGAGCTCATCGCCGAGATCAAGACCCAGTACACGGTCGTCATCGTGACGCACAACATGCAGCAGGCGAGCCGCGTGTCCGACAAGACGGCGTTCTTCAACATCGCGGGCACCGGCAAGCCGGGCAAGCTCATCGAGTACGACGACACCCGCACGATGTTCACCACTCCGTCTGTCCAGGCCACCGAGGACTACGTCTCGGGTCGCTTCGGATAAGCATCCGCCTCAGCTTCGACCCGGGCGCCCGTTCTTCGCGGGCACAGCTTCGGAGCTGCTGGTTCGAAACGCCGTGTGACCCTCTGGTCCCACGGCGTTTCGTCGTTTTAGTCCGAATCGGTGCCCGGGGCCAGACCGCGGCACTCATCCTGCAGAGACGAGCCAGGACGAATTGCGTCCACAGATGCCGGCATCATGGTCGAGAACGAGCATCGGGATCGCGGATGCTCCTCTGATGTGCAGCTCATCATCGATCGAGATCTGGACCTGGCGCGACCTTCGGGCGAGAAGCTCACGCCGGGCTCTCGACGCTCGCGTGCGGCGCGGGCAGCTCCGTCGAATCCGACGGGGGGTCTACGCTGCCGACACGGCCTGCGCGAGCGCCGTCGAGGCTGCTGAGCATGGAGGCTCTCTGGGATGCGCCAGCGCAGCGCGGCACCTCGGCATCTGGGTTCTCGAGGATCCAGCTCTGCACGTCTGGCTTCGCGCAGACAGACACCATCACCCAGGCGTCAGCCGTGAGTGCACCTGCATCCGTCATTGGGATTCAGGCGCTTCTTCGCGAACGTTCGGGCTCCCTTCGGCACCTCGGATACTGCTGCAGATGCTCCACTGCCGCGGCGGCGAGGCGTTCTTCGTCGCGCTCGAGTCCGCGCGCCGCCTCGGCCTGATCGACGGCGATGGGCTGCGATGGCTGCGGCTGCACGTCGATACCTTTGGACGAGACCTGATCGACTTCTCCCGCGCGGATGCCGACAGCGGCCTGGAGTCACTCGTTCGGCTGCGACTCCGCAAGTACGGATGGTTCGTCCGCTGCCAAGTGCGGTTCGTCGCGAGCGGCATCGTCGATCTCATGATCGATGATTGGCTTCTCATCGAGACGGATGGCAAGGCGAATCATGAGGGACAGTCGCATCGACACCGCGATCTCACCCGGGACGCCACGGCCGCAGCGTGGGGGCACGCCACACTTCGGTTCGACTATGCGATGGTCATACATGACTGGGATCTCGTCGAGCGAGCGATTGTCGGAATGATGGCGCTCAGGCCCTGATCATTCTCGGATCAGCGCCCCATTTACGGGCACAACTTCGGATGCCGGTCGACGACGCGCCGATCCGGGTGACTGCGCGCGGCGGGTCGGTCGAGAGCTCCGAAGTTGTGCCCGTAGCGGGCGGTCGGGCCAGGCGCACGGCACCTCAGTCGCGGGGCGAGAGGAGGTAGTCGTTCAGCTCGGCCGTCAGGGCGTGATCGACCGGGATGTCGACTCCGTCGACGGCGGTGATCGGGGCGGCGAGGCGGACGCTCGAGACCAGCCATGCGGCGTCAGCCCGGGGAAGGTCGGATGCCGGCACTCGGCTGTATTCTGCGACGAGCCCCTTCCCGGCCAGGTAGTCGTAGACGCTCAGCTGCGTCGTGCCGTGCAGGATGCCGCCGTTCGGGGCCGGTGTCACGAAGCGATCCCCGACACGCAGGATCAGCGACGCGGTCGGCGCCTCGAGCACGAAGCCGTCACGCGACAGGAAGATGGCGTCGTCGGCTCCTCGTCGATGCGCCTCGCGAAGCGCCGCCATGTTCACGGCGTAGGAGAGCGTCTTGGCGCCCAGCAGCAGCCACGGTGCTTTCTCGGCCACGTCGAGGTCGTATCCGCGGTCGAGGGTGACGACGCGGATTCCCTGCTCCCGCACAGTCGAGAAGTCGGATGCCGGCGCCGCAGTGACCCAGGCCGTCGGCGTGGGGCCGTGCTCGACGCCTCGGCTGAGGATGAGCTTGATGACGTACTCGCCCTGCTCGCAGTGTGCGGCGGCCCGCTCGATCGCCTGGTGCCACTGCGCCTGGTTGGGAAGCGGCAGATCGCACAGCTGCGCCGAGTGAGTCAACCTCTCGAGATGCGGCACGACCTCCTGCGCATGACCGTCGATCACGCCGATCGACTCGAACACTCCGTCGCCGCGCTGCGTGCTCAGCTCCCCCACGCTGAGCGCCGGAGCGGCCGCATCGACGAGAGTGAAAGTCTCTGCGAAGTCGGAACGGTCGACGTCAGCCGCCGCAGGATCGATCATCAGAGCAAAGCGCCGTGTCATGATCCGAGCCTAGGGCCCCGGGAATAGCTGCAGCATGATCTTGTTACAATGGAGTGGCCGGGCCGCATAACCCCGGGCTCCAATTTTTGCCGCTGCGAGCGGCCTTCCGCCGAGAGGCGTTTTTGCGGCCCGGTCTTTTCATGCCCGGGCCAGGGTTGCGCCCGTCGCGAGTCCCGCGAGGGCGCGCACTCACCCGGACGCGTCCGCTCAGGCGAGGGCTCCGGACCGCCACAGCACAGCAGAGGCCGACAGGTCCTGCGCATAGCTGCTCAGCCGCAGGGCGCGGGTTGTGAGCTCGCTGGCGCGCGACGGCTCGGTCGGCTCGTAATCGTCCGCTGTGTGCGTCGCTCCCGAGGCCTGGACCCGGCAGAACGCCGCCGCTCGGTCGAGGGCGACCGCGAAGTCCCCCCGGAACGCGCCACGGAGGATCGTGTCGATCAGCGCGACGAGCTCATCGGGGTTCGCTGGCACCGGCGCCCCGGCGATCACGGCATCCACCGACGCCAGTTCCACCCTGCCGCGCTCGTAGAGCAGGGCAGCGGTCTGCGGGTCGCCGTGGATCGCCAGCTGCAGGATGTAGAGCCGCCAGAGGGCGCCCGGCAGGGTGCGGGACGGTGCCTTCGACCAGAGCTCGGCGATCTCGTCGATGCCGTGCTCATCGGTGAAGGCGACGAGTCTGTCAGCGCTCACACCGCTCTCGTCGGCACGGACACGGGTCAGCAGAGCGGATGCCGTCGCGTGCGCGATGCGCGTCTCCTCGGCGGGATCGTGACTGCCGACGATGTTGTCGAAGGCGCTGGTGGGCCGGCGCACCGGACGGGAGAACTGCTCAGGCATCAGTCCAGGGTACGCGCGATCCGGGAGGTCAGGCTGTCGGAATCACGACGACGGGGTCGGTCGTCGGCAGGCCGGAGGGCGAACCGCCGTCCTGCTCCACCGTGACCGCGATCACGTCGCCCGCCTGCATCTCTCCGGCGAGCACTGCCGTCGCTTCGCCGTCTTCGGCCGCGAACACGCCTGCCGGCACCGGGGTGTCGCCTCGGACGTACCAGAGCTCGTAGGTCTCCCCCTCGGCGAGCGACGGGATGCCGTCGGTCACGAGCACGGACTTGCCGAGAGACGCCGACCAGTGCGCGGTCGCAGTGCCACCGCTCTCGAGAGAGACGCTGGCCTGCTGAGCATCATCGGCCGACTGGATGTCCTCGAGAGCGACGACGCTGGCCGGACGGTTGATGTACGTGTTGATCGCGACAGCGCCCGCTCCCACACCGACGAGCAGTGCGAGGCACGCGGCGAGGGCGAAGAGGAAGCGGAGGCGGTGTGCCGGAGCCTTCGGCGCGGCTTCCCCACCGAGAGCGGTCGGAGCGGAGTCCTCCGCAGGCGCGGCATCCGACGTCTCGTCCGCCAGGGCGTCAGGGGTCGAATCGGCGAACACGATGTCGCCGTTCTGCGGTGTCTCCGCGATCCGTGCGAGCAGCGTCGCGCGGATGTCGGGCGACGGAACCACCGGAGCTGCGCCGTCGGCGAGGAATCCTGCGCTGTCGGCATCCGCATCGACGATGCTCTGCCACTCGGGATGCGCTGCGAGAGCGGCGTGATAGCGCTGCTGGTCATCGGGCGACAGCGCGTCGAGTGCCGCTCCTGCCGCGAGTTCTGCGAATTCCTGCTCGTTCATGCCGTCACCCCCATAGCTGTCCTCAGACGCGAGAGCCCATCTCGCATCCGTGTCTTGATCGTCCCCAGCGGTGCCCCGACGAGCACTGCCACTTCGTTTTGACTGTAACCGCCGTAGTAGGCCAGGACGAGAGCTTCGCGCTGAGCCTCAGGAAGGCCCGAGAGTGCGTGAACGACCTTCTCGCCCTCGATGCCCAGCTCCACCGTCTCCGCGACACTGTCGTGCGCGACTCCAATATCCCTGAACCCGGCTCGCACGTCTCGGTCCGCACTGGACTGGGACGCCCGAACCCGGTCGACCGCACGACGGTGCGCGATCGTCATCACCCAGGTTCTTCCCTGTCCCTTGTTCGGAGCGAACTTCGTAGCGGATTGCCAGATCTCCAAGAAGACTTCCTGAAGCACCTCTTCGCTCTGCGAGCGATTGACGAGAACCCTGAGGATGAGGCCGAAGACGCGAGACGACAGACTGTCGTAGAGCTCCGCGAACGCACGCTGGTCACCGTCGCCGATGCGCAGAAGCAGGTCAGCGACAGCATCCCGAGCCGTACCGTCTTCCGGTACGTCCATTCCGTCGATGACCATCTCTAACAGCATGCCGCATCCACCCCGCTTTCCCGTGCAGCCGCCACCCGAAAGTGACGGAAATGAGTCCTCTTAAGTGCGGTTCGTCGAATGATGTTCGCGGCCGACCCCCGGAACGGATTGGATTCGACGACTCGAAAAAAACTTTGCGATTTCTCCCATCCGATCCCGACGGGGCTCCGAACGACTGTCAACGCCACGGAGAGGCCGTGGCAGTGTTCTGAAGGAGCTTGAGATGTTCAGCACCAAGAAGAAGGTCACCGCAGCCATCACCCTCGGCCTTGCGAGCGCATTCCTGCTCTCCGCATGTTCCATGGGCGGCACCACCGAAGAGCCGGCAGAGTCGACGGCCCCCGAGTCGTCCGAGACGATGGCTCCCGAGACCGAGACGATGGACCCGGCCGCCAACCTGGTCGGCCCCGGCTGCGCCGCATACGCAGAGGCTGTGCCGGACGGCGCAGGCTCCGTCGAGGGCATGGCTCTCGACCCGGTCGCCACCGCCGCATCGAACAACCCGCTGCTCACCACGCTGGTGGCGGCAGTCAGCGGACAGCTGAACCCCGACGTCAACCTCGTCGACACGCTCAACGGCGACGAGTTCACCGTCTTCGCTCCGGTCGATGACGCCTTCGCGAAGATCGACCCGGCCACCATCGAGGCTCTCAAGACGGACAGCGCCACGCTGAGCTCGATTCTGACCTACCACGTGATCCCCGGACAGCTGACCCCCGATGAGATCGTCGGAACGCACGCCACCGTGCAGGGTGCAGACGTCGAGGTCACCGGCAGCGGCGACGACCTGATGGTCAACGACGCGACCGTCATCTGCGGTGGAGTCCAGACCGCGAACGCCACCGTGTACCTCGTGGACACGGTTCTGATGCCCCCGGCCGAGTAAGGCCCGGGAACGCCGAGGCGGACACTCGGTAAGCCATCTCACCTCTCGGGGGAGGTCGGTGGGATGGTGCAAGGAGCCGCTGACGACATCGTCGTCAGCGGCTCCTTCTTTGCGCCCTAGACTGGAGGGGCGGGCCTCTAGCTCAGTTGGCAGAGCATCGGACTTTTAATCCGCGGGTCGTGGGTTCGAGCCCCACGGGGCCCACCGTTATCACCGTCGGCCGGATCCGGCCACCCCCTTCACCGCATCCGCGTCCTGCGAGAGAGTCGTGGCATCCCCATCCGGGACATCCACCCCACGAAAGGACGCATCATGGCGACTCTCACCGACAGCCGAGTGGCATTCCTCGCGACAGACGGATTCGAGGACAGCGAGCTGACCAGTCCGTGGGAAGCGGTGCAGGGCGAGGGCGCGAGCGCCACGCTCATCGCACCGGACGGACAGCAGATCACCGGCAAGAACGGTCACGTGCAGCACGTCGACCTCACCTCCGAGAAGGCCACGGCCGACGAGTTCGACGCTCTCGTGCTTCCGGGCGGTGTCGTGAACGCCGACCACCTGCGGCTCGACAAGGCATCCATCGACCTCGCGCGCTCGTTCTTCGAGCAGCACAAGCCCGTCGCCGTCATCTGCCACGGCGCCTGGATCCTGATCGAGGCCGGCGTGGTCGACGGACGGACGCTGACCAGCTACCCGAGCCTCGCGACCGACCTCCGCAACGCCGGAGCCACCTGGGTCGACGAGGAGGTCGTGGTCGATGCGGGGCTCGTCTCGAGCCGCACGCCCGACGACCTTCCCGCGTTCAACGCGAAGCTGATCGAAGAGGTCGCTGAAGGCAAGCACGCCGAGCAGACCGCGTGATCTGAGCACCGGGCGGTCCGGTGTCAGGCGCCCGCGCGCGCCCGGTGACGCCGGACCGCCGCTCTGTTCGCACAGCGCACCGAACAGAACCGCTGGCGGCCGTTGCGCGTCACATCGACGACCACGTTCGTGCAGGGCGAGGCCTCGCAGCGCCCGAGTCGATCCATGCCGCGGGTGACCAGGTGCAGCGAGGTTCCGACGGCGAAGATCGCACGGAGAACGTAGGGCAGAGACTGGACGTCGTCGCGGTAGTGCAGGTGCCAGCCTTCGCCGTCGTGGTTCGTGAGGCGAGGGTAGGCCGCCGCCTGGGCCATCTGCGCGTTGAGGATCTCCGCGCGGGCGTCCGGGTCCCGTGCGTCGACGATCGTCAACCAGTCGTCGACCACTTCTCTCACGCGTGCGCGGTCGTCCGCCGCGGGTGGGAACGTCATCGTCATCCCCATTTCGAGTGTGCGCTCCTCGATGCCCGGACGGTCGGCGGGGAAGTCGTCGGCGAGGGATGCCGCGAGAAGCACCGCGTATTCTCCGTAAGGGTTGAGATGCATAAGGCCATTACATCACGCTGGAGTCATGACCTCCCTGCACACTCTGCCGATCCCTCACCAGACAGCGAGAATCCACGAGCACGCCTGGACCGCGGACTCCCGGCATCCGACCAGCGAGGGCGTCGTCGTGTACGTCCGCTGCGCTGAGTGCGGCACGCATCGCGTCGATCTCGAGACGCACCCGCAGCGGCCGGCGACGGCCCTCAGCGCCGAGTTCGTCCGGACCCGCCGAGACGAGACATCAGACCGTGACGATGTCTCCGTCGTGCGGCATCCACGGCTGCTGCCCTGACCGCTGGAAGGCCATCGGGATGCCGCGCGCATCCCGCTCCAGCGTGTCCGACACCTGGAGATGCAGGTGGGGCTCGGTGCTGTTGCCGGAGTTTCCGCAGTCGCCGATCCGATCACCCGGAACGACGAGATCGCCGACCCGCACGGTCACGCTGCCCGCACGCAGGTGCGCCAGCAGTACCAGTCCCCTGTCGCATCTGATGGCGACGTGATTGCCGGCGACAGCCCCCGCCCCCCGACGCACACGCGAGGGCTGCGTGAGGGCGTATCCGAGAAGGGCACCCACCGAACGACGCGCGACGTGGTCGACCTCGCCGTCATGGACACGGACGACCTCGCCCGACACCGGCGAGAGGATCGAGCGCCCGAAACCGACGAAACCCTCCGGGCTCTCGGTGCCGAGCAGGCTCCGGACCGTGCGCGGCGCGCTGCGCCCGTCCGCGCCCACCGGGACGAAGTCGATCGCATACGAGCTGCCGAACAGCGTGGTGCCGTGGCTCGGAACGCGGGACGCCGGGCTGTTCTGCACCAGCCATCGCCCCGTGAAGGGCAGGGACAGCACCACCGTCTCCGAGGGGGTCATTCCGTCAGCTCGATGAGCTTGCGCACGGTACGCGCATTGCGTGCCGTGCCGGCGACGCCGAGCAGCCTATCGAGCACCGCCTTGGTGAGCTTGGTGGTGTGCACGCCGCCCTCGGCGTAGTCGATCCACAGATCGTCGTCGACGAGCGCTATCCGCTCCCCCGGCACGAGCCGCTCCTGCAGGGCGTCGACCGCACCTGCCGACGCGGGGCCCTCGAGGAACATGGCGTGCAGCAGATTCTCGGATGCCCCGGGGAACGGCTGCTTCGCGTGCGACCGCACGAGCTGGTCGTGCGTGCGATGGACGACGGGCGTATCGACGCCGAACTCGGTCGCGATCATCGCGCGCACGTCGGCGCAGACCGATCGCGGGTCACTCGGCTGCTGGCAGATGATGTTGCCGCTCGCGATGTAGGTCGAGACCTCCCCCAGCTCGGGCGCGATCAGTTCGCGCAGCCGCGCCATCGGCACCCTGTTGCGGCCCGAGACGTTGACGGCTCGCAGGAGCAGGACACTGCGGGTCACGCAGCGTCGCTCGCGATGAGCTCGGCGCCTGCGTGTGCGAGCTCTGCGAGGGCTGCTGTGCTCGGCTCCGGCGCGACACCCGCGATCAGGTCGGTGAGGATCCGGACGCGAACTCCGTGTGCGATCGCATCGAGAGCGGAGGCGCGCACACAGTGGTCTGTGGCGATGCCGACGACGTCGGCCGTGATGACCCCGGCGGCGGTGAGGATCGCTCCGACCGTCTCCCCCGACTCGGTCGCACCCTCGAACATCGAGTATGCCGGGCGACCCTGCCCTTTGTGCACATGGTGCGTGACGGCATCCGTCACCAGCAGGGGATCGTAATCCGCACCCGGCGTGCCCGCGACGCAGTGCACGGGCCAGGTGTCGACGAAATCCGGAACCTCCCCGAAGTGGCCGCCGTTGTCGCCCTCGGCGTCGTGCCAATCGCGTGAGGCGACGATGACGTCGTACTCCGATGCATGCAGGGCGAGGAAGTCCGATACCGCGGATGCCACGTCGTCGCCGCCCGCCACGGCCAGCGCCCCGCCCTCGGTGAAGTCGTTCTGGACATCGACGATCAGAAGCGCTCTGCTCATGATCCGAGGGTACGCCGCCCCCGCGCGCCCGCCCAACCCCGGGAAACCAAAAGGCCCCGGGATGTTGTTCACATCACGGGGCCTGCTGGAGCCGCTTGTCAGAATCGAACTGACGACCTTTTCATTACGAGTGAAATGCTCTGCCGACTGAGCTAAAGCGGCGCGATCATCGATATTACCCGTTCCGGAGCCGCACCGCGAATCGAGCCGACATCACTCGCAGCGGACGTCGCTCTCGGGCACCACGTCGTCGAGCAGGAAGGCCTCCACAGTGCTGTCGACGCAGCTGCTGCCCTTGTTGTATCCGGTGTGCCCTTCGCCCACGCGGGTGATCAGCACGCCCTCTTCGAGCTGCTGAGCGAGCGACTCGGACCACTCGTACGGGGTCGCCGGGTCATTGGTCGTGCCGACCACGAGGATGGGGCCCGCGCCCTCGGCGTTGATCTCGCCCCGGGTGCCGGTCGGCGGATAAGGCCACACCGAGCAGGAGTCGGGTCCGTTCCAGTACGGAGCGATGGTCGGAGCTCCGTCCGCGATCTTCTTCTCGGTCGCCGCCTCGGCGGCAGGATCGTCCTCGACCGGGTAGTCCATGCAGTTGTACGCGCGGAACGCCTCGCTCGAGTTGTCGAGGTACGTGCCGTTCTCGCGACCGTTGTAGAAGTCGGCGAGGAAGAACGCCGTCGTCGGGTCGCCCTGCAGCGCCTCGTCGAGGGCCTGGGTGAGGTACTGCCAGCTGTCCGCCGAGTACAGTGCCGCGATGATGCCGGTCATCAGCGAGTCCGCGCCGAGCATGCGTCCGTCGCCGTTCTCGAGCGGAGCGGCGTCGACACTCGCCAGCAGCGCACCGAGGTCGGCCATCGCCTCGTCGACCGTGCCGGTGAACGGGCACTCCCCCGAGTCGAGGCAGTCCTGCATGTAGGCGCGAAGGGCCGACTCGAATCCGAGCGCCTGGGTCGCGCCGACATCGAGGCCCGAGACGGCAGGGTCGATCGCGCCGTCGAGCACGAGGCGGCCCGCCTTGTCGGGGTAGAGGTCGGCATACGTCGCACCGAGGAAGGTGCCGTACGAGTAGCCCAGGTAGTTGAGCTGCTTGTCGCCCAGCACCGCACGGATCAGATCCATGTCACGCGCCGCGTTGATCGTCGTCACGTACGGCAGGATGCCGCCGCTGTTCGCCTCGCACGCGTCTGCAAACTCCTTGTGCGCATCGAGGAGCTCCGCCTCCCACTCGGCGCTCCCGCGCTTGCCCGCGGGGATCGAGTAGAGGTAGTCGTCCATGCCCGCAGCATCGAAGCACGTCACGGCCGTCGATTCGCCGACGCCGCGGGGATCGAAGCCGATCACGTCGTAGTTCTCGATGAGGGCGGCTCCGACGGCGAAGTCGAGGCTGTCGCGGATGAGTTCGACTCCACTGGCGCCGGGACCGCCCGGGTTGGTCAGCAGCGAGCCCTGAGTCGTTCCCGTCGCCTGGTGGCGCACGACGGAGAGGGTGATCTCTCCCTCCCCCGGGTTCTCCCAGTCGAGCGGCGCGGTCACGTCGGTGCAGTCGAAGCCCGTGCCGCATTGGCTCCAGGTGAGCGTCTGCCCGTAGAACGGCAGCAGGTCGTCGGCGACGCCCTCCGTATCAGGAGCGTTGGTGGTCGACGGCTTCGGCTCGGCCTGCTCGGGGATCATCGAATACAGACACCCGGAGAGTGCGACCGATGCCGCGGCGAGGCCCGCGAGCACAGCGACGGCACGTCGGATGCGGGAAGTCGGTCGATTGTTCACGGTGTCCTCCCGCTCGTGACAGTCACGAGCAAGCTCTCCAGGGCGAGCAGCGGTGCGACATTGCGCTCCAGCGACTGGCGTGTGTCGGCAAGGTGGTCGAGTACGACAAGAGTACGGGTCTCGGGCCAGGCCGCCGCGAGAGCAGCCAGATCCTCACGAAGCTCACGGTTGATCAGCTCGTCGTCCCTGCCGAACTGCAGCATCACGACGTCACGGAACAGCGACTGGAGATCGGTGAGCACCCTGTCGATCCCGTCGCGCAGACTTCGGGTCGCGCGCTTCTTCTGATCGTCTTCCAGGGCTGAGATCTGCGCTCGCAGGGCGGGCGGGACAGCCTGCCCCTCGGCGATCCCGACGGTGCGGAGCAGGGAGGCGCGCTCGGCCGCATCGCGCTCGGCAGTGAGCGCCTTGGCGTCGTCCGTGGCCGCCTGGATGATGCGCCCGGCGACCTCGACGGCGTCGTTGACACCGCGAACTCCCAGCACCGACCTCAGGGTCTCGTCGCGGCGGCGACGGGCGGATTCGTCGGTGGCCAGACGCTGGGCCATGCCGATGTGACGCTGTGCGTGGCGGGCGGCCTGCTCGGCGATGGCTTCGTCGACCCCCGTGCGGAGGGTGATCAGACGTGCCACGTCTGCGACGTCGGGCTCACGCAGTCGCAGCGAGCGGACGCGGGAGCGGATCGTCGGCAGCAGGTCGGCTTCGCTCGGTGCGCAGAGGATCCAGACGGTCTGCTCGGGCGGCTCTTCGAGCGCCTTCAGGAGCACGTTGGAGGTTCGCTCGACCATGCGGTCGGCATCTTCGACCACGATCACGCGGTAGCGGCCCGCAGAGGGCGCGAAGTACGAGCGCTCGACGAGCGCACGGGCCTCCGCGATCGTGATGATGACCTTGTCGGTGCGCAGGGCCGTCACATCGGGATGCGTTCCCGCGAGGACCTGACGCATGGCCGCCTCGTCGTCCGGGTGATCCGCGACGAGCGCCGCGGCGAAGGCATGCGCGAGGGTGGATCGTCCCGACCCGGGAGGACCCGTGATCAGCCAGGCGTGCGAGAGCGCGGACGGATCGGATGCGGCATTGCGCAACGTGTCGACCGCGGCATCCTGCCCCCACACGTCGGCCCACGGGAAAGGGGCGGCGACAGTCTGGGGCATGCCCTCAGCCTAATCGGGAGCACCGACGTACGCGGCACCGCCGGGCGATGTACGCGGCACCGACCGGGTGAAGCCCTGGCCATGGCGTGGTCGGGCGCACCGCCGGGCGGATCAGCCGATGAGCGTCGAGACCCGATCGCGGATCTGCTCGGCGATGTTCTCCGGAGTCGCGGCGGCATCGAGAACCAGGAACCGCTCCGGTTCGGCCTGGGCCAGGGCGAGGTACGCGTCGCGGACGCGGGCATGGAACTCTGTCTTCTCGGCTTCGAGCCGGTCGAACGGCTTGTCGGCGGAGTCGAGTCGCACGCGCGCCGACTCGGGATCGAGGTCGAGCAGCACGGTGAGATCGGGAAGCGCTCCCTCGGCTGCCCAGAGCGACAGGTCGCGGATTTCGTCGCCGTCCAACACGCGTCCCGCGCCCTGATAGGCGACGGACGAGTCGAGGTAGCGGTCCTGCAGCACGACCTCGCCGCGGGCGAGCGCCGGTCGAACGACGGTCGCGACGTGGTGCGCGCGATCGGCCGCGTAGAGCAGAGCCTCTGCCCGCGGGGCGATGTCGCCGCGATGGTGGAGCACGATGTCGCGGATCAGCTGGCCGACCTCCGACCCACCCGGCTCACGGGTGCGCACGACCGTCCGCCCCGCATCCGTCAGCCACTGCCCGAGCAGGTTCGACTGCGTGGTCTTCCCCGATCCGTCTCCGCCTTCGAGCGTGATCCAGACTCCGGAGTCAGACGTCACGAACCGGCCTTCTTCGCGGCATTCGCGGCACGGGTGGCAGCGGCCTTCTTGGCGGCTGCGGACCGCGCGGCTGCCTTCTCCGCATCGGTCGCGGTCGCCTTCTTCGCGGGCGCCTTCTTCGCGGGCGCCTTCTTCGCGGGCGCCTTCTTGGCCGCGGGCTTCTTCGCCGCGGGCTTCTTCGCCGCGGGCTTCTTGGCCGCACCGCGTTTGGGCGCCGGCCCCTTGGCTCGCTTGTCTGCCAGCATCTGCACCGCGGTCTCGAACGTGATGTCCTCGACCTTCTGGCCCCGCGGAATCGTGACGTTGGTCTCGCCATCGGTGACGTAGGCGCCGAAGCGTCCGTCGCGGATGCGGATCGGCTTGCCGCTCACGGGATCTGCCTCGAACTCGGCGAGCGCGCTGGATGCTCGGCGGGATCCGGCACCGTACTTCGGCTGCGAATAGATCTCGAGGGCCTTCTCGAGGGTCACATCGAAGATCTGCGATTCGCTCTCGAGCGAGCGCGAGTCGGTGCCCTTCTTCAGGTAGGGCCCGAACCGGCCGTTCTGCGCGGTGATCTCCTCGCCGCTCTCCGGGTCGGCTCCCACGACGCGCGGCAGGCTGAGAAGCTGCAGCGCCGTGTCGAGATCGATCGTGTCGACCGACATCGAACGGAACAGCGAAGCGGTGCGCGGCTTCGGCGCGGCATCCTTCTTCGCCCCACGCTTGGGCTTGGGCGCCTCGACGACCTCGCCGGTGGCCTCGTCGACCGCCGCATCTTCAGAGACGGGGTCGTTCTCCTGAACGTAGGGCCCGAATCGGCCGTCCTTGACGACGACGATCTTGCCGTTGTCCGGGTTCGTGCCGAGCACGCGGTCGCCGGCGACCGGCGCATCGATGAGCTCCTGCGCCTTGGCCTCGGTCAGCTCGTCAGGAGCGAGGTCTTCGGGAACGTTGACGATGCGCGGCTTCTCGTCCGGAGCGTCGGGGTTCGCGACCTCGAGGTAGGGTCCGTACTTGCCGAATCGCAGGGTGGCGGTCTCGGTGATCGGCGTGGAGTTGAGCGCACGTGCGTCGATCTCGCCGAGGTTGTCGACGGTCTGGCGCAGTCCGACGTGCGAATCCGAGCCGTAGTAGAAGGAACGCAACCATTCGACGCGCTTCTGCTCGCCACGGGCGATCGCGTCGAGGTCGTCTTCGAGAGCTGCGGTGAAGTCGTAGTCGATCAGGTCGGCGAAGTGCTCCTCGAGCAGGCGCACGACACTGAAGGCGAGCCACGTCGGCACGAGAGCCTGGCCGCGCTTGGTGGCGTAGCCGCGATCGATCACGGTGCCGATGATGCTCGCGAACGTCGAAGGGCGGCCGATGCCGTGCTCCTCGAGCGCCTTGACGAGCGATGCCTCGGTGAAGCGCGGCTTCGGGGTCGTGCGGTGCCCCTTCGCCTCGGCATCGGACATCCGGAGGTCATCGCCGACGGCGACCGCAGGGAGCGACTGATTCTCGTCGGCGTCCTTGTCGTTGCGCTTCTCGTCGCGTCCCTCTTCGTACGCCTCGAGGAAGCCCTTGAAGGTGTAGACGGTGCCCGACGCGGTGAACTCGGCCTTCTGCCCGCCGGCGTCGACCGCGATCGTGACGGTCGTGGTCTCGTACTTCGCGTCGGCCATCTGGCTGGCGACGGTGCGTTTCCAGATGAGGTCGTAGAGGCGGTGCTCCTCGCGGTCGAGTTCGGCGGCGACCGACTTCGGGGTGCGGAAGTTCTCACCCGACGGGCGAATGGCCTCGTGCGCCTCCTGGGCGTTCTTGCTCTTCGACTTGTACACGCGCGGCTTGAGCGGCACGGCGCTGTCGCCGTACAACGCGACGGCCTGGCTGCGAGCGGCCTGCACCGCCTGCGTGCTCAGCGCCACCGAGTCGGTTCGCATATAGGTGATGTAGCCCTTTTCGTAGAGCCGCTGGGCGACGCTCATCGCCTGCTTGGCACTCATCGAGAGCTTTCGTCCGGCCTCCTGCTGCATGGTGGAGGTGGTGAACGGCGCGTATGGGCTGCGGGTGCCGGGCTTCGCCTCGACCTTGGTGACCGTGCCCGTGCCCGCGGCGTCGATCGCCAGCGCGAGGGCCGCCGCCTTGGCCTCGTCGAGGATGATGACGGCCTTCTTGAGCTTGCCGTCGTCGTCGAAGTCGGTGCCTCGGGCGAGCTGACCGCCGTCCACGCGGACCAGACGGACCTTGAATCCGGACGACGAGGACGCGAGCGCCTCGACGTCCCAGTACTCGGCGGACACGAACGCCATGCGCTCGCGCTCACGCTCGACGATCATGCGGGTGGCGGCGGACTGCACTCGGCCGGCAGACAGACCGGTCTTGACCTTGTACCAGAGCACGGGCGAGACATCCCACCCGTACAGTCGGTCGAGGATACGGCGGGTCTCCTGCGCGTCGACCAGGTCGGTGTCGAGCTCACGCGTGTTGCCGATGGCCGCTTGGATCGCGTCCTTGGTGATCTCGTGGAACACCATCCGCTTGACGGGGACCTTGGGCTTCAGCGTCTCGAGCAGGTGCCACGCGATGGCCTCGCCCTCGCGGTCCTCATCAGTGGCGAGCAGAAGCTCGTCGGCAGTCTTGAGCGCCCGCTTGAGTTCGGCGACGGTCTTCGTCTTGCGATCGGAGACCACGTAATAGGGGTCGAAGTCGTTGTCGACGTCGATCGAGTACTTTCCGTACGCCTGCTTGTCCGCGGCGGGGATGTCCTTCTTGTCTGCGAGGTCGCGAATATGGCCGACCGAGCTGAGCACCTCGTAGCCATCGCCGAGGTACCCCTGGATCGACCGCATCTTCGTCGGAGACTCGACGATGACGAGCTTCTTGCCTTCAGCCAAGGGAGCATCCTTTCTTCGAAGCACACCATACACACCGCCGTGATGGGTTGGTCACAGAGGTCGCCTGCATTTTCGCCGGAAAGTGCCTCGCGCCGCAGTCAGATCCCCTCGGGTGGCCCAGCACGGGCTCGGGAGACGGCAGCGAGTCCAGCGTACTTCGCCTTGACCTGCACGGTCGCCACGAAGCCGTCGACGGCACATTCGGTGAGTGCTGCACCGGAAGCCGCGGCGACCCGCGCGGCGAGGGTGCACGGGTCGACCGTGACGACGACTGCGCCGCTGGCAGCGTCGGCCGCTGCCAGGGCCGCGGCGTCGGCAGCTCCCGCTGCGCGCTGCGCAGTGACTGCCGCGCCGCCGACGGCGGCGAGTCCGAATGACAGAGTCGCGCCGACCACCAGCACGCCGGCCGCGAGCACCGACCCCGCCATCAGTGCTCCACCTCCACCGTCGAGAACATCAGAGTCCTCCGGCGAGCGCGCAACTCGACGCGCGCACGCCCACCCTCACGAAGCCGCCGACGGTGAAGTCGGTCTCTGCGGACACGCACACGAGATCGCCCGACGTGCTGCTCGACATCGACGCACCGGGCACTGCAGCCGACACCGCATGTGCGGCGGCCCCCTCGTCTTCTCCTCTGCCGAGGAGCCGGGCCGCGTCAGCGGTCGCATCCTGCAGTGCCACCTGACGGGAGGCTGCGCCCAGAGCGCCGGCTCCGAGTAGGAGGACGAGCACGACGGCGGGAACCGCGAGCGCGAGCTCCGCAGTCACGGAGCCGCGCTCGCCTGCACGGGCCGGAGTCATCACGACACCGTCAGTGCCCGACGCACCAGGTCCGTGAGGATGCCACGCACCTCGTCTGACCTCATGATCACGACCAGGAGGCCGGCGAAGGCGACGGCCGCCATCGTGGTGATGGCGTACTCGGCGGTGGCCGCGCCACTGTCGTCGCCGAAGAGGGTTGCCGCGCTGCGCCGGGTGAGCGAGGGGATGGTGTTCATGTGTTCCTTCTTTCTATGGGACGGATACGCGGTGCATCCGGTGGAACTCGGCCGTCACAGCGGCAGTGGAGTGGAGGCGAGCACGCTCAGCAGAAGCGGTGCGACGCCGAGCAGCAGGAAGGCCGGGAGAGTGCAGACTCCGAGCGGGATGAGCAGCGTCGTCGAGAGCTTGGCCGCGCGAAGGCGTCCGTCCACCCGTGACGCGTGTCTCTCCTGGCCGGCGGAAGCCCGAAGCAGTTCACCCGCCGGGACCCCGGCAGCATGCGACAGCTCGAGCACCGCGCCGATGCGAGCGTCGTCACCGGTAGACGATGCCGGGCTCTCGGCGACGAGGCGCAGGGCTCGTGGGATCGACGCGCCTCCTGAGAGGGCGACCGCCATGAGCTCGGCTCGCATGCCCGGTGTTCCCGGTTCGGGACGCGCCCGCGTGAGGAGTCGCCCGGTCCACGCGCGCGCCGCGGCGACGAGCAGGAGCCCGGCGACCACGCACCCGGCGCCGGCGGGCGTCCCGACGATGACGCCGACAGTGTCGAAGCCGAGGGCGAAGCCGAGGAAGAGGCCGGCGAACGGCATCCAGAGCAGGAGCTTGGCGGTTCCCGCGGGCTCGGCGAGCGCGATGCGCACGTCGTCCGCGGCGGATGACGCGTCGCGCAGCGTCTCAGCGAGCATCCTCAGCACCTCGGCGAGCGGTGCGCCGACGGTCGTCGCGATCTCCCAGGCGGCCGCGAGGTCACGCCACGCGCCACCCTCCGCTTCGATGGCCGCGATGAGCGGGACGCCGCCATCCACACGGGCGATCACGGACGCAGCGTGACGGTCGCCGATCGAGGCAAGATGGCGCCATGCGACCATCGGCACCGCGCCGGCTTGGAGAAGCACCGCGAGCGTCTGCACCGATGTCTCGGCGTCGCCCCCGGTCTCGACGACCGGACGACGCCATCCCCTCACCACGGCCGCACCTCCTCGATGCTCAGCCGATCCCCGCTCACCGCGAGCTCGCCGGCGTGCGCGATGCGTCTCCGCCCGCCAGGCGCCCTGTCGAGATGAAGGACGATCGTGAAGGCGCTCACAGCCTGGCGCGCGAGCGCCGTGGCATCCATCGCCGCGAGGGCGCCGAGCGCTTCGAGCCGGGCCGGCACGTCGCTGAGACCGCTCGCGTGGAGAGTTCCCGCTCCCCCGTCGTGTCCGGTGTTCAGAGCAGTCAGGAGTTCTCTCACCTCCTCGCCGCGGCATTCTCCGACCACGAGACGGTCGGGGCGCATGCGCAGCGACTCGCGGACCAACCGGGCGAGGCTGATGCCGCCGGCTCCCTCGAGATTCGACTGCCGTGCCTCCAGAGCGACGTGGTGGGGGTGCTGCGGGCGCAGTTCGGCGACGTCCTCGATCGTGACGATGCGCTCAGAGGCCGGGACGGCTGACAGCAATGCCGACAGCAGCGTGGTCTTGCCCGTTCCCGTCCCGCCGGTGATGAGGATGTTGGCGCGCTCGGCGACGAGCTCGAGAAGCCAGCTGTGCTGGGCCGCGTCGAAGGAGCCGAGCGCCGCCAGCGCGTCGAGATCGGCGGCGCGCACTCTGGGCACACGGATCGAGAGCACCGTCCCCGACGTCGAGATCGGCGCGAGCACGGCATGGACGCGGATGCCGGAGTCGAGCCTGACATCGACGCACGGAGCCTGGTCGTCGAGATGTCGACCGCCGAGTCCGACGAGCCCGACCGCGAGGTCGCGGACCTCCCGCTCGGACGCGCTCCACCCGAGCACGGGTTCCGCACCATGCCCTCGGTCGATGAACAGCCCGGATGCGCCGTTGACGAAGATGTCGGTGACCTCCTCGTCTGCGCAGTGCTCGGCGAGGAGGCCGAAGGCGGGATCGACCTGCAGCGGCGAAGGAGCACCCCGGACGGTTCCGTCGACGAGCGCCGCCGAGCCGCGCGGCTGAATGACGAAGGGATCAGGCATGCCCCGAAGCTAGGGCTCACGGCGGATCCGCGGGGTCGCCGCGGCGCTCCCGCGACGACCACTGTGAGCAACGTCTGGACGATGGCATCCGTGCAGAGCGGGTGTGGACGGCGTCAGATCGCGAGCCACAGGATGGGAGCGCTCCCGGCATAGAGATGGGCGGCACCTCACGGGGGGAATGAGATGCCGCCCACGGCGTCCCTCATGGGGGAATCGGGCACGCCAAGGCCAGAATGAGAATTCGGCTGTCGTCGAGTGTACGCAAGGCGACCGTCCTGACAAAACCCGTCGGACTACCGACTTTCGGCAGTAATGCGATGTCCGTGCCCGGGACTAGATTCGCCCTGACCTGATCGCGTCAGAGATGCGTTCATGCCCGCACGACCTGCCACGCCGCAAAGGAGCGCCTGCCGATGAGCAGCCAGATCGATCACCTTCTCGATGAGACCCGCCAGTTCCCGCCGTCCGAGGAGTTCGTCGCCCAGTCGGTCTCGTCTCCCCGGCTGTATGAGAGCGCGTCGACCGACCGCGAAGCCTTCTGGGCCGACCAGTCACGCGAACTGCTGGAGTGGCACAAGCCGTTCACTCGCGTGCTCGACTGGTCGACCCCGCCGTTCGCGAAGTGGTTCGACGACGGCGAGCTCAACGTCGCGTACAACTGCCTCGACCGCCACGTCGAGGCGGGCAACGGCGACCGTGTCGCTCTCCACTGGGAGGGCGAACCGGGCGACTCCCGGTCGATCACCTACGCCGAGCTGACCGAGGAGGTCAAGCGCGTCGCGAACGTGCTGGAGGGGCTCGGCATCGGCCATGGCGACCGCGTCGCGATCTACCTGCCGATGATCCCCGAAGCGGTCGCATCGATGCTCGCCGTCGCCCGCGTCGGCGCCATCCACTCGGTCGTGTTCGGCGGGTTCAGCGCCGACAGCCTCCGCTCGCGCATCGATGACGCAGGGGCGAAGCTCGTCATCACCGCCGACGGCGGCTACCGCAAGGGCCGCGTGTCCGCGCTCAAGCCGGCCGTCGACCAGGCGCTCGCCGACCGCGGCGACGGCGAGCAGCAGACGGTCGAGCACGTGCTCGTCGTCAAGCGCGGCGAGAACGAGGTCGACTGGGAGGACGGTCGCGACCTCTGGTGGCACGAGGTCGTCCCCGCGGCCTCCCCCGAGCACACTGCCGTGGCCTTCCCCGCCGAGAACCCGCTGTTCATCCTCTACACCTCCGGGACTACGGGAAAGCCCAAGGGAATCCTGCACACCTCCGGCGGGTACCTCACTCAGGCCGCCTATTCGCACAAGTACGTGTTCGACCTGCATCCCGAGACCGACGTGTACTGGTGCACCGCCGACATCGGGTGGATCACCGGACACAGCTATGTCACCTACGGTCCGCTGGCGAACGGCGCGACCCAGGTCATCTATGAGGGCACGCCTGACGCGCCGCACCCCGGGCGCTGGTGGGAGATCATCGAGAAGTACAAGGTCTCGATCTTCTACACGGCGCCCACCGCGATCCGCTCGTTCATGAAGATCGGCCGCAGCGTGCCCGCGAAGTTCGATCTGTCGTCGCTGCGCCTGCTCGGCTCGGTGGGCGAGCCCATCAACCCCGAGGCGTGGATCTGGTACCGCGACGTGATCGGTGCGGGCAAGACGCCCATCGTCGACACCTGGTGGCAGACCGAGACAGGCGCGATCATGGTCTCTGCACTGCCCGGTGTCACCGCCACCAAGCCGGGATCCGCCCAGGTGCCGCTGCCCGGAATCTCGATCGACGTCGTCGACGAGTCGGGCGCCGAGGTGGGCAACGGCAACGGCGGCCTCCTCGTCGTCACCGAACCGTGGCCGAGCATGCTCCGCGGGATCTGGGGCGACCCCGAGCGGTTCACGGAGACGTACTGGGAGAAGTTCGAGAAGCAGGGCTACTACTTCGCCGGTGACGGTGCGCGCCTCGACCAGGACGGCGACCTCTGGTTGCTCGGCCGGGTAGACGACGTCATGAACGTCTCCGGACACCGCCTCTCGACGGCCGAGATCGAGTCGTCGCTCGTCGCACACGAGGCGACGGCCGAGGCCGCGGTCGTCGGCGCGGCAGATGAGACGACCGGTCAGGCCGTCGTCGCATTCGTGATCATCAAGGAGAGCTACCTCTCGGCGCACGACCCCGCCGGACTCGCGCAGCAGCTGCGCCTCTGGGTGGGTGAGCAGATCGGCGCGATCGCACGGCCCCGCGACGTGTACATCGTGGGCGAGCTTCCGAAGACGCGCTCGGGCAAGATCATGCGGCGTCTGCTGCGCGATGTGGCTGAGGGGCGCGAGGTCGGAGACACCACCACGTTGGCCGACACCGCGGTGATGAGCATCATCTCGGCGCAGGTCAAGTAGCACGGATACAGCAAACGCCCCCTTCCGAACCGATCCGGAAGGGGGCGTTGCCGTGTGCGCGTGGTGAGGGGTGGCGACCTCAGGCCAGGATGAACGTGGCCTCGACTTCGACCGGGCTGTCGAGCGGGAGCACCGGCACACCGACGGCCGCGCGGACATGCTGCCCGGCGTCGCCGAAGATCTCGCCGAGCACCAGGCTCGCCCCGTTGATCACGCCGGGCTGGCCGGTGAAATCGGGGGTGGATGCCACGAAGCCGCCGAGCCGCAGCACTCCGGCGATCCTGTCAACGCCCCCGGCCGCAGCCGCAGCCGCCGCGAGAGCGTTCAGGGCGCAGGTGCGCGCATAGGCGTTGGCATCCTCAGCGGTGACCTCTGCCCCGACCTTGCCCGTCGCGGGCAGCGTTCCCTCGACGAAAGGCAGCTGGCCGGAGGTGTAGACGAGTCCGTCGTGCACGACCGCCGGGACGTAGGCTGCGACCGGCGCCGCGACGACGGGGAGCTCGATGCCCAGCTCGGTCAGGCGCTCAGAGACGCTCATGCCGCTCCCCCTTCGAACTGGCGGGACGCCTCGGCTGCGGCAGCGAGACCGGCGTTGCCCGAGGCATCCGCCGTCACCGGGCGCTTGAAGTAGGCGACGAGCCCACCCTCGGGGCCCTGGATGACCTGCACGAGCTCCCAGCCCTGCTTGCCCCAGTTGTTGAGGATCGCTGCGGTGTTGTGGATCAGCAACGGGGTGGTCAGGTACTCCCAGGTGGTCATGGCTCTCCTGTCTGGCGGCATCCGCGACGGCGGCTGCGTCAAAGGCGGTATTCAGGGAACTCCCCTACGATCTAGCGTATGCCTCAAAAGAATCGCACGGTGAAAGGTGCGCTCGGCGGAGTCCTCGGACTCGTCGGGCTGAGCACCGTCGCCGGTCTCCTCGTCGCGGCCAGCGTCACCCCGGTGCTCGCCATGACCGGTATCGCCGGGTCGCAGGCCCTCACCATCTTCGAGGACCTCCCCGAGAACCTCCAGGTCGGCGCTCCGATGCAGCAGTCGACCATCTATGCGACGGGTCTCGACGGCAACCCCGTCGCACTGGCGTCGTTCTACGAGCAGAAGCGCATCCCGGTCGCCTACGACCAGGTCGCGCCCGTGATGTACGACGCGATCCTCTCGAGCGAGGACAAGAACTTCTACACCCACGGCGGAATCAACCTCGGCGCGACGATCAAGGCCGCAGTCGGGAACGTCGCCGGCACGACCGATCGAGGAGCGTCCACGATCACCCAGCAGTACGTGAAGAACGTCCAGGTGCAGGAATGCGAACAGGACGTCGATCCTGGAGCCGAGGACTACTCGAAGCAGATCGAGCAGTGCTTCCTCGATGCGGCAGTCGCGAAGGGCGGCGAGGGCGTCGAGCGCAAGCTGCAGGAGATGCGCTACGCGCTGAAGATCGAGAAGGACTACTCGAAGAACGAGATCCTCCTCGGCTACCTCAACATCGCCAACTTCGGCGGCACCATCTACGGCATCGAGGCCGCAGCGAACCGGTACTTCTCCACCAGCGCGGCGAATCTCAGTCTCGCGCAGGCGGCGACGATCGCCGGCATGGTGCAGGAGCCCAACCGATTCCGCATCGACCGCCCCGAGGGAATCTGGACGGATGACGCCGGCGTGGCGCACAACGGGGACGCCGACGGCTACAAGGACACGAAGGATCGCAGAGACTACGTCCTCAATCGGATGCTCGCGGACGCGAAGATCACGCAGGCCGCGCACGACGAGGCCGTCGCCTCGCCGGTCACGCCGCTGCTGAGCGAGCCCCAGCAGGGCTGTGCGGCCGCGGGCGACAACGCGTACTTCTGCCAGTACGTGAAGGCCGTCATCGAGAACGACGAGGCGTTCGGCGCCACGGAAGAGGAGCGTCGCTCGAACCTCCGCCGCGGCGGAATGGAGATCTACACCTCCCTCGATCTGCGGGTCCAGCAGCCCGCGATCGACGCGGTCAGGGCGCAGGTCCCGCAGGCGATGCCCGGGATCCTCGTCGGTGGCACCGGAGTGTCGATCGAGGCGTCCACGGGTCGGGTACTCGCCATGGCACAGAACACCGTCTTCAACGAGACGACCGAGGCCAACCTGGCTGCGGGCGAGACCTCTCAGGTCTTCGCGGCCGACAAGGCGCATGGCGGCTCGACCTACGGGTTCGAGACGGGATCGACCTACAAGCTGTTCACGCTTCTGAGCTGGCTGGAGTCCGGCCACTCCGTGAACCAGGTCCTCGACGGTCGCCTCAAGACCTTCAGCCCCTTCACCAGGTGCGGGGACAAGGTGACGAACAGCTCCAAGATCAACAACTTCGGCAACTCCGGCGGCTCGGTGGGCAGCGTGCGACAGTTCACCGCGCAGTCCCTGAACACCGGTTTCCTCGCGATGGCGCAGCAGCTCGATCTCTGCGACATCAACGAGGTGGCGAAGCGACTCGGCGTCCACTACGGCAACGGCGACGACATCACGGTCGGCGGAACGAACGCCAACACCGCTCCGAACGATCCGTTCCCGACGGTTCTGGGCTCGAAGAGCGTGGCTCCTCTGCAGATGGCCGGCGCCTACGCCACCGTCGCCAACAACGGCGTCTACTGCGAGCCTCGCGTGATCGACCGGGTCGTCGGCGAGGACGGCGCGGAGATCACTCCTCCCGCGCAGAAGTGCTCCCAGCAGCTCACCCCCGAGGTCGCCGCGACCGCCGCGTACGCACTGCGAGGCGTCATGGAGGGCAACGGCACCGGAACGAGGGCCAACCCGTACGACGGAACCCAGCTGATCGGCAAGACCGGTACCGCCGAGAAGGAGCACACCATGCTCGTCGAGTCGAGCACCAAGGTCACGACAGCGGTGTGGGTCGGAAACGTCGACGGCCGCGTGCCGCTGAACGACTTCCGCAACGGCAACGGGACGCGACTCGGCGATATCCGCTACGGCCTCGCCAAGGCGATCCAGGGTGCCGCGGATGCCGTGTACCCCGCGGAGGACTTCCCTCGCCCCGACGACAAGCTGGTTCGTCAGGTTCTGACGAACGTTCCCGACGTGGTGGGCAAGTCCGTCGGCGAAGCGACCTCTCTCATCGAGGCTGCGGGCTTCACCGCAGCCGTCGGACCCGCCGTGGACGGTCCCGCCGGCGATGTCGTCATGGCGCAGGACCCGTCCGGACAGGCCCCGAGCGGTGCGACGATCACGATCTCGCCGAGCAACGGCCAGGGCGCGACGGTGCCCGACATCACCGGACAATCGAAGGCCGAAGCGCAGAGCGCGCTGTTCGGGGCAGGGTTCTCGTCGATCGACTTCGACGGGTCATGCAACGGTCAGAACGCCGCGGTCACGTCCACCGACCCGGCCGCGAACACACCGACGACGAAGAGCACGTCCATCAAGGTCCGCTGCAAGTGACGTCTCGCCACGCGGCGCACCCGGCCCTCATCGCGCTCGGCGCGGTGGGGGCCGCTGGTGCCGCAGCCGCCGTCTGGGGCATCGGCATCGAGCGCTACCTCTTCACGGTGCGTGAGGCGACCGCATCCGCTCTCGCCCCGGGTTCCGCACCGTTGCGCGTGCTGCACATCTCGGACGCGCACATGGCTCCGTGGCAGCACCGCAAGCAGGACTGGCTCGCGTCACTCGCGCAGCTGAAGCCCGATCTCATCGTCAACACCGGCGACAATCTCGGACACCGCGACGGTCTCGCCGGGATCAGACGTGCCTTCGAGCCGTTCGCCGGAATCCCCGGTGTCTTCGTGCACGGTTCCAACGACGTCATCGGCCCCTCGCCGCGGAATCCGATCCGCTACTTCGCCGGCCCGTCGCAGCGCCCGAGAGAGCTGAACTTCCTCGACACCGATGCGATGGACGCGTACTTCACCGACGAGCTCGGATGGACGAGCCTGAACAACGCCGCAGCGCGACTCATGGTGGCCGGCAGTCCCCTGGACCTGTTCGGCGTGAGTGATGCGCACTGCGACTGGGACCGGCTCGAGGACCTGCCGGACGCCATCGATGCTCTCGGCCCGCGGACTGCCGGCACATCCGTTCTCGGCGTCACGCACGCGCCCTATCAGCGCGTCCTGAACGGGTTCGTGGAGATGGGCGCCGACGCCATCCTCGGAGGCCACACGCACGGCGGTCAGGTGTGCCTGCCCGGTTTCGGTGCTCTCGTCGCGAACTGCGACATCCCGCTGAAGCAGGCGAAGGGTCTCAGCACGTGGACTCAGGGCGATCGCGCCGTGCCCCTCAATGTCAGCGCGGGCTGCGGACACTCGATCTACGCGCCGATACGCTTCGCGTGCCGCCCCGAGGCGACGCTGCTGACCCTGACGGCGCGCGGTTGATGCCTCGATTCGGCGCTGGGAGCATTTCGCTGTAGACTCGGAGGGTTGCAAAACGGGGTGTGGCGCAGCTTGGTAGCGCGCTTCGTTCGGGACGAAGAGGTCGCAGGTTCAAATCCTGTCACCCCGACAAGTAACACCGGAAGGCCGTCCTCACGGGCGGCCTTCTCTGTATCCGGAACGAGGAGAAAGGCACCGCATGAGTCGCTTGCTCCCCCCGCCTCGACGACTGACCCGAGGCATCGCCCTCGCTCTCGCCCTGCCGTTCTTCGGCGGCATCGCGCTGCTGACGCTCACGCCGACGCGCATCGAGCAGTCCATGCCGAACCTGCTCGATCTCGTGCTGTCCGTTTCGCACCGACTGGGGTGGGAGTCTCTTGATTTCACCCGCCTCGAGGTCATCGCCAACGTTCTGGTCTTCGTGCCCATCGGCATCCTGGCGTTCATCCTCGTCCCCCGCCGCCTCTGGCCGCTGGCGCTCGCCCTGGGCCCGGCAGTGTCCCTCTCCATCGAGGCCGCCCAGCGCCTCGCCCTGCCGAATCGCACGGCCACCGTGTCCGATGTGATCGCGAACTCCGGCGGCGCGCTGATCGGCGTAGCGCTCGCGATCCTGTGCACCCTCCTCTTCGCTCCGCGTGTCTCTCAGCACCGCCCGTCTACTCTGGAAGCATCATGACCTCGCCTGCACTCGTCGCCTTCGATCTCGACGACACCCTCGCCCCGTCGAAAGAGCCCATCGATGCTCGCATCGCCTCGTTGCTGCACGCGCTGCTGCAGCGGGTCGAGGTCGCGATCATCTCGGGCGGCAACGAGGCGCAGTTCCGCGCTCAGGTGATCGCGCGGCTCGGAACCATCGACGAGGCGGCCGCGGCGCGACTGCACCTGCTCCCCACCTGCGGCACACGGTACCTGCGCCACGACGGCACGGATTTCTCGCCGCTCTACGCCCATGACCTCACCGCGGAGCAGAAGGCCGGCGCTCTCGCCGCCCTGCGCGAGGAGGCGGAGCGTCTGGGGCTGTGGGAGTCTCAGCCCTGGGGTGAGATCCTCGAGGACCGCGGATCCCAGATCACCTTCTCTGCGCTCGGGCAGAAGGCTCCCCGCGATGCCAAGCACGAGTGGGACCCGTCCGGTGCGAAACGAGAAGCTCTTCGGGACGCCGTGGCGGCGAGACTCCCCGAGCTCGAAGTGCGATCCGGCGGTTCGACCTCCATCGACATCACTCTGGCCGGCATCGACAAGGCCTTCGGCATGAAGCAGCTCGCCGAGCACACCAGCATCCCCCTCACCTCGATGCTGTTCTACGGTGACCGACTCGATGAAGGCGGCAACGACTACCCCGTCCTGGCGATCGGAGTGCCCTCGGTCGCGGTCGAGGGGTGGGAGGACACCGCAGACAAGCTCGACGAGCTTCTCGCGACCCTCTGACCGCCCACCCCTCCCCTCGAATCCGGGGACGAGGTCAGCGGACGACGGCCTCCGACGCTGCCCGTGCGACCGGCACGAGGCGCGTGAGCTGAGTGACGTGCGACGGCTCGAGCTCCGCAAGTGAGGCGACGCCCAGAAGACGCATGGTGCGTTCGATCTCCGTCCGCAGGATCTCGATCGTGCGGTCGACGCCCGCACGGCCGCCGGCCATGAGGCCGTAGAGGTAGGCGCGGCCGATGAGGGTGAAGTCCGCTCCGAGCGCGGCCGCCGCGACGATGTCCGCGCCGTTCATGATCCCCGTGTCGACCATGACCGTGAAGTCGTCGCCCACGGCGGTCCGGACCTCCGGCAGAAGGTGGAACGGAATGGGTGCGCGGTCGAGCTGCCGCCCGCCGTGGTTGGAGAGCACGATGCCGTCGACGCCGGCGTCACGCAGGCGCACCGAATCCTCGACGTTCTGCACGCCCTTGATCACGATCTTGCCCGGCCAGATGTCACGGATCACCGCAAGGTCGTCGTAGCTGATCGTGGGGTCCATCGCCGCGTCGAGCAGCTCGCCGACCGTGCCGCCGGTGGTGCTCAGCGACGCGAACTCCAGCTTCGGGGTCGTCAGGAAGTCGTACCACCACCACGGACGCGGGATGGCGTTGATGATGGTACCGAGCGTGAGTTGCGGCGGGATGCTGAAGCCGTTGCGCTTGTCACGCAGCCGCGCTCCGGCGACCGGGGTGTCCACCGTGAACTGCAGCGTGTCGAAGCCCGCGGCGGCAGCACGGCGAGTGAGTTCGTAGGAGATCTCGCGGTCGCGCATGACATAGAGCTGGAACCAGTTGCGTCCGTGCGGGTTGGCCGCCTTCACGCCCTCGATCGACGTCGTGCCCAGGGTCGAGAGGGTGAACGGGATGCCGGCCGCCGCCGCCGCTCCCGCGCCGGCGACCTCGCCCTCTGTCTGCATGAGACGCGTGAAGCCTGTCGGCGCGATGCCGAACGGGAGCGCCGACGGGCCGCCGAGGATCTCGACCGCGGTGTCGACATCCGGAGCCGGCCGGAGGATCCCGGGGTGGAACTCCACATCCTGGAACGCCTGGCGTGCCCGCGTGAGCGACAGCTCGCCCTCGGCGGCGCCATCGGTGTAGTCGAACGCGGCCTTCGGCGTGCGCCTCTTGGCGATCGTGCGCAGGTCGTCGATCGTGAGCGCCGAGTCGAGACGGCGCTTCTTGCCGTTGAACTCGGGCTTCTTGAACTTCATCAGGTCGAGAAGCTCTGCGGGGTTGGGAACCTGGCGCTGGACCATGGCTGTCCTCTCAGTCGGTGGGTCGGACGCTGCGGGTGAGCCCCGCCGCGGTGTAGTAGCCGGTGATGTGCGCTCGGACGAGGGTCTGGGCGGTCGCCGCGTCACCCGCGGCGATGGCCTCGATGATGGCTCGGTGCTCGGCGCGCAGCAGGTCTGCCATGGCATCCCAGTCGGCGATGGATGAGGCGCCCTGCTGCACGTACGACTCGATGGAGGTGCGCAGGCCCGCCATGATCGCGGCGACGACGGTGTTGCCGCTCGATTCCGCGAGGGCGAGGTGGAGCTGGGCATCGAGGGCGAGGAACTCGTCAGGCGTCAGGGCGCCGACGTCCATCGCATCGAGCACGCTGTGCGCCGCGGTGAGATCGGGCGCGTGCTGGCTCGCGAGAGCGGCGACGACGGCGTCTTCGAGCAGCAGTCGGGTCTGCACCACGTCCGCGAGCGGAAAGCCCTGTGCGGCGACCTGGAGGCGCAGAAGCGTCGACATGCCACCGGACGGGGTCGCGATCACGATCGCGCCCGACTGCGGCCCCGAGCCGGTCGAGGTGCGGATCAGCCCCATGACCTCGAGCACGCGCAGCGCCTCTCGAACGCTCGAGCGCCCGACACCCAGGTCTGCGGCGAGCTCGCGCTCCGAGGCGAGACGATCACCGGGGCCGAGACGCCCGTCGAGCAGGTCGCTCTCGACGTGTTCGAGCACGAGCCTCCAGGCGCGGGCTGGCTGCTCCGGCATCCGCTCTCCTCATCGTGTGCATCGGCGGCATCGATCCTCGACGCGGCTGTGGTCTGACCACAGTACCGTGTGTGGTCAGACCACGCAATCGGGGTACGACGACACAGCGCCCGAGGGCGGAGCAGGACGCGAGGGCATTCAGCCCAGCCGCCCACCCGACTCTTCGAGGTAGCACGCGCCGCACAGCGACTCGTAGGTCGTGATCTCCGGCGCCAGCGATCCGTCAGCGCCCTCGTCGATGGCGACCTGGTCGCCGTCGAAGACGAACCGACCACCGATCACACGACCGTTGAAGACGGCCTTGCGCCCGCAGCGGCAGATGGTCTTCAGCTCCTCGAGGGAGTGCGCGATCGCGAGCAGACGAGCCGACCCCGGGAAGGCGTGGGTGAGGAAGTCATTGCGGATGCCGTAGGCGATCACCGGGATGCCGTCCTCGATCGCGATGCGGAAGAGGTCGTCGACCTGCTCCGCCGTGAGGAACTGCGCCTCGTCGATCAGGAGGCAGGCGACATCGATCGACCCCCCGCGGACCGGTTCATCGGCGACCGCACGGCGCACGCGATCCCGGTGCTCGTCGAAGAGCTCGCGGACGTCGGCATCGGGAGCGATGAGATAGTCGACGTGCCGCGTGACACCGAGTCGACTCGCGATCTCGGATGCACCCTTGGTGTCGATCGCCGGCTTTGCGAGCAGCACGTGCTGGCCGCGCTCCTCGTAGTTGTACGCGGCCTGGAGCAGCGAGGTGGACTTGCCCGAGTTCATCGCCCCGTAGCGGAAGTAGAGCTTCGCCACCGGCGCGCTACTCGTTGATGCCGAGCGTGGCCGCCGTCGCCGCGGTGGACTTCGCCGCCAGCTCGGGGTCCTTGTTCAGCTGCTCGCCGAATGTCGGGATGAGCTTGCGCAGTTCCGACTCCCAGCCGGGGTACTCGTCGGGGAAGCACTTCTTCAGCAGATCGAGCATGATCGGCACGGCGGTGGAGGCGCCGGGCGAGGCGCCGAGCAGACCGGCGATCGAACCGTCGGCCGCGGACACCACTTCGGTGCCGAACTGCAGGATGCCGCCCTTCTTGGGGTCCTTCTTCATGACCTGGGCGCGCTGCCCCGCGTCGATGAGCGTCCAGTCCTCGTCCTTCGCCGTCGGCATGAACGTGCGCAGGCTGTCGACCTTCTTGGCGTGGTTCTTCAGCAGCTCCCCCACCAGGTAGGTGATGAGGTCGGGATTCGCGAACGCGACGCGCAGCATCGGCCACAGATTGTGCGTGCGCACCTGCGACACGATGTCGAGCATCGAGCCGTTCTTGAGGAACTTCGGGCTGAAGGTCGCGAACGGACCGAACATCAGGGAGGCCTCGCCGTCGACCACGCGCGTGTCGAGGTGCGGGACCGACATGGGCGGGGCGCCCACCGAGGCCTGCGAGTACACCTTCGCCTTGTGCTGCGCGACGATCTTCGGGTTCGAGGTCTTGAGGAACTGCCCGCCGATCGGGAAGACACCGTAGCCCTTGATCTCGGGGATGCCCGAGCGCTGCAGCAGCTTGAGCGCCCAGCCGCCGGCGCCGACGAACACGAAACGCGCCTTGATCTGGTTCGGCGTGCGACCGATCGTCGTGCGGTAGTTGATGAGCCAGGTGCCGTCCTTCTGCTTCTTCAGGCTCTTGACCTCGTGGTTGGTGCGCAGCGCGACGCCCGACTCGGTGAGGTGGTCGAAGAGCTGGTGCGTCAGCGCACCGAAGTCGACGTCGGTTCCGGCGGGCACGCGGGTGGCCGCGAACGGCTCGCCCTTACGGCGCTGCTGCATGAGCAGCGGCGCCCACTTGTTGATGACGCGGGAATCCTCGCTGTACTCGATGCCCTCGAACAGCGGCTGCTTCTTCAGGACCTCGTAGCGGTCCTTGAGGTACTTGACGTCCTTCTCACCGCGCACGAACGTCATGTGCGGCGTCGCGTTGATGAAGGTCGACGGCGCATCGAGCACGCCGCGATCGACCAGAGACGACCAGAACTGACGACTCTGCTGGAACTGCTCGTTGATCGAGACGGCCTTGGCGGGGTCGAGCGGAGCGCCCTTCTGCTGCGGCATGTAGTTCAGCTCGCAGAGCGCCGCGTGGCCGGTGCCCGCGTTGTTCCACGGGTTCGACGATTCCTGAGCCACATCGGAGAGTCGCTCGAACGCGACGATCTTCCAATCCGGCTGCAGCTCGTGCAGAAGGGTACCCAGGGTGGCGCTCATGATGCCACCACCGATCAAGACGACATCGACGGTTTCGGTCACCACGACAGTCTAGTTCGCGGTCACGGCAGGACAGACCACGCGGGGCCGTCCGGCGAGACCGGATCCGCATGACCGCGATGCGGTCAGGCTATGGCGACCAGGCGCTCGGCGAGGATCTCGGCGATCTGCACCGCGTTCAGCGCCGCGCCCTTGCGCAGGTTGTCGTTGCTGATGAACAGCACGAGGCCCTTGTTCTCGGGAGCGGACTGGTCGGCGCGGATTCGTCCGACGAAGCTCGGGTCCTTGCCCGCGGCCTGGAGCGGCGTGGGCACCTCGTCGAGGACGACACCGGGGGCTGCGGCGAGCACCTCGGCGGCGCGCTGCGGCGTGATGTCGCGGGCGAACTCGACGTTGATCGAGAGCGAGTGGCCCGTGAAGACGGGAACCCGCACGCACGTGCCGGCGACACGGAGGTCGGGCAGCTCGAGGATCTTGCGGCTCTCGTTGCGGAGCTTCTTCTCCTCGTCCGTCTCGTTCTGACCGTCGTCGACCAGGTTGCCCGCGAACGGGATGACGTCGAACGCGATCGGAGCGACATACTTCTCGGGCTCCGGGAAGTCGATCGACGAGCCGTCGTGCACGAGGCGCAGCGTGTCGCCCTGGGCGAGGACGCCCTCGACCTGTCCGAGGAGCTCCTGCGCACCGGCGAGACCCGAACCGGAGACGGCCTGGTAGGTCGAGACGATCAGGCGCTCGAGACCCGCTTCGGCGTGCAGCGCCTTCAGAACCGGCATGGCTGCCATGGTCGTGCAGTTCGGGTTGGCGATGATGCCGCGAGGGCGGTCGTCGATCGCGTGCGGGTTGACCTCGCTGACGACCAGCGGAACCTCGGGATCGTTGCGCCAGGCGCTGGAGTTGTCGACGACGACGGCTCCGGCCTCGGCGAAGCGGGGAGCGTATGCGCGGCTGGCGGTCGCGCCGGCCGAGAAGAGGGCGATGTCGATGCCCGCGGCATCCGCCGACTCGACATCCTCGACGATGACGGTCGCGCCGCCGAACTCGATGGCCGTTCCCGCGGAACGCGACGAGGAGAACAGGCGCAGCTCACGGATCGGGAAGGACCGTTCGGCGAGAATCTCGCGCATCACGGTGCCCACCTGGCCGGTGGCGCCCACGATGGCGACGGAGAGTCCTGAGTCGGAGATGCGGGTCATGATGTTCCTTGGCGTCGTGCAGTGCTGCATACGAGGCTTCAGGCGCGACGTCGGGATGCGGATGCCGCGCCTGGCGCCGATGTCAGGGTTTCGGTGAGTCTACCGTGCCGTCCGGTGATCGAGGACCGACCGTCGGGCGGGGTGCGGGCCGGGTCAGCATCCCGAGTCAGTTTTGCGGATCGAGTCACGATTCGCGGACGGGATCAGCTGACACTTCCGCAGATAGTGCGGTCATCCGCAGATCGTGCGCGATCGGCGGAGGTCAGCGACCGGTGCCGGCGTGGACCGTGGCCTCGGCGTCGCCGTCGAGTCCGTACGCGGTGTGCACGGTGCGGGCGGCCTCGGCCAGGTCGGTGTCGCGGAGCACGACCGAGATGCGGATCTCGGACGTCGAGATCATCTCGATGTTGATGCCACCGGCCGACAGCGCCTCGAACAGCGTCGCGGAGACGCCCGAGTGCGTCCGCATACCCGCTCCGACGACCGACAGCTTGCCGATCTGGTCGTCGTGCACCAGGTTCTGGAAGCCCACTTCGGTCTGCTCCCCCGCGAGCGCCTTGAGCGCAGCCGAGGAATCGGCTTTGGGAACCGTGAACGAGATGTCGGTGCGACCCGTGGCCGACACGTTCTGCACGATCATGTCGACGTTGGCGCCGGACTTCGCGACGATCTTGAAGATCTCCGCCGCCTTGCCCGGCACGTCCGGAACGCCGGCGACGGTGATCTTGGCCTGGCCGAAATCGGTGGCGACACCGGCGACGATCGGTTCTTCCATGGCTGCTGCTCCCTCGGCTTCGCGGGGGTTCTTCATACCCTCGCCCAGAACGTATGTGCCCTCGGACGACGAGAACGTCGAACGGGCGTGGATCAGGACGCCGTGACGGCGTGCGTACTCGACAGCGCGGATGTAGAGCACCTTCGCGCCGTTGGCGGCGAGCTCGAGCATCTCCTCGCTGCCGATGTGGTCGAGCTTCTGCGCCTTCGGGATGACGCGGGGGTCGGCCGTGAAGATGCCGTCGACGTCGCTGTAGATCTCGCAGACGTCGGCGTCGAGGGCCGCGGCGAGAGCGACGGCCGTCGTGTCCGAGCCGCCGCGTCCGAGCGTGGTGATGTCGCGGGTGTCGCGGTTGAAGCCCTGGAAGCCGGCGACGATGACGATGGCCCCCTCGTCGAGCGCTTCGCGCAGACGGATCGGGGTGACATCCACGATGCGGGCGGCGCCATGCTGCGAGTCGGTGATCATGCCCGCCTGGCTGCCGGTGAACGACCGCGCCTCGAAGCCCATCGAGTGGATGGCCATGGCCAGGAGCGCCATCGAGATGCGCTCACCGCTCGAGAGCAGCATGTCGAGCTCGCGCGGAGCGGGAATCGGCGCGACCTCGTTGGCGAGGTCGAGCAGCTCGTCGGTCGTGTCGCCCATCGCGCTCACGGCGACGACGACGTCATGGCCGGCGCGACGCGTGTCGACGATGCGCTTGGCGACGCGCTTGATGCTCTCTGCGTCGGCGACTGAGGAGCCGCCGTACTTCTGCACGATGAGGGCCACGTTCACTCCCTGGGATGTCGGGCGGATCCGCCCACCCCCATTCTACGTTTGGCGCATATGCGCTTCTTCGCATGTGACGGTGGCGCCCGGGTGGGTCAGGGCGCGGGCGGCAGGGGCACTGCAGGCAGGTCGGCTCGGGCAGCGGCCTGGGGACGGAGGCGCCCGCCGGTGGCCGCGAACCAGCAGCCCGCGATGATCAGCGGGAATCCGATGAGCAGGCCCGGCGTCAGCGGCTCGGCGAGCACGATCGCACCGAGGATGATCGCCACGACCGGGTTCACGTAGGTGAACAACGGCGCGCGGACGGGGCCGACCTCGCGGATGAGAGCGAAGAATGCCAGGAAGGCGACGGCGGTGCAGATGACGGCCAGCGCGAGGAGCGCGAAGATCGAGGGAAGCGTCGGCATCTGGTGCTGCGTGAGCAGACCGATGGGCAGGTAGATCACGCCGATCATCAGCAGCGACAGCGTGATGGTGCCGAGCGAGGGGACGTCGTTCAGCTGTCGAGCGACGATGAAGGGGGCGATGGCATAGAGGATGGCGACCAGCAGCACCTCGCCGGCCGCGATCAGACTGACCTCACCACCGAACAGTCCGGGCCCGGCGACGACGATCGCGACGCCGATGAATCCCACGAGAAGACCGATCCCCCGCGCCGGGCGCAGGACTCCCCGGTCTCCCCCGCCCAGTGCGATGAGCGCCGCGAACAGCGGCACGGTCGCGACGAGCAGACCCGTCATGCCCGAGGGCAGGGTCATCTCGGCGTGGCCGAGCAGCACGAACGGACCCGCCATCTCGACGAGGCCGAACGCGAGCACCCAGGGCCAGTGCTTCCACGCCGCTCTCAGCGCACCGCCGCGAAGCGCGAACGGGAGGAGGAGCAGCGCCGCGATGAGGGTGCGCCCGGCGACGATCGCGGGGGGCGACAGGGACTCGACCGCGATGCTGATGAACAGGTACGGCACGCCCCACAGCAGCGCCATTGCCCCGAAGAGCAACCACCCGCGTCGCGAGAAGCCGCCCTGTGCGTTCACAGCACGCGCCGGCCCTCGAATGCGCGCCCGAGAGTGACCTCGTCGGCGTATTCGAGGTCGCCACCGACCGGAAGGCCGGAGGCGAGGCGGGACACGGTGATCTGCATCGTGGTGAGCAGGCGGCTGAGGTAGCTCGCAGTCGCCTCGCCCTCGAGATTGGGGTTCGTCGCGAGGATGACCTCCTGCACCGTGGCGTCGCCGAGACGCGACATCAGCTGGGCGATGCGCAGGTCGTCGGGGCCGATGCCGGCGATCGGGCTGATCGCGCCCCCGAGCACGTGGTACAGGCCACGGAACTCGCGGGTGCGTTCGATCGCGGCGACGTCCTTCGCGTCTTCGACGACGCAGATGACGGCCGGATTGCGTCGGGGGTCGCGGCAGATCGCACAGCGTTCCTGCTCTGCCACGTTGCCGCAGATCTCGCAGAAGCGCACCCGCAGCCGCACTTCCACGAGCAGCTCGGAGAGACGCGCGACGTCGAATGTCGGCGTCTGCAGGATGTGGAAAGCGATGCGCTGCGCGGACTTGGGGCCGATTCCGGGGAGTCGACCGAACTCGTCGATCAGCTCCTGGACGATGCCGTCATACATCAGGAGAACCTCGTCGGGGGCTCGTAGGGCTCTTCGCGAACGAACGTCGCGCCGAGCACCTGGCGGATCACGGCCTCGCCGTAGCGCTGGACTCCCCCGGCGGGGGCGCGCTCGGTGATCGCCGGGGCTGCGGCGGCCGAAGCCACTCTGCGCGCAGGGGCTGCCTGTGCGGTCGTCGACCGCGCGGAGGGAGCGGTCGACGGCGAGCCTCCGGCGGGCGGCGCCGCCTGCGACATCGGCTCCGGCTCGTACGACGGGTCGTAGGGCGGCTCGTCGTCGAAGTACGGCGGCTCATCGTCGATGGGCGGAGGTGCGTCGTCTCGGATCTCCGGTGAGACGTCACTCGTCGCGCGGCTCGGAGCCGCCGCCGTCTGAGGCGCCGCCGTCTGAGGCGCCGCCGTGGCAGAGGTGGCAGCAGGCACAGACGCCGCCGGCGGAGCTGTCACCGGAGCGGGCTCAGCGAGCTCGGATGCCGGGATCGACGCCACCGCCCACTCGGTGACGGGGGCCGAGGAACTCCCTGTCTGAGGAGCCGACGACCGAGCGGCCACGGTCTCCGTCTTCGGCGACTCACCACGCGGCTTCTCGGCGTGCGGGGTCTGCGATCGCGGTGACTGAGCTCGCGGTGAGTCCGCTGACGCAGGCTCCGATGCGGGCGCGTCGTCGGTCGGGCGTCCCGATGAAGGCGTCGCGGGCTGACGAGGCGCTCCCCCCGCTGGCATCGGAGCAGGGAGGTACTTGACGCGCACGCCGAGCTCCTGCTCGATGGCGCCGCGCAGATGGTCGGAGGGACCCGAACCCGGCGTCGTGCCCTTGAACTTGGCGACATCGTGCTGGCTGGCGAAGCCCAGAGTCAGCACCTCGGTCTCCGTGACGTATGCGAGCGGCTGGACGGCGGTGGCCAGCAGCCACGACGTGCGGCTGACGCTCTCGAGCCGCTTGAGGACGGCCGGCCAGGCGGCGGTGATCTGCTCGAAGGCGACCGGCCCGGAGGGCGCTGCGACCTCGGCGGCCGGTGCGGCGTCGACAGCCGGTGCCGCGTTCGACGTCGCATCGGCAGGGGTCGCTTCGGCCGTGTCGGAATCCCCGGTCTCCCCGCCGGCCGGTTCGGTCGTGGTCGCCGGTCGATCGGCCGCAGCCTGAGGAGCAGCGGCGGGAGCGGCGGGAGCAGCAGCTGCGGGAGCAGCCGACGAAGCAACGGGAGCGGCGGGAGCCGCCTGTGCAGGCGCGGACGCCCGCGGCGGGGCGGAGGCGGCAGCGGCCGGTGCGGACGGGACGGCGGCGACGGCATCCGCTCCCGCAGCGAGCACGCGAGCGACCATCAGCTCGAGGTGCAGACGGGGCGAGGTGGCGCCCGACATGTCGTCGAGGGCGGCGCTGACGATGTCGGCCGTGCGCGAGAGTCGGGCCGACCCGAAGGAATCGGCCTGCGTGCGCATGCGCGCGAGCTCGTCGTCGGCGATTCCACGGAGCACCGACGACGCTCCCGCACCCACAGCCGCGATCACGATGAGGTCGCGCAGACGCTCGAGCAGATCGTCGACGAAGCGACGCGGGTCCTGGCCGGTCTGCACCACGCGGTCGATCGCCGGGAACGCCGCTGCGGCGTCGGCGCCGGCGAGCGCATCGACGATCTCGTCGAGCAGCGCGGCGTGCGTGTAGCCGAGGAGCGCCACGGCGCGCTCGTAGGCGACGGTCACGGTCTCGGAACCTGCGGGCGAGTCGGAACCGGCGATCAGCTGGTCGAGAAGAGACAGGGTGTCTCGCGGCGAGCCTCCCCCGGCGCGGACCACCAGAGGAAGGACACCGCGCTCGGCGACCACGCCCTCTTCGCCGCACAGCTTCTCGACGTACTCGAGCATCGCCGCCGGGGGCACCAGTCGGAACGGATAGTGGTGCGTGCGCGAGCGGATCGTGCCGAGCACCTTCTCGGGCTCGGTCGTCGCGAAGATGAACTTGACGTGCTCGGGCGGCTCTTCGACGAGCTTGAGGAGAGCATTGAACCCCTGCGGCGTCACCATGTGCGCCTCGTCGAGGATGAAGATCTTGTAGCGATCGCGGCTGGGGGCGAACGTCGCCCGCTCGCGCAGATCACGTGCGTCGTCGACGCCGTTGTGGCTGGCCGCGTCGATCTCGACGACGTCGAGCGAGCCACCGCCCGCCCGCGACAGCTCGACGCAGCTCGGGCACTTTCCGCAGGGCACGTCGGTCGGGCCCTCCGCGCAGTTCAGGCAGCGGGCGAGGATGCGCGCAGACGTCGTCTTTCCGCATCCACGGGGTCCGGAGAAGAGGTAGGCGTGGCCGACACGGTCGCCGCGGAGCGCAGTCATCAGCGGTTCGGTCACCTGGGACTGCCCGATCATCTCGCCGAACGACTCGGGGCGGTAGCGGCGGTAGAGGGCTGTGGTCACCAGAACAGCCTACGGCGTGCCACGGACGTTCAGGCAGACGAGCGCCGACGATCGCGCCCGGGATCCGCGACGCGCCGCTGAGACGGCCGAGGTTCGGCGAAGGCTCACGACGACGCGGCCTCGAAGACGCCGCCGACCACCTCGACGACCCCGCCCGTCGCGTCGACCAGCTCGCCGACCGCGCTCACCAGATGCACGACGCCACCCACCGCTTCGATCACCTCGACCACGGCTCCCGCGACCTCCATCGCGCCCTCGATCCCCGCGGCGACCCGCAGGGCCTGCGACTCGGTCTGCAGCACAGCCGTCCATGACCGCTCCAGACCGAAGAGCACCGCATAGGGCAGCAGTCGCTCGTTCAGCAGGAACCTCTGCAGTCGTTCCGCCGACGCCGCCGACGAGACGTCCGCCCGCAGATCCGCCCCGTCTGTCGACTGCGAGAAGCGCAGCGGCTCCGCCTCGGCGAGGGCGATGTACTCGCGCATACCGGCGAGGTGCGCGCGCAGCGGCTGCGCCGCAGGGCGGAACCGGCGCCACGCCCGCGGAGCGACCACGATCGCCGCGACCGCCGCGACCAGGCCGACGACCAGCACGGCGTAGAGAGCCGCACCCGGCTCGCTCACCGACCAGGCGGCTATGAGCAGCAGAAGGCAGATGCCCCCCACCAGCACCGCGGCGACGCGGATCAGGAACGTGGCCCACCCGCGTCGACTCCGGTCGATGAGCCCCGCGGCCGCGAGCCGCTTCTCCGCCTCGTCGAGGACACCGCGCACCCGGCGGTGCAGAGCCCGGGCATCCGCACTGAACCGTCGCACCCGCCCCGGGGTGTGATCCGGCCCGAACAGCGCCTCGAGCACGCTGAGCTCCTCGGACGTGAACGTCGCACCGTCGACGACCTCCATGCCGACGGGTGCACGCCGTTGCGACCTGCCGGTCGTCGCCGCGTCGGCGTCGACCAGCAGCCGCACCTTGCGCTGCACGGCCAGATCGATCAGCGCGGCGGCTACGGCCTTCCGATCCGCGTTCAGCAGCAGCGCGTCGTGCAGCACGGTCGCACCCTCGGCCGGGCTGAACCGCGCACCGGGGGACGCGACGCGCTGCACCGAGCGCGCCCGCTCGACCACCGCGAGCACGAACAGGAGCAGCGCGGGCGCGAGTCCGAACAGCGCTGCGGTGATCAGCACCTCAGTCGATCGGCTCGATGATGGGGATGGCGGTCGTGATCACCGGGACGGATGCGGACAGCCGCGTGCCGTCCTCGCGCAGCGCGTCGGCGAACTGCCGCAGCGACGGGCGACCGGGGATGAGCGGTCCCTGATCCGCGAGTGGGACGACGACCTCCTGCTCGGTCGTGGCGATGTATGCCACATCGCGCACCGTGAAGGGCACCGGGTCTCCGGAGAGCACTCGCACGCGCAGCTCACCCGTCGTGAGCGTGACCTGCAGAGAGGCCCCCTGCCACTGCAGCGGGTACGACAGCGACGGCCAGTCGGCGGGCAGCCGCGGGTCGAAGCTGAGCTCGCCGGCATAGTCGCGCATACCGCCGAAACCGCAGACGAGAGCGGTCCACACGCCTCCGGCCGACGCGACGTGCACACCGTCCGCCGCGTTGTGGTGCAGGTCGTGCAGGTCGACGAACAGCGACTGCCGGAAGTACTGCAGAGCGAGATCCTGGTAGCCCACCTCGGCGGCGAGGATCGACTGCACGACGGCCGACAGCGTCGAATCGCCCGTGGTCAGCGGGTCGTAGTAGTCGAAGTCGGCCTTCTTCTCCTCGGGCGTGAAGTGGTTGCCCTGCAGGAACAGCGCGAGCACGACATCCGCCTGCTTGAGCACCTGGAACCGGTAGATGACGAGCGGGTGGAAGTGCAGCAGCAGCGGTCGCTGCTCCTTCGGCGTGTGCGCCAGATCCCAGACCTCGCGCTCGAGGAACAGCGAGTCCTGCGGGTGGATGCCGAGCCGTTCGCTGAACGGGATGAACATCGCGTCGGCGGCGCGCTCCCAGCCTTCCGCCTCGCCCTCGGCGAGTCCGGTGCGCTCGACGACCCGGGCGAACTCCTCGCCGTTGGCCTCCTGCGCCTCACGAACGACCTTCGCCGCGTAGCGCAGGTTGTAGCGCGCCATGACGTTCGTGTAGAGGTTGTCGTTGACGACGGTGGTGTACTCGTCAGGACCTGTCACACCGTGGATGTGGAAGGTCTCGATGCCGTCGTCGTCCTTCGTGTCGGCGACGAGGCGCGAGGTGCGCCAGAACCCGAGTGTCGCCCACAGTCGCGCCGTCTCGATCGCGATGTCGATGCCCTCACGCCGCAGGAAGTCGTCGTCGCCCGTCGCGCGCACGTACTTGCCGAGCGCGAAGCTGACGTCGGCGTTGATGTGGTACTGCGCCGTGCCGGCCGCGTAATAGGCGGAGGCCTCTTCGCCGTTGATCGTGCGCCACGGGAACAGCGCGCCCGCCTCGTTGAGCTGCGCGGCCCGTCGGCGAGCCGCCGGAAGCATGAGCACTCGCGCCCGGAGGGCGTTGCGCGCCCACTGCGGCGACGTGTAGGTGAGGAACGGGAGCACGTAGATCTCGGTGTCCCAGAAGTAGTGTCCGCTGTATCCCGACCCCGAGACGCCCTTCGCGGGCACGCCGGTTCCGTCGGCGCGGGCCGAGGCCTGCGCGAGCTGCAGGAGGCACCAGCGGGTCGCCTGCTGGATGTCGTCCTGTCCGCCGATCTGCACGTCGCTGCGAGCCCAGAAGGCAGCGAGCCACTCGGCCTGTCGATCGAACTGCGCCTGGACGCCCTCGACCGCGACGCGGTCGAGGGATCGACGGCAGCGGTCGACGAGCTCACGGGCCGGCACACCGCGGGAGGTGTGGTAGCTGACGAGCTTGGTGACCGTGATGGGCACGCCGGCCTTCGCCTGCACCCGGAACACGTTCTTCGAGATGTCCGCCTCGATGAGAGTGCGCGAGGTGTAGTCGTTCTCGGTCTCGATGATGTGGTCGGCGACCACTGCGACCGTCATGCCTGATGCCGCGACGCTGTAGGACAGCGCGGAGCGCAGTCCGTCCTGCCAGTACTCGCCGGGCTCGAGCACGCGCTCGGCGATCTTCTCGGCCTTGCGCGGATCGAATCCGCCCTTGGCCTGGTTCGGGGTGCCCGCGTACACGCCGGCACCGTCCTGGCGGTTGATCATCTGGCAGCTGACGGTGACCGGGGCGTCGGCGTTCTCGACGACGACCTCGAGTCGCAGCACGGCGAGGTGGCGCTCCTCGAAGCTGACGATGCGCTCATCGCGCATCCGCACGCGCTTGCCCGACGGGGTCTCCCACACCACGGTGCGCTCGAGCACGCCGGTGCGCATGTCGAGCGTGCGGCGGTACTCGCGCACGTCCGCCTCATCGAACGAGATCGGCTCGTCATCGACATAGACGCGCATGACCTTGGCGTCGGGGGCGTTGACGATCGTCTGCCCCACCTCGGCGAAGCCGTAGGCCTGCTCGGCGTGCCGGATCGGCCACGTCTCGTGCAGTCCGTTGATGAAGGTGCCGTGCTCGTGGGCGCCGCGCCCCTCGATGTGGTTGCCCCGGAGTCCGAGGTAGCCGTTGCCGACGGCGAACAGGGTCTCGGCGACCCCGTCTTCGGAGTAACGCGTCTCGATGAGGCGCCAGGGGTCTACGGGGAAGCGGTCGCGGTCGATCATGCGGTCTCCTCGTTGTCGGAGCGGGGTGCCTGAGCGGCGGAGTCGGACGGCGCGGACTCGTCGGCCGCGGGGTCGAGGAACACGGCGAGATCGTCGACGACGACCGTCGCGCCGGCGGCGCGCAGCGCGTCGGCCCCGGTGCCGCGGTCGACGCCGACGACGGTCGCGAATCCGGCTGCGGCGGCAGAGGCCGCGCCCGAGGTCGCGTCCTCGACGGCGATGCTGCGGGCCGGGTCGACGCCCAGCGCCACGGCGCCGGCGCTGAACATGTCGGCGGCGGGCTTGGAGGCGAGGTTCTCGCGCTCTGCGACGACACCGTCGACCACGATGCGGAAGAACGAGCGGATGCCGGCGGCAGCCAGCACCTCTTCGGCGTTCTTGGAGCTCGAGACGACACCGAGCGGGATGCCGGCGGCGGAGAGCTTCTCGACGAGTGCGAGCGATCCGGGGAACGGGGCGATGCCCTCGCCACGCAGGGACTCGGCGAACGCGGCGTTCTTGCGGTTGCCGATGCCGCAGATCGTCTCGGCCTCGGGCGGGTCGTCGACCGCACCCCAGGGGATCTCGACGTTGCGGCTGCGCAGCAGACTGGCCACGCCGTCATAGCGCTTCTTGCCGTCGACGTAGTCGAAGTAGTCGGCATCCGAATACGGAGGAGTGATGCCCCAGCGCTCGAACACGTCGTCGAAGACGACCTTCCACGCGCGCATGTGCACTTCGGCGGTCGGCGTCAGCACGCCGTCGAGATCGAACAGGACGCCTTCGGCGCGGAGCGGATCGGGCAGGGCTTCGGGCACAGCAGCCTCCAGGAGAAGGACGAGGGTTCCGGCACCTCTCCGTGCCACTGTGCAAGCGTAGTGCGGCTCGGCACCGAGCGGTAACCCCCGAGGGCGTATCGGTCAGAGCAGACGGAACGTCTGCCGGGCGATCTCGAGCTCTTCGTTCGTGGGCACCACGAGCACAGCGACTCTGGACGCGTCCGTCGAGATCCGCCGGACTCCGCGCTGGCGTGCGGCATTGCGCCCGTGATCGATCTCCACGCCGGCGAATCCGAGCGTCGCCATCGCTTCCGCGCGCACGGCCGCTGCGTTCTCGCCGACCCCCGCGGTGAAGGAGATCACGTCGACTCCGCCGAGCTGCGCGATGTACGACCCCGCATACGCCCTGAGCCGGTGGATGTAGACGTCGAACGCGAGCGTCGCCGCCGCATCTCCCGCTTCCCTGCCCGCGAGGATGTCGCGCATGTCGCTGCGCCCTGCGAGGCCTTTGAGCCCACTGCGCGTGTTGAGGAGCGCGTCGAGATCGTCGATCGAGTACCCGGCTCGACGCGAGAGGTGCACGAGGGCCGCAGGATCGAGATCGCCGGACCGGGTCCCCATGACGAGCCCCTCGAGCGGAGTGAGCCCCATCGAGGTCTCCACCGATCGGCCACCCTCGATCGCGGTCACCGAGGCGCCGTTGCCGAGATGGAAGACGAGCTGGCGGAGTGTGCCCAGGTCGCGCCCGAGGAACGCGGCGGCCGACTCGCTCACGAACTGGTGGCTGGTGCCGTGGAATCCGTATCGGCGCACCCGGTGCTCCGCGGCGAGCTCTGCGTCGATCGCATAGGTGTAGGCGGCCGGAGGCAGTGTCTGATGGAACGCCGTGTCGAACACGGCGACGTGCGGGACGCCGGAGAACACCGCCCTCGCCGCGACGATCCCGGCGAGGTTCGCGGGGTTGTGCAGCGGGGCGAGCACCGAGAGCTCCTCGATCTGCTCCTCGACGTTCGGTGTGACGAGGGTGGGTGCGTAGAACCGTGCCCCGCCGTGCACCACCCGGTGTCCGACGGCGACGGGCGGATGCTCGTCGAGCAGCGGACCGTGCTCGGCGAACTGGTCGAGCATCACCGTGAACGCGGCATCGTGATCGGCTACGGGCTGCTCGGAGTCGTACGAGGCATCGAGCATCGTGACGACGGCATCCCCTCCGGCATCCGGACGCACCGTGTGGCGGACGGCACTGAGGTCCTGTCCGATCCGGTCGATGAGTCCCGTCGCGAGCTCGTTCTCGTTCTCGATGTCGATCAGGCTGTACTTGAGCGACGAGGAACCGCTGTTGATGACGAGGATCGCGCTCATGCGGTCGCTCCTTCGGACTGCGCCTGGATCGCCGTGATCGCGACGGTGTTGACGATGTCGTCGACCAGCGCACCGCGCGAGAGGTCGTTGATCGGCTTGTTGAGACCCTGCAGCACGGGGCCGATCGCGACGGCACCCGCCGATCGCTGCACCGCCTTGTACGTGTTGTTGCCGGTGTTCAGGTCGGGGAAGACGAAGACGGTCGCCCGCCCTGCCACCGCCGAGTCGGGGAGCTTCGCCTTCGCCACCGCCGCGTCGGCCGCGGCGTCGTACTGGATCGGGCCTTCGACGAGCAGCTCGGGTGCACGCTCGTGCACGAGTGCGGTCGCGGCTCTGACCTTGTCGACGTCGGCACCCGAGCCGGACTCCCCCGTCGAGTACGACAGCATCGCGATGCGCGGCTCGATGCCGAACTGCTGTGCGGTCGCCGCCGACGAGATCGCGATGTCGGCCAGCTGCTCGCTCGTCGGATCCGGGATCACCGCGCAGTCGCCGTAGACGAGCACCCGGTCGGCGAGCGCCATGAGGAAGACGCTCGACACGACGGTGACGCCCGGCTTGGTCTTGATGATCTCGAACGACGGGCGGATCGTGTGCGCCGTCGTGTGGGCGGCACCCGAGACCATGCCGTCCGCGAGGCCCAGGTGGACCATCATCGTGCCGAAGTACGACACGTCGGTGACCGTGTCGGCGGCCTGGGCCAGCGTAATGCCCTTGTGCGCCCGCAGCCGCGCGTACTCGGCCGCGAAGCGCTCGACCATCTCGGGATCGTTCGGGCTGATCACCTGGGCCGCCGATATGTCGACGCCCAACTCGACCGCCCGAGCCCTGACCGCCGACTCGTCGCCGAGGATCGTGAGATCCGCGACCTCCCGGGCCAACAGAGTCGCCGCCGCTCGGAGGATGCGGTCGTCATCGCCCTCCGGCAGCACGATGCGTCGACGGTCGGAGCGTGCTCTCTCGATGAGGCCGTACTCGAACATCAGCGGAGTCACGACGCGCGACTCCGCGAGACCCAGCTGAGTGGTGAGCTCGGCGATGTCGACGTGGGTCTGGAAGAGCCCCAGCGCCCGGTCGTAGCGGCCCCGCGACTCGGGCGAGATGCGGCCACGGGCCCCCATCACGCGCACCGCGGTGTCGTAGGTGCCGAGGTCGGTCGCGATGATCGGCACGGTCGAGGTGAAGCCGTCGAGTAGCTGGACGATCGGCTCGGGAAGCGGGAAGGGGCCGTTCAGGATGATGCCGGCGACTCGGGGGAACGTGCCGGACGCATCCGCGAGCAGCGTCGCGAGCAACACCTCGGTGCGGTCGGCGGGGATCACCACGACCGACTCCTCCGTGAGCCGGGGAAGCACGTTCACCATCGACATGCCCGCGACGACGATCGTCAGCGCCTCGCGTGCGAGACGGTCTCGGTCACCCTTGATGAGCCGGCCGTCGACCGCGGCGAGGATGCCGTCGATCGACGGTGCCACCAGGGTGCGGTCCTCGGGGATCGCCCACACCGGCGTGGTCTTCTGCGGGCGCACCGCCGCGACGGCCTGTTCGATGTCGTCGAGCCGCTCGGGGTCGGCCCGGTTCACGATGATCGCGAACAGCTCCGCACGCTCGACCTCGAGTTCGGAGAGCGCGAGCGCCCCGATCTGTCCGACCGCGGCGGGAGTGCGGGCGGTGGTCGTACCCAGCTGCTCGGCCTGCCGCTGCTGATCGCGACCGCTGAGCACGAGCAGCACGGGCGCCGCCAGGTTCGCGGCGATCCGGGCGTTGTACCCCAGCTCTGCGGGGCTGGCGACATCGGTGTAGTCGCTGCCGATGATGACGACCGCGTCGCACTGGGCTTCGACCGCCTTGAACCGGGCGACGATGGTCGACAGCGCCCGGTCGGGGTCGTCTCGCACATCGTCGTAGGTCACGCCGATGCAGTCCTCGTAGTCGAGGTGCACCCCGTCGTGTGCGAGCAGCAGCTCGAGCACGTCGTCGCGCTCGGTCACCGACCGGGCGATCGGGCGGAAGACGCCGACCCGCGGGGTGACGCGCATGAGCGCGTCGAGCACGCCGAGGGCGATGGTCGACTTACCGGTATGGCCTTCGGCCGAGGTGATGTAGATGCTCTGCGCCACAGTCCCACCCTAGGTGCACGACCTCATGATCTCGCTGGGTTGACAGCCGTGCGAAACAGCTCAGCAGGGCGTCGAGAGCGCATCGACCACGGCTGCGGCGTCAGAGGCGTAGCGCGTGTAATAGGTGGGGTCGAGGTTGATCTGCACCCGGTGGATCGCGAGCGACGGATCCATCGACTGCCAGTCGGGGACTCTCGCGAGGCGCTCGTAGAACAGCGTCGCGGCGGTCGCCGGGTCCATGCGCTGCTCGGCCGAACCCCACCAGTGCTGCTGTTGGAAGAGTCCGATGCTCGTCGTCCGGCTGCCGTCGGGGTTCGTGAACCCGCTCGTCTCCCAGTCGCCGTAGTCGATGTTGTTCAGGCTGCTCTCGCCCATCGCCGTCATGACGCCCAGGATCTGCCCGTCTCGACCGAAGCCGAGCGCGGTCGCCGTCTGCATGATGGTCGCGGCGTTCTCGAGCTGCTCCCCCTGCCAGCCCGCGACACCCGCCTCCGGGAACGTGGTCGGATCGGAGATGCAGATCGCCAGCGGCTTCTCGTGGGCGAGTCCCAGCGGGATCAGCACCGCGGCGAGCGCGACCAGGATCACCGCCGCCGCAGAGAGTGCGACGCGTCGCAGCACCTTCGCCCGCCGCATCCGCCGCTGCGCTCGACGTCGCGGCGACGCGCGGTGCGTGCGTGCGCGCTGCCGACTCGCCGTCTTGCCGTCAGTCGCCTTGCGGGCGCCTGCCTTCCTGCGAGCCGCCGTCTTCCTCGTCGACGGCGTCTTCCTCGTGGTCGCGCCCCGAGAGCTCATACGCTGCGGGTCTCGCGTCCGCCTCTGCCGACGAACGCGGCGAGGCCGCCCCCGATCGCACCGAACAGATGCGCCTGCCACGAGATGCCCTCGCGAACGCCGACGACGCCGGCGAGCATCGAGCCGCCGTAGAGTCCGATCACGATGAGCGCGACGATCGCATAGAGCACGCGATGAGCGACTCGTCCCGGCGCGAAGACCCGCATCACGGTGTATCCGAAGTATCCGAAGACGAGTCCTGATGCCCCGACAGTCAATGCTCCTGGCGCGTTCACGAGCCATGTGCCGAGGCCGCCGACCACGGCGGCGAATGCGGTGACGGTCCAGAACCTGCGAGCGCCTTCGACAGCGACGAGGCTGCCGAGCACGAGAAGCGGCACGGTGTTGCCGATCAGGTGCGCCCAATCCGCGTGCAGGAGAGGCCCGACCACGATGCCCCCGAGACCCGAGAGGTCCCAGGACCGAAGACCGAAGCCCGTGAAGGACCCGGGGAGGATCGCGTCGACGAGCTGCACGAGCCACATCAGGGCGACGAGCAGCAGAGGCGCCGCGAAACGGCCGAGAGCGCTGGAGCGCGGGGAATCGGCGGTGCGGGTCACATCGGGCCTTGTCACGTCACGATCCTGTCAGGACTGCCCCGGAGGACCCTGACAAAAAGAAAGTGACCCTCCGCGCACCCAGCAGAGCCCGGTTACCCTTGCTGCGTTTCCGCCCTGGGGGAATTGGCCTGGATGCCGCCACGCGGAGAGCCGTCGACAAGTCTAGCCGATGTCTGCCCCTGCTCTTTGACAGACTGGGCAGGTCATGGATCCCGTCGCCGCCCCTCCCCTGTCGACGTGGCATTTTCCGGGCACGCTGCGCACCTACCAGGCCGAGGTCCTCGACCGGATCCCTCCGGGAGGCGCAGCCCCGCTGCACATCGTCGCTCCGCCAGGCTCCGGGAAGACGCTGCTGGGCCTGCTGCTCGCCGCACGCGAAGGCCACCGCACTCTCGTGCTGTCGCCGACGGTGACCATCCGCCATCAGTGGGTGCGCACCGCGTCCGAGCTGGCGCCGGACGCGGCGGCCGTCTCGGATGATCCCGAGCGTCTCGGCGACCTGACGGTGCTCACCTATCAGCTGCTCAGCGTGACGGGAGACGGCTCACCCTTCGACGACCTCGCCAGGGCGATCTGGACGGAGGAACTCGTCGCGAGCGGCCGCACCGAGGCGGATGCCGCGACGTGGCTCGCCGAGCTGGCGGTCGACAACCCCGCCCGCCACCGCTCCGGCATCCGCAGTCGTGCGCGCCGACTGCGTTCGCGTTTCACCCGCCAGCGCCCTTCGGAGCTCGCTCGCGTGCTGCACCCGAACGCCGTCGCGCTCATCGACCGACTCGTCGAGGCGGGGGTGCGCACGGTCGTGCTCGACGAGTGCCATCATCTGCTCGACCACTGGGCGATCGTGGTGGCCTATCTGGTCGCCCGCATCCGAGAGAGCGGCGCGGAGCCGACGCTGATCGGCCTCACCGCGACCCTGCCGTCGCCCGACGACGAGACCGAGTACGAGAACTACAGCCACCTGCTCGGCGAGGTCGACTACGAGGTGCCGACACCGGCGGTGGTCAAGGAGGGCCACCTGGCTCCGTATCGCGATCACGTGATGTTCACCGAGCCCCTGCCCGAAGAGGCCGCGTTCATCCGACGGCACGAATCGCTGCTGCACGACCTGATCACGCAGGTGCTGTCGACCCCCGACGCGCTGTCGTACCTCGAGCATCACCTCCAACCCGCAGACCCGCAGGACGCCTCTCTCGCCGAGACTCCGCTCGCCCGCCTCGACCGTGCCTTCGCGACGGACTTCGCCCTCACCCGGTCATGCGCTGTCGTGCTGCGCGAGGTCTCTCCGCAGCATCCGCTCATCGCCTCGATCCCGCCGGCCCTGCTCGACCGATGCACGACCGACGACCTGCTGACGGTCCTGTCACGGTTCGCCCAGGCCCGACTGCTCTCGGATCCCTCTGCCGTGCGCCAGTGGGAGTACGTGCGGCGCTCGCTCGCGGACTTCGGGTATGCGCTGACCGACCGGGGTATCCGACGCGGCCGCAACCCGATCGAGACCACTCTGGCGTTCTCCGCCGCCAAGGACCACGCGGCCGTCGAGATCCTCCAGCGAGAACTCGCCGGCGCCGACGGCGATCGGATCCGCGCGGTCGTCGTGACCGATTTCGTCGAGCACGGCAACAGCCGCGGTCTGGCCGGTGACGCACCCGCCGGGGCGCTCCGCACGTTCGGCCTCCTCGCCGTCGACGCTGTCACCTCCCAACTGCGCCCCGTGCTGCTGACCTCGCAGCACCTGCGTGTCCGCGCCGACGACGCCGCCGACACCGCGGTCGCGCTCGGCGAACTGCTCGGCGAGCCGGTCGGCATCGCGGAGGGCACCGGTCCCGTGCGCGACCTACAGGTGCGCGCCGCCGGAAGCGGACGAGTCGTCGCGGCCGTGTCCGAGCTGATCCGCCGAGGCGATGTGCGCCTGCTCGTCGGCACCCGGGGGCTGCTCGGCGAAGGCTGGGACTGCCCGTCGGTGAACACCCTCGTCGATCTCACGACCGTGGCCACCTCATCCGGCACCCAGCAGCTGCGGGGGCGCACCCTGAGGCTCGATCCGGCATGGCCCGAGAAGGTCGCGCACAACTGGTCGGTCGTCTGCCTGATCCCGTCGCACGTCGACCTCGACGATGCGTCCGAGTCCCTGCGACTCCGTCGTCGGCATTCGCATCTGTGGGGGCTGAGCGCCGAGGGCGACGGCCGGATCGTCAGCGGACTGGGTCATGCACTCACCGCACCCGCCGTCGAGGCGTGGACTCGTGTGCTCGACAAGGACCCGTCGACGACGATCGCGGATCTCGGCGCCCTCGTGCGCGCGCAGTGGCCCTCTCGGAGTCGGACGAGGGAGGAGTGGCGGATCGGCGAGCCGTACCGTGCCCACGAACGGGAGACGGTGTCGATCCGTCGGACGACCCGCGCCCCACTGCTTCGCGCCGCGCAGACGGCGAGGGCGGGAGCGGTCGGCGGCTTCCTCGCCGGCGCCGCGACGACAGGCGTGCTCGTCACCGTGCTCGCGCTCTTCGGGGTCTCCTTCGCCCCTGCCTTCGGGGTCGCGCTCGCGCTGATCGGGGGCGCTGTCGCTGCGACCGCATCCGCTGTGCGCATGCTCGTCCGCTCTCTGCGCGATCGCTCGAGGCCGGCCGAGATCTACCGAGCCGCGGCGGTCGCCGTCGCCCGCACGCTGGAGGAGGCAGGACGCGTCGGGCGGATCGACGAGTCAGCGATCACTGCGCGTCCGGACGACGCCGACCCCACCCGCATCCGCATCGAGCTCGGCGGCTCCGTCTCGGACGCACGCGTGATCGCCGATGCCGTCGAGGAGCTCTTCGCACCGGTGCGCACACCCCGGTTCCTGCTGCGCATCGACGCGGCCGGGCTGCCGCGGGTCCGGGTGCTCGAACGCCTCGCCGACCGCCTCTCCCCCGGACGCACGCTTCTCGCAGTGCCTCGCCTGATCGCCCGGCGGCGCGGAGACGCCGAGCGCTTCTGCGACCATTGGCGGGCCCTGATCGGCACGTGCTCACTGCACGAGCTGAGCGGGGTGCAGGGACTCGCCCTGCTGCGTGTCGCGCGCAGCGCCGACAGCCGGGTGGACCCCGCAGAACCCCGGGCTCGTGTCTGGGGCTGATCCCCGACGCCGGTTCTCACCCCAACCGTAGGCAGCCGGGTTACGATCGGTTCACGCGCACCGCAGCGCCCACGCGAGAGGGAACGCATGCCAGAGAACCCGCCCCTGATCCCGGCCGTTGTCGACGCCGAGCAGTTCGCCGCGCAGACGTCTGCCATCGTCGAGTCCGTCGGACGGGTGATCGACGGCAAGCCGGATGCCGTGCGGAGCGCGCTCGTGTGCCTGCTCGCCGAGGGACACCTGCTGATCGAGGACGTGCCAGGCGTCGGCAAGACGATGCTGGCACGCGCGCTGGCCGCGAGCGTGGATGCGACCGTCCGCCGCATCCAGTTCACTCCCGACCTCCTCCCCGGCGATGTGACGGGCGTGAGCGTCTACAACCCCGTCGATCGCGAGTTCGAGTTCAAACGCGGCGCCGTGTTCGCGCACATCGTGATCGCCGACGAGATCAACCGCTCGTCGCCGAAGACGCAGTCGGCGCTGCTCGAGGCCATGGAGGAGGGGCAGGTGACGGTCGACGGGTCGACCCACATGCTGCCCGATCCGTTCCTGGTCGTCGCGACCCAGAATCCGCTCGAGATGGAGGGGACCTATGCGCTGCCCGAAGCACAGCGCGACCGCTTCATGATGCGCATCTCGATGGGCTACCCGGATGCGGCGGCCGAGGCGCTCATGCTGCGACAGCGAGACACCGTGAACCCGCTCGCCGCGGTGCGAGCGGTCGCCGATGCGGCGTCGATCTCGGGACTGATCGCCTGGGCGCGCTCCGTGCATGTCGCGCCGGCGCTCGAGGAGTACACGGTCGCTCTGGCGCAGGCCACCCGAGCCGACCCCAATCTGCACCTGGGTGCGAGCCCGAGGGCGACTCTTCAGCTGATCCGCGCCGCGAAGGTGTGGGCGGCACTCGACGGACGCGACTTCGTGATCCCGGACGACGTGACCGCGCTGATCGTCCCGGTCTTCGCCCACCGACTCCTTCCCGCCCGCGGCGCGCACCGCGCCGGAGCCCAGCCGGTCGAGGCGGCTCTGCGGCAGATCGTCGAGCGCATGCGGGTGCCCGTGACCGCGCGCTCCTGACCCGCCGCTCGCCATGCCTCGCCGTCGAACCCTCACCCTGCGGGGAACGGGTGCGCTCCTCTCCGGTCTCGGCTGCCTGATCGCGGCGAACATGCTGGGCGCGCCGATCCTCCTCTACATCGGCATCCTCCTTCTCGTGCTCACCGTCTTCTCGGTTCTCGTCGTGCGACTGCCGCGGCGCACGGGCACCGTCACGCGGCAGGTCTCGACCGACCTGCTGACCGTGTCGGAGACCTCGCGAGTGACCCTGCGCTTCACCCTGCGGGCCCTGCGCGTTCCCCGCGGCCTCTGGCGCGACGTGCTACCGCCCGCGGTGAGCGGCGACTCGGCGGGCGAGTACCCGTCCGAGACCGGCCAGCTGACCTATCTGATCACCGGCGTCCGTCGCGGCGTGTGGCCGATCGGCCCACTGGTGGTGCGCACCGTCGACCCGTTCGGTCTCGCGCAGCGCGAGCAGGCGTTCGGCGAGACGCGCACGGTCACCGTCGTCCCTGAGGTGTTCACGCTCGCGCCGCTGACCGTCAAGGTCGGGGCCGCCGGCGGGACCGCGCACACGTCCTCGAGTCGGCTCGGGCAGGGCAGCGACAATCTCTCGCCGCGCCGCTACATCCCGGGCGACTCGATGCGCCGCATCCATTGGCGGGCGACCGCGCATCGCGGACAGCTGATGGTGCGGCAGGAAGAGGAGGAGTCCAGCCCCGACGCTCTCGTGATCCTCGACCGCAGCGCCGCACGCTGGGCGCGCCCGGGTGATGCCGAGGACCCCGCTTTCGAGACCGCGGTGTCGATGTGCGCCTCCGTCGCCGTGCACCTCGTGCAGGAGGGATACGGCGTCGATGTGATCGACAGCGGCGGGACTCTGCTGGGCACGCTGCGCGGCCACGAAGACGATCGGGACGGCCTTCTCGTCGCCCTCGCGCTGGTCGGCCCGCGCGGCGAGCCCCGCGACCTCCCGACTCTGGTCGGTGGCACACCTCCGGGTCCGCTCGTCTACATCACAGGCGAGATCGACGACGAGGATGCCGCCCTGCTGCGCCCGTCCGGAGCGGCAGCGCCGATGCTGTTCGCGACCGCACCGGGCACCGGCGTCGTCGCGGCGGCCGAGCGGAACGGCTGGCGCTTCGCGAGACTCGGCGACGACATCGCAGAGGCGTGGGAGGACGTGCTGCCCGACCGCATCGGCGGCACCACGGACCACCGGGGAGCGACCGATGTCCCGAGCTGAACGACAGGCCGAACGCGGATCCCGCCTGTCGTGGCACCGCGAGCACGAGCTGCCCGTCGGCACCGTCCTGCCGTCGGTGCTGGCTGCGGCGGCGGGGCTCGTCGCGATGTGGCCGTTCACCTCGGTCATCGAACCCGGCAGCTGGTCGTTCGCGGTCCTCGCCGTGATCGTCATCACGGCGCTCACGGGCATGACGTGTCGCACGCTGATGCGCGGCCGTCCGGCCTGGGCACGCGACCTCGTCACGATCGCCGTCCAGATCCTGGTGGTGATGGGCACCGTCATCCTGCTCGTCGCGGGCGACACCGCGGTGTTCGGCGTCGTGCCCACCGAAGCGACGTTCTACACCTTCCAGGCTCTCGCCGCCGCTGCCTGGGAGGAGATCGCGTTCGGTTCGGCCCCGCTCGCCGCATCACCGGGGCTCCAGGCGGTGATGGGCCTGGGGTTCGGCGTCGTCGCCATCCTGCTCGACCAGCTCGTCGCCCAGCGCGGCGCGATCCTCGCCAGCCTCCTCACCGCCGTCGTCGGATCCCTGCCGATGATCGCCACTCTCGGGGGTGTGAACGTCGTCTGGTTCGTGCTGCTCGGCATCCTGATCCTCGTGCTGCTGCGGTATACGGCGGCGCAGAATCCCGATTCGCCGCGGCGGACATCCGTGGCGGTCGCCGCCGGCGTCGGCGTCGCTGCGCTCGCGGCGACGGTGATCGTCGCACCGGTGCTGCCGGTCTCGGCCACTCTCACGGGCACAGGTACGGGGGTCACCGTCGATGCGTCGCTGCGCCTCGGCGATGACCTGCGACAGCCGAACCCTGTCGAGGTGCTCACGTTGGCGACGACGGCGGACACCGCGCCCTACCTGCGACTCACGACGCTGTCGTCGTTCGACGGGCGCGTGTGGGAGCCCGATCGCGGTGACCTGCAGGCGCAGAGCGAGGGATTCGGCCCCGACGAGTGGGCGGACGACATCGAGACGACCGACCAGAACACCTCCATCCGCGTGATCCGGATGTCGAGTTCATGGCTCCCCGTGCCGTACCCCGCGACCGGCGTGCAGGGACTTTCCGCCGCCTGGCGGGTGAGCCCCGAGAACCGCACTCTCGCGTCTCGCAACGGGGATGCCGTCGGCAACGACTACACGGTGCGGTCGCTCGAGGTCTCACCGACTCTCGAGCAGATCCGCGCGCTTCCCGCCGCTTCGCCGATCGTCGACCCCGATGCCGAGCCGGTCGACCTGCCGGACGTGATCGGCGAGACGGCGGCCGAGGTCACGGCGGACGCCACGAACGACTACGACCGCTTGGTCGCGCTCCAGTCGTGGTTCCGGAGCCAGTTCGCCTACTCTCTCGAGACCCCTGTCGATGAGGGCTTCGACGGCACCGGAGCCGATGCGGTCGCCGAGTTCCTCGAGGTGCGGTCGGGATACTGCATCCACTTCGCCGGGGCGTTCGCACTCATGGCGGAGAGCCTCGACATGGAGGTGCGCATCGTCGTCGGTTACCTTCCCGGTGCGCTGACCGAGACGACGCGCGGCGATGAGGCGGTGTACTCGGTCTCGAGCGACCAGCTGCACTCATGGCCCGAGGTCCTCTTCCCCGGCGTCGGCTGGGTCCCGTTCGAACCGACGGCGTCTCTCGGGGTTCCGACGGCCTTCAGCGCCGCGGCGACGACGGGCGGGGGCACGGGCGGCGCCGCGACGCCCGCTCCGACGGCGGCTCCCAGCACCGAGCAGACCTCGGGACCGGAGCTCGAGCGTGAGGATGCCGGCGACAACGCCGGCGCGACCGGGGAGCGTCGTCAGCTCGACCCCACTCCCGTCGTGCTGACGACTCTCGGGGTGTTGGTGGTGCTGCTGATGCCCGCATTCGCTCGTCTCGCGCTGCGGTTCGCGCGACGCGGGCGCGCGCGGGACGGTGACGCCGGAGCCGCGTGGGCCGAGCTGCGGGCGACCATGCAGGATCTGCGCGTACCCCTGTCGGACGCCGAGACCCCTCGCATGCGCGGCGATGACCTCGTGAGAGACAGCGGCGTGAATGCCGACGCCATCAGAGTGCTCGTCGCCGCAGTCGAGCAGGCGAGCTATGCGCGCCCCTCGGCGAGCGCGGCCCGAGATCTCGACGCCGCTCTGATCGATGTGACGGCTCAACTGCGCCGCAGCGTCGATCGCTGGACGAGGGTCCACGCGTTCCTGCTGCCGCGATCGCTCTTCGTCAGCCGCCGCACCGACGTGCCGCTGCTCGTCTGAGTAGTACCGCGACTGCCGAAGGTGGTGGCGAGGGGATCAGGCGGCGTGCAGCTCGCAGCGCACCGAGTCGCAGGATTCGCAGACGACGAACTGGGTGCGGCAGGCGGGGTCCGGGCAGTTCGCGGTGCGCTTGGTCGGCACACCGCAGCCGACGCACTCGCCGATGACGGCCGCGTGGTCGGAGAAGTCGACGGAGCCGCGCTTGTCGAACACGTAGAGCGACCCCTCCCAGAGGCCGTCGTCACCGTACTGCTCGCCATAGCGGACGATGCCGCCCTCGAGTTGGTACACCTCGCCGAACCCGCGGGCTGTCATCAGGCTCGAGAGCACCTCGCAGCGGATGCCGCCCGTGCAGTAGGTGACGACCGGCTTGCCTTTGAGGTCGTCGTAGGCACCCGAGTCGAGCAGCTGCACGAAGTCGCGAGTCGTCTCGGTGTCGGGAACGACCGCTCCCCGGAAGCGGCCGATCTGCGCCTCGAGCGCGTTGCGTCCGTCGAAGAACACGACCTCGTCGCCTCGCTCCCCCATCAGCTCGTGCAGCTCTTCCGGTGTGAGCCGAGTGCCGCCGCCGATGACGCCGTTCTCATCGACCCGCAATTCGCCCGGTGCTCCGAACGACACGATCTCGTCGCGCACCTTGACGCTGAGCTTCGGAAAGTCGACGCTACGACCATCCGCGTCGACGCCGGTGCCTTCGCTCCACTTGATGTCGGCGTTCTTGAAGGGCGCATAAGACCGGAATGACCGCGCCCATTTCTTCAGCGCCAGAAGGTCACCGCCCAACGTGCCGTTGACTCCGTCCTTCGAGATGAGGAGCCGTCCGCGCAGCCCGAGCGCTTCGCCGAGGTCGCGCTGCCACACCCGGATCGCATCCGGATCGGCGAGCGGGGTGAAGACGTAGAAGAGGACGATCTTGGGGGTTGCCACCCAGAGATCCTACGTCGCACGAGCGGGAGCCCGACGCCGCAGCGGCACCCGAGTGCCGAGAAGCCGCCCGACGTGACGATGCACCGCGGGCACGAGTCCGACGTGCTCCCCGGCGTCCGCACGTGTGAGCAGCTTCGTCATCACGTACAGCTGAGAGACGATGCCGCTCTCGGTCTCGAGGTCCCGACGGAATCGCCGCGCGATCTGATCTGCCACGTGCGGAACGGCCAGGGAGTGTCCGAGCAAGAAAGCCGGGTCATAGCCGCGCGGCGCCAGACCCCAGGACTCCCAGTCGGCGATCGCGAACGGCTCCCGGTGAAGGTTGTTCCAGTGCAGGTCGCCGTGGCTCGCCACCCAGTCGTCCTGGTCGACGTCGAGGTCGATGCCGAAGAACACGCCGATCCTGCGGCGCATGATCTCGGAATCGAGCACGGTGCGCTCCGTCGGCGTCGCCGCGACGGCGTCGAGGTTGCGTTCGAGCGCGGTCCACCACGTCTCGTCCAGCCCGGGCGTCCGCTCGAGCACGGATGTCGGAGCGCACACCCGACCGGGAAGCAGGCTCATGAGGTCGGCCCGATACACCAGCGGTCCTTCCTCCCACGCCCGCGCGTCGATCAGCCGGGGCTTCTCGACCCCGGTGATGGTCATCGCGTCCTGGTTGCCGACCCACCACGAGCTCCTCGCCCACTCGCTTCGAGCCCAGACGACTCGCAACCAGTATGAGGAGCCGGCCCGTTCGACGGCAGAGCCGATCGACCGGTCGCGCCATCCGAAGCGTGAACGGCCGATCGCATCGAGGCCGAGGTCTGCGAGAGCGCGGGAATGTGCCAGGCGCAACGCGGTGCGCACAGGAGTGCTGGCCACGGTGGGCAAAGGGTCTGTCGCCATGAACGTCCTTCCGAGACGAGTTCGCCGATCGGTGTCGGCTGCGCGGCCGGGCTCACACACCCTGGCCGTGCGCTCTTATATGACTGCATAGTGTCTACGTTCGAGGCTAGAGAGCATCGCTTCGCGGGCGCAAGGCTCGGACACATCGCATACCGGTGGAGCAGCATCCCGCCGGATGATGGCCTCCACACGAGCTGGTCATGGGCTGCCCACCCGATCGGATAGACTGTTCAGGTTGTTCCTTGGTGACGTGTCCGAGCGGCCGAAGGAGCACGCTTGGAAAGCGTGTGTTGTGCAAGCAACCGCGGGTTCGAATCCCGCCGTCACCGCCAAAAAGCATGAAGGGTCTCCGCGCCAGCGGGGGCCCTTCATGCTTTTCAACGAGCACCGTGGGATTCGGGGAGGCGCGGGCGCAGCGAGCACCGGAGTCCCGCCGCCCGGCCGAGAACTCAGTCGAACGTCACGCCGAAGCTCTGTCCGCCCGGCTCCGCAGGGAGCGGTGTCATGCCCAGCCGCTTGTAGAAGGCGGCGGCGCCCGTGTTGTCCGGGTCCATGCCCAGATGCAGCCCCCGCACTCCGCGGCGGCGCAGTTCGCTGAAGAGCGTCTCGATCAGCTGGCGCCCGAGTCCCTGACCCTGGGTCTCGGGCAGGAGGTCGATGTGCAGGTGCGCGGGGTAGTCCTCCGCGTTCGCGTCCCGGCCCGGGGCCTGCGCATAGCCGTATTCGATCATGCGATCCTCACGGGTGCTCGGCTCGTCGACCCTCGGGTACCGCTCCTGTCGCCTAGGCCACCACTCGTCGCGGAACCAGGTCGCGAAGGCATCCGTGTCGTCCGTCGCCACGATGTAGCCGATCACGCGCTCGTCGTCGGTCTCGACGACCCAGGCGAGGTCGGGGTGGCGTTCGACGTACGGCACGGCGAAGAGATCGCCCCAGAGCGAGTCGTCCGAGAAGATCCCGGTCGCGTCGGCTCCGGCATCCGCAGTCCGCACGCAGATGTCGTACAGCGCGGCACGGTCGGACGGACGATACGGACGGATGCGCGACAATGCTGCTCCTCGATGCGATGTGGACGGTGTCAGCCTACCGGCGCGACTGCAGGGTCGTCCCGCTGCGACGTCGACTGCACCCACGGCAGCAGCCAGGCCCCCAGCACGAGAACGACGCCGGCGCCGACCAGCGCACCGCCCAGCGTGTCGGTGGCCCAGTGCACCGACAGGAGAGTACGCGAGAGCGCCATCGCGACCACCCAGAGGATGCCGAGGATCGCGGTCCACACACGAGGGAAGACCAGCCACAGGACCATCGCGATCGTCGCCGCGTTGGCGGCGTGCCCCGAGGGGAACGATCCGTAGTCGCTCACGACGATCATGTCCTCCGGGCGCGCTCGTCCGAACAGGTGCTTCAGCAGCTGCACGGCGCCGGCGCTCGCGAGGAACGCCACAGCGGCGAACACGGCGGCCTGCCATCGCCGAGCCACGAGAAGAGCGGTGATCAGCAGCAGCGGAACGAGCAGGATCGCTATCCACCCGCCGCCGATGCTGTTCAGCACCAACGCAAACGACAGCATGGCGTCGGTGCGGTACGTGCTGATCGTCTCGTTCCACCAGGTGTCGAAGCCGGGAGGCTCGGTGTACCCGAACACGATCGCCGCTCCGAGGAGCGTCGCCGCGACGAGCATCCCTATTCCCCACCACAGCAGCGTTCGTGATCTCATCGAACCATTCTGCCGGTCGGAAGCTGAAAGTCAGGGAGCCAGCATGCCGACAGTCCGTGGGCGCACGATCAGCCACAGTGACAGAACCCCGATGGCCGCGCATCCCACCATCACGGAGGCCATGGTCGTGGCGGTGATCCCCGCACCCTGAGAGACCCAGCCGACGACCGGCGAGATCAGCCCTGCGACGCCGAAGTTCGTGGCTCCGATCACGGACGCCGCGGTGCCCGCCGCCTTGCCGTGCCTGTCGAGAGCGAGCACCTGCACGTTCGGGAAGGTGAAGCCGCAGGCCGTCATGAAGACGAACAGCGGGATGACCGTGCCCCACAGCCCGAGGCCGAGCTGATCGGTCACGATGATGGCGATGCCCGCGAGAAGCAGGACCGCCGTCGAGTAGGCCATGACCCACTGCGGTCCGAAGCGCGCGGCGAGTCGCGAGGCCGTCTGCACGCCGGCGACGACACCGAGCGAGTTGACCGCGAACAGGAGACCGTACTGCTGCGCGTCGAGCCCGTGCGTCTGCTGGAACAGGAACGGCGAGGCAGACAGGTACGAGAACAGACCCGAGAAGGTCATGCCCCCGATGATCAGCACGCCGATGAAGACGCGATCGGAGAACACCGAGCGGTAGCGCTGCATAACTGTCGCGCCGCCCTTCTCCTGGCGGCGTGCGATCGGCAGCGTCTCGGGGATGAAGACGATGGCCGACACGAGCATGACGACGCCGTACAGGGCCAGCACGACGAAGATGCCGCGCCACGGCATCAGCGTGAGCAGCCATGAGCCGATCAGCGGGGCGATCACCGGAGCGACGCCCGACACGAGGGCGAGCCGCGACAGCATCACCACGAGCCTGCGGCCGCCGAACAGATCGCGGACGATGGCCATGGCGACGACGCCGCCTGCGGCCGCTCCCACGCCCATCAAGACGCGGGCGCCGCTGAGCAGCGGAAGGGTGGGCGCGTACGCCGCCGCCGCACTGGCGAGCACGTGCAGCGCTGTCACGACGATCAGCGGGATACGGCGGCCCACTTTGTCACTGAGCGGCCCCACGACGAGCTGGCCGAGCGCGAAGCCGATCATCGTGCCCGTCAGGGTCAGCTGGATCGCTGCCGCCGTGGTCTCGAAGTCCTGCTCCAGCACCGGGAAGGCAGGCAGATACAGGTCGATCGTGAACGGGCCGAGCGCGGTGAGCGCGCCGAGCAGCACGATGTACAGGGCTCGGCGGCCGTTCGAGATCGAGTCGCCGGGGTGCAGCATGATCGGCGCGGTGGCCGGGTTCGAGCCGAGCGTGCGGATCGCGCCCGTCGACGACGGGATGCGGATGCTGCCCGTGGCGGTCCGCTCAGGAGCGGGGGCGGTCGGGATGGAGTCAGTGCGTGGAGCGTCGGGCACGACGGTCCTTCCGGAGTTGGAGGGGATCAGGTGAGTCGCGAGGGATCACGTCGCGAGAGCGGCCGAATCCGCGACGGAAGTCGAATCGATTCGATCCGGGCGAAGTCTCCATGCTACAGCCCGCTCGCGCCCACCTGCGTGCGCCATCGACGCCGAGGGGTCAGCCGAGGCGAGCGAGCCCCTGCTCGAGGTCGGCGATCAGGTCGTCGACGCCTTCGATGCCGACGGACAGCCGAACGACGTTCTCGGGCACGGCGAGCGCGGTGCCCCGCACCGAGGCGTGGGTCATGTCCGGCGGGTATCCGATCAGCGACTCGACACCGCCGAGGGACTCCGCGAGCTGGAACAGCTCGGTCAATTCCGCGAACGACTTGGCTGCATCGGCACCGGCGGAGAGACCGAGTGACAGCATCCCGCCGAACCCGCTCATCTGCCGCGTGGCGACGTCGTGCCCCGGGTGAGAGGCGAGCCCCGGGTAGTACACGGTCGCGAACTCCGGGCGGCCGGCTGCCCATTCGGCGATGGCCTGCGCGTTCTCGGAGTGCTGGCGCACCCGCACCGCGAGCGTCTTGATGCCGCGGGTCGTGAGCCAGGCGTCGAGAGGCGCGGAGACCGCACCCACCGCGAACTGCTGGAACTTGACCTGCTCGAAGAAACGGTCGTCGCGGAACACGACAGCACCGCCCAGCACGTCGGAGTGCCCGCCCAGGTACTTCGTGGTGGAGTGCACGACGAGATCGGCGCCGAGCGAGAGCGGCTGCTGCAGTGCCGGTGAGGCGAAGGTGTTGTCGACGACGGCGATCGCCCCGGCCGCGTGGGCGATCTCGGCGATGAGCTCGATGTCGACGATCTTCAGCAGCGGGTTGCTGGGCGTCTCGACCCAGACGATCTTCGTCTCGGGCCGGATCGCCGCGCGCAGCTCGTCGACGTCCGACAGCTCGACCGTCGTGGTCTCGATGCCCCAGGGCGCGAGCACCTTGGTGAGCAGGCGGTAGGTGCCGCCGTAGACGTCGTTTCCGAGCACGATGTGATCGCCGGGTCGGAGGATGCCGCGCAGCAGCGCATCCTCCGCAGCGAGCCCCGACGCGAACGACAGCGCGTTCGCGCCGCCTTCGAGTGCGGCGAGCTGCGTCTCGAGCGATGACCGTGTCGGGTTGCCGGCTCGGTTGTACTCGTACCCGTCTCGGAACCCGCCGATGCCGTCCTGCACATGCGTCGAGGCCTGATAGATCGGCGGGATGATCGACCCGGTGGTCGGGTCAGGCGCCTGACCTGCGTGGATGGCTCTGGTGGCGAAGGCATGCTCGGACATGTCCCTCAGCCTACGTCCGCTCCGGCGACCGCATCCGCTCCTGTTACGTCCGGCGTCCGGCGTCCGTGCGGGATCAGCGGGAGATGTACGACAGCAGGTCCTGTCGCGTGAGCACGGTGTGCGGCTTGCCGTCGAGGGTGACGAGCAGCGCGTCGACATCGGCGAGCGCCGCACGTGCCTGCGCGATCGGCGCATGGATGCCGATGAGGGGCAGCCTGTCCCCCACATGATCGCCCACGGCGTCCGCGGGCTTCGCATCGCCTCGGAACAGCAGGTCCAGCAGCCCCTTCTCGTCGACCGTGCCGACCACCTCGCCCATCATGACCGGCGGCTCGGCGCTCAGCACCACCAGCTGAGAGACGTCGTACTCGGTCATCATGCCGATGGCCTCGAGCACGGTGTCGGTCGGATGCGCGTGCACCAGATCGGGGATGCCCTCCCCCAGGCGGGCCGTGCGCGCGGCGAGCACGTCGCCGACGGTCTCGCCCTCCTCCACCTCGCTGAACCCGTACGAGCGCATCCAGCCGTCGTTGAAGATCTTGCCGAGATACCCGCGCCCGCCATCCGGAAGCAGCACCACCATCACGGCGTCCGCCGGCAGATCACGCGCCACCCGCAGCGCGCCGACCACGGCCATGCCGCTGGAGCCTCCGACGAGGATTCCCTCTTCTCGCGCGAGCCGCCGGGTCATCGCGAACGACTCGGCGTCGTCGACGGCGACGATCTCGTGCGGCACGCTCGGGTCGTAGGCGCCGGGCCAGATGTCCTCGCCGACTCCCTCGACCAGGTACGGGCGCCCGGTGCCGCCACTGTAGACGCTGCCCTCGGGGTCGATTCCGACGATGCGGACCCGATCGTCCGACACCTCCCGCAGATACCGGCCGGTTCCGGTGATCGTGCCCCCGGTGCCGACCCCGGCGACGAAGTGCGTGACGCGGCCGTCGGTGTCTCGCCAGATCTCGGGGCCGGTGGTCTCGTAGTGGCTGCGCGGCCCGTTGGGGTTCTCGTACTGGTTGGGCTTGAACGCCCCGGGGATCTCGCGGGCGAGCCGGTCGCTCACGCTGTAGTACGACTCGGGGCTGTCGGCCGCCACCGAGGTCGGAGTGACGACCACCTCGGCACCATAGGCGCGCAGCACGTCGATCTTGTCCTCGCCGACCTTGTCTGGCAGCACGAAGACGCACTTGTACCCGCGCTGCTGGGCGACCAGCGCGAGTCCGACGCCGGTGTTGCCGCTGGTCGGCTCGACGATCGTGCCGCCCGGCCGCAGGTCGCCCGAGGCCTCGGCCGCGTCGATGATGCGCGAGGCGATGCGGTCCTTCGCGGAGCCGCCGGGGTTGAGGTACTCGAGCTTCACGAGAACCGTGCACTCCACGCCCTCGGTGACGTGCTGGAGCTTCACGAGGGGCGTGTCGCCGACGAGGTCGACGATGGAGTCTGCGTACTTCATGTTCACAGCGTACGTGCGACGATGCCGCGACCGGGGCTGTGTTGCGCCCGATCGCGGCATCGTGTGCTCGACCTGTCTCCGAGAGCCGATCAGCCCTTGGTGGACCCCGCCAGGAGTCCTCGCACGAAGTACCGCTGGAGCGAGAAGAAGACGATCAGCGGGACGATGATCGACACGAAGGCTCCTGCGGTGAGCAGGTACCATCCCTCGCCGCGACCGGTGATCTCGGCGAGCACCTTCGTGATCGGCGAGGCGGCGCCGTCGGCGAACACGAGGGCGACGAGCAGGTCGTTCCACACCCACAGGAACTGGAAGATCGCCACCGACGCGATCGCCGGCATCGTCAGCGGAAGCACGATCCGGAAGAAGATCTGTCCGCGGGACGCGCCGTCGACGCGAGCCGCCTCGATGATCTCCCCCGGGATCTCCGACATAAAGTTGTGCAGCAGGTAGATCGCCAGCGGCAGCGCGAACATCGTGTGCGCGATCCACACCTGTGCGTAGCCGCCCGAGGCGTCCAGTCCCTGCGTCACCTGGACGCCGAACAGGTTGATGCCCCGCGAGAACGACGACAGCAGCGGCACGAGAGCCATCTGGATCGGCACGATCTGCAGCGCGAACACGAAGATGAACAGCGCGTTGCGTCCCTTGAAGTCGATCCAGGAGAACGCGTAGGCCGCCATCGCCGCGATCATCAGCGGGATGAGCGTGGCGGGGATCGTGATCACGATGGAGTTGAAGAACGACTCCAGGATCGTCAGCTGCGTCGTTCCGGACTGCAGCACGGCGACATAGTTGTCGAGCGTCAGCTGCGGGTTGGTGAAGACCGTCCACCAGCCGCTCGTCTCGATCGCGTCCCTCTCACGGAACGACGAGATGAACAGGCCGAGCGTCGGGATCGTCCACACCACGGCGATCACGATCGATGCGACGGTGGCCCACGGACGGCTCAGGCGCTTGCGCGCGCGGCCGGCCGAGGCTTCGAAGCGTCCGGCGGTGGTGATCGCCCTCGTGCTCTGTCCGGTGTCTGAGTTCACGGTGTCGGTCATCGGATCTCCCGCTGCTTCTTGATCTGGCGCGCGTTGTAGATCACGATCGGGAGCACCAGGATGAACAGGATGACGGAGAGCGCAGCGCTGCGTCCCGCCTCGAACTTGGAGAACTGCGTGTACATCTCGTTCGCGAGCACCGAGGTGCCGTAGTTGCCACCGGTCATCGTGCGGACGATGTCGAAGACCTTCAGCGAGGCGATCGAGATGGTGGTGAGGACGACGATCAGCGCGGGGCGGATCGACGGGATCGTCACCGAACGGAATCGCTCCCACGCGTTCGCGCCGTCGAGCTCGGCCGCTTCGAGGAGCTCTGTGGGAACTCCCTTGATCGACGCCGACAGGACGACCATCGCGAAACCGGTCTGCACCCAGATCAGCACGACGATGAGGGCGAGGTTGTTCCACGGCCCGTTGAGCAGGAACTGCTGCGGCTCTCCGCCGAACCAGACCAGGATCTGGTTGAGCAGACCGATCTGTTCGAACTCCGGACCGCGGTAGGCGTAGACGAAGCGCCAGATGATGCTCGCGCCGACGAACGAGATCGCCATCGGCATGAAGACGAGGAGCTTGTAGATCTTCTCGCCGCGGGTCTTGTCGATGAACACCGCGTAGGCCAGACCGACGATGGTCGAGAGCGTCGGGACCAGGAGCACCCAGACGATCGTGTTCACGACCGAGGTGACGCCGTCGGACTGCGTGAAGATCCAGAGGTAGTTCGAGAAGCCGACGAAGTCACTGCCGGTGGAGTTCCAGAACGACGCGTAGACCGTCTGGATGGACGGCAGGATCAGGCCCGCGAGCAGCAGCAGCATGGCCGGGGCCATGAATGCCACGAGCTGGATCAGGTACCCGGCTCCGTCGCGGGAACGGTAGTCGAGGAAGAAGAACAGGGCGCCGACGGCGACCGCTACTCCCATCGCCCAGTAATAGGAGTTGAAGAACCACATCACCGCGAACGGGATGAGCAGGCACATCGCCAGGCGGATGCCGGTGTAGAGCGCGCCCTTGCGGGGCGCGATGTCGACGAGAAGCAGGATGACGACGACGACCACCGCGAACGCGATGACGACGGCGAGAGCCTGGGCGATCGGGGGCAGAGACCCGATCCATTGGAAGAACACAGTCGCGTTCATGGATTCCCCTTCATGAGACGGAGCTGATCAGCGGTCCGCGCGGCGATGCGCGGACCGAGAGGGAGAAGGTGGGCCGCCCGACGGGGCGGCCCACCTCATCCGATCAGCTGGAGGGCCAGCCGGTCTCGATCTGGGTCAGGACCTCGTCGGTCGAGGTGCCGTTGATCCAGGCGACCATGCCCTTCCAGAAGGTTCCCGAGCCGACGGCGCCGGGCATCTGGTCGGATCCGTCGAAGCGGAACGTGACCGAGTCGTCCTGGAGCAGCTTGATCGACTCCTGCAGGATCGGGTTCTCGACGGCCTCGATGTCGACGCCCTTGTTCGCAGACGTCACGCCACCGAGCGCCAGACGGCTGTCAGCCCACTCGGGGCTCGAGAGGTACTCGAGCACCTTCTGCGTCGCCTCGTCGTCGCTGAACGCGCCGACGATCTCGCCACCACCGGTGATGAACGTCTCGTCCTCGCTCTGGCTCGGAAGCAGGAACGCCCACACGTCGCCGTCCTCGGCGATGTTCGTGCCCTCGGGGAAGAAGCCCGACAGGAACGACGCCTGGTGCGTCAGTGCGCACTCGCCGCTCGCGACCGCAGGGGCCACGTCGCCGAATGCCGTGGAGTTGACCGAGCGCACGTCGCCGAAGCCGCCGTTGACGTAGGCCGGGTTGAGCAGGATCTCGCCGGTGGCGTCGAACGCCTCCTTGATCTGCGGGTCGGTGAAGGGGATCTCGTTCTTGACCCACTGGTCGTAGACGTCGGCGCCCGCGTTGCGGAGCACGAGGTCCTCGATCCAGTCGGTGCCGGGCCAGCCGGTCGCCACACCCGACTCGAAGCCGGCGCACCAGGGTGCCTTGCCGCTCTTCTCCTGGATGGTCTGGGTCAGTGTGAGCAGCTCGTCCCAGCTCGTGGGCTCCTGGACTCCCCACTCGGCGAACTTCGTCGGCGAGTACCAGACCCAACCCTTGACGCTCGCCATGAGCGGCGCGCCGTAGAACTCGTCCTCGTAGGTGCCGAAGTCGACCCACCCCTGCGTCCAGTACTCCTTGGCGTTCGCCTCGACGGCGTCAGGGGCCGGCTTCAGGAAGTCGCGAGCCGCGTAGTCCGCGAACAGACCCGGCTGCGGGAAGATCGCGATGTCGGGCGGGTTGCCGCCCTGTGCACGGGTGCCGAGCTGAGTCTCGAAGTCCTGGCTGCCCTCGTACTTGATCGTGATGTCGTTCTCCTTCTCGAAGTCCGCCCAGGACTCTGCGAGAAGTTCTGCCTCTCCTTCGACGATCGTGCCGTAGATCGTGACGGTGTTGTCTCCGCCGCCGCCTTCTCCCCCGCCGTCCGTGCCGCCGGGAGCACCACAACCGGCGAGCGCGATGCCCGCGACTCCCAGCAGTGCGATTGGCGCGTAACGCCGGGAACGCTGTGACAGACCCATGTGAATTCTCCTCTTCGAGTTTCCCGGCTCCCACGACATTCCGCGCCGCCCCTCGGCACAGAATCGGGAACCGATTCCAGGACAACCTATCGGGGTCCGACGCCGCGGCACAATAAGCCAGGATCACAGACTGACAACCATTCGCAGCGCCCTGGCACGAACCATGGGAGCGCTCCCTCACAATTCCTGTGGAACCGGTTCCTTTTCGTCCCTGCGACCCGTTACGCTGTCATCGGCGCAGGGGTGGGGGCTCGCGTCGCAGTCATGGTCGAGGAGGACCGGATGAGCACGATCGCCGACGTCGCGGCGCGCGCTGGCGTGTCGAAGGCGACGGCGAGCCGAGCACTCAGCGGACGCGGTTACGTCTCGGAAGACACCCGCAAGCGGGTCGCCGATGCTGCCGGAGAACTCGCCTATGTCGCACACTCCTCCGCGACGAGTCTCGCCACGGGTCGCACGCAGACCGTCGGAGTCATCATGCCGCCGGTCGACCGCTGGTTCTTCTCGGAGCTGCTCGCCGGCATCCAGGAATCGCTGTTCGCCCTCGACTACGAGCTCGCGCTCTACGGCATCCGCGAAGGCAGCGAGACCCGCGAGCGCCTGTTCGACGTCGTGCTGCCCGGGCGACGGTTCGACGGGATCATCGCCGTCGGCATCCAGCCCAGCGCACAGGAGCTCGAACGTCTGCACCGCTCCGAGCGACCGCTCGTCAGCGTCGGTCCGTACAGTGAGGGATCCAGTGCCGTGTCGATCGACGACATCGCCGCCGCCCGGATCGCCACCGAGCACCTGATCGAACTCGGCCATACCGATATCGCGTTCGTCGGCGGATCCACGGATCCGGACCATCTCAGCTTCGGCGACGCCCAGCGCGTGGAGGGATATCTCGAGGCTCTCGCCGCGGCGGGACTCGAGGCGGTCGCGAGGATCGCGGACAGCCGCCCGACCATGCCCGGCGGCTACGCCGCCGCCGTCGAGCTCCTCGGTGACCGCAGAGGACGCCCCACCGCGATCGTCGGCGTCTGCGACGAGGCGGCGATCGGCGCGATGATCGCGGCACGTCGCCTCGGCATCGCCGTGCCGACCGAGCTCAGCATCGTCGGAGTCGACGACCACCAGCACGCCGAGATGTTCGCGCTCACGACCATCAGGCAGTCACCGCGCGAACAGGGCCACGAGGCAGTGCGCCTGCTGCGGCAGCAGATCGACCACCCGGATTCTCCGCGCGAGCGCACCGTGACGACATCCTCGCTGGTCGTCCGGAGCTCCACCGCCGGACGACGCTGACCGCTCCTCTGCGGATCTGCGCCCCGGACGCACGAAAGCCCCGGGCGGACCCGGGGCTTTCGTGAAGCGTTCAGACGCTTCCAGGGCGAGGCATCACGCCGCGACCTGGAACGGATTACTTGAGGGTAACCGTGGCGCCTGCCTCTTCGAGGGCAGCCTTGGCCTTCTCGGCTGCTTCCTTGTTCGCGCCCTCGAGCACGGCCTTGGGAGCACCGTCGACGACGGCCTTGGCCTCGCCGAGACCGAGCGAGGTGAGCTCGCGGACGGTCTTGATGACCTGGATCTTCTTGTCGCCGGCAGCCTCGAGGATGACGTCGAAGGAGTCCTTCTCCTCAACCTCTTCAGCAGCGCCGCCGCCTGCGCCTGCAACGGCGACGGGGGCAGCAGCGGTGACCTCGAACTTCTCCTCGAACGCCTTGACGAAGTCGTTGAGCTCGACGAGGGTCAGGCCTGCGAACTGCTCGAGCAGCTCCTCAGTGGTGAGCTTAGCCATGATGTATCTCCTAGATAGGTGGGTTTGTTGAACGAGATCGTGGGTCGCTCACGCGGCCTCAGCGGTCTCCAGCTTTTCGCGAAGAGCATCGATGGTGGCAGCTGCCTTGCCCATCGTCGCCTTCATCATGCCCGCAGCCTTCGCCAGCAGAACCTCACGGCTCTCGAGCGCGGCGTACTTGTTGACCTCGTCGGCAGAGAGGGCGTTGCCCTCGAAGATGCCGGACTTGATCACGAGAAGCGGGTTGGCCTTGGCGAAGTCACGAAGAGCCTTGGCAGTGGCGACGAAGTCGCCATGCACGAACGCGACAGCCGACGGACCCTTGAGGTCGTCGTCCAGCGCGGTGATGCCAGCCTTGTTGGCGGCGATCTTGGTCAGCGTGTTCTTCACCACGGCGTACTCAGCGTCCTGACGGATGCTGTTGCGCAGCTCCTTGAGCTGGGCAACCGTCAGACCGCGGTACTCGGTCAGCAGAACGGCAGTCGAGTTCTCGAATGACTTCGTGAGCTCGGCAACCGATGCGTCCTTCTGCGCCATGGTCACTCCTTGGTGTGTACGAGGCGCCTCACGGAGGTGAGGCGCCGACCCCTGACCGCATGCAACAGAAAAGCTCCGGCGCAAGCGCACGGAGCTCTGAAAGTTCGTGTCCTGCGCGGGCCCCTGCTGAGCAGAGCTTCGATCGCCTCGCGTTCTCACGCACGACGATGACCAGCGGTCTTCGGTTGTTCCCAGGCTACCTCATCGACCGCCGACCCTCAAATCGGACGTCAGTCCCGGTGCGCCGCGCGTCCCCGGTGCCCGGCGAGTGCGTCGGCGGCCCGGATGAGACTCAGGTGCGAGAGCGCCTGCGGAGTGTTGCCGGCCTGCCGCTGGTGTCCGACGTCGTACTCCTCCGAGAGCAGGCCGAGATCGTTCGCCATCGCCATCACTCCGGCCATGAGGGTCTGCGCGTCGCCCGTGCGCCCGCTCGCCGCATACTGCTCGACGAGCCAGAAGCTGCAGGCGATGAAGGGATGCTCCCCTCCACCGAGTCCGTCGACGCCGGACTCGGTGCGGTAGCGCCGCACGAATCCGTTCACGAGCAGGCGACTCTCGATCTCGGCGACGGTGCGCAGCATGCGCGGATCGTCGGCGGCGCAGTACCCGACCTGCGGCAGCAGCAGCAGCGAGGCATCCACGTCGCCGGATCCGTAGTGCTGGACGAAATGGCCGCCCTCCGCATCGACACCGCGGTCGTCGATCTCGCGACGCAGGCGATCGCGCACGCCCTCCCACCGCTCGGCATCGCCGGCGAGACCATGCTCCCGCACGGCACGGACTCCCCGGTCGAGCGCGGCCCACATCATGACCCGCGAGTGCGTGAACCACTGCGGCTCGCCCCTGATCTCCCAGATTCCGTTGTCGGGGCGATCGATCGACACGATCACCTGCTCGACGAGCGCGCGCTGCAAGGGCCAGGAGAAGTCCCCCTCTTCCAGACCCGCGATCCTGGCCGCCTCGAGAGCGACCAGGACCTCGCCGATCACATCACCCTGGTATTGGTCGACGGCCCCGTTGCCGATGCGCACCGGCGCTGAACCGTCATAACCGGGGAGACTGGTCAGCTCGCGCTCGAGGAGATCGCGCTCCCCGGCGATCCCGTACATGATCTGCACCTCCCGCGGTTCCCCCGCGACGGCCCGGAGCAGCCAGCGACGCCACTGATGAGCTTCGGCGAGGAAGCCATGAGCGATCAGCGCCTCGAGCGTCAGCGCGGCATCCCGCAGCCAGACGAAGCGGTAGTCCCAGTTGCGCGAGCCGCCGAAGTCCTCGGGCAGCGAGGTCGTGGCCGCGGCGACGATGCCTCCGGTGTCCTTATTGGTGAGCGCACGCAGCACCAGCAGAGAGCGGACGACGGCGTCGCGATGCGGGCCGTCGTGGCGGATCCCGCTCGCCCATCCCTGCCACCAGGCCCGCGTCCCGGCGATCGCCTCTTCGACGTCGAGCGGCTTAGGCGCGTGCTCATATGAAAGGAACCAGCTGAGCGTGAGGTCACGGATCTCGTCGGCGCCGACCGTCACCGTCGCCCGGTGCCGATGGTCCTCGGCGTGGAATCGCACGCCGCGCACGATCACCGACTCGGGCCCGGCCGTCGCATGCAGCGCCGGGTGATCCGGAGTGCCGACCTGCCGCACCCACGGCAGCCGACGGGAGTAGTCGAAGTGCAGGCGCAGCTCGGTGTCGAACTCGACGCTGCCCGAGACGCCGACGATCCGTCGGATGACCTCGGTGCGCGTCGGCTGGATCGGCATGAACTCGTGCACCTCCGCGACGCCCTCCGCCGTCTCCCACCGGGTGACCAGGATGAAGGTGTCCGAGAGGTAGAACCGCGTCGATGTCGCCCCGGCATCACTCGGGCGCAGCGTCCAGCATCCGTGACCGGGGTCGCCCAGGAGAGCGCCGAACACCGAGGACGAATCGAAACGCGGAAGGCACAGCCAGTCGATGCTGCCGTCTCGCGAGACGAGCGCGCCGGTGCGGCAGTCGCTGAGCAGGGCGTAGTCCTCGATCGGAGCGGGCATTGACCGAGTCTGGCATGTTCACCCGAGGGTCGGAGCGATTACGGTGAGAACATGACCGATGCGACGACGCTGGTGATCCTCGGTGCAGGCGGCGACCTCACCTCTCGGCTCCTCCTGCCCGCTCTGGGCCAGCTGCTGAAGAGAGAACCCGCGCGTTCGGTGCGGATCGTCGGCGCCGATCGCGAGGAGTGGACGGATGCCGAGCTGCGGGCCGTCGTCGACACGGCCTTCGCCTCGATGGACGCCGAGGACGCGGCAGCCCGTGTCGACGTCACCTACGCCCGCACCGACATCACGCGCGCCGACGATCTGCGTGCGCTGTTGGGCGGCCTCACCGGCCGCGTGGCCCTCTACTTCGCAGTGCCTCCGGCCGTGGCGGCGGCGTGCATCGCCGCACTCACGCCCGACATGCTGCCCGCGGGCGCGATGCTCGTGATGGAGAAGCCGTTCGGCACCGACGAGTCGAGCGCCCGCGAGCTGAATCGCATCCTCACCGCCCTCGTGCCCGAGACCCAGGTGTTCCGCGTCGACCACTTCCTGGGTCGCTCGACCACGCTGAACCTCCTCGGCGCACGGTTCGCGAACCGCATCCTCGAACCGCTCTGGTCTGCGGAGAGCATCGAGTCCATCGACATCGTCTACGACGAAGCGCTGGCGCTCGAGGGGCGTGCGGGTTACTACGACAAGGCCGGCGCACTGGTCGACATGATCCAGAGTCATCTGCTCCAGGTGCTCGCGGTGCTCGCGATGGAAGAGCCCGCCACCCTCGACGAGGTCGACTTCCGCGCCGCGACCGGCGCGGTGCTCCGCGCGACCGCCGTGTGGGGCGACGACCCCGCCGGGTCGTCTCGCCGCGCCCGCTACACCGCGGGAGAGATCGACGGCACCGCGAAGCCCTCGTACGTCGACGAACCCGGCGTCGACCCAGGTCGGGAGACCGAGACGCTCGCCGAGGCGACCTTCGAGGTCCGCAACGCGCGCTGGGCGGGAATCCCGTTCCGGCTCCGCTCCGGCAAGGCCCTCGGAACGCCCGCCAGAGAGATCGTCGTGCGCTTCCGTCCTGTCCGCCATCTGCCCCGCGGGCTCACCGGCACGTCCGACGGAGCGGTGCTGCGCTTCTCGCTCGGTCCCGACCGGATGTCGCTCGAGCTGAACCTGAACGCATCCGAGGACCCGCTCGAGCTGGAACGCGCGATCCTGTCCGCGGAGCTCGGCGAGGGCGCGCTCAAGGCGTACGCCGAGGTGCTGTCCGGCGTCCTCGACGGGGATCCGATGCTCGCCGTGCGGGGAGACGCCGCCGAGCAGTCGTGGCGGATCGTCGCCCCCATCCTCGAGGCGTGGCAGCGGGGCGATGTGCCGCTCGACGACTACGTCGCCGGATCCGCCGGCCCGGAGGCGTGGCCGACGCGCAGCTGAGTCCCTGCCGGGGTCGAACGCCCGAGGGAACGCCCCGGGCGGCGTGTGCGGGAGGGAGAGTCGGCGACCGGGGTTACCCTCGATAGGTGACCCCCGAACTCCAAGCTCGCATCGTCGCGGACTCCCGCGACCGCGTCGCCTGGATGCGGGCACGGTCCCGTGGGATCACCGCCACGGATGTCGCCGGACTCACGAGCGAGCGGTCCATCGCCCGCGCCGCCGACTCCAAGCTCGGCGGCGGGCCCCGGTTCGGAGGCAACGCCTACACCGATCACGGACGCCGCCGCGAGCCCGAGATCGCCGCCTGGGTGGCGGCGACGCACGGCATCCTCCCCTCCTCCGCCCTGTTCCGCGCCGAGGTCGAGCACCGCCATCTCGCGACTCCCGACGGTATCGCCGTCGACGCCGACGGTCGCGTGAAGCTCGCGGAGATCAAGACCACGAACAAGGCGTTCCGCGGCATCCCCCGCACCTACCTGCGCCAGGTGTGGTGGCAGCAGCACGTGCTGGGCGCCGAGCGCACGCTCTTCGTCTGGGAGGAGCACGTCGACTTCTCCCCCATCCATGACGAACCCCGCTGCGTCTGGATCGACCGCGACGACCGCGAGATCGCGAAGCTCGTCGGCCTCGCCACAGATCTCATCGACGAGCTCTACCGGCGCACCACCGGTCAGCAGGTGCCGACCCGCATCGCGGATGCCGCGGCGGCCGCCGCCGCCAGCCGGCGCGAGCACCTGCGCGAGCGCGATGCGTTCCGCGCTCTCGCACTCGCCGACTGAGCCGGTCCGCACCGCACGAACTCACGTGCAGGACGCGTTGAGCCCGAGCAGCGCGATCGACAGCTGGCGCGAGGTCCCGTCCGACACCCAGGACGTACCGGCCAGGAGGTTGGTCACCGTCAATGTCGTGGTGCTGCCGAGAAGGTTGGAGATGAGGCTGGCGAGCAGACTCTGAGTGAGGACGGCGGTGTGGGTGTAGAGGCCGCCGGCAGGACCTGTCGTGGTGATGTTCGCCGCCGGGACCACTGCTGTCGTCGCTCCCTGGGTGAGTGTGAGCCTGACCCCGCTGGCGGGGTACACCGACGTCCACACGAGCCGGACGTTCTGGAAGACGCCCAGACCGTTGTTCGCCACCGTGCAGGCGATGATCGTGGCGGGGGGAACGCGGAACGCCGTGATCGTGGCTCGACCGTACTCCGGGTCAGTGAATGCCGCGTCGGTGATCTGCGCCGGCGGCGCGAGGGCCACTCCGCAGAGCAGCGCCGCACCGGCGACTCCGGCCAGGACGCGCTGCCGCCGCACGATCACGACTCGCCTCGGTGAGCTCCGGTGCTGCGGCGGCGCCGGGTCGCACTCAGCGCGGCACCACCGGCCACCAGGGCCAGCGCCCCGCCGATCGCCCAGGGAGCGAAGGTCGCACCGCCCGTCGTCGCCAGCCCGCCGTCGGGTCCGACCGTCGCGGACTCTCCGGCGCCGCGTGCATGCACGCGCACCTGGGTGCTGCCGTCGTCCGCGCCGTCCAACGCGATGACGAGCCTGAGGTGGGCCACCTCTGTGTCGGCCATCTCGACGAGCGGCACCTCGAGGCCGTCACGAGGTATCGACCAGCCGGACTCGAGTGTGGTCGCGCCTCCCCGGCATCCGCTCTCATCCCACTCCTGCGCACAGCGGAGCACGTCCATCACCAGCGCCGCACCGCCGCTCGCACTGACTCCGACCGCCACGGTCCCGGGGTCCGGTGCCTCAGCGCTCACCGTCACATCCCACTGCACGGGCTGGCCCGGCAGGAGGCTCGACGCGGCATCCCAGTCGGCGACGGAGACCAGCCGCAGCACCTGTCCCTGCACGACCTCGGTCGAGGGGGCCGCCCACGCCGGACTCACCGCGACGAGCGCTGCGCAGACGACCGCACAGGCACCCGCGATGCACGCCACCCGCCGGTTCATCGGTCGACTCCCGCCGGATCGACCTGCTCGCGACTCTCCTTCCGGGAGCGCGGCCAGAACGCCCAGACGACGAGGACCGTCGCGCCGATCGTGAGTCCGCCCAGCACGTACGGATCGCCCATCGCGACGATCACGGTCGCGAAGCCGGGGATCGAGAACAGCACGATCCGAACGGTCTGCACGGTGTACGGATACGGATCGTCGGCCGCGTTCGCGTCTCCGCGCATCGTGATCACCCGTTCGTCCGCACTCGCACCGGGAGCGATCGAGGTGATGCGGTGCGTGACCGGCAGATCGCCTGCTCGATCGACGGTGACGACGTCGCCGACCTGCACCTCGGATGCCGGGACGCTCTGGACCACCGCCACGGAACCGGCGGGAATCGTCGGCGCCATCGATCCCGTGCGGAACATGATGAGGGTGATGTTCGCCGTGAAGGCGACGATCACGAGCACGATGCAGATGACCCCTGCGGCGGCGGCGAGCCAGAGGAGGACATCGGCGAGCGCCCTCCCGAGAGTGCCTCGCGAGGACGCCGCGGCGGGTGCCGGCGACGCGGACGCATCATCGACCGTCGCCTGTTCACGCAGGCTGCGCCTCGTCGGTGCACTCATGTCTCCTCCTCACGTCATCCGATGCTCTGCCCGCAGGTCAGCTCGACACTCCGGCGATCTGCCATGTCTGGATCGCCGTCAGCCCTTGCGCGCCGTTGTCGGTCGCTGCCGGCAACGTCACTGCGAAGCAGTAGTTCACGGTCGTTCCGCCGTCGGCCGCGACCGCCTGGGTGCCGGTGCCGCCGACCGACAGCAGCGAGTTGTCGGGAACGACAGCCGTCCCGGCCGTGTAGGTCGTGCTGTTGCAGGCCGTCCCCGCGATCGCCCTCACCCCGTATCGCAGGTAGGTGCCGAGCCCTGTTCCCGCCGTCGACGTCACACTGAGCTGCAGCGTGCCGGCCACTGACGGATTCGCGGTCCGCACGCTGAACAGCGCGTACGTGGTGTTGCCGGGAGCCATGGCCGAGAACGGTGCGCTGAACGACAGCGCCGCCGGCGTGCCCACCGGGTGGCTCGAGAACGTGGCACCGTCGGTCGCCCCGACGATGTCGAACCGCCCGGCGGTGAAGGTCGCATTGCCGTATTCGGAATCGTTCCAGGCGGCCAGGGTCATCGTCGCGCCGACGCCGAACACCAGCCCGCCCGCGAGCACAGCGCGTATCCGACGGGAGAGCAGTCGCTTCCCCTCCCGCATGCCTCTGCGGGTGTCGGCCATGATCAGTCCGCAGTCGAGGTGGCCGTGAACTCCCAGGTCGCGGTCGCGGCGGCGCCCTGCGTGAGACCGGCGCCCGCGGTCACCGCGAAGCACAGCTGCACAGGCGTTCCCGCCGTCCCTGCCGGTGCGCCCTCGGCGAGAGGAACCGACGTGGCTCCGGTCTGAGCGCTCAATGTGGTGCCCGTCGCGACGACGGTTCCTGCCGCCGTGGCGTCGCACACGTCGCCCGCGTCGATGGCCGTCACGGTGTATGAGAGATTGGCCTCGTTGCCCCCCGTGCCCGCGGTGATCCCCGACGGCACCAGCGTGGCGCCGTTGGTGGTCGTGCTGTCGAGACGCACCCAGAACGGTGCGTAGACGACGTCGCCCGGAGACATCGACGACGCCACGGCGGGCAGCTGGAAGACGAGCGCCGCTGCAGTGTCCCCCAGATCGACGTTGTGATCGTCGTACCCGTCGGTCGCGCTCGTCGTGGATCCCTCCAGATTGAACGAGCCTGCGGTGAAGGTGCCAGTCGCGAACTCGGAGTCGTTCCATGCCGCGAGCGTCACCCCGATACCGACGCCGAGCACCAGCCCACCGGCGAGCACTGCCAGAACCTTGCGTTGAGTGTCCTTCTCAGCCATGACATTCCCCCTCAGGAATCTCACGAGACGCAGATGGCTGGGGATGGTCGCCCTTCGCGGCCTGCATCCGGTACTCGTGTCGTTCCCGACAGCTTTGTCCACTTCCTGCGCCTGTTCAAGGCCTTCCGCGTCACGATTGCGCATTCCGACTCACGAATCGCGCAGAAACGTCTATCGATTTCTGCGACCGATCGGATGGTTGCAGTTCGTCCAGAGCTGCAGCTCAGCTCGCGAGAACACGCTGCGCCTCGACGGAGACTTCGGCCGCGATGGTGTCGAGCAGCGCGGAGCGCAGGTTCCACTGCTGCCAGTACAGCCTGACTCGCAGCGGCGGCCCGCCGAGCGGCACGAGCTCGCGCTCCTTCTGCAGGAGCGGCAGCATCCCCCATCCGAGGCCGAGCCGCACGGCGAGCGCGTAGTCGTGCGACGCGGGCACGTAGTGCCGAGGAGCCCCGTGGTGCGCGACCCCCATCCGCTCGAGCCATTCGTGCTGAAGCGTGTCTCGTCTGTCGAAGTCGACGAAGGGCGCCGCGCTCAACGCCTCTCTGGTGACACCGGAGGAGAACCAGCGATCAGCGAACGCCGGTTCTGCCATCGCGTGATACTCCAGCACGCCGAGCGGTGCGACGGAGCACCCGGCGACCGGCGCCGCCTCACTCGTGACCGCCGCCATCACCGTGCCGGACTCGAGCAGCCGAGCCGTGAAGTTCTGGTCGTCGCGGTGCAGGTCGAAGTCGAGGTCGTGGGCTGCCGAGAGCCGTGCGAGCGGAGGCAGGAACCACGTCGCCATCGAGTCCGCGTTCACGGCGAGCGGTATGCGGGTGCGGGGCGTCTCGTCGCCCTCGAGGCCGAGTTCTGCGAGGGCATCGTGCTCGAGGAGTGCCAGCTGTCGTGCGAGCCGCACGACAGCCTCGCCCGCCTCGGTGAGACGGGCAGGCTTGGTGCGCACGACGAGGACCCGTCCGAGCTGCTCCTCGAGCGTCTTGAGCCGCTGGCTCACGGCGGAAGGAGTCACACGCAGCACCCGCGACGCCGCGTCGAGGGTTCCCTCGTCGGCCACGGCGGCGACAGTGGCGGCAAGCTCCGGATCGATCTTCACATTAGCCATGCTAATGGCGCACAAGGAATCATCGCTGGTGCTCATGTCCGTGGCATCCGTACCGTGGACTCATGCTCTCCGTCTTCTCGGGTCTCGGACTCGGCCTCTCCCTGATCGTCGCCATCGGCGCGCAGAACGTGTTCGTCCTCCGTCAGGGCATCCGCAGAGAGAACGTCCTGCCGGTCGTCATCATCTGCGCCGTGTCCGACGCCCTGCTCATCGCCGCCGGCGTCGCGGGACTCGGCTTCGTCATCTCCGCAGCCCCGTGGCTCGTGGTCGTCGCGCGCTGGGCGGGGGCCCTGTTCCTCCTGGCCTACGGCATCCTCGCCGCCCGCCGCGCCTGGAGGGGCGGCGAAGAGCTGCGAGTCGACCGGACCGGTGCGGAGGGCTCGGCGCCCGGGTCGGGCGGCGGAACCACGACGGCGACCCGCACCGCGCTCGCTCCCGTGATCGCGACGGCTCTCGCCCTGACCTGGTTGAACCCGCACGTCTACCTCGACACCGTCCTGATGCTCGGGTCGATCGCCGCGACGCACGGCGACGAGCGCTGGCTGTTCGCCGCCGGAGCGATCGCCGCCAGCATCCTGTGGTTCACCGCGCTGGGGTTCGGCGCCCGCTATCTCGGCCGCTGGCTGCGCACGGAACGAGCGTGGCGCATCCTCGACGCGCTGATCGCCGTCGTCATGATCACCCTGGCTGTCAGCCTGGTGCTGCCGGTGCTCGGCGGCTGACCCTGCGTCGCAGACGTGAGCGGACGCCCGTCAGTCGCCGTCGAGGGGCCGAAGGATGCGAGTGAGGAACCTCTGGGTGCGCTCGTGCTGCGGCGCGCCGAAGGTATCGGCCGGCGCGCCCTGCTCGACGACCACACCCGCGTCCATGAAGAGCACATGATCCGCCGCCTCGCGCGCGAAGCTCAGCTCATGCGTCACCACGACCATGCTCCACCCCTCGTCGGCGAGCTCCTTGATCACGAGCAGGACCTCCCCCACGAGCTCGGGGTCGAGTGCGCTCGTCGGCTCGTCGAACAGCAGGAGGTCGGGACGCAGCGCGAGAGCGCGGACGATGCCGACCCGCTGCTGCTGACCGCCGGAGAGCTCGTGAGGTCGAGCATCGGCCTTGTCGGCGAGCCCCACGCGGGCGAGCAGGACGCGGGCCTCGGCGACCACCTCGGCCTTGGGTCTGCCCTGCACCCGCCATGGTCCCTCGATCACGTTCTCGAGCACCGAGAAGTGCGGGAAGAGGTTGTGATGCTGGAAGACCATCGCCGACCGATCGCGCAGCGCGAGACGCTTCTGCGCGCGCGTGCGCTTCGCCACCGGATCCGACGGGGCGAAGTCGATGTCAGGGCCCCCGGCCACGACGATGGTCCCGGCATCCGGCGTCTCGAGCCCGTTGAGCGCACGCAGCACCGTCGTCTTGCCCGATCCGCTCGGACCGATCAGCACGACGACCTCTCCGCGGTGCAGCGTGAGGTCGATGCCGCGGAGCACCTCGTTGTCGCCGAAGCGCTTGTGAAGGCCGCGGGCGGTGAGCAGGGCGTCGGCTGTGGACCTGGGTGAGTGCGCCGGATCAGTGAGCGACATTGCGATCGAGTCTCCTCTCGAGTGCGCTCTGGCCGAACGACAGCACCAGGCAGATCACCCAGTACACGAGCGCGGCAGCCAGGTAGACGACCATGAACTCCAGGGTCGCCGCCGCGATCTGCTGCGCCACCTTGAAGAGCTCGGTGACGAGGATCAGCGAGGCCAGCGACGTGTCCTTCACCAGCGAGATGAACGTGTTGGACAGCGGAGGCACCGAGACCCGCGCTGCCTGGGGAAGGATCACCCGCGTGAGTGTGCGCGTGCGATTCATGCCGACCGTGTACGCCGCCTCCCACTGCCCCTTCGGGACGGAGAGGATGGCGGCGCGCACCACTTCGGCTCCGTACCCGCCGACGTTCAGCGACAGTGCGATGATCGCGCTGGTCCACGGATCGAGCTTGAGTCCGATCGATCCGAGCCCGTAGAAGATCACGAACAGCTGCACGATCATCGGCGTGCCGCGGATGACCGAGATGTAGAACCTGGCGATGCCCGACAGCACGGGATTGACCGAGATCCGCATCAGCGCTGCGCCGATGGCGAGCACGAGACCCAGCGCGAAAGAGATCAGCGCGAGCGGAACCGTCACCGTCACCCCCGCGAGGGCGATCGGTCCGAGCGAGTCGAAGAACAGCTGCCAGGGATTCTCCATGGGTTACTGGGTCACGTCTTCGCCGAAGTACTTGTCGCTGATCTCGGCCAGGGTGCCGTCGGCACGCAGCTCTTCCAGAGCGCCGTCGATCGCCTCGACGAGGTCCGTCTTGTCCTTGGTGAAGACGAATGCCTGCTCACCGGCCTCGTCGGTCTCGGCGGCGATCTTCAGGCCGGACGGGCTGTTGGTGGTCTCATAGTCGAGGAAGGTCAGCTTGTCGTTGACGGTCGCATCGACGCGGCCCTGACGCAGCAGCTCGACGGCCTGCGCCCACCCCTCGACGCCTTCGACGGTGGCACCGGACTCGGTGGCCAGCTCGTACCAGTTGCTGGTGAGAGACTGCGCCGTCGTCGTGCCCTCGAGGTCGTCGAACGACGAGATCGAGTCGTCGTCCTCGGCGACGACGATGACTCCCGGCGAGACGGTGTACGGGGTGCTGAACAGGTACTTCTCCTGGCGCTCCTCGTTGATGCTCACCTGGTTGGCGATCACGTCGAAACGGCCCGCGTCGAGACCGGCGAAGATCGCATCCCACTGGGTCTCCTGGAACTCGACCTCGAGGTCGAGCTTGTCGGCGACCGCCTGGATGATCTCGACGTCGAATCCGGTCAGGTCGCCGGTTCCGCCGTCATCGTGGAAGCTGAACGGACGGTACGTGCCCTCGGTGGCGACCGTCAGCGTGCCGTCCGTGACGAGGCCGAAGCCGGATCCGCTCTCACTCGAGCTGCTGTCGGCAGGCGTGGTGCTTCCGCTGCACGCGGTGAGTGCTGCTGCGGCGACGACCAGTGCGGTGACGGCGATGATGCGACGGGACATGTGACCCTCCTGGGGTGCGGTGAGGCGCGAGTGCTGTGACGCGGAACTCATTCACAGTACGCGGCATCGGACCGGCATCCCAACATCCGATGACGTCCGATGTCGTACTGCACGCAGAAAGGCCCCCGCAGAATGCGGGGGCCTTTCCGGAATCACACTCAGATGGCGTTGACGTCCAGCGGGATGCCGGGGCCGAACGTGGTCGACACGGCGCCCTTCTGGATGTAACGGCCCTTCGAGCTCGACGGCTTGAGGCGGACGATCTCCTCGAGCGCTGCGCCGATGTTCTCGTCGAGCTGCTCGGCCGAGAACGACGACTTGCCCACGACGAAGTGCACGTTGGCGTGCTTGTCGACGCGGAACTCGATCTTTCCGCCCTTGATCTCCTCGACGGCCTTGGCCGTGTTGGGGGTCACGGTGCCGGTCTTCGGGTTCGGCATGAGTCCACGCGGACCCAGGACCTTTCCGAGACGACCGACCTGGCCCATGAGCTCCGGGGTCGAGACGGCCGCGTCGAACGCGGTCCAGCCTGCGGCGACCTTCTCGATGAGCTCGGCGCCGCCGACCTCATCTGCACCTGCGGCGATCGCTGCCTCGGCCGCGGGGCCGGTGGCGAAGACGATGACGCGGGCGGTCTTACCGGTGCCGTGGGGCAGGATGACGGTGCCGCGCACCATCTGGTCTGCCTTGCGGGGGTCGACGGCGAGCTTCAGCGCGACCTCGACGGTCGAGTCGAACTTCGACGAGCCGGTCTCCTTGGCGAGGGCGACTGCCTCGGTGGGAGTGTAGAAACGGTCTGCCTCGATCTTCTCGGCGGCAGCCTTGTAAGCCTTGGACTTCGTAGCCATGATTATTCTCCTCAGCCCTCGACCGTGATGCCCATGGAACGGGCGGTGCCGGCGATGATCTTCGAGGCAGCCTCGATGTCGTTCGCGTTCAGGTCGGCCTGCTTGGTCTCGGCGATCTGACGGACCTGGTCCTTGGTGATCTTCGCCACCTTGACCGTGTGCGGCGTCGACGAGCCCTTGGGCACGCCGGCGGCCTTCTTGATGAGCTCCGCGGCCGGCGGGGTCTTCAGGATGAACGTGAAGCTGCGGTCCTCGTAGACGGTGATCTCGACGGGGATGACGTTGCCGCGCTGCGACTCGGTCGCGGCGTTGTACGCCTTGCAGAACTCCATGATGTTGACGCCATGCTGACCGAGCGCGGGGCCGATCGGCGGCGCCGGGTTGGCTGCACCGGCGTTGATCTGAAGCTTGATCAGGCCGGTCACCTTCTTCTTCGGTGCCATATCCTCTTCCTTTCATCGAACGGATGCCGGTTGCATCCGCTCTCCCGCGAACCCGGCATCTCCGGGCTGCGGTCGTATGCGCGCACGCCGAAGCGGCACACAAACCAGACAAGTCTACCTGATGCGGAGCGGGCCCGGGAACGCGAGAACGGCCGCCCCGAATGGGACGGCCGTTATCGGAGAAGCGTAGGTCAGACCATCTTCGTGACCTGGTCGAACGACAGCTCGACCGGGGTCTCGCGCTCGAAGAGCGACACGAGCACCGTGAGCTTGCCGCTCTCGGGCTTGATCTCGCTGATCGAACCGGGAAGACCCGCGAACGAGCCCTCCTTGATCGTGATGGTCTCGCCGACCTCGAAGTCGACCTCGGCCGGAAGCGGACGAGCGACGGCGAGGCCGCCCTTCGACGCGATGTTCTTGGCGGTCGGGACGTCCTTGACCTCGACGAGCGACTTCAGCATGTTGAAGGCCTCTTCGAAGCGCAGCGGCGTCGGGTTGTGGGCGTTGCCCACGAAGCCGGTGACGCCAGGCGTGTGACGCACGACCGACCAGGTGTCCTCGGTGAGCTCCATGCGCACGAGCACGTAGCCGGGGATGCGCACGCGGGTGACCATCTTGCGCTGGCCGTTCTTGATCTCGACCACGTCTTCCATCGGGACCTCGATCTGATAGATCTCGTCCTCGACCTCGAGCGTCGACTTGCGCTGCTCGATGTTGGCCTTGACCTTGCGTTCGAATCCGGCGTAGGAGTGGATGACGTACCACTTGCCCGGAAGCATCCGCAGGTCGAGGCGGAACGCCTCATACGGGTCTTCCTCGGCGTCGTCGCCCTCTTCGGACTCATCGTCGTCGGACTCGGCCACGGCGTCATCGTCGCCGTTGATGTCGGGTCCGTCGTAAGGGGTGACCTCGTCGGCCTCAGCGGCCTCGAGCTCGGCGGTCTCTTCCGCCACAGAATCGTTCAGGACCTCAGCGGCAGCCTCAGACTCGGCCGCTTCGTCCAGGTTGAGAGCGTCGTTCACGATCGCGTCCGCCTCCGGGTCGTCGATTTCGATGTCGTTGTCGTCGTCCTGCACATCGGCGTCGGCGTCTCCGTCGACGTCCTCGATGTGGAGGGCGACATGTTCGGCCGAGGTGACCGACTGCTCTTCCGCAGCGAGCACGTTGCCCTCCTGGGCCTCGTCCTCTTCGCTGGACTGCTCAGCAGCAGTCGCCCAGTCGGCGTCGTCGGAATATCGTTCAGACACGTTGTTTCTTTCCAATCACTGCGGCCAGGGCCGCGAGGGCGTCAGGCGCCCGGGACCCCGAAGACGATGTGCGTGACCCAGGCGAACAGGGTGTCGAGTCCGTAGACGATGCCCATGACGATGAGAACGAAGACGAGCACCACTGCGGTGAACTTGACCAGTTCCTTGCGGGTCGGCGTGACGACCTTGCGCAGCTCGGCGATGACCTGACGGAAGAACAGAGCGATGCCCCCGAAGAAGCCCACGATGCCACGCTTCTTCTCGCGGGTGGCGCCGGCCGCGACGACCTCGCCGCGCGGTTCGTCCTGATCCATCCTGAATGTACCTTTCGTGTGTCAGCGTGTGCTGACGCGCAGGGCGGACAGGAATCGAACCTGCAACCTGCGGTTTTGGAGACCGCTGCTCTGCCAATTGAGCTACCGCCCTAGAGACCGGGAGGTCTCGGGGTGTCATCTCCATCCTGCCATCGTTACCCGACCGCAAGGACCGGGGCACGGCGAAAGAATGCAGACAACAACTGCTCGTCAAGCATACGGCATCCGTCGGTCAGCGCCGAACCGGGCCCGCTCTCGTCGTTGTTGTTAGGCTCGGCGGGCGGACGAAACGGGAGGGGGCGCAGTGAGCGCTGACGTGCAGCAGTTCCAGGTGGACCTGCGCGGTGTCGTCGACCTCCTGAGCCGCCACATCTACTCGAGTCCTCGCGTGTATCTGCGCGAACTGCTGCAGAACGCCCGCGATGCGATCACCGCACGCCGCGAGGTCGACGGGCAGGGCGGGAGCATCCGCATCACCGCGCTGACGGACACCACGGGCGAGTTCGTCCTGCGCGACGACGGGATCGGCCTGACCGCAGCCGAGGTAGGCGACCTGCTCGCCACGGTCGGCCGCAGCTCGAAGCGCGACATCTTCGACCTCCCGCGCAGCGACTACCTCGGTCAGTTCGGCATCGGCCTGCTGAGCTGCTTCATGGTCGCCGATTCGATCGTCATCCGCTCGCGCAGCGTCCGGGGCGGCCCGGCCGTCGAGTGGACGGGCAGCGCGGACGGGACCTTCCGCGTCGTGGAGATCGACGACGATCTGCCGATCGGCACGAGTGTGCATCTCCGCCCTCGTTTCGACGCCGACGAGCTGCTGCGCCCCGCGGCCGTGCGAGAGCTGGCCACCGCCTTCGCCGAGTTCCTCCCCGTGCGGGTGATCCTCGACTCTCCGAGCGGCGACGTCGACATCACCCGGCGCGCGCCGTTCCTCGACCCCGCCGACGACATCGACGGCGCCGTGCAGTACGGGCGCGACCTGCTCGGTGCGAGCCCGCTCGACGTGATCGAGCTCAGCGAGCCGGCCACCGGCACACGGGGACTCGCCTACGTCCTGCCCTACGCTCCCCCGCCGGGCGCCCGCCAGGCGACGCGCATGTATCTCGGCAGGATGCTCCTGGGCGAGCGGGTCGACGACGTGCTGCCCGAATGGGCGTTCTTCGTGCGCGCCGTGGTCGATTCGACCGGCCTCGCCCCGACGGCGAGCCGCGAATCGCTCGTCGACGACGCGGCCCTCGAGCGTGTGCGCGAGCAGCTCGGTGCCGGCATCCGCCGCTGGGTGCTCGAGCTGGGCCTGCGCGAACCGCACAGACTCGCCCAGTTCGTGGCGATCCACGAGGTCGGTCTGAAGTCGCTGGTGCGGCACGACGACGAGCTCGCGCAGTTCATCACGCGCTGGCTGACCCTCGAGACCACCCACGGAACGATGCGCATCGGCGACCTCGTCGAACGATACCCGCACGTGCGATTCGCGCAGTCGGTCGACGAGTTCCGCCAGGTCGCAGGGATCTCCCCCGGGTCCGAGGTGCTGGTCAACGGCGGCTACCTGTACGACGCGGACCTCGTGCGGATGCTGCCGGAGCTCTACCCGCACGTGACGATCGAACTCGTCGACGTGGCCGGGGAGCTCGATCGTCTCGACCCTCCGCCGCTGGACGACCGCGACGCCGCGCTGGCCCTCGAGGCCCGCGCCGGCGGCGTGCTGACCGCATCCGGCTGCTCCGTCACCGTGCGGTCGATCGACCAGCCCGAACTCGCAGCGCTGTACGTCGCCGACCCTGAGGTGCTGCGCAGGATCGACCGCGGCCGCACGAAGGGCATCACCGGATCGCTGTGGGGCGGGGTGCTCGACCGCATCGACTCGACCCTCTCGGCCTCCCGCGACGACGATCTCAGCGCGCGCCTGTGCCTGAACTGGTCGAACCGCGTCGTGCGCGCGCTCGTCCGCGTGCAGGACGACGCGGTGTTCGCCCGCACCGTGCAGCTGCTCTACATCCAGGCGCTGCTGGCGGGACACCATCCGCTCTCCGACGCCGATCGCGCACTCATGTCGACCGCGCTCTCGGACCTCGTCTCGCTGTCCGCCGGCATCGAAGCGGATTCGATCCCCTTCGACGACGCCCCCTGATCTCGCTCCGACCGCTCGCTCCGACCGCTCGCTCCGTTCGAAGGATCCCCCATGACCAGTCCGAAGAAGCGCTTCTCTCAGCTCATCGAGGAGATCGACCGCACGCCCTGGGGTCCGGCGGAGCAGGCGCTGGTGGCGGATGCCGTCTCGCTCGCCGTCGAGCTCGGCGACGAGCGGCTCGAGTACGAGGCGCGGATGAGGCAGACCGCCTCCGCGAACATGAACGGCGCGACCGATGTGATGCTGAACTCGTTCGCGTGGTGCCTCGCCCGACACGACTCCGACCCGCAGCGCTTCCCCGCCGACCTCGACTACGGCGGCGCCGATCTGATGTGGCAGTTCAAATGGATGGCGTCTTCTCTGCGTTCGTCGCCCGCGTTCTCGACCGAGCAGATCACCGCGGTCCTCGACGACATGGAGACGCACTATCGCAAGGCAGGGCTCGGCATGAGCGGAGTGCTCACGGCCCGATTCGAAGACGCCTGGGACGCCGGTCGACTCGACGACGCCGAGGCTCTGCGCGCGCAGCTCGAGGCCACACCCCGAGACGACCACAGCCACTGCGACGCCTGCGGACGCAGCCAGTTCGCCGGCTTCTTCGCCGAGACCGATCGAGATGCCGAGGCCATCCGACTCGTCGAGGAGATGCTCGAAGGCGGCTTCTCGTGCGGCGAAGAGCCCGAGCACGCACTGTCGCGCGTGCTCGTGCCCTACCTTCGTGCCGGGCGCTTCGACGAGGCGAGGAGCGCGCACCTGCGCAGCTACCGGCTCGCGAAGGACAACCCGGACAACCTGCGGATCGTCGCCCACAACATCGTGTTCGCCGCCCTCACCGGCAACGAGGCACGCGCGCTCGCGCAGGTCGAGCGTCACATCGGCTGGCTCGCTCACGACGGACTCAACGTCGATGCCCACTTCGCCGCGCTGGCGGCGTTCGCCTTCGCCCTCGATCGTGTGACCGCGGCGGGTCACGGCGATGCCACGGTGCGCGGTGCCGACTCCCCCGCGCTCGAGGAGTTCTTCGGCGAGCACGACGGAGCCTGGGGCGCCGCCGAACTCGCCGCCACCGCGTGGGCTGCCGCCGAGCGCATCGGCTCGGACTTCGATCTGCGGGACGGCACCGAGGGCCACGCCCGCAGCCTCACCCGCCTGCGCGCTCTCGCCGACGAGCACTACGACGTGCCCATCCGTTCGGATGCCTTCGTCACGGCTCCGGACGCGGCGACACCCGACGATCCCGACGCATGGTTCGAACGGGTCATGAACCTCGCCCAGTTCGGCGCGGAGCACGAGACGTTGCGGGCCCTGCCGCACGCGCTGAGCATCGAGGACCCCTCGAAGCTCGCCGAGCTCCTGTCGATGCGCCTCGGCATCCTGATCGCCCTCGACCGAGCAGAAGAGGCTGCCGACCTGCTGCCCGCGCGGATCGATGCCCTGCGCGCCGCAGGCCTCGACGCACAGGCCGATCTCGAACTGCGCCTCGGTCTCGCGACCTTCGGCCTGAACACCCCCGAGGCTGCGGCGGCGCTCGAGGACGAGCTCGCGAACACGGACGCTCTGCCCGCATGGTCGCGCGGAGACCTGGCGATCAGCCGCGCGTCGCTGCACCTGCACGCGGATGAACCCGGCGCCGCCCTCGACATGGCAGAGATCGCGGCTCGCGCCTTCGCCGAGGCCGAGGACGCGCGCCTCTCGAACACGACGACGCTCGTCGCCATCTCGGCCGTGCTGCAGAAGGGCGACATCGAAGCGGCATCCGCTCTGCTCGATCGCTTCTTGGCCCAGGACGATCTCAGCATCGGTCATCGCGCGCAGGCGCTGCAGACGCGCGCGAAGGTGCGCGGCGGAAGCGAGTCGTTCGCGGAGGGCGCTGCGGATGCCGACGAGGCGACCCGTCTTCTCGCCGGGCTCGGTGCGACCACGGCCCTGGCCGCCGCGCACCTGCTCGCGGGGGCGCTCTGGGAGGACGCGGGCGACCCGGAGAAGGCCGTCACCCGCTACCGGGTCACCTCGCGGCTCGTCGCGCAGGAGGGCGGCGACCAGGCGGGCGCGGAGTTCCGGCTCGCGCGCGCGATGCTCGCGGCCGGGGACGCCGAGGTGGCGGCCGAGCTGTTCGGACAGGTGCTCGAGCGCGAAGAGCAGGCCGAGGTGCCCGCCGCCTCCCGAGCGATGACGGCGTCTCTTCTCGCGCGCGCCCTCGGATCGGCCGGCGAGTTCGGACAGGCTGTCGGTGCATTCGGGTATGCGGGCGAGCTCTTCGCCGAGGCGGAGGAGCATGCGGACCAGGCGATGGCGCTGACCGAGCGCGCCAAGATCCTCGCCCGGTTCGACGAGCACGCGGAGGCGATCGCGACACTCGAATCGGCATCCGAGATCGTGCGCCGGGCCCCCGAGGCGGTCGGCGCCCTCGCTGACGTGCTGCACAACCTCGGACAGGCTTATGCGGCCACGCAGGACGACCGCGCCTTCGCCCTCTTCGACGAGGTCGCCGCGCTCGCTCAGGAGCACGAGGCGGCGTGGCTGCTCGCCGACGTCACCGACTCGCGGGGCCGGGCGCTCGCCCAGTTCGGCCGCACCGACGAGGCCGTCGCCGCTGCGCTCACCGCGGCCGACGGATTCGCGGCGATCGGGGATGCGGGCTCGGCCGGCGGCTCCGAGCTGTTCGCCGCCCGTCTGCTGGTCGGCGACGACCGGGCCGCGGACTCCGTGCCGATCTACCGCAGTGCCCTCGAGCACTCCGACGGCTACCCGCCGCTGCAGCAGGTCTCGGCGCTCGAACTCGGCAACGTGCTCGAGGCGCTCGGACGCCACGGCGAGGCGACCGAGGTGCGGGCACTCCTCGACAGCTGACTCAGAGGACCTGCTGACTCAGAGGAACTGACGCCAGTTGGCCCGCGCGAGGTCGAGCAGCTCGTCTCCCTTGCCCGACATCACCGTGCGGATCGCGTACAGAGCGAAGCCCTTGACCTGCTCGGCCTCGATCGCCGGGGGCATCGACAGCTCCTGGCGCTCGGTCACGACGTCGAGCAGCGCAGGGCCGTCATGCGCGAGCACCTCGCGGACGGCATCCGGCAGGTCCTCGCTGTTCTCGACCCGACGGGCGAAGATCCCCATGGCCTCGGCGATGGCCGCGAAGCTCGGGTTGTCGAGCGCGGTGCCGTAGTTGACGAAGCCCGCGGCCTTCATCTCGAGCTCGACGAAGTTCAGCGACGAGTTGTTCACGACGACGGTCTTCACGGGCAGCTTGTTCTGCGTGAGCGTGAGCAGTTCGCCCAGCATCATCGCGAGCCCTCCGTCGCCGGCGAGCGCGACGACCTGACGATCCGGATGCGAGACCTGCGCGCCGATGCCGTGCAGCAGCGCATTCGCCATCGACCCGTGTGTGAACGAGCCGATCAGGCGTCGGTTCTCGGTCATCGACAGATAGCGGGCGGCCCACACGGTGGGCGAGCCGACGTCGGCGGTGAAGATCGCGTCATCCGCGGCCTGCTCATCGAGCAGCCGGGCGAGGTACTGCGGATGGATGGGGCGGCCCGCCTTGGTCGGCGTCGCGAGGTCGTCGAGCTTGGCCCTGGTCTTGCGATAGTGCGCGGTGGAGTCGTCGAGGTGACCGCGGTCTTTCGTCTCGGCGAGTCGCGGCAGCAGCGCCGTGACGGTCGCGCCGACGTCGCCGACCAGGCCCAGATCGAGCGGATGCCGTCTGCCGAGCTGCGAGCCGCGGATGTCGACCTGGATCGTCGTGGCGTGCTCGGGATAGAACTGCTCGTAGGGGAAGTCGCTGCCCAGCACCAGCAGCGTGTCGGCGGCTTCCATCGCCCGGTAGCCGGAGGCGAAGCCGAGCAGCCCCGTCATGCCGACGTCGAACGGGTTGTCGTACTCGATGAACTCCTTGCCCCGGAGCGCGTGCACGATCGGCGCACCGAGTCGGTCGGCGAGTGCGATGACCTCGTCGTGAGCCCCCTCGACACCCGCGCCTGCGAGGATCGTTGTCTTCTTCGAGGCGTTGAGCAGCGTCGCGGCGCGCGCGAGCTCGTCTCCGCTCGGCACGATCACGGGGTGGGAGCGTTCGATGACCACGGCTCGGTCGTCGGCGATCTCCGAGAGCGCGACGTCGCCCGGGATCACGAGCACCGCGACCCCGCGCTGCTCGATGGCGGCGCGCATCGCGATCTCCAGCAGGCGCGGCATCTGCTTGGGGTCGGCGACGTACTCGACGTAGACGCTGCACTCGCGGAAGAGCTCCTGCGGGTGGGTCTCCTGGAAGTACCCGGTGCCGATCTCGGTGGTGGGGATGTGCGCGGCGATCGCCAGCACCGGCACCCGCGAGCGGTTCGCGTCGAAGAGTCCGTTGATCAGGTGCAGGTTGCCCGGACCGCACGAACCGGCGACCACCGCGAGCTCACCCGTGAGCGACGCATCGGCCGCCGCCGCGAATGCCGCGGACTCCTCATGCCGCACGTGCACCCAGCGGATGCCGCCGTCCTTCCGGAGGGCGTCGGTGAACCCGTTGAGGGAGTCGCCCGGGAGGCCGTAGACACGGTCGATCCCGTTGGCGCGGAGGGTCCTGACGATGTTCGCTGCGACGGTTGCCATGCTTCCAACCTACGCCCGGGTGCCGCGGAGGGATCCGGCATCCGTCGAACATCCGCTCTCCGGATGCCGCACTGCGGAGACGATGATGGGGGCGGATGCCGTGGCATCCGCCCCCATCAGGGAGAGTCGCTCAGCCGATGCGGATCAGCTTCTTGTTGACGAACTCGTCGGCGGCGAGGTGACCCAGCTCACGCGACGTGCCGCTGCGCTTGATGCCGCCGAACGGCAGCTCGGGGCTGTCGGCCAGCACCAGGTTGACGTAGACCATGCCCGCCTCGATGTTGTCGGCGACACGCTCGGCCTGCTCGGCATCGGTCGTGAAGACGTACGAGCCGAGCCCGAAGGTCGTGTCGTTCGCGAGGGCGACAGCGGCATCCTCATCGGCGACCCGGTAGACGACCGCCGCGGGGCCGAAGAGCTCCTCGCGGTAGACGTTCATGTCGGGCGTCACGTCGGCGAGCACGGTCGGGGCGAAGAACGCCCCGTCGCGGGTGCCGCCGGTCAGCAGCGTCGCTCCCTGCTCGACGGCCTGGTCGATCTGCTTCTGCAGGTTCTCCGCCGCCGTCTCCGACGAGACCGGGCCGAGCACGGTGTCGTCGAGCGTCGGGTCGGTCGCCTGCACCGATGCCATCGCGGCCGTGAACTTCTCGACGAACGAGTCGTACAGGTCGTCGACGATGATGAAACGCTTCGCGCCGTTGCACGCCTGGCCGTTGTTGTCGAGACGCGCGTCGACGCCCGCCTGCACGGTGGCGTCGAGGTCGTCGGTCGAGAGCACGATGAACGGGTCGGACCCGCCGAGCTCGAGCGCGACCTTCTTGAGGTTGCGTCCGGCGATCTCGGCGACCGCTGCGCCTGCGCGCTCCGAGCCGGTGAGCGAGACGCCCTGCACGCGCGGGTCGGCGATCATGTCGGCGATCTGCTCGTTGGTCGCGAGGACGTTCTGGTACGCGCCCGTCGGGAATCCGGCGTCGTGGTAGATCGCCTCGATCGCGGTCGACGACTCCGGGCACTGCGGAGCAGGCTTCAGCAGGATCGTGTTGCCGACGATCAGATTCGGCGCAGCGAAGCGGACGATCTGATAGGCCGGGAAGTTCCACGGCATGATGCCGACGAGCGGTCCGAGCGACGACCGGCGCACGATCGCCGAGCCCTCGCCGAGGATCGCGATCGGCTGGTCGGCCATGATGGCCTCGGCCTGGTCGGCGTAGTACTCGGCGATGTCGGCGGCGAAGTCGACCTCTCCGAGGGCGGCCTCGCGGGGCTTGCCCATCTCGCGCACGAAGACGTCGGCGAGCTCCTCGCGGCGCTCGCGGTGCAGCTCGGCGGCGCGACGGAGGAGCGCTGCGCGCTCAGCCACGGTCGAGGACCGGGACCATTCGCGGTGCGCCTCGTCGGCGGCCGCGACAGCCGCCTCGATCTGCGCATCCGTGAACGTGTCGAAGGACGCCAGCGTCTCTCCGGTGGCGGGGTTGATGACGGCGTAATCGGTCATGTTCTCTCCTCCTCTGGCCGACCGGTCAGGAGACCGGGATCAGCGTGTACTTGGTGGACAGGTACTCGTGGATGCCCTCGAGACCGCCCTCGCGGCCGACGCCGGACTGCTTGACGCCGCCGAAGGGGGCGGCGGCGTTCGACACCACGCCCACGTTGAGACCCATCATGCCGGTCTCGAGCCTGTCGATCATCCGCTGCCCGCGCTGCAGGTTCTCGGTGAACACGTACGAGACCAGCCCGTACTCGGTGTCGTTGGCGAGACGGACGGCCTCGTCCTCGTCCTCGAAGGTCGCGATCGCCAGCACCGGGCCGAAGATCTCCTCGCGGAGGATCGCCGAGCCCGCCACCACGTCGGTGAGCACGGTCGGCTCGTAGAAGGTGCCCGTGCCCTCGACGGCCTTGCCACCCGCGAGCAGGGTCGCGCCGCGCTCGACGGCGTCGTCGACGAGCTCGCCGGCCTTCGCGACGGCATCCTCGTCGATCAGCGGGCCGATGGCCACGCCCTCTTCGGTGCCGCGGCCGATCTTCATCGCGTTGACGCGCTCGGTGACCTTGCGGCCGAATTCCTCGGCGACGTCCTTGTGCACGATGAAGCGGTTGGCAGCGGTGCACGCCTGGCCGATGTTGCGGAACTTCGCGGCCAGTGCGCCGTCGACGGCCTTGTCGAGGTCGGCGTCGTCGAAGACGACGAACGGCGCGTTGCCGCCGAGCTCCATCGACACGCGCAGCACGCCCTCAGCGGCCTGGGCGATGAGCTTGCGGCCCACCTCCGTCGAACCGGTGAACGACAGCTTGCGCAGGCGCGGGTCGGCGATGATCGGGGCCGAGAGCGCCGACGACTTGGATGTCTGCACCACGTTCACGACACCGGCGGGGAGGCCGGCCTTCTCGAGCAGCGACGTGAAGAACATCGTCGTCAGCGGCGTGAGTGCCGGGGGCTTGATCACCACGGTGCAGCCGGCGGCGAGCGCCGGCGCGATCTTGCGAGTGGCCATCGCGAACGGGAAGTTCCACGGCGTCACGAAGAACGAGGGGCCGACGGGCCGCTGCGAGACGACCATGTGGCCGGTGCCCTCCGGGTTGATGCCGTAGCGACCGCTGATGCGCACGGCCTCCTCGCTGAACCAGCGGAGGAACTCGCCGCCGTAGCCGACCTCGCCGCGCGCCTCGGCGAGCGGCTTGCCCATCTCGAGGGTCATCAGCAGCGCGAGATCCTCCTTGTGCTCCTGCACGAGGTCGAATGCCCGGCGCAGGATGTCGCTGCGGGTGCGAGGTGCGGTCGCGGCCCATGCGTCCTGCGCGGCGACTGCCGCATCCAGCGCGCGGATGCCGTCACCCGGTGTCGCGTCGGCGATCGTGCGGATGACCGCACCGGTCGCGGGGTCCTTCACGTCGAACGTGCCCCCGGTCTCGCCGTCGATCCACTCTCCCCCGATGAAGAGGCCGGTGGGGATGCTGTCGAGCAGCGCCTGCTCAGTCTGAGTGCTCATGGAATCTCTTTCTGTGGGGAGGATGGGATGCCGGTGCCGCGGGATTCCGTCAGCGCCGGCGGTTGCTCGCGGGAGCATCCATGCTGAGGGTCTCGCCGCGGAAGAACGCCGGGCGCTTGATGGACTGCCAGATCATGATGACGATGCCGATCACGATGATGCCGACGCCGAGGACGAACACGAGTCCGAGGCCCCCGATGTTCGATCCGCTGCCGTACGCGGGGTCCATCGAGTCGATGAGCGTCGTGACGAACAGGACGGCGAGGATCGCACCGCCGACGAGCGGGAACAGGAACGTGAAGAAGAAGCTCCTGGCGGAGTCGAACCACTGCTTGCGGAAGTACCAGACGCACGCGAACGCGGTGAGGCCGTAGTAGAAGCAGATCATCATGCCGAGCGACAGGATGGTGTCGGTGAGGACGTTCTCGCTGACGAGGCGCATCACGGCGTAGAAGACGGATGCGACGACGGCCGACACGATCGTCGAGTAGCCCGGCGTGAAGAACCGCGGGCTGACCCGTGCGAACTTCTTGGGCAGGGCGCCGTAGTGCCCCATCGCCAGCAGCGTGCGAGCGGGTCCGACTGCGGTCGACTGCAGCGAGGCCGCCGAACTCGACAGCACCGCGAGCGAGACCAGGAACGCCAGCGGTCCGAGGATCGGATCCGAGAGCGCGAAGAACACGTTCGCCGAGATGTCCTCGTTCGCGAGCCCGTAGTCGCCCGTGCCGACGCCGGCGAACATGATGAGGCCGATGGCCAGCAGCAGGTAGAGGGCGACGACGACGACGACCGTGACCATCGCGGCGCGCCCCGGCGTCTTGGCCGGGTCCTTCGTCTCCTCGTTCATGGTGAGGACGACGTCCCAGCCCCAGAAGATGAAGATCGACAGCGAGAGCCCTGCGGCGAAGGCGCTGAAGGACGGAACCTCGAACGGGTTGAACCACGACCACGAGAAGGGGGTCGGCTCGGGAGCGTCTCCGGAGACGGCCTTGACGATCGCGACGGTGGCGAAGACCACGAGCACGAGCACCTGGAAGCCGACGAGGATGTACTGGAACTTCTGCGTCGTCTGCATGTCGCGGTACGACACGAGCGTCGCGCCGAGCATGAAGAGCAGGCACACGACGACGTTGATGATCGGGTTGAACGCCAGGTCGGCGATCTCGGGGTTTCCGCTGAGCTGGGCGATCAGCAGGAAGAGGAACTCGACCGCGATGCCGGCGAGGTTCGACAGCACGATGACGGTGGCGGCGATCAGGCCCCAGCCCGTCATCCAGCCGATCCACGGCCCGAACGCCCGCACTCCCCACGTGAACGAGGTGCCGGAGTCCGGCATCATGCGGTTGAGCTCGCGGTAGCCGAAGGCGGTCAGGAGCATCGGGATGAAGCCGACGAGCATGATCGCGGGCACCTGGGTGCCGACGACGGCGACCGTCGGGCCGAGCGATGCGGTGAGCGTGTAGGCCGGCGCGATGGTCGAGACGCCGATGACGACGGCTCCGAGCACTCCGACGGCACCCGCACTCAGCCCTTTCTGCGAGATGCCGGTCGTCACACCGGATGCGGGCTCCGTCGCCCGGTTCGTGCTGCTCATCAGCGGACTCCTGCTTCGGCGCGGGTGCGCGGGACGACGATCATGGGAACGGGCAGTTCGTGCAGCATCTTCGCTGCGGTCGAGCCCAGGAACAGGCGGCGCGGTTGCGCCAGGCGACTGGAGCCGACGAGGACGACCTCGCCGGGGAGCCACGAGAGGTTCGCGACGGCATCTTCGACGGTGTCGCCGGGGGCCTCTTCGACCTCGGCCTTCAGCTCGTCGGGCAGCAGGCTCTTGGCGACCTCGAGCACGTCGTTCGCGTGCGCGTCGCCGACCACGCGGATCGCGCCGGTGTCGAGACCGGGCGGCACGTCGAACGGCACGAGCGAGACGAGGCGCAGGCCGACACGGGACTCGGTGGCGATCGCGGCGGCCTCGTCGAGGAGGTTGTCGGCACCCGCGCGGTTGCCGACCGCGGCCGTCACGCGAGGAAGCACGTGATCGTCCTGGTCCGCGGTGCCCGCGGGGGCGAGCGCGACGGGGATGGTCGATGAGTGCAGCAGCTCCGACGCGACGCTGCCGAGGCGGTGGCGGCCGAAGATGCTGCCGCCGGCCGTGCCGATGACGATCAGCCTGGCGCCGAACTCCTCGCCGGCGGCGATCAGCCCTTCGGCGAAGGACTCGCCGAACCGCACGTGGCCCGTGCGGGTGAGCTCCTGCGGCAGTCGGACGACCGCATCCTCGAGCCATTCCTTCGCCTGGCGGCGGATGTGGTCCTCATACGCCCGCTCGGGGGGAACGGCCGCGCTGCGGGTGCCCTCCGACGGCAGCACGATCACGAGGTGCAGCACCGCGCCGAGGCTGCGGGCGAGCCGCGCGCCGAGCGCTGCGGCATCCGCTCCCGCATCCGTCGCGGTGTACCCGACGACGACCGCGCCGGTCATCAGCCGACCTCGGCGGTGTCGCCGGCGGCGCGCGTCGCTTCGACGATGTTCGAGGCGACGAGGTGCCCCATGCGGATCGCGCCGTCGACGTGCTGATATCCGGCGCCCGCCATGTCGCTGCACGCGAAGTGGATGGGGCCGACGGCCGAGCGGAGGTCGGCGCCGTAGCGGTGGAGTCCGCCCATGTCGAAGCTCGCCGCGTACGCTCCGCGGGTCCACTCCTCCGTGCCCCAGTCGCTCTCGTAGTAGACGACCGGGTTCTTCGCCTCGTCGCCGTAGTAGTGCGAGAGGGACTCGAGGATGCGCTCCTTGCGCTCCTCGGCCGACAGCGTGAACAGGTCGTCGGCGTTCTGGTCGCTGACGAAGCCGACCAGGGTGCCGCGCTCGTCGCCGTGGTTCGTGTTGTCGTACGCCTCGTGCGCGAGCTCGTACGGGCTGAACGCGGTGCCGCTGAGGCCCTGCTCGCGCCAGAACGGGCGGTCGTAGACGGCGTGCACCTTGATGACGAAGCCCATCGAGATGTGCTGGTGCATCTGGTGCTGGCGGCGGGGAAGCGGCGGGACGAAGGCGATACGGCTGTAGAGCACCGGGGCATGCGCGAGGATCGCGAAGCGGGCGCGCACGGTGGTGTCGTCGGTCGTGGCGGTCACACCGTCGACGCCCCACTCGAGCGAGCGCACCGGCTGGTTGAGGATGACGTCGTCGCCCAGGCGCTCGGCGAGCAGCAGCGGCACCTTCTGCAGACCGCCCACCACCCGCTTGTCGAGGATGAAGTCGGCGTCGACGAGGTTGGAGTACGACCCGGCGGATGCCGCCATGAGCAGCGACTGCAGCAGCGAGAACGAGTGCGTCGGCTTGGTGAGCATCGCGGAGCCGGTGGCGAAGGCGAGATTGCGCACGGCCTCGTCATCGTCGGTCTGCACACGCAGCCAGGCGTCCCAGGTGATCGAGTCCCATTCCTTCGCGAGCGGGTGCTCCCACGGACGGTCGGGGTCGATCTCGGCGACCATGGCGTCGAGGCGCTCGGTGATCTCGGCGATGACGGCCTCGGTCTCAGCGGACACCGGGAACATCTCGCCGGTGAAGCGATGCGTCTGCCCGTCCGGACCGACGTAGACGCTGTCGCCCTCGCGGTAGCGGCTGTAGGTCTCGAGCCCCAGCTCCTCGATGGTGTCCTTCAGGGCGTCCTGGTCGGGCGAGACCCACTGGCCGCCGATCTCGAGCATGGCGCCGTCGATGACGTCGGTCCACAGTCGTCCGCCGACGCGGTCACGCGCCTCGAGTACGGCGACCGACAGGCCGGCCTTGCGCAGGTCGTTCGCCGCCGTGAGCCCTGCGGCTCCGGCTCCGACGATCAGCACGTCGCGAGTGATCTCAGCCATCTGCTTCTCCTTCATTGGAAAGGTTGTGCCGGCCGCGACTCGAAATCCCCCGATCCTCGTCGCGGCCGGACGTGTGGTGGCAGTCGCGGACGAACCGCGGCTGCTGGTCTGTCAGCCCGCGGTGGCGGCGAGCGCGGCCGCGACGACGTCGAGGCCCTCGTTCAGGAGGTCGTCGCCGATCGAGAGCGGCGGGAGGAACCGGATGACGTTGCCGTAGGTGCCGCACGTCAGGACGATGACGCCCTGCGCGACGCAGGCCTTGGCGACCGCGGAGGTGAGGGCGGCGTCGGGCGCGTTGGTCTCGGGGTCGACGAACTCGGCGGCGATCATGGCGCCGTGGCCGCGGATGTCTCCGATGCGGGTGTCCTTCTCCTGCATGGCTCCGAGGCGTGCCGTGAGGATCTCGCCGATCTCGCGAGCGCGCTCGATCACGCCGTCGTTCTCGAACACATCGATCGCGGCGAGCGCCGCAGCGCAGGCGATCGGGTTTCCGCCGTAGGTGCCGCCGAGGCCGCCTGCGTGCGAGGCGTCCATGATCTCGGAGCGCCCCGTGACGGCGGCGAGGGGCAGACCGCCCGCGATGCCCTTGGCGGTCGTGATGAGGTCGGGCTCGATGCCGAAGATCTCGCTCGCGAACATGTGGCCGGTGCGGGCGAAGCCGGTCTGCACCTCGTCGGCGATGAACACGACGCCGTTCGCGCGGGACCACGAGGCGATCGCCGGGAGGAAGCCCTCCGCCGGGACGATGAAGCCGCCCTCTCCCTGGATCGGCTCGATGATGACGGCGGCGAGGTTGTCGGCGCCGATCTGCTTCTCGAGCTGCAGGATCACGCGGGCGGCGGCCTCTGCGCCGTCGAGACCGTCGCGGAACGGGTACGACATCGGCGCACGGTACACCTCGGGGGCGAACGGGCCGAAGCCGCTCTTGTACGGCATCGACTTCGCGGTCAGCGCCATGGTGAGGTTGGTGCGGCCGTGGTAGCCGTGGTCGAAGGCGACGACGGCCTGGCGACCGGTGTGCTTGCGGGCGATCTTGATCGCGTTCTCGACGGCCTCGGCGCCGGAGTTGAACAGGGCGCTCTTCTTGGCGAAGTCGCCGGGAGTGAGGCGGTTGAGCGCTTCGGCGACGCCGATGTACGACTCGTACGGCGAGATCATGAAGCAGGTGTGTGTGAACTGCGCGGCCTGCGCGGCCACGGCTGCGGCGATCTTGGGGTGCGCGTTGCCGACGGTCGTCACGGCAATGCCGGAGCCGAGGTCGATCAGCGAGTTGCCGTCGGCATCCACGACCACTCCCCCGCCGGCGGCGACGGCCGCGACGGGAACCGTGTGCCCGACGCCGGCGGCGACGGCATCGGCCTTGCGGGCGAGGATCTCGGCCGAGCGGGGGCCGGGAAGGTCGGTGACGAGACGACGCTCCTGGGGGAGGTCGGGTCCGCCGAGCGGGACTGCAACAGCTGCGGTGTCGAGGAGAGCCATGTCCGTGAGCGTACGACCGCATCCGGCGTCGGCGCATTCGCCCGGCTGTACAATCTGGGAGAGATCATCGCCCGACCGTATAAGCGCTGATCCGGATGCCGAGAGGACCGCAGCGCATGGACGACGCCGAACAGCCCACGCTGCGCGCTCTCTTCCGGCGCCGCGATCTCGGGCTCGTGCTGATCTCGGACGCGGACGGCCTTCCGGACGGCGCCCTCGATCGCCCCCTGCGGTGGGTGCACAGCTCCGACCTCGCCGACCCGACGCCGTTCCTCGCCGAGGACCTCGCACTGCTGACGACGGGCACCCAGTTCGACGTCGGCACCGATTTCGACGTCTACGTCGGGCGGCTGGCGGATCGCGGGGTGCTCGGCCTCGGATTCGGCACGGACGTGCACCGTGCCGCGATCCCCGACGAGCTGATCCTCGAGTGCGCACGCCGCGGGATCCCCCTCTTCGAAGTCCCCTATCGCACGCCCTTCATCGCCGTCGCCCGCGCGCACTCCGAAGCGATCGCGGCGCAGGCCTACGCCCGCAGGTCGTGGGCGCTCGACACCCAGCGCGCACTCGCACTGGCCGCGCTGCGCCCCCGCGGACTCGACGCGACCGTCGCAGAGCTCGGCCGCCGTCTGGATGTCTGGGCCGGAATGTACGACGCGTCCGGCGCCCTGCAGCTGTCGCACCCCCGATCGGCCGTCACTGCAGGACGACTGACCGAGCTCGGCGAACGGGTCACCGAGATCCTCACCCGTGGGCTCGAGGCCGGGCAGTCGCTCACGATCGACGATCAGACGTTCACGCTCTTCACGGTGGGGCGCGGCGGACACCTGCGCGGGGTGATCGCGTTGGCTGTCGATGCGCTCGACGCCGAGGCGCGCACGGTCGTGACGTCGGTGATCGCGATGGCCGGACTCGCGCTCGAGCAGAGCGACCAGCTCGCCCGCAGCAAGCGTCGGCTGAACTCGCAGCTGCTGAGCTCGCTGCTCGACGACGATCCGTCCCTCGCGCGGAAGGTCCTCGGCTCGATGCCCTCGGCACCCGTGGTGGTCGCGATCGCCGCGGATGCTCCGACCGGCCCGTTCGCCGACTGGTGGGATCGGCGCAGGGCCGAGCACGGCACCGCCAGCTTCCTCGCCGAATCATCCGAGGGCGTGGTGCTCTGCCTGTCCATGGCCGATGACGCACTGCTCGACGAGGTCGCAACCCGGTTCGGCATCCGCATCGGCGCGTCCGGCTCAGAGTCGTACGACGCGTTCTCCCGAGCCCACGCACAGGCGCTCGCGGCGCTCCGTCAGCAGTCCGGCGCCGGGGTGTTCCACTTCGCCGATGCCGCCGGATCCAGCATCCTCAGCGCACTGGCCACGGATGAGGCCCGACTGGTCGCCGAATCGCGGCTCGCGCCGATCCGCGACCACGACGCGCGATCCGGCGGCGACCTCGAACGGTCGCTGCGCACCTGGCTCGAGCACGATGCGAAGGCGGATCCTGCGGCGGCGGCACTCGGTGTGCACCGCCACACGCTGCGGTCGCGGATCGCCCAGGCCGGAGCGCTCCTGGGAAGCGACCTGTCGTCGTTCCCCGCCCGCGCCGAGCTGTGGACGCTGCTGCAGACCGCACGGGACTGAACCGGGGTCCTCGACCGAACGGCCGGCGGTCCCCGCCCGGCGGAGTGGGCGGATGCCGGGCCTCCGCCATCCGCGCGCCCTTCAGTCGGGCCGTCGTTCGGCGGGGTGGAGGTAGCGCCCGACGAACTCCTCGAAGAGCGGGACCATGTCGACGGAATCGTCGAGGAGCCATTGGAGCTGGATGCCGTCCATGACCGCGCTGATCAGCCGGGCCGCCCGAGCGGGGTCGATGTCCTCGCGCACCTCTCCGTCGGCCTGACCTCGCCGCAGGATCTCTTCTGCGGCCACGGCGCGCTCGCGGTATCGGGCGGCGAAGTCGGCGTGCGACGGGTGGTCGGGGTCTGTGGCCTCCGCCGAGACGATCGCGTAGAGCGCGGTGAGACCCCGCGAGGTCTGGTTGTGCGCGACGACGCGCGTGGCCTGTTCGATCAGGGTGTGCTCGGCAGGGTCGCCCGCCGCCTCCCGCACCTTCTCGTCACGCTGGTGGAGCACCTCGGCGAAGAGCTCCTCCTTGCCCGCGAAATGGTGCAGCAGGCCGGTCGGCGTCACGCCGACGCGCTTCGCGATCTCCCGCAGGGATCCACCGTGGAATCCCGTGCGGGAGAACACCGCGAGCGCTTCGTCGACGATCGCCTGCCTGCGCGCCTGGCCGGTGGCGTAGGGACCGCGAGGCCGTCGCGCCGCCATCGCCTGCTCATCCGTGCTCATGCGCCCGTCCTGTCTCTCGGCGCGAAAGCGCGGACCTCAGCCGTGGTGGCCGTTCCCTGTTCCCCACGACGAGCCGAACACCTGCTGCCGCATGGCGGGCCGCAGGCGCTGCTCCATGTCGCGATCCACGAAGTAGTCCTTGAGTGTATCTTTCGTGAGCTCGTTGCCGATCGCGGCCATGATCATCGACTGGTCGAGCGACAGGTAGCGCTCGGCGATCGTGCCGCTCTTCACCGCCACCGCGTCGAAGAACCCGCCGGGGCCGTAGGCGCCGAGGTCCGTCTCGATGCCGCGCAGGTTGTCGAGCGCGCCCGTGCGATCGTACGGAAGCGCCAGGAACGCGGCGTGCGGCGTCACGACCCCGTCACCGAACTCCGGAGCGGGATCGGTCCCCGTGGTGCATCCGGGCCTGTCGATGTCGACGTCGGTCTTCTCCGCGTCCGAGGTGTACCCGTCCGCCCGCATCCCGGCTACGTCGACCCCGTACTCCGCGTACCCGCCGAACGGGTCGCTCGCGGGCGAGAAGCCCCAATAGCCGTATCCGGCCTCGTCCAGCCCGTGCTGCTTCTGCACGGCGACGGTGATCGGGTGGTTGAGCTTCCACGAACGCGGACCCCACGTGGTCTCCGGCACGAGCAGGTCGGGCATCAGCGACTCGAACATGCTGCCGCCCCAACTCGGCACGAACGACATCCCGTCATATGCGTAGGCGCCCTCCCACACCTCGACGCCGTCATAGGTGCGGTACTCGCCCTGAGGGAGCTGCTCCTGCCACGCCCAGTCGCACCCGGGAGGCATCGTGCGATGCGTGCCGTGCAGGGCGGTAGCAGGGATCTGCCCGTTCGCGATGCCGAGGTAGGTCGCGATGCGGCTCTCGCTCACGGTCGTGTCGTAGTGGTGGCACGTGTAGAACGCGGTGTCCCCCGAGCCGTTGTACATCGGCGCCTCGACGCTGCAGTCCGGCGGAGCCGCATCCCAGAAGCCCCCGCGGTTCGTGCCTGCAGGGAGTCCTGCCGCGCCTTCGGGGTCGAAGAACGCCGCGAAGTCCATGGAGTCGTACAGCGCGTCCGCCTGCTGCGCGAGGTCGGGCTCCGCTTCGCGGACGATGCGCAGTGCGGCGGCGAGCCACCCGTTGTCGACCGTGCTGAGGAACGGGTGCACCGGGTCTCCCGAGTCGGGCCATGTCGTGAGCTTCTCGCCGGTCGTCGGCGAGTACCAGTTGTAGAACATGCCGCTGGCGTCGTTGCGCTCGAGGGTTCCGAGCGTCTCCAGCGTCGTCGACATGCGATCGCGCGCCTCCTCGTCGCTGATGACTCCGAGGTCGCGAGCCGTGACCGTCGACCACAGGTATCCGCCGATGTTCGTCGGCGAGGTGTAGGCGCTCGGCGTCTCGAGGTCGCCGCTCACGTTGTCGGCGGGAAGGCCGGTCTCCTCATCGGTCATCGCGTCGAGGGAGTGCCAGGTGTCCACCGCCCAGCGGTTCAGGTCACCGGTGCCGGGGCGTCCACCGCCGGCCGTCGCGGGCCCGGCGACCGTCAGGCCCGCAGTCACGAGTCCGATCGTCGCCAGCGTGCTCATCCATCGCTTCATCGTGTCTCCTCATCGAGAACGGCGCCGCCGAGCGCGGCGCTCCGACCTGCGAAAACCTAACACGTGTTCGTTGTTCGCTCAACCCCCTCCTCGTGACAGGAAGGCGACCGGAATCGACGGCGCGTGCGGGCGCTCAGCGCGGCGCGTACGGGCGCTCAGCGCGGCGCGTGCGCCTCGAGGAACTCGTACACATCCGTCGTGTCGACGCCCGGGAAGGCCCCGGTCGGCAGTGTGGCGAGCAGAGTGCGCGGGGTCCTGACGTTCGGCCACGAGTTCTCGCGCCACCGCCCTTCGAGGTCGGCGGGCGCCCGCCGGCAGCACACCTCGACCGAGTGCTTCGAGACTCCGCGATGCGGGGTGTCGCGCCCGACGAACCACTTCGTGTCGTCGAATCGCACGCCGACGCTGACCGAGTGCAGTCCCTCACTCGACGCCTCGACGCGGGCCGTGCACCAGTAGGTGCCGTTGCCCGTGTCCGTGTACTGGTAGTACGGGTTGAAGCGGTCGTCCTCGTCGAACACCACGCGGCTGGTCCATCGGCGGCAGCACATCTGCCCCTCGATCGATCCGAGGCGATCGGTCGGGAAGTTCACGTCGTCGTTCTCGTACGCCTTCGTGATCGTGCCCGACTCGTGCACCTTGAGGAAGTGCACGGGGATGTCGAGGTGGCGCGTCGCGAGGTTCGTGAATCGGTGCGCAGCGGTCTCGTACGACACCGAGTACGCGTCGCGCAGATCCTCGATCGAGATCGCCCTGCGCGTCTTCGCATCCTTCAGCGCCGGCACGACGTCGGCCTCCGGCACCAGCAGCGCCCCGGTGAGATAGTTCGTCTCGACGCGCTGGCGCAGGAACTCGGCATAGCTGCGCGGCTCGGAGTGACCGAGGATGCGGCTGGACAGCGCTTGCAGCACCGCGGTCCGGGCATCCCCCTTGGCCGGGACGCTGCTCGAGAGGTACAGACGTCCGTTCGCGAGGTCGGCGACGCTGCGGGTGGTCTGCGGCAGGTCCGGGGCGTAGTGCAGGGTGAATCCGAGGTACGCGGCGATCTCGGAGGCCGTCCGCTGGGTGAGGGGTCCGCCAGGGTGCCCGACCGCCGCGAGGATCTCCGCCGCCTTCGTCTCGAGATCGGCGAAGTGGTTGTCCTGCCGCCGCATGAGGTGGCGGAGCTCGACGTTCGCGCGCCTGGCCTCCTCGGGAGTGGCCGCGCGCTCATCCTTGAGTCGGTCGATCTCGCCGTGCAGTGCGAGCAGGGCCTTGAGCGCGTCCGTCGGCATGCTCTTCGCGATCCGGAAGGGCTCGATGCCGAGAGCCTGGAAGGTCTGCCCCTTCATGGCCCGTTCGAGGGCGATCTCGATCGCACTGCGTTCGTCGAGCGGCTCGCCCTCGAGCAGCGCGTCGATCGTGACGCCGAGAGCGCGCGCGATCGACTGCAGCTGCGTGAGCTTGGGCTCGCGCTTGCCCGTCTCGATCATCGACATCTGGCTGGGCGCTCGATCGACCGCCGCCGCGAGGTCGTCGAGGGTCATCCCGCGCGCCGTGCGCAGCTGACGGATGCGGCGTCCGATCGTGAGGGCGTCGGCGTCTTCTTCGACCGCTGGAGTGCTCATGCGGCCGATTCTGTCACAGAAACAGAATTTCGGGGGATCTTCACTCCCCGATCGGCCATCGAAGGGTGCGAACTTCACACACAGTGGAAACACGCCACCCGGCTTCACGGTCCGGGCATCCAACGGAGGAGACACCATGACGAACACCGCCCAGAACCACACCCCCCGCCCCGCAGGGCTGCGCGCCGGGGACCAGGTTCAGACGGCCGCCGAGCTCCGGGAGATCTGGGAGACGGATCCCCGCTGGGACGGCGTCGAGCGCACGTACACGGCAGAGGACGTCATCCGCGTCCGCGGCTCGGTCCGCGAGGACGCGACGCTCGCGCACCGCGGAGCCGAGAACCTGTGGAACCTGCTGCACACCGAGGACTACGTCCGGGCACTGGGCGCCTACACAGGCGGGCAGGCGGTGCAGCAGGTGCGGGCGGGCCTCAAGGCCATCTACCTCTCGGGCTGGCAGGTCGCGGCCGACGGCAACCTCGCCGGTCAGACCTACCCCGACCAGTCGCTGTACCCCGCCAACTCGGTGCCGGCGGTCGTGCGTCGCATCAACAACGCGCTGATCCGTCAGGACCAGCTCGAGCACGCCGAGGGCGACGTCACGCAGGACTGGCTCGCGCCGATCGTCGCCGACGCCGAGGCGGGCTTCGGAGGACCGCTCAACGCCTACGAGCTCGCGCAGTCGCTGATCCAGGCCGGTGCCGCAGCCATCCACTGGGAGGACCAGCTCGCGAGCGAGAAGAAGTGCGGCCACCTCGGCGGAAAGGTGCTCGTGCCGACGCAGCAGCACATCCGCACCCTGAACGCCGCGCGTCTCGCCGCCGACGTGGCCGGAGTCCCGACGGTGATCATCGCCAGGACGGATGCTCTCGCGGCCGACCTGCTCACCAGCGATGTCGACGAGCGCGACCAGCAGTTCACCACCGGCGAGCGCACGACCGAGGGCTTCTACCGCATCCGCCCCGGCATCGAGTCGGTCATCAGCCGAGGCCTCGCCTTCGCGCCGTACGCCGATCTGCTGTGGGTCGAGACGGGTGAACCCGACATCGAGCTGGCACGTGAGTTCGCCGCCGCGATCCATGCCGAGTTCCCGGGCAAGCTGCTCGCCTACAACTGCTCACCGAGCTTCAACTGGAAGCGCCACCTGTCGGACGCCGAGATCGCGACGTTCCAGCAGGAGCTGGCTGACCTGGGCTACAAGTTCCAGTTCATCACGCTCGCCGGCTTCCACGCCCTGAACCACTCGATGTTCGACCTCGCCCGCGGCTACGCCGATCGCGCCATGAGCGCGTACGTCGAGCTGCAGGAGGCCGAGTTCGCCGCGGAGGCGAACGGCTACACCGCCACCAAGCACCAGCGCGAGGCGGGCACCGGCTACTTCGACGTCATCTCTACCGCGCTCAACCCCGACAGCGCGACCCTCGCCCTCGCCGGCTCCACCGAAGCCGCGCAGTTCCACTGAGCCACTTGTGAAGGACACACGATCATGACCACTCCCATCGCTCCCCCGACCACCAGCCCGACCACGGCTCCGATCCAGACCACGCAGCAGGGTCCGGCGATCGCGGTCACCGGTCCGCTCCGCGACCGCTACGACGAGATCCTCACCCCCGAGGCGATCGCGTTCCTCACCGAGCTGCACCACCGGTTCGCCTCGCGCCGCCACGATCGGCTCGCCGACCGGATGCGCCGTCGGTTCGAGATCGGCAACGGCCACGACCCGCGCTTCCGCGACGACACCGCGCACATCCGCGCGGATGCCGACTGGCGGGTCGCAGGCGCGGGGCCGGGTCTCGAGGACCGCCGCGTCGAGATCACGGGGCCGACCGACCCGAAGATGACGATCAACGCACTGAACTCGGGTGCTCGCGTGTGGCTCGCCGACCAGGAGGATGCCACGAGTCCGACCTGGAAGAACGTCGTCGAGGGGCAGCTGTCGCTGCGCGACGCGATCCGCGGCGAGCTGTCCTTCCGCTCCCCCGAAGGCAAGGAGTACCACGTCACCGCCGAGCGCACACCGACGATCGTGATGCGTCCGCGTGGCTGGCATCTGCCGGAGAAGCACCTGCAGTTCACCGACCGCGCGGGGCGCCGCACGGCGGCATCCGGCTCGCTCGTCGACTTCGGCCTGTACTTCTTCCACAACGCGCAGGAGCTCATCGCGAACGGTCGGGGCCCGTACTTCTACATCGCGAAGATCGAGTCGAGCGAAGAGGCGAAGCTGTGGGACGACGTGTTCTCCTTCAGCGAGGAGTACATCGGCATCCCGCACGGCACCGTCCGCGCGACCGTGCTGATCGAGACCCTGCCCGCGGCCTTCGAGATGGACGAGATCCTCTACGAGCTGCGTGACCACTGCGCGGGTCTCAACGCCGGGCGCTGGGACTACATCTTCTCGATCATCAAGAACTACCGCGGCCGCGGCGCGCGTTTCGTGCTCCCCGACCGCAGCGAGGTCACGATGACGGTGCCGTTCATGCGGGCGTACACCGAGCTGCTCGTGCAGACCTGCCACAAGCGGGGCGCCTACGCGATCGGCGGCATGAGCGCCTTCATCCCGAACCGCCGCGACCCCGAGGTGACCGAGCGCGCGATCGAGAAGGTCTCCGCCGACAAGAAGCGCGAGGCCGGCGACGGCTTCGACGGCACGTGGGTCGCGCACCCCGATCTGATCCCCACAGCGCTGGCGGAGTTCGACGCCGTGCTCGGCGACCACCCGAACCAGGTCGGCCGCCAGCGCCCCGAGGTCATGGTGACCGCGTCGCAGCTGCTCGACCTGCACATCGGGCGGCCGATCACCGCGCAGGGTGTGCGCGACAACGTGTCGGTGGCGATCCGCTACCTCGAGGCATGGCTGCGAGGGCTCGGCGCCGTGGCGATCGACAACCTGATGGAGGATGCCGCGACGGCGGAGATCAGCCGTTCGCAGGTGTGGCAGTGGATCCACCAGGACCGCTCCACCGAGGACGGCACCGCGATCACCGCCGACTACGTCGAGAGCCTGATCGCGGAGGTCCTCGGCGAGGTCGACCGGCACGACGGCGACAGGTTCGACGATGCCGCCTCGGTGTTCCGCGACGTCGCCCTGCAGGAGGAGTTCCCGGCGTTCCTCACGCTCGGCGCCTACAGCAGGTTCCTCGTCGAGGAGGCCTGAGACTCTGACGAGGAGCCCCTCGGATGCCGCCATCGGCAGCCGAGGGGCTCCTCGTGCGTGATGCGGAGGACCGCCGGAGCCCGCCGCCGCCGGCGGGCGTAGCCTGAGAACATGAGCGACGTGTGGTCCGACATCTCGTCCGAGTTCCTTCACCTCTACCCGCGAGGGCGCCGACTGATCGCGGTCGCCGGAGCGGATGCCGAGCGCTCGCGTCGAGCGGCGGACGACCTCGCGACGGCGCTGATCGCCGCCGGGCAGCACGTCGAGCGTGCGCACAGCGCGGATGCCGATGAAGCGGCGTTGCGCGGCGACGTGATCGCTCCGTTCCGCACCGGCTCCGATCCGGCGACGGTCCTGATCGTCTCGGGCCCGGCAGCGCTGCTCAGCCCGACGGCGAGGGGCATCTGGAACTTCATCGTGTGGCAGCTCGCCGATGATGAGTCCCCGCACTCGATCGCCGGCGCGATCGTCGACGTGACGGACCCGGCGGCTCCGACGCGGCGTTTCGCCGACTACTGCGCGCTGCCTTCCTCGTTCGGCGCGTGACGCCGAGGGGGATTCGCGGGTGCCCCGGTCTCCCCTGACCGAAGCACCCGCACGTCCACCCGCGCCCTCGCGCAGGTGGTCCGTCATGCCCGACGCTTTCGCGCCTGTCCCCCGAACTTCCGGACGGGCGATCCCGCCGCGTCCGGAAGCCGTGACGGCCGATGCGCCAGGAGCGGAGCTCCGTCGCGATCTGCCGTCATGGCCCGCCTGGGGACACGGGCAGGTTCAGGTTAGGAGCGGCTCCGACGATCCGGAAGCGCCGCAGGACGTTGCGTCACCCGGTGCGCTCGGCCCGGCACGCAGAACCCGCGTTGGCACCAGATTCGCGATCATGTGTCACTCTCTGTCGGGGTCGGCGAAGCAGCCGGACAGCACACGGCAGGCCCGCGCGGGCGCGCGCGTCGGTCCGCGACGGACAGCCCCGACCGGGTCGGCCCGATGGGCCGGCCTCGGTCAGGCGGTCGGGGCGGACTGCTCGTCGCTGAGCAGCATCGCCTCGGCGAGACGCGGCGGCTGCGTGCGGGCCGCGAGGCGGAAGGCACTGGGACTGTGCCCCACGTGCCGGGAGAACTGGGCCCGAAGCGCGGACGCGTCGGCGAAACCGGAGCGGGCTGCGACCGCCGCAAGGTCCTGCGGGGGCGTCGACAGCAGCTCTTCGCGCGCCGTCACGAGACGCCGACGCAGCAAGCGGTTCGCGGGGCTCTCGTCGGCACCTTCATACAGGCGGAACAGCTGGCGACGGCTGACGTGCAGGTCGGCGGCGAGCTCTGCGATGCCGAATGCCGGATCACGATGCCGCCGCTCGATGATGCGCCCCGCCTCCGCGCGGAACTCACTCGTCCGGCTGGTCTCGCCGTCGCCGGGGAACTGTCGGAAGAGCCCTCGCACGAGCGCGATCAGCGCCGCCTCGGTGCCGGCGAGCGCCCCCTGACCCTGATCCGGATCCTGCGCCCACTCGAACAGCATCCGCGCGAGCGAGGCTCCCGCTGCCCGGGTGAGTGGGGTGTCCGGGAACATGTCGGCCCCTCGAGCGAGGACGTGCCGATAGCCGGGGAGGGCCGCCACGGGAACGACGACCCCGGTCGAGTTGGTGACCCCGAACTGCTCGACGGCCGATGGGCCCAGGCTCGACATGAAGCCGACGCGGCCGACGCCCATGGCCTGCACCCCCGCCGCGGTGTTCAGGCGCTGCCCGCCCTGCTGCACCATCCCGACGATGATGATGTCCTCGCCCTCGGCGATCGCTCGCTCGTAGCTCACGGTGTGCGCCGTCTCGAGGGTGCTGTAGAGCATGGTCGAGCCGATGGACCTGCGAAGCAGCGCCGCCTCGAACGCATCCGGGTCGTCGGCCCTCATCGCGCCGAAGTTCGACAGCTGCAGCATGCCGATTCGACCGTCGAGGCGAATGACCTGCTCGGAGAACCACGAGGGAAACGCGAACGCCTCGGCGCCTCCGATCGATGACGACCACAGTCCACCCGAAAGCCGGGCGAGCCAGCCGGCCAACTCCGCGTCGTCGATCATTCGCCCCATCGCAACCCCCAGCGGAAGCCCGCCGCGTGCGCATCGGCTGCTCCGTCCCCGCCCTCACCCTAGGTTCGCGCCAGAAGCCATGCAATATACGTTGCGTGCGGCCGCGACAGCGGCGCGCCGCCAGCCGTCTTGCGCGTCAGCGGAACGACGCAGCCACCGAGTTGCGGTGATAGTCGAACACGATGCTGGTCCTGGTCGAGGCGACGCTGCTCTGGGCCGACAGATGCTCGAGCACGAACTCCCGCATCTCCGATGAGTCGGCCACCGCGATGTGCAGCAGGAAGTCGTCATCCCCGCCGAGGAAGAAGACCTGGATCACCTGGGGCAGAGCGCGCACACGGTCGGCGAACTCGACGATGCTCTCGCGCCGAGCGCTCGGTCGAAGGCTCACTCCGATGATGGCCTGCAGGCCGGCGCCCAACTTCCGCTCGTCGACGCTGGCATGGAAGCCGCTGATGACTCCGCGTTCGACGAGTGCGCGCAGACGCGCGTGCGCGGTCGACGGCGCGACTCCGAGGTGACCCGCGAGCTCGGCGTTCGTCATCCGACCGTCCGCGCTCAGCAGCTGTACGATCCTCGCGTCGATGGCGTCGAGAGCCGGTGCCCGAAGGGTGTTCGGCTGAGGGGTTTCGGGTGACGTCTCCATGCGAACGATTATGCAGGAATCACCCCAAGCGCGAATCTTCTTCAGGCATTCTGTCGAATGATCGAAGTTTCTGCGATTCTGAAATGCACTCACGCAACCGTCACTTGGAGGATCGATGAAGATCGGCGTGCCGACCGAGGTCAAGAACAACGAGAACCGCACCGCGCTCACCCCCGCAGGCGCAGACCGTCTGGTGCACGAGGGCCACCGCGTGCTCGTGCAGTCCGGGGCGGGCGTCGGTTCGGGCATCTCCGACGAGGCCTATCGGATCGCGGGTGCCGAGATCGTCGACACCGCCGAGGAGACCTGGGGCGAGGCGGAGCTGCTCATCAAGGTCAAGGAGCCGATCGCCCAGGAGTACGGGTTCCTGCGCTCGGATCTCACCCTCTTCACCTACCTGCATCTGGCCGCCGACCGAGCGCTGACGACGGCGCTCGTCGACGCGGGCACCACCGCCGTCGCCTACGAGACGGTGCAGCTGCCCGACCGCAGCCTCCCTCTGCTCGTGCCGATGAGCGAGATCGCGGGACGCCTGTCCGTGACGATGGGGTCATACTCCCTCATGCGATCCGCAGGAGGACGGGGCGTGCTCATGGGAGGCATCGCGGGCGCCCCGCGCGCCAAGACCGTCGTGATCGGCGGCGGTGTCGCCGGTGAGCACGCGGCCGCGAACGCGCTCGGGCTCGGATCACAGGTGACCGTCATCGACATCTCGCTGCCGCGACTCCGCGAGCTCGAGCACCGCTACGGCGGTGCTCTGCAGACCCGCGCGTCGAGCCGGTACGACATCGCCGAAGAGCTCGCGACGGCCGACCTGGTCATCGGATCCGTGCTCATCCCCGGGGCTGCGGCGCCGAAGCTCGTGACCGACGACATGGTCGCGACCATGAAGCCCGGATCCGTGCTGGTCGACATCGCCATCGACCAGGGCGGATGCTTCGAAGGCTCGCGCCCCACGACGCACGACGACCCGACGTTCGCGGTGCACGACTCGATCTACTACTGCGTCGCGAACATGCCGGGCGCGGTGCCCGAGACGGCCACGCGGGCATTGACCAATGCCACACTCCCGTATGTCTCGGCCATCGCCGGCAAGGGGTGGGAGCGTGCAGCAGCCGACGACACCGCACTGGCCCAGGGCCTCAACGTCCAGGGTGGCCGCATCACCCTGGATGCCGTTGCGCGCGCGCACGGCATGCACACCGCCTGAGCGGCGAGCATCAGCACGAAAGAACCGTGATTCTTGACGACCATTCACTCGTCATCGGCGAGGTCGACCCGGGTACGCTCGTAGTCGTGACCGAACGCGCTCCTCTCTCCCGCAAGCTCTCCGCCATCGCCGAATCCGCGACCCTCAAGGTCGACGCCAAGGCCAAGGCACTCAAGGCCGAAGGCAAGCCGATCATCTCGTACGCCGCCGGCGAGCCCGATTTCGCGACCCCGCAGTTCATCGTCGACGCGGCCGCCGAGGCGCTCGCCGATCCCGCCAGCTACCGGTACACCCCGGCTCCGGGCCTGCCCGCGCTGCGCGAGGCGATCGCCGCGAAGACGCTGCGTGACTCCGGCCTCGAGGTCTCGCCGAGCCAGGTCATCGTGACCAACGGCGGCAAGCAGTCGGTCTACCAGGCGTTCCAGGCCGTGGTGAACCCGGGCGACGAGGTGCTTCTGCCTGCGCCGTACTGGACGACCTACCCCGAGGCGATCCGTCTTGCGGACGGCACGCCGGTCGAGGTCTTCGCGGGCGCCGATCAGGACTACAAGGTCACCGTCGACCAGCTCGAGGCCGCTCGCACCGAGCGCACGACCGCGCTCGTGTTCGTGTCGCCCTCCAACCCCACCGGATCGGTGTACACGGCCGAGGAGACGGCGGCGATCGGCGAGTGGGCACTCGAGCACGGCATCTGGGTCATCTCCGACGAGATCTACCAGAACCTCACCTATGAGGGCGTCAAGGCGACCTCCATCGTCGAGGCCGTGCCCGCGGTGGCGGGGCAGACGATCCTCGTCAACGGCGTCGCGAAGACCTACGCCATGACCGGCTGGCGCGTGGGCTGGATGGTCGGACCGGCGGATGCCATCAAGGTCGCCGCGAACCTGCAGTCCCACCTGTCGAGCAACGTCAACAACGTCGCACAGAAGGCGGCGATCGCTGCCCTCAACGGGCCCCAGACCGAAGCCGAGCAGTTCCGCGAGGCGTTCGACCGCCGCCGCCGCCTCATCGTGTCCGAACTGTCGAAGATCGACGGACTCGTGGTGCCGAACCCGCTGGGCGCCTTCTACGTCTACCCCGACGTGCAGGGTCTGCTCGGACGCACGTGGGGCGGCAAGACGCCGACGACCTCGCTCGAGCTCGCCGACCTCATCCTCGAGCAGGCCGAGGTGGCCGTCGTCCCGGGCGAGGCATTCGGTCCCTCCGGGTACATCCGCATGTCGTACGCGCTCGGCGACGACCAGCTCCTCGAGGGTGTGCAGCGACTGCAGCGTCTGTTCGCCTGAGGCCGGTCTGCGACGAGATCACTCCTCGTCGTGGAAGCCGATCAGCCAGCGGATGCCGTAGCGGTCGGTGACGGTGCCGTCGTAGTCGCCCCACGCGCGCTTCTGCAGGGCGTCGGTCACTCGGCCATGCTCTGACAGCCGGTCGAACCAGCTCGTCAGCGTCGACGCGTCGGCGGTGCCGAGCAGAGAGAGGAACATCCCGCTCATCTGCACGGCATCGTCGTCCGCACCGGCATCCGCTCCCGCCAGTTCGACCGGTCCTGAGAGCTGCCCGTGGGCGACCGCATCGGCCGGACCGTCTGCACGACCCGCACTGGCATAGTCGACGAGCTGAAGCTCTCCTCCGAAGACGTCACGGTAGTGCTCCAGCGCTTCGGCCGCGTTTCCGGGAAACAGCAGGTACGGGATCAGTCCGCTCATGCCGCGAGTGTACGGCGAACGGGCGACGTTGTCAGGCGGGCGCGGGCTCGCTGCGTCGCGACTCAGAGCTCGACGCCGAGCAGCACGGGCTCCGGCTGCAGCACGAGACCGAACTCCGAATGGACGCGGCTCTGGATGAATCGTGCGAGCTCCGAGACCTCGGCCGCTGTCGCCCCGCCCCGGTTGGTGAGGGCGAGCGCGTGCTTCGTCGAGACCGAGGCGCGCGAGCGCGGCAGCTTGAACCCCTTGCGGATTCCGGCCTGCTCGATCAGCCACGCTGCGCTCACCTTGACGTCGGGGGCCTCCGGCTTGGCGGGAGGGACATACCCGTCGTACGAGGCGAGCGGGATCACCGTGACGGTATCCAGATCCGGGGTCACCGGCCACCGCGGGCACTCGGGCGGCAGAGCACGGGCCACGACCTCCGGCACGATCGCATTCTGGAAGAACGAGCCGACGCCATGGGTGTCCGGATCGTTCTCGTCGAGCAGCATCCCCTTCGAGGCGCGGGTGGCGAGGATCCGCTCGCGCACCCAGGTCAGCGGCACCGGGGCGTCGGAGTCCAGACCCAGCGCCCTCCTGAGCTGCTCGCCGCGCACCACCCGCTCGTCAGCGACGAGAAGGTCGACCGTGACCGACAGGATGACGGCCCGACGCTGCGGCACGCTGCCGTAGTGATGCTTGAGCACGGAGGTGCGGAAACCGAGCCCCAGTTCGGATGCCGGCACCACCGACACCTCGCCGGTGGCCTCGTCGATCAGCTCGACCTCGACCAGGGTCTCCTGGATCTCCTGCCCGTACGCCCCGATGTTCTGCACGGGCGAGGCGCCGACGGTGCCCGGGATGCCGCTCATCGCCTCGAGACCGGCGTAACCGTGCTCGACCGCATAGGCGACGAGATCGTCCCAGCCATGCCCCGCCTGCACACGCAGCCTGATGCGTCCCGCGTGCGGCGAGGGCAGCTCCTCGATGCCGCGGGTGAGGACGCGGATGACCGTCCCCTCGAACGACTCGTCGCCGATGAACAGGTTGGATCCTCCGCCCAGCACGAACCACTCGTCGCCGCGTGACCACACATCGGTGAGCGCGTCGATCAGCTCCGCCGTGGTCGATGCCTCGAGCATGCGCTCGGGGGCGCCTCCCGTGCGCAGGGTCGTGAGAGTCGCGAGCCTCAGCGGCTCGACCTCGTGCACAGCGCCACCCATCAGGAGGCGACGCGCAGCTGCGCCTTGACGAGGACCGTCGTCTCAGCGAACGTGACTTTGAGATCGATCCGAGTCGACTCGTCGTCGACGGCACCGACGGTCGCGATGACGTGGAGGTCCGCTCCCTCGGTCGGGTGCACCACGACCGGCTTGGTGAAGCGCACGCCGTAGTCGAGGATCCGCGTTCCCGGTTCGAGGGCCGCGACGACCACCGACGACGCGATGCCCATCGTGAGCATGCCGTGCGCGAGCACTCCCGGCAGACCCACCTCGGCGGCGATGTCGTCCCGGTAGTGGATCGGATTGAAGTCACCCGATGCTCCTGCGTACCGCACGAGCGATTCGCGGGTGAGATGGACGGCGCGCTCCGCGACGACGTCTCCGACAGCGAACGGCATCACTCGGCTCCTTCTTCCGCGCCGACCAGCAGCACGCTGGTGGCGGTGACGACGTGCTCGCCGTCGGCATCCGTGATCTCGGCCGCGCTGGTGATCATGGCGTTGCCGCCCATCATGCGGATGCCGGTCACGCGCAGTCGACCTGTGAGCTCGTCACCCGCGACGATGGGGCGCGAGTACGCGAACTTCTGCTCGGCGTGGATCGTGCGCGCCAGGACGATGCCGGAGTCCGGTTCGGCGAGGAGCTGCTGAAGAGTGTGGTCCTGGATGACCATCGCGAACGTCGGGGGCGCGACGACGTCGGCGAAACCGGCTGCGCGAGCCGCCTCGACGTCGGTGTGCTGCGGTGCATCGGCGAAGACGGCACGCGCGAACTCACGCACCTTCTCACGGCCGACGAGGTAGGGGGACGTCGGCGGGAACTCCCGGCCGACCAGATCTTGGTTGACTGCCACCCCTCGATCCTACTTTCTCGGTCATGGGGCGCGGTGCCCGTAAGCCGGAACTAAGGGCGTTCAGTCCTTCTTCTTGCGCCCCTTGATCGCCTTCATCGCCATCTGCACCGCGATCACCACGAGGTATGCCGCGAACAGCATGTTGCCCACCGTGGGGTCGATCAGGGTGGCCAGCCAGGCTCCGAGCGCGGTGGTCGTGCAGGCGGAGACCCCGACGATCGCCGCGGCCACGAGATCGACGTTGTGATTGCGCAGGTTGCCGATGGTGCCCGAGATCGCGGTCGGGATCATCATGAGCAGCGACGTGCCCTTGGCCACGAGGTCGCTCGTACCGAATGCGAGCATCAGCACGGGCACCACGATCACGCCCCCGCCGACACCGATCAGACCGGCGAGGACTCCGGTGCCGACTCCGACCGCGAGCAGCGCGAGCCCGTTGAGCAGCTCCAGCTCGAACTCGGCGTCGCGCGAAGGGACCACCAGGAACAGGCTCACGATCACGATCACCAGGAAGCCGACGAAGAACCAGCGCAGCACCGTCTGCGAGATCTTCGGCAGCAGCCGCGTGCCGATCTGCGCCCCCACCACGGCGCCTGCCGCCAGGATGAGAGCGGGGATCCACGCCACCGATCCGTTGATCGCGTAGGAGATCACGCCCACCGTCGCCGTCGGGACGATCGCTGCGAGCGACGTGCCGGCGCCGAGACGCTGATTGAAATGCAGGAAGAGCACGAGCAGCGGAACGATCACCGTGCCGCCGCCGACGCCGAAGAGGCCGGAGAGGAGGCCTGCGATCAGGCCGATTCCGATGAATGCCGTATAGGCGCGAGGCCCTCTGCTCAGGGTCTCTGCATCGCTCACCGGATCAGCCTACTCTCCGCGGCGTCGGCACCTCGGTCATGTGTCCTCCATACCCCTGGGACCGGGTCTCCTCCTGTGCGACACTGGATCGCATCAGACGGCGTCGTCGATGACCCGGATCGAAGGAGATCTCATGGTGCGCAGTTCCTATCCCGATGTCGAGATCCCCGCGGTCTCGATCCACCAGTTCCTCTTCGGAGACGTCGAGGAAGACCGTCTCGACGCGGTCGCCCTCGTCGACGGAGTCAGCGGCGCCACCACGACCTACCGTCAGCTGATCGCCCAGATCGACCTCTTCGCGGGCGCGCTCGCAGCGCGAGGGGTGGACGTCGGGACGAAGGTCGGGGTCCTCTGTCCCAACATCCCGGCCTTCGCGACGGTCTTCCACGGCATCCTGCGGGCAGGAGCGACGGCGACCACGATCAACTCCCTGTACACGGCCGAGGAGATCGCGAACCAGCTGACCGATGCCGAGGCGACGTGGCTGATCACCGTCTCGCCGCTGCTGCCGGGCGCGAAGGCCGCCGCGGACGCCGTCGGACTCGCCGACGACCACGTGATCGTCCTCGACGGCGCCGAGGGGCATCCGTCGCTGCCTGCCCTGCTCGGCGAGGGTCGCCCCGCTCCCGAAGTGAGCTTCGACCCGGCGACGCATCTCGCCGTACTCCCCTACTCCTCGGGAACGACCGGCCGGCCCAAGGGCGTCATGCTGACCCACCGCAACCTGATCGCGAACGTCAGCCAGTGCCGCTCGACGATCTCTCTCGGTGACGACGACCGAGTACTCGCCGTCCTGCCGTTCTTCCACATCTACGGGATGACGGTGCTGCTGAACTTCGCGCTGCGCCAGCGCGCGGCTCTTGTCACGATGCCGAAGTTCGACCTGACGGAGTTCCTCCGGGTCGTGCAGGAGCACCGGACGAGCTGGGTCTTCATCGCGCCGCCGATCGCCGTCGCGCTCGCGAAGCATCCGCTCATCGATCAGTACGACACCTCCGCGATCAAGGTCATCTTCTCGGGGGCTGCTCCGCTCGACGGCGCTCTCGCATCCGCAGTGGCCGATCGGCTGGGGTGCACGGTCTGTCAGGGCTACGGAATGACGGAGACGAGCCCTGTCACGCACGCGATCCCGTACGACCGCCCTGACATCGACCGCTCGTCCGTCGGGATGCTGCTCGCGAACACGGAGGCGCGTCTCGTCGCGGAGGACGGCTCCGATGTCACTGCGCCGGCCGAGGGCGCCAGCGAACCGGGCGAGCTGCTGATCCGCGGTCCCCAGGTGATGGCCGGATACCTCAACCGGCCGGATGCGACGGCCGAGATGCTCGACGGCGACGGCTGGCTCCACACCGGCGACGTCGCGACGGTGACGCACGACGGCATCTTCCGGATCGTCGACCGTCTCAAGGAGCTCATCAAGTACAAGGGCTACCAGGTCGCGCCGGCCGTGCTCGAGGCGGTCCTGCTCGAGCATCCGGCCATCGCCGATGCGGCCGTGATCGGCGTGCCCGACGCGGATGGGCAGGAGGTACCCAAGGCGTTCGTGGTCGCGCAGCAGGGAGCAGACCTCGACGCGGATGCGGTGATGGCGCACGTCGCCGCCCATGTCGCGCCTCATGAGAAGGTGAGGCAGGTCGAGTTCATCGACGCCATTCCCAAGTCGGCATCCGGCAAGATCCTTCGCAAGGATCTGCGCGCACGCTGAGTCCAGACGCCGGATGCACGAAGAAGCCCGCCGTCCCTCACGGGGCGGCGGGCTTCTTCGAGTGAGCGAGGTGCTTACTCGGACTTCTTCTCGACAGCGTCCTCGGCGGCAGCCTCGGCTGCTTCGCCCTCGGCCTGCGACTCGGCGCCGGCCTCGACGGTCTCGTCTGCCGGAGCCTCCTCGACGGGAGCCTCCTCAGCGGGAGCCTCCTCGACGACCTCGGCCGGCTTCTCAGCCTTGGCAGCCTTCTTGGTGGACTTCGCCTTGGGGGTGACGGGCTCGAGAACGAGCTCGATCACTGCCATGGGGGCGTTGTCACCCTTGCGGTTGCCGACCTTCGTGATGCGGGTGTAGCCACCCTCACGGTCTGCGACCAGCGGTGCGATCTCGGCGAAGAGCGTGTGCACGACGCTCTTGTCGCCGATGACCGAGAGAACGCGACGACGAGCGTGCAGGTCTCCGCGCTTGGCGAAGGTGATCAGGCGCTCGGCGAGCGGACGCAGGCGCTTGGCCTTGGTCTCGGTCGTCTTGATCGACTTGTGGGTGTACAGAGCCGCCGCGAGGTTGGCAAGCAGCAGGCGCTCGTGTGCGGGGCCGCCTCCGAGGCGGGGACCCTTAGTGGGCTTGGGCATAATCGTCTAACTCCTGGTCAGAAAGGTCGGGTATCAGAAGGACTCGTCTTCGCTGCCGCCGTAGAAGTGGGCGCCGTCGAAACCGGGCACCGAATCCTTGAGCGACAGACCGAGCGAGATGAGCTTGTCACGCACCTCGTCGACCGACTTCTGGCCGAAATTGCGGATGTTCATGAGCTGCGTCTCCGACAGGGCGACGAGCTCGGAAACAGTGTTGATGCCCTCACGCTTCAGGCAGTTGTACGAGCGGACGGAGAGGTCGAGGTCCTCGATCGGCATCGACAGCTCGCTGGAGTTCACTGCCTCCACCGGTGCCGGGCCGATCTCGATGCCCTCAGCCTCGACGTTCAGCTCGCGGGCGAGACCGAACAGCTCGGTGAGCGTCTTCGCAGCCGAAGCGACGGCGTCGCGGGGGCTGATGGCCGACTTGGTCTCGACGTCGAGGACGAGCTTGTCGAAGTCGGTGCGCTCACCCGCACGGGTGGCGTCGACGCGGTAGCTGACCTTGAGCACCGGCGAGTAGATCGAGTCGATCGGGATCTGACCGGCCTCGGCATACTCGTTGCGGTTCTGCGTCGCCGAGACGTAGCCGCGGCCACGCTCGATCGTGAGCTCGAGCTCGAACTTCGCCGTCTCGTTGAGCGTCGCGATGACGAGCTCGGGGTTCTGGACCTCGACACCGGCCGGAGCCGAGATGTCAGCGGCGGTCACTTCGCCCGAACCGGTCTTGCGCAGGTAAGCGGTGATGGGCTCGTCGCGCTCCGACGAGACCACGAGCTGCTTGATGTTGAGGATGATCTCGGTGACATCCTCCTTCACGCCGGGGATGGTGCTGAACTCGTGCAGCACGCCGTCGATGCGAACGCTGGTGACCGCGGCGCCGGGGATCGACGACAGCAGGCTGCGACGAAGCGCGTTGCCGATCGTGTATCCGAAGCCGGGCTCCAGAGGCTCGATGATGAACCGGCTACGGTTCTCGACGATCTTTTCCTCGGTCAGTGTGGGACGCTGTGCAATAAGCACTCTGTGTTCCTTTCGATCACATGCCCGCTATATGACATGTGGTGGGGTGAGGTCTTGAGTTTTGGGAGTCGATGCCCGCGCTGGCGGGCGTCGAGCCGCTCGGACCCGAAGGACCGAGCGGCTCAACAAGCCGGATCAGACGCGGCGGCGCTTCGGCGGGCGGCAGCCGTTGTGCGCCTGCGGCGTGACGTCCTGGATCGAGCCGACCTCGAGGCCGGCGGCCGTCAGCGAACGGATCGCGGTCTCGCGACCCGAGCCCGGTCCCTTGACGAAGACGTCGACCTTCTTGACGCCGTGCTCCTGCGCCTGGCGGGCGGCCGACTCGGCAGCCATTCCAGCGGCGTAGGGCGTCGACTTGCGCGAGCCCTTGAAGCCCACGCCACCCGACGATGCCCAGCTGATGACAGCGCCGGACGGGTCGGTGATCGAGACGATCGTGTTGTTGAACGTCGACTTGATGTGGGCGTGGCCCAGCGCGATGTTCTTCTTTTCCTTGCGGCGCGGCTTGCGCGCGGCGGCCTTGGGTGCAGCCATGAAAGTGTTCTCCTAGTCCCTGGGGCCGCGCTTAGCGGGCCTTCTTCTTGCCTGCGACGGTGCGCTTCGGGCCCTTGCGGGTACGGGCGTTGGTCTTGGTGCGCTGACCACGGACCGGGAGGCCACGACGGTGGCGGATGCCCTCGTAGGAGCCGATCTCGACCTTGCGGCGGATGTCTGCGGCGACCTCGCGGCGCAGGTCACCCTCCACCTTGTAGTTGCCTTCGATGTAGTCGCGGAGGGCGATCAGCTGGTCATCGCTGAGGTCCTTCACGCGGATGCTCTCGTCGATCTCCGTAGCCTTGAGGATCTCGACCGAGCGGGTACGGCCGACGCCGTAGATGTAGGTAAGGGCGATCACCACGCGCTTATCGCGCGGGATGTCAACGCCGGCAAGACGTGCCATGCGGTTCTCCTGAGTGTTGTGGAGGTGTGGAGCAGGATCGGTGCTCGGGCCTCCGCCCCGAGGTGTCCCCCACTCGCGTGGGATCTGATCCTGCCGTTGTGTGTATTGAGTTGTGAGTCAGATCCGAAGAGTCCGTCGGCATCGCCGACGGGCGCTCAGCCCTGGCGCTGCTTGTGGCGCGGGTTGCTCTTGCAGATGACCATGACGCGGCCGTGACGGCGGATCACCTTGCAGTGATCGCACATGGGCTTGACGCTGGGGTTGACCTTCATGATGTGTCCTATTCGCTGTCTTCACCGGGCAGGCTGAGTGCCTGGGGTGTTACTTCTCGACCGATCAGCGGTAGCGGTAGACGATTCGTCCGCGGGTCAGGTCGTAGGGGCTGAGCTCCACGACCACACGGTCTTCGGGGATGATGCGGATGTAGTTCTGCCGCATCTTGCCTGAGATCGTTGCAAGGACCTTGTGTCCGTTGGAGAGCTCAACGCGGAACATCGCGTTGGGCAGAGCCTCGGAGATCACGCCCTCGATCTCGATGACACCGTCTTTCTTAGCCATAGCCTCGCTGACGCTTCTGCAGACCGGTCGATCTGCGGTGGGTGATTGGATTGCGATACCTCTGCCGATTCAGACACGCCGAATCAAGGCGCAAGGCACCAAGGATCTATGTTATCCGACAACGGGAGTTCCGGCAACCTGAGCAGAATGCCGGAACTCCCGTTGATCGGACCAGACGGGATCAGCCGAGGATCTTGGCGAACTCCGCCTCGATCTCGCTGTTCTCGATGCGGTTCCCGTTGACCTCGACGGTCGGGGTTCCGGTGATCTCATGCGCCTTCGTCTGCGAGTCGGCGAACTTGTTGTAGGTGCCGTCGGCGATGCAGTCAGCCGCGGCGCCCGCCCCGGCCTGCTCGGCGAGCGCGCTCAGCTCCTCGACGCTGAGACCGGCCGAGTTCTCCTCCGGCTGGTTCGCGAAGAGCAGGTTGAAGTAGTCGAGAGTCGAGTCGGGAGCCTCGGCGGCGACGCAGTACATCGAGCCGGCCGACAACGAGGAGTACTCCCCCGTCGTCGAGTAGCGGTTGAGGATCGACACCGGGTGGATGTTCAGCGTGATCTTGTCGTCGGCGGCTGCCGCCTGCAGCTGCTCGCCGTAGACGTCCTCGAACTGCCCGCAGACGGGGCACATGAAGTCGACGTAGGTGTCGATCTCGTCCTCGCCCGACCCGAACGAGATGGCGCCGGTCTCCTCGTTCACGATCGAGCTCTGCGGGGCCGTGCCCGGGGAGGTCGCCTGGTTGTTCAGGAACACGACGACGAAGGCCAGAACGGCCAGCACGACCACCACTGCCGCCGAGACGCCGATCACGAACCAGTTGGTGTTGCTCTTCGCGGCTGCCATTGCTTTCCGTTTCTGTCGCGGTCCGCCCATGGCGGACCCGGCTTGAAGTCCTCGGGCGCACGCGCACCCATACACCCATTGTGCCCGGAGAAACCTATGCGCACGTTGTGATCGAGCGCTGGATCGCCGATCGCGCCGTGACCGACAGCGCCGGCTTCAGGCGATCGGGGTCGGCGTCACGCCGAACGGGGCGAGACCGGCCGCTCCCCCGTCTGCCGCGGTCAGCACCCAGATCCCGTCCGCGTGCAGTGCGACGCTGTGCTCCCAGTGCGAGCCGTCGGTGCCGTCGACCGTCGAGACGGTCCAGTCGTCGTCCTCGACGAAGGTCTCGTCGCTGCCGGCAGTGACCATGGGCTCGATCGCCAGCACGAGACCGGGCTTGACCTCGGCGCCCGGGTCGGGCGTGCGGTAGTTGAAGACGCTGGGCGCCTCGTGCATCTTGCGTCCGATGCCGTGGCCGACGTACTCGCGCAGGATGCCGTACGTCTCGCCGGAGACGGCTGACGGGCCCTGTGCCTCGATGTAACCCTGGATCGCGGCTCCGATGTCACCGAGGTGCGAAGCGGACGCCATGGCGGCGATCCCCGCCCACATCGAGCCCTCCGTGACCCGCGAGAGCTCCTCGCGCCGGGCGACCAGCTCGGGGCGCGTCTCATCAGGGACGACGACGGTGATGGCGCTGTCGCCGTTCCAGCCCTGGAACTGCGCGCCGCAGTCGATCGAGACGATGTCGCCTGCCTGAAGGACCCTCTCACCCGGGATGCCGTGGACGACCTCTTCGTTCACCGAGATGCAGGTGGTGTGCCGGTATCCGCGAACGAGCTGGAAGTTCGATTCCGCGCCACGGGCGAGGATCACACGGTTCGCTTCGGCGTCGAGCTCGAGAGTCGTGACACCGGGTCGTATCAGCGGGCGCACGGCGTCGAGCGCAGCCGCCGTGATGAGACCGGGCTCCACCATCGCACGCAGCTGAGCCGCGCTCTTGTAGATCGACTTGCGGAACATCGTTCGGTGATCAGGCCGCGAGGCGCAGACCGCGTGCGGTCAGCGCCGCGAACACGCGCTCGGTGATCTCGTCGAGCGAGCCCACGCCGTCGATGCGGTCGACGATCCCACGGGGGCCGTAGACCTCGAGGATCGGGGCCGTCTCGTGCTCGTAGATGTCGAGACGGTGTGCGATCGCCTCATCCGTGTCATCCGAGCGACCCTGCTCCGCTGCACGGAGCTTGAGACGCTCGATGCTCTCTTCGCGCGGGACGTCGAGCAGGATGACGGCGTCGAGGGACTCCCCCCGGGCACCGAGGAACGCGTCGAGGTGCTCGACTTGCGCGGCATTGCGGGGGTATCCGTCGAGCAGGAAGCCCTTGGCTGCATCGTCCTGCGAGAGGCGATCGCGAACGATCTCGCTGGTGAGCTCGTCGGGAACGAGATCACCCTTGTCGAGGATCGCCGTGACCTGCTGGCCGAGCGGCGTGCCCTCCTTGATGTTCGCGCGGAAGATGTCGCCCGTCGAGACGACCGGGATGCCGTAGGACTCTGCGATGCGGACGCCCTGCGTCCCCTTCCCCGAGCCCTGCGGACCGACGATGAGGAGACGAGCTGATCGAGTCATCGGAGGAGCCCTTCGTAGTGTCGCTGCTGCAGCTGTGCGTCGATCTGCTTGACCGTCTCGAGACCGACACCCACGATGATGAGGATCGAGGCGCCGCCGAACGGGAAGTTCTGGTTGGCCCCGACGGTGGCGAGAGCGATGAGCGGGATCAGGGCGATGAGGCCGAGGTAGATCGACCCGGGCAGCGTGATGCGCGTGAGCACGTAGTCGAGGTACTCGGCAGTCGGACGACCGGCACGGATGCCGGGAATGAACCCGCCGTACTTCTTCATGTTGTCGGCGACCTCGACCGGGTTGAAGGTGATCGCGACGTAGAAGTACGTGAAGCCGATGATCAGCAGGAAGTACACGGCCATGTAGATCGGGCTGTTGCCGGTCGTGAAGTTCGCGCTGATCCAGGTGACCCACGCTGCCGGCTCGGAGCCGTCCTGCGGGGTGTTGAACTGTGCGATGAGCGCCGGGATGTACAGCAGCGACGAGGCGAAGATCACGGGGATCACACCGGCCATGTTGACCTTGATCGGAATGTACGTGTTGGTGCCGCCGTAGGTGCGGCGACCGACCATGCGCTTGGCGTACTGCACCGGGATGCGCCGCTGGGACTGTTCGACGAAGACGACGAGGCCCATGACGATGATTCCCACCAGAAGCACCAGGAGGAAGACCTCGAAGCCCTTGCTCTCCCAGATGAGCCACATGGCTCCGGGGAACGTGGCGGCGATCGAGGTGAAGATGAGCAGCGACATGCCGTTGCCGATACCGCGCTCGGTGACGAGCTCTGCGAACCACATGATGAGGCCCGTGCCGGCGGTCATCGCCATGATGATGAGCAGCTGCGCCCACCACACGTCGTTGGTGAGGAGGTTCTGGCACGCGGCGATGTCGGTGGTGCCGAAGAGCTGACCGCTGCGGGCCACCGTGACCAGCGTCGTCGACTGCAGCAGTGCGAGGGCGATGGTGAGGTAGCGCGTGTACTGGGTCAGACGGGCCTGGCCGGCCTGGCCCTCTTTGTGCAGAGCCTCGAAGTGAGGGATGACCACGCGAAGGAGCTGGGTGATGATCGTCGCGGTGATGTACGGCATCACGCCGAGGGCGAAGATCGAGAGCTGGAGGAGCGCGCCACCCGAGAACAGGTTGACGAGTCCGAGGAGTCCCTCCGTCCCGGAGTTCAGCGCGAGGCACTCCTCGACGTTCGGGAAGTTCACGAACGGAGCAGGCACATTCGAGCCAAGCCGGTAGATGGCGACGATGGCGAGGGTGAAACCGATCTTCCGACGCAGGTCGGGCGTGCGGAAGATCCGCGCGATGGCGCTAAACAAGGACGTCCTCCTGAAAGGTTGCCGATCCCTGAAGGACGGCTGAAAGAACAGGCTAACCCATAAGAGGGGCCGGAGAATCTCCGACCCCTCTCATGAAGTGGTTACTTGACGGATCCGCCAGCCGCCACGATCTTCTGCTCGGCGGAACCCGAGACCTTGTCGACCGCGACGGTGAGCTTCACGGCGATGTCGCCGTCTCCGAGAACCTTGACCTTCTCGTTCTTGCGAACGGCACCCTTGGCGACCAGGTCGCTGATGGTGACGTCGCCACCCGTGGGGTACAGCTCCGCGAGCTTCTCCAGGTTGACGACCTGGTACTCGACGCGGAACGGGTTCTTGAACCCGCGCAGCTTCGGGGTGCGCATGTGCAGAGGCATCTGCCCACCCTCGAAGCCGACGCGAACGGTGTTGCGAGCCTTGGTGCCCTTGGTACCGCGACCCGCGGTCTTACCCTTGGAGCCCTCACCGCGACCGACACGGGTCTTCGCGGTGTTGGATCCGGGGACCGGACGCAGGTGGTGCACCTTCAGCACGCCGGGGCGGGATGCCGGAGCATCCTTCTTCGGCGCAGCCTTCTTGGCAGCCGGCTTCTTGACGGCGTCGGCCTTGGCCTCGGTCGCCTTCGCCGGTGCCTTCTTGGCGGCGGGCTTCTTCTCGGCTGCGGCCTTGGGAGCGGCAGCCTTCTTCGGGGCCTTCTCGGCGCCTGCGGCTTCGTTCTTCTCAGCCATTAGTCGATCTCCTCAACCTTGACGAGGTGGGCGACGGTCTTGACGTAACCGCGCGTCTGCGCGTCGTCGGGGCGAACGGTGCTGTCACCGATTCGCTTCAGACCGAGGCTGCGCAGCGTGTCACGCTGGTTCTGCTTCTCGCTCACCTTGGACTTGACCTGCGTGACCTTCAGGCGCGCAGCCATCAGGCACCTACCTTCTGTGCGGCGATGGCGTCAGCCTCCGCACGGACGAGACGCGCGGGTGCGACCTGGTCGAACTCGAGGCCACGACGTGCGGCGACCGCACGGGGCTCCTCGAGCATCTTCAGGGCCGTCACCGTCGCGTGCACGATGTTGATCGTGTTCGACGAGCCGAGCGACTTCGACAGCACGTCGTGGATGCCGGCGCACTCGAGCACGGCGCGAACCGGACCACCGGCGATGACACCGGTACCGGCAGCGGCCGGACGAAGCAGGACGACGCCTGCTGCGGCCTCACCCTGCACGGGGTGCGGGATGGTGCTGCCGACGCGCGGAACGCGGAAGAAGTTGCGCTTGGCCTCTTCGACACCCTTCGAGATCGCCAGAGGGACCTCGCGGGCCTTGCCGTAGCCGACGCCCACCAGACCGTTGCCGTCGCCGACGACCACGAGAGCGGTGAAGCTGAAGCGACGACCACCCTTCACGACCTTCGAGACGCGGTTGATGGTGACCACGCGCTCGAGGAACTGGTTGTCCCCACGGTCGCGGGAGTTGCGGTCACGGCCACCCTGGTTGCGGTCGCTACGGCCGCCACGGCGGTTGTCGCGCTGAGACGGCTCTGCCTGCGTGGTGCCGGTGGCAGTCTCGGAAGTGGCAGCTGCCGCTTCGGTCACTTCGTTCTCCTTGTTGTCACTCACAGTGCCAGACCCCCTTCGCGGGCGCCGTCGGCGATGGCGGCGACACGACCGGCGTAGCGGTTTCCGCCACGGTCGAACACTGCCTCGGAAACGCCGGCAGACTTCGCACGCTCGGCGAGAAGCTCGCCGACCTTGCGGGCCTTGGCGGTCTTGTCACCCTCGAGCGAACGCAGGTCGGTCTCGAGCGTCGATGCCGACGCGACGGTGTGACCCTTGCTGTCGTCGACAAGCTGCACGAAGACGTGGCGAGCCGAGCGGTTGACGACGAGACGCGGACGCGCCTCGGTGCCGACGACCTTCTTGCGAAGGCGGGCATGACGACGCGCGCGGGCGTCAGACTTTGACTTGAGAGCCATGGTTACTTACCACTCTTTCCGGCCTTGCGACGCACGACCTCGCCGGCGTAACGCACGCCCTTGCCCTTGTACGGCTCGGGCTTGCGGATCTTGCGGATGTTCGCAGCTGCCTCGCCGACAGCCTGCTTGTCGATACCACTGACGGTGAGCTTGTTGGTGCCCTCGACCGTGAGCGTGATACCGGCGGGCGGGTCGATGAGGACCGGGTGCGAGAAGCCGAGGGCGAACTCGACCGAGCTGCCCTTCTGAGCGACACGGTAACCGGTTCCGACGACCTCGAGACCCTTGGTGTAGCCCTGGGTCACGCCGATGATGTTGTTGTTGATGAGCGTGCGGGTCAGGCCGTGAAGCGACCGGGACTCACGCTCGTCGTCGGGACGGGTGACGAGAACCTGGTTCTCCTCGACCGCGACCTCGATGGGCTTGGCGACCGTCAGGGTGAGCTCACCCTTGGGGCCCTTCACCGCGACCTCACGGCCGTCGACCGAGATGGTCACGCCCGCGGGAACGTCGATGGGAAGTCGTCCAATACGCGACATTTTCGATTACCACACGTAGGCGAGAACTTCTCCGCCCACGCCCTTCTGCTCTGCCTGACGGTCAGTGAGGAGACCGGAGGAGGTGGACAGGATGGCCACGCCGAGTCCGCCGAGGACCCTGGGCAGCTCGGTGGACTTCGCGTAGACGCGGAGGCCGGGCTTCGACACGCGCTTGATGCCCGCGATCGAACGCTCACGGTTGGGGCCGTACTTCAGCTGCAGGGTGAGGTTCGATCCGACGCGAGCGTCAGTCGTCTCCCATCCAGCGATGTAGCCCTCCTGCTGGAGGATCTCGGCGATGTGCGTCTTGAGCTTGCTCGACGGCAGGGTCACGGAGTCGTGATGCGCCGAGTTCGCGTTGCGCAGACGGGTCAGCAGATCTGCGACCGGGTCTGTCATTGTCATTGTTGTTTTCCTTTGTTCATGAGGTTCCGGCTGCCGTTACACGACAGACGGCCTGCGATGACACGCAATCTTCAATTGTACGGGATCGGGCGGGGCGCTGTGCGCCCCGCCCGAAACCGCTTACGCCTGGGCGTCTTCCGTACGGAAGGGGAAGCCGAGGTGACGAAGAAGCGCGCGACCTTCGTCGTCCGTCTTCGCGGTGGTGACGACGGTGATGTCGAAACCGCGAACCCGGTCGATCTTGTCCTGATCGATCTCGTGGAACACGCTCTGCTCCTGGAGACCGAAGGTGTAGTTGCCGTTTCCGTCGAACTGCTTGCCCGAGAGGCCGCGGAAGTCGCGGATACGGGGCAGAGCGAGCGAGACGAGACGGTCCAGGAACTCCCACGCACGGTCACCGCGGAGGGTGACGTGTGCGCCGATGGCCTGGCCCTCGCGCAGCTTGAACTGCGCGATCGACTTGCGAGCCTTCGTGACGAGCGGCTTCTGACCGGTGATCTTGGTGAGATCGTCGATCGCGCCGTCGATCACCTTGCTGTCGCGGGCCGCTTCACCGACACCGGTGTTCACGACGACCTTGACCAGACCGGGGATCTGCATCACGTTGGTGTAGCCGAACTCATCCTGCAGCTTCTGCTGGATCTCGGCCTTGTACTTCGCCTTCAGGCGGGGCTGGATCTTGCCAGCCACCGCAGCGTCGGTGGTTGCCATCAGAGGTCCTTACCTGACTTCTTCGCGTACCGCACACGGACGGTGCGCTTGACGCCGTCCTTGGTCTGCTCCTCGACCCGGTGGCCGACCTTGGTCGGCTTCTTGGTCGAGGGGTCGACGAGTGCGACGTTCGAGATGTGGATGGAGGCCTCGACAGTCTCGAGGCCGCCCGTCTTGGTGCCACGCTGCGTCTGTCCGACGCGCGTGTGCTTGGTGACGTAGTTCACGCCTTCGACGATGACGCGGTTCTTGTCGGACAGGATCTCGAGGACCTTGCCCTGCTTGCCGCGGTCGCCGCCACGCTCCTGCGTGGCTCCGGTGATGACCTGAACCAGGTCACCCTTCTTGATCTTCGCCATGACTTAAATAACCTCCGGCGCCAGCGAGACGATCTTCATGAACTTCTTGTCACGAAGCTCGCGACCGACCGGTCCGAAGATACGGGTGCCGCGGGGCTCCCCGTCGTTCTTCAGGATCACGGCGGCGTTCTCATCGAACTTGATGTACGAGCCGTCGGGACGACGCGTGGACTTGACCGTGCGGACGATGACGGCCTTGACCACATCGCCCTTCTTGACGTTGCCGCCGGGGATCGCGTCCTTGACGGTCGCGACGATCGTGTCACCGAGTCCGGCGTAACGACGGCGCGAGCCGCCGAGCACACGGATGGTGAGCAGTTCCTTCGCGCCGGTGTTGTCGGCGACCTTGAGGCGGGATTCCTGCTGGATCACTTGGCCTTCTCCAGAATCTCCACCAGACGCCAGCGCTTCGTGGCGCTGAGCGGGCGGGTCTCGTTGATCAGGACGAGGTCGCCGATGCCGGCGGAGTTCGCCTCATCGTGCGCCTTGACCTTCGAGGTGCGGCGGATGACCTTGCCGTAAAGCGGGTGCTTCACGCGGTCCTCGACCTCGACCACGATGGTCTTGTCCATCTTGTCGCTGATGACGTAGCCACGACGCGACTTGCGGTACCCACGGGCATCCGCATCGCGAACATCGTGCTCTGCGTGCTCAGCCTCGACGGCAGCTTCCTTCTTGGTGGCCATCACTCAGCCTCTTCCTTCACGGCGTCGTCAGCGGAGTCCGCCTTCTTCGCCTTCGACTTGGTCGCCTTCTTGGCCGGAGCCTCGACCGGAGCGGGCGTCGCACGGATGCCCAGCTCGCGTTCGCGGATCACGGTGTACAGGCGCGCGATGTCGCGCTTGACGGCGCGGATGCGGCCGTGGCTCTCCAGCTGGCCGGTGGCCGACTGGAAACGGAGGTTGAACAGCTCCTCCTTGGCCTTACGCAGCTCCTCAACGAGGCGCTGGTCTTCGAACGTGTCGAGCTCTGCCGGAGCGAGCTCCTTGGTGCCGATCGCCATTACGCGTCGCCCTCCTCGCGCTTGATGATGCGTGCCTTCAGCGGCAGCTTGTGGATTGCTCGGGTGAGGGCCTCGCGAGCGAGCTCCTCATTGACGCCTGCGACCTCGAAGAGGACGCGACCCGGCTTGACGTTGGCGACCCACCACTCGGGGGAACCCTTACCGGAACCCATGCGGGTCTCGGCAGGCTTCTTGGTGAGGGGGCGGTCGGGGTAGATGTTGATCCACACCTTTCCACCACGCTTGATGTGACGCGTCATCGCGATACGAGCGGACTCGATCTGACGGTTGGTCACGTAAGCGGGGGTGAGGGCCTGGATGCCGAAGTCGCCGAAGGAGACCTTCGTGCCACCGGTGGCCTGGCCATCACGCTTGGGGTGATGCTGCTTGCGGTACTTGACCTTGCGGGGAATAAGCATCAGGCAGACGCTCCTTCTGCGACAGGGGCCTCGTTGCGCGGCGCGCGGCGGCGGTCGCCACCACGGTCGTCACGACGGGACTTCGGGGCGTTGGCCTGCTCGCGAGCAAGCTCCTTGTTGGTCAGGTCACCCTTGTAGATCCAGACCTTCACGCCGATGCGGCCGAAGGTGGTCTTCGCCTCGTAGAAGCCGTAGTCGATGTTCGCGCGCAGCGTGTGCAGCGGCACACGACCCTCGCGGTAGAACTCCGAGCGGCTCATCTCGGCGCCGCCGAGGCGGCCGGAGACCTGGATGCGGATGCCCTTGGCGCCAGCGCGCTGCGCGCCCTGGAGACCCTTGCGCATCGCACGACGGAACGCCACGCGAGCAGACAGCTGCTCGGCGATGCCCTGTGCGACGAGCTGAGCGTCAGCCTCGGGGTTCTTGACCTCGAGGATGTTCAGCTGGATCTGCTTGCCCGAGAGCTTCTCGAGGTCGCCGCGGATGCGCTCGGCCTCGGCGCCACGACGACCGATCACGATGCCCGGACGGGCGGTGTGGATGTCGACGCGGACGCGGTCACGGGTGCGCTCGATCTCGATGTTCGAGACACCGGCGCGGTCGAGCTGCGTCTTCAGCAGGTTGCGGATCTTGATGTCCTCGGCGACGTAGTCGGCGTAACGCTGACCCGGCTTCGTCGAGTCCGAGAACCAACGCGACACGTGGTCCGTGGTGATGCCGAGGCGGAAGCCGTACGGGTTTACTTTCTGTCCCATTACTTGCTCGCCTTCTTGTTGCTGTCGCTTGCAGCGGCCGGAGCCGCCTCAGGCGTCGAGAGCACGACCGTGATGTGGCTCGTGCGCTTCTTGATCTGGAAAGCGCGACCCTGTGCACGAGGCTGGAAACGCTTGAGCGTCGTCCCCTCGTCTACGTAGGCGTTAGCCACGTACAGGTCCTGCTCGTCGAGGTACTCGCCGTCACGATCCGCCTTGACCTGTGCGTTGGCCATGGCCGACGCGACAAGCTTGTAGATCGGCTCACTGGCGCTCTGCTGTGCGAACTTCAGGATCGCCAGAGCCTCCTGGGCCTGCTTGCCCTTGATGAGCGCGACGACACGACGAGCCTTCTGAGGGGTCACGCGGATGTGTCGCACGCGTGCGATGGACTCCACCATTTCTCTCTCCTCTATCGCCACCGCGTCAGCGGCGGCGGCCCTTCTTGTCGTCCTTCTCGTGGCCGCGGAAGGTGCGGGTGGGCGCGAACTCGCCCAGTTTGTGGCCGACCATGGTCTCGGACACAAACACGGGGATGTGCTTGCGACCGTCGTGGACCGCGATCGTGTGACCCAGCATGGCCGGGATGATCATGGACCGGCGAGACCAGGTCTTGATGACGTTCTTGGTGCCGGCTTCGTTCTGCACGACCACCTTGCGAAGCAGGTGATCGTCGACGAAGGGGCCCTTCTTAAGACTGCGAGGCATCTTCTCTTACTCCTACTTACGCTTCTTGCCGGCGTTACGACGACGCACGATGTACTTGTCGCTTTCCTTGTTGGCGTGACGGGTGCGACCCTCAGCCTGGCCCCACGGGGAGACGGGGTGACGTCCACCGGACGTCTTGCCCTCACCACCACCGTGCGGGTGGTCGACCGGGTTCATCGCGACACCACGGACGGTCGGGCGGACGCCCTTCCAGCGCATGCGGCCGGCCTTGCCCCAGTTGATGTTCGACTGCTCGGCGTTGCCGACCTCGCCGATGGTCGCGCGGCAGCGCGCATCGACGTTGCGGATCTCGCCCGAGGGCAGACGCAGCTGGGCGAAGTTGCCATCCTTGGCCACGAGGCGGACGGATGCACCGGCCGAACGTGCCATCTTCGCGCCGCCACCGGGACGGAGCTCGATCGCGTGGATGACGGTACCCGTCGGGATGTTCTTCAGCGGGAGGTTGTTGCCCGGCTTGATGTCGGCACCAGCACCCGACTCGACGACGTCGCCCTGCTTCAGCTTCGCCGGCGCGAGGATGTAGCGCTTCTCGCCGTCGAAGTAGTGCAGCAGCGCGATGCGTGCCGTGCGGTTGGGGTCGTACTCGATGTGAGCGACGCGGGCGTCGACGCCGTCCTTGTCATTGCGACGGAAGTCGATGACACGGTACTGGCGCTTGTGGCCACCACCGATGTGACGGGTCGTGATGCGGCCCTGGTTGTTGCGACCACCGGTCTTCGAGAGCGGGCGCAGCAGCGACTTCTCCGGCGTCGATCGGGTGATCTCGGCGAAGTCAGCCACCGACGAGCCGCGACGGCCCGGGGTCGTGGGCTTGTACTTGCGAATAGCCATTATTGTCCTTATCCCCCGGATCAGCCGATTGCCGTGAAGATGTCGATGGTGCCCGACTTCAGGGTCACGATGGCGCGCTTGGTGTCCTTGCGCTTGCCGGTGCCGAAGCGGGTGCGACGAGCCTTGCCGACGCGGTTGAGGGTGTTGACCCCTGCGACCTTGACGCCGAAGATCTTCTCGATGGCGAGCTTGATCTCGGTCTTCGAAGCGCGCGGGTCCACGAGGAAGGTGTACTTACCCTCGTCGATGAGACCGTAGCTCTTCTCGGACACGACCGGCTTCAGGATGACGTCGCGCGGGTCCTTGTTCAGGGCCGTCTGGAGAACAGATGCCTGCTCGCTCATGCGGAGACCTCCTGGTTGGCGCCGGACTTCGAGGCGATGAAGCCCTCGATCGCGGCCTGGGTGAAGACGATGTCGTCGGAGACGAGAACGTCGTAGGCGTTGAGCTGGTCGAACGTCAGAACGTGAACGTTGCTGAGGTTGCGGATGCTCTTGAGCGCGAGCTCGTCGTTGCGCACGATGACGACCAGGACGTTCTTCGACGTGGCGACCTGCGAGAGGAAGCTCACGGCTGCCTTCGTCGAGGGGGCGCCATCGGTGCCGAACGTGTCGATCACGTGCAGACGGTCCCCGCGGAAGCGATCGCTGAGTGCACCACGGAGGGCTGCGGCGATCATCTTCTTGGGGGTGCGCTGCGAGTAGTCGCGCGGCTTGGGGCCGTGCACGATTCCACCACCGGTCATGTGCGGCGCGCGGATCGAGCCCTGACGGGCGTTACCCGTGCCCTTCTGCTTGAAGGGCTTGCGGCCTGCACCCGAGACCTCACCGCGACGCTTGGTCGAGTGGGTTCCCTGGCGAGCCGCCGCGAGCTGCGCGACGACGACCTGGTGGATGAGCGGGATGTTCGTCTTGGCGTCGAACAGTTCGGCGGGAAGCTCGATCGAGCCAGCCTTCTTGCCGTCTGCCTTGAGGACGTCAAGCGCGAGAGTGGAGTCAGCCATGATCAGGCACCCTTCACTGCGTTGCGGACGTAGACGATGCGACCACGAGCACCGGGGACGGCGCCCTTGACGAGCAGCAGACCCTTCTCGATGTCGACGGCGTGCACCGTGAGGTTGAGGACGGTCACGCGCTCGCCACCCATACGGCCGGCCATGCGCATGCCCTTGAAGACGCGGCTCGGGGTCGACGATGCGCCGATGGAGCCGGGCTTGCGGTGGTTGCGGTGCGAACCGTGCGAAGCCGAGACGCCCTTGAAGTTGTGACGCTTCATGACACCGGCGAAGCCCTTGCCCTTGCTCGTGCCGACGACGTCGACGAGCTGGCCGGCTTCGAAGGTGCCGTCGACCGTGAGCTCCTGGCCCAGCGAGTAGTCAGCGGCATCCGCGGTGCGGATCTCGGTGACGTGACGACGCGGCGTGACGCCGGCGGCCTCGAAGTGAGCGGTCAGCGGCTTGTTCACCTTGCGCGGGTCGATCTGGCCGTACGCGATCTGCACGGCGTTGTAGCCGTCCTTCTCGGGGGTACGGATCTGCGTGACCACGTTCGAGGCGAGCTCGATGACGGTGACGGGAACGAGCTTGCCGTTCTCGTTCCACACCTGGGTCATGCCGAGCTTGGTGCCGAGCATGCCCTTGGAAATCTTGGAGTTGATGTCAACCATGTCCGACCTCAGAGCTTGATCTCGATGTTGACATCGGCAGGCAGGTCGAGACGCATCAGCGAGTCGACAGCCTTCGGCGTCGGGTCGACGATGTCGATCAGACGCTTGTGGGTGCGCATCTCGAAGTGCTCGCGGCTGTCCTTGTACTTGTGGGGCGACCGGATGACGCACACGACGTTCTTCTCGGTCGGAAGGGGCACGGGGCCGACGACTGTTGCGCCCGCACGGGTCACGGTGTCGACGATCTTGCGTGCGGACGTGTCGATGACCTCGTGGTCATACGACTTCAGGCGAATGCGGATCTTCTGTCCCGCCATTGTCTGCTCTCTCTCTTTAAGCGTCTTACCGACCTGGGCCGGGTGACCCAGGGGCATTGGACGCACGTCGGCGCTGTTCGCGCCTCGGCACTCGAACGGCTCTCGCGAGTCGATCTGCTGCACCACTGTTCTGCTGTCATCCCGCACGCCTCGGCGAGCGGATGTCCGACCTCCGCCGCGCACGGCGAAGCCCTCGTGATGAAGATGTCGGGATCGTTCTGCCACCCGCGGCCTAGGTCCCTGCGCGTCTGCGCCGCCTATGCACTGTCGTGATGGTGATCCGGCTGACGCTGAGCGCGCCGGAATGTCGAACCTGTCTATTCTGCCACGGCCGATTTCACTTGTGCAAACCCGGGCGTGTCGCAGTCGCTGAGCATCCCCTGAGTGCGCACCCCAGCCGTCGGATCGGCGCCTCTGATCGACGCCGCCGACGACCCCTCAGCGCGCTGAGGAGAGCGGGGCGAGGCATCCCCATGCCTCGCCCCGCTTGGGGAGGGCGTTCAGTGCGAGGGGGCACACCGAACGCGAGGACTCCGGCGTGAAGGGACGCCGGGTTCCTCGACCGAGGGCGCGGCGAAGAGACCGCCGCGCGGGCGGGAAGACGTCTGAGCGCACAGAGTGCGCGCGTCGCACGATGATCCCCAAAATCGTTATCCCCAGTTTGACGCGGCGAACCGCGTGAATTCGGGAAGTCGAACCCCTTCGACATCCCTGATCGCAAGTTCCCCAGGCGATCGTCATCCATTCTAAGGGAACCCGGACGTGAAACGCGATACCGGCGGGCCGAATACTTGGTGCCGCACGCAGAGGAGCGGCGACTCCCCCGTGGGGGGAATCGCCGCTCTGCGTCTCAGACGCGTGGTCTCACTCGTTGCCGACGGCCTTGTCGGCGCTGTCGCGGATCTCGTCGATCTTGTCAGCGGCACCCGGTGCGATCTTCTTGGCGAAGTCGGCGACGCCGTCGAGCACCTTGTCGCTGATGTCTTCCGCCTGCTCGCTCTTCACTGCCTCGGCGATCTTGTCCTTGTTCTGCTCGTACAGATCCTTGCCCTTGTTGACAGTCTCATCGATACCCATGCGGGCCCCCTTGTGTGCGATCAGTGCGACGGATCCCCGACGCACGTTCATTCTGCACGCAACCGGTGGTCGGCGGAAGACGCATCCGGGCCGGTCTAGGACAGCCAGTAGTTCTTCTTGACGGTCACTTCCTGCACGATGATCCCGGTGTTCAGCGCGCGGATCTCAGCGAAGAGGCGCACCGGACCGGAGAGGAAGTACGGCAGCGAATACTGTCCGTAAGTCGGCGAGTTGGGGGCCTCCGCTCTGGTGACCGGGACTTCGAACGGCGGCTGCGGCGCGCTGGCGATCGGGGCTCCGCTGGAATTCAGAGTCTCGGCGACGATGCGCAGTTGGAAGCCCTTCGTCACCTTGGCCGTCGTCAGGTAGATCGCGACGTCACCGGTCTCTTTGACCGTCGCACTGCTGTGCGCCAGCCAGTACAGATCTGCGGCCACCGGGATCCTGGTCCAGAGCCCCCTCGGCACGACGGCGTTCCACTGGTAAGTGCTCGACTGATGGATGGGCACGGGGTCCTCCGATGGTGGCTTGATGGGACCGCCTTCGACATAGTTCTCGAAGTCGACCGAGTTGGTGAACCCGAGCTGGAGCGGTGTTCCGCCGATCCAGAGGGACACATGGACGTGTGGGCCGTAGCCCGTCTCGCTTCCGAAACCGGACGCACCCGAATAGGCGATCAGCTGTCCGCGCGAGACGCGTGCACCCAGCGGCACCGTGCTCGACTGCAGGTGCAGGTAGCGGATGTAGTTGCCGTCGTCCGTCCGCAACGCCAGGTAGCGCCCGGTCGCCGTCGTCGTGGAGTCCTTGCGATCGACGATGACCCCACTGGTGGCCGCGCGGATCGGCGTGCCTCGGACGACCGCGTAGTCGGTGCCCGGCTCGCCCGACGGCGGATTCCGATTCTTGTGCCCCATCCACGAGCTCGAGATCGGCACGATCCCGCATGGTCGCAGGTAGGTTCCCTCGGCGCTCGCGCGAAGGGTCGGAGAGAAGAACTCCCACCCCACCGCGGCCGCGCCGAGCACGAAACCGGTGCCGAGAAGCACTCCCCTGCGAGAGACGAACGACTGCGTCGCCTCGGTCGACGAGGGCTCGGAGTCCCCCGCGTCGCACACTAGCGATCGCCGCCTTCGTTCTCGCCGCGGATGAGGTTCTGGATCTGTTCCTCGGGCAGGGGCTCGAGAGATGCCGAGGACATGCCGAGCTGAGGCGCGGAGGCCGATCCCCCGATCGTGCATTGAGCCTGAGCCTCGAGGCCCGAGGCCTGTGCGGGGACCAGGACGAGCCATTCCGGAGACACCAGCCGGTGCTCGATGCGTGTCTTCTCGGCGGAGAAGACGACGTCGGCAGGGAACGCCGAGAGGGTCGCGTCGACACAGATCTGCGCCAGCTCCTCACCGGAGAACTCGCCGAACTCCGCCGATGACGTCGGCGTCGGAGTCGGTGTCGACGTCGGGGTCGGTGTCTCCGACCCGGTTTCGGTCGCCGACGGCGCGGGCTCTGCGCTCGATGTGGGCACGGGGCTCGACGCGCCCGGCAGCGAGGCACAGCCCGAGACGCCACCGATCAGGACGACGACAGCCAGAGCACTCGCGGCTACATGCCGGGCAAGGGGGGATCTCATGATTCTGAATGTACCGAGCGACGCCGCGCAGCCCTGGATACGACGCGGACAGTCGCCGCGAATGTCGTCGTACGGACGTCAGTGCGCACTCGCACCGGGGGCTACCACGGCACGGACGGTGCGGAAGAGAATGATGAGATCCTGGATGAGCGACCAGTTCTCGACGTAGTACAGGTCGAGTCGGATCGTCTCCTCCCACGAGAGCGACGAGCGTCCGCTCACCTGCCACAGTCCGCTCATACCGGGCTTCACCAACAGGCGACGATGGGCGAAGTCGTCGTACAGCGCGACCTCGGAAGCGCGCTGCGGGCGAGGCCCCACGAGGCTCATGTCCCCGAGGAACACGTCGATCAGCTGCGGCAGCTCGTCGATCGAGTGCTTGCGGAAGAAGCGTCCCACTCTGGTGATCCGGGGATCGTCGTTGATCTTGAACAGCGGCGTTCCACCGTCGCCCTGAAGATCGAGCAGCGTCGCCAACTGATCGTCAGCGTCGGCGACCATCGATCGGAACTTGCGCATGCCGAAGGTCTTCCCACCCCGACCGATGCGCTCCTGGTGATAGAAGATGCTTCCCGGGCCTTCGATGCGGATCGCGATGGCCGCGATGAGGAAGACCGGCGAGAGGAGGACCAGCAGCAACGAGGATCCGACGATGTCGAACGCGCGCTTGAGGAACCGCTTGGAGCCCTCCATCCGAGGGAAGTCGACGTGCACGAGGGGCAGGCCGGCAACAGGCGTCGCGTGCATGCGGGGTCCGGCGATGTCGGTCAGCACCGGAGCCATGATGAGCTGGATGTCCCGGTCGGACACCGAGTAGCCCAGCCGACGCATCGTCAGCGGATCGAGGTCGTCGGAGCCGACGATGATCAGCGCGTCGAAGCGCACCTCGTCGAGCACCTTCTCGACGTTCGCGATGTCCCCCAGCACCTCGAAGCCCGAGATGTCTGCCGCCGACGTGTTCTCGGTGATCACGCCGACGATCTCGTACCCGCTGCTCTTCGCCCGCCGGATCTCGCGCGCGACGAGGGCGACCTTCGACGGCTCGCCGATGACCACCGCCCTGTGCAGATACTGGCCGGTCTTCTGCCGCCCCCTCAACCATTGGCGACACATCCATCGCGACATGAGGAGAAGCACCAGGCCGAGCGGGAAGACGACCGCGACGAGCGCCCTCGACAGCTCCATCCCGAGGAAGAACGCGATCGCGACGGTGACGGCGAACACCGCGACCGAGGCGTTCACGATGCGACGGTATTCGTCAGCCCCGTGCCCGACCGTGTGGCGGTCGCGCGAATCCGTGACGTCGAGTGCGACCAGCCAGAGGAATCCGATCGCGCCCAGCACCACGAGATACGAGACGCGAGGGCCGCCGGGCCAGGACACACCGGTGAGCAGCCCGGGAAGGACGACTATCGAGGATACGACCAGCGTGACCAGGACCACGATCACGTCGTTGTAGAAGAGACGGCTCGCGTAGAGCCGAGTCCAGGCGACCCGCCGCGCCTTCTTCGCGCGCACCGGAGTCGTCTCCGACGGCTCGCGTGACGAGCCGGAGCCACCGTGCTCGAGCTGAACGACGACGACTCTCACCCCCCTTGACTGTGCTGACGCCAGAACGGGAGCAAGTATATCGGTCTCGGAAGCCCCGGAATCCGGGGCTTCCGAGCACGTCAGCCTGCGCAGTCGTCGGTGACCACGGGCTTCGTGCCGTTGACCATCGGGTTCGTCCGCACCGCGAGCGGGCCGTAATCACCGCTCGGTCCGACGAATGTGGCCGTCACGTCGACAGAGTCTCCCGGATCGAACCACGCTTCGAATGCGACGACGGGGCGTCCGAGATCGTCGATGTCGCGGTGGGCGATCGATACCTCGTCGCCGTTGAACGTCGCGTCGCTGAGAGTGGTCCCCGGAGGCCCGTAGACATAGATCGTGTCTCGGAAGCGGGCGCCGAAGGTCATACTCTGCACGTACCGCGGCAGAGCCTCGGCCTGGCGCTGCGTGAGTGGTAGACCGAGCGACGCAGTCGCGGTGAAGGTGGCGGTGTCGGCCTCGCAGGTGGCCGTGGCGCTCGTCGCCGTCTCGGTGAAGTAGTCGATCTTCGAGCCGTTGGTGTTGTTGAAGTAGATGCCCATGGTCGTCGTGTCGGAGTTCACGGTGGGGAGCACACCACTGATCCTGGCGCCTTCGATCGCCTCGGCGACCTGCGAGTCATCGCTCCAGACCAACACGCTGCCCTGTGACGCACTTTCCGTGATCGCCCACATCATGTCCTTGAGATCGAAGTCGCCGGCGGCGATCGCTTCGAAGACAGCGGCCGCCGTATCGGCGAAGAACCCGTCGACGAGGTCGGGCTCCTTGTACGAATCCCAGCGGCCGTAGACCTCGCTGAGAAGCAGAGAGACGGCGTTGTCCTCCGAGAGCATCTCGCCGGAGGACAGCTCGATGGGGCCGGTCGCCTTCAGGATCCGAGACAGGGCGAGGGGGTCGATCGAGATGACGCCGGCGATCTCATCGTCGGCGATGTCCCGCTGCCACCATGCGCGCATGATCTTCGCCGCCGTCGGGAAGTCAGGGCGACTCATGCTCGTGTTGATGTGATCGACCAGGTAGCTCGTGTACAGATCGATGGCACTCTGCGGGACATCGACGTCGACAGCGACGCCGTTCTGATAGTTGCCGCTGTCGCCTTGTCCCCCGATGGCGATCGAGCCGGCATCGACGCGCACGAGGGTCTGGGCCGCTGCGCTGCCTCCGAGGGCGAGGGTCTCCGCATTGTTCTGGAAGACGAGCAGGTAGTTGCGCTCCCCGTCCCCTCCGAGCAGCGTCGGGAGAGCGGCGATCATCGGCGCCGCGGACCCCATGACCTCGTCGACCTTGTCGACGCCGTCACGCACGACGGAGACGAGGAACGGCGACTTCGAGACGGAATCCAGCCCATCGGCGAGCTCAGTGATGTTCTTCGCCTGGTCGTCGGTGGCGGCGAGAAGCCGCTCGGTGATCGAGCCGGTCGAGTCCTCGTCACCCATCACGGGCAGCGCGACGTCGTTGACGAGCGTGTCGAGCGACTGTGCCGAGAGACGCACACCCTTGAGGTTGTCGCCCAGGACGGGGATCCACTCCATGACCCACCACACCGGATCGGAGGCCGCTGCTCCGGCACTGGCGGCACTTTCGGACAGGTCGGGCAGCACCGCATCGACGTCACCGCCGTCCTGGATCTCAGCGATGAGCGCCTGGCTCTCGACGAGGCCGTCCTTCACCGTGATGGCTCGCAGGCCCACCCAGCACACCGCGATGAGGAACGCGATGATGACCACGATGACGATCGCCCAGATCCGCCGTCGGCGCCGCTGGCGGCCCGAGCTCGGGTTGTCGATGACCTTCGCATCCTGACGGTCTGCGCTCATGAAGGACTTGCCTCTCGTGCTGAATTGATCTGGGGAATTGTACCTGCGGCCCCTGAGGCCGCCGTCGACTGCCTCACTCCACCGCGGAGGTGATGAACACCGGAGACGGGCCGAGAGTCAGCGTGACTTCGCCGTCCTCGGGCTCGAACGACTGCGAGAGGCCTGACATGTCCGTGACGGTCAGTGGCGCATCCGATGCGAAGGTGCGCTGGACCTCGCCCTGCGCCGCCCAGGCGATTCGGGTCTCGTCATCTCCGGCTCCGAAGACCTGGACCGTGCTCGTATCGTCGGATTCGTCGGTGGTGAATGCCTTGTCGCGAAGCTGCGTGATCATCAGCGCCTGGGCGAAAGCACCCGGCTTCGGCGCCAACGCCACCACGTTCGCGCGCGGTGCGTGCTCGTAGAGTCCGAAGTTCGCCTCGCCTGCTGCGGGATCGGGCGTGTCGTTGACCAGGTCGTACCAGAAGTACTTCTCGACCCCGTTCGCGAAGGCCAGCGCCTCATTGCGAACCATCATCTGTCCCTGCTCGAGCGCGGAGACGCCGTCGTAGTGCGTCGGGAAGCCCATCTCGGTGACCCACACCGGCCGGGTCTCCCCCGCCGCCTCCTGCATGTCGGCATACGACTGCTGCACGGTGCCGGCGATCAGATCGGCGTCGCGGTTGATCCACGACTCGTATGGGTGATAGCTCGCAGCATCGGTCACGGCCATCCCACCCGCCTGCCAGAACCCGACGAACCAGTCACGGTCGTAGAGGGCCGTGGATCCCGTGACGATCGGGAGGTCGGGGTACGCGGTGCTGACGTGGTCGCGAACGGACTGCGCGATCGGGACGTAGCACGCGGGCGCCGAACCGCAGGCCGTGTCATTCTCTCGGTGATTGAACTCGTTGAGCACCTCGAGGCCGACGAGGTCGAACCTGTCAGCGACGGCCTTCGCATAGGCGCCGTAGGCCTGGATCGCGGCCTCGTCGCCTGGGGCCTTCCTGGCGCCGTAGAGTCGGTTGCCGTACACGACGAGGCCCAGCAGCTTCACGTCGTTCGCGTGCATGCGCTCGAACTCGCGTACGTAATTCTGGTCCCACGCGTACTGGCCGGCCACCTTCTCGTTGCGCTCCCACGAGATGTCGTTGCGCACCTCGGCGAAGCCGATGGCGGCCGCGAGCGAGCCGGTGCCGACGAAGGCCTCCTTCTCGACGTGCGCGCCGACACCGAAGCGTCCGTCCTGCGCCACGGAGAAGCCGTCGGCGTCGATCACGGCGACGTCCGTCTGGACCTGGAGGCCCGCGGCGTCGCTGATCGCGACGGTGTAGTGCCCCTGCGGCACGCCTGCCAGCGGCAGCGCGGACAGCGGTCCGCTCGAGTTCGACTCGCCGGTGATCGGATCGCCGCCGGACGTCGACGTCGCGCTCCACTGCACGGCCCCCTCGGCGAGCGAGACGGCGAGCAGAGCGGATTCGTCGGTCATCACGAGGGAGTCGTTGACGATGCCCGCCGGCGTCTGCACGGCCTCGAACGAGCCGTTCGGGACGAGATTGTCGCCGCCGTCCGCCGCGATGGACACGTCGTCGATGCCGAAACCGCGCACAGCGCCCGAGAGCACGACGTCGAACGTGGATGCGGCAGCCTGGTCGGCGGTGGTCGTGAACGGGAACTCGATCGTCTCCCACTCCGCATCCAGCTCGGGAAGAGTGAAGGTCTGACCAGCCGCGGTCAGCCGGACGCCGCTCTCGACCTTCTCCTCGGCGAGGACTCGCGCAGAGACGCTGAGCGTGTAGTCGGTGCTGGGCGCGAGAGCGACGGGAGCGGATGCGGCGACGATGTCGGCATCGTCGGCCGGAGCATCCACACGCAGCGATACAGAGCCCTCTGCGGTGTCACCGACTTCGGGAAGCACCGTGCCGACGACCGTGCGGTCCGCGAGTGTCCATCCGTCGATCGACGCCCGCGCGACGTTCGTGACGGGTACCTCGGCCGGCGGATCGGACACGACCGGCGTCGGAGAGGCCACGGGCGATGCCTCTGATTGCGGCTGAGGCTGAGGCTGCTGTCCCGCGATCACCATCGCTGCGGCAGCACCGCCTCCGACCAGAAGCACGGCGACCGCGCTCGCGATGATGATCGTCTTCTTCGTCGCGCGCAGAGCCATCATGTCTTTCCCCCCAAGTGTCCGATTCCCAACATATCGGGTCGAGTCGAAACGAACCTGACAGCCGTCGCGGCCGTGTGCGCGGAACTTCCCTAGACTCGACGCATGCGTGCCGAGGCTTCGTCGAGACTCCGCGCCCCCGCGCCCCCTGGGGAGAGGGCGGCGCTGTGAGCGGCGTGCTGGTGCACGAATGGCTCGCACCGCGGGGCGGCTCCGAGAACGTCTTCGAGGCGCTGAACGAGATGTTCCCGGACGCCGCACGGTATTGCCTGTGGAACGAGAGCGACGGCCGATTCGTCGTCGACGGCGAGACCTGGCTCGCTCGCACGCCGCTGCGCGGACACAAGGCCGCGGCCGTCCCGCTGATGCCTCTCGCCTGGCGGGCCCTCCCTCGCGTGGATGCCGACTGGATCCTCACGAGTTCGCATCTCTTCGCGCACCATGCGAGGTTCGCGGGCTCTGCGCGGGATGCTCCGAAGCTCGTGTACGCGCACACTCCGGCGCGATACATCTGGAACCCCGAGCTCGATCTGCGAGGCGACACGCTCGCTGCCCGAGCCGCGGCGAAAGTGCTCAAGGGGGTCGATCGCAAGCGCGCTCAGGAACCGGTGGCGATCGCCGCCAACAGCGTGTTCGTGCAGAGGCGCATAGCCCAGGCATGGCATCGCGAGAGCACGGTGATCCACCCGCCCGTCGACGTGACAGGCTTCACCCGCCCGCCCGCGCCGGACGAACGCGATGAGCGCGTCCTCGCGGCGCTGCCTGAGACATTCCTTCTCGGCTTCTCACGGTTGATCCCCTACAAGCGGCTGGATCTGGTGATCGAGGCCGGGATCGCCGCCGACGTGCCCGTCGTGCTGGCAGGATCTGGATCGGATGAGGCTCGCCTGCGTTCGATCGCCGAGGAGCGCGCGCCCGGTCGTGTCTTCTTCGTCGCGTCACCGGGGGCGGAGCTCTATCGCGCTCTGCTGCAGAGGTGCATCGCCCTCGTGTTCCCGGCGGTGGAGGACTTCGGCATCGTCCCGGTCGAGGCCATGGCGGCAGGCAAGCCGGTGATCGCCGCGGCCGTCGGCGGCACCGCGGAGACGATCGTCGAGGGCAGCACCGGTGCGTTCGTCGAGCACTGGTCGCGCGACGAGCTGCGCAGCGCGGTCGACGTGGTGGCCGGCCTGTCAGCCGATGCCTGTCGTGCGCAGGCGCAGAGGTTCTCGGAAGCGGTCTTCGCCGACCGCATCAGAGAATGGGTGACCGAATCGGTCGACGACGCACGCCTGCCTGAGACGAGGAGCGCGTGACGCTCCTCGTCGACGACCGCTACCGCGGCACGCACGGCATCGGCCGATACGCCTCGGAAGTGCTCCCCCGGCTGACCCTGCCCTGGGAACCACTTGGCCTGGGCGGCACTCCGTTCTCGGGGGTCGACGCCTTCCGTTCGGTGGGACCGGCGGCGGCGCACGACGCTCTCGTCTATTCCCCCGGCTACGGCGCGCTCCTTCGCAGCAGACGACAGCTCCTCACGCTGCACGATCTCATCCAACTGAGCAGTCCGGGACTCGACCGCTGGAAGTTCGCCGCCTACTATTCAGGCCCGGTACGTGCCGTCGTGCGCCGGGCCGGCCTCGTGCTCACCGTGTCCGAGACGTCCGCCAGAGCCATTCGATCGTGGGTGAACGACGACGACGTCGAGATCGTCAACGCGGGCAATGGATGCTCCGAGGCCTTCCGTCCGCCAGAAGGCGCGCTGCAGCGGTCCGACCCCTACATCCTGTTCGTCGGAAACGGCCGTGCGCACAAGAATCTCGATGTGGTCCTCGACGCTCTGAGCGCCGCACGCGACGTGCGCCTCGTTGCCGTCGTCCCTGAGCGCGAGGTCGCGGAGCTGACCGCCAGGGCGACGCAACGGCACGTCGACGCCAGAGTGCGCTGGGTGAGCAACCTCGGTGACGAGGAGCTCGCCGACCTCTATCGCGGCGCCTCATCGACCGTGATGCCCTCGACGCTCGAAGGGTTCGGGCTGCCCGCCTTGGAATCGATCCGCTGCGGCACGCCGGTCGTGTACTGGGCCGGATGCGAAGCAGTCGCGGAGATCGTGGGATACCGCGGTCGTGCGGTGGCCTCCGCCGACGACGCTCACGAGTGGGCCAGCGCCCTGACGGAGGCCGTGTCCGCCGAACGCCGGGTCGATCCCCCCGAAGGCTATGACTGGGACCGTACCGCGGTGATCATCTCGGCGACCATCACCCGGCTGCTCGACTGACTAGACGCTGCGACTCGGAACCGTCCGGAGGAACTGCTCGAGCGAGTCCGTCTTGCGCTCCCACGACGCGGACGATGCGAGGGCGCCACCGGAACGGTTCGGCGACGGGTGCGCCAGCGCGCGTTCGAGCGCAGCATCCGCGTCTCCGTCATCGGTGTAGACCTCGATGCCGAGGTCGGATGATGCGCCGATGCCGGGCGTCTCGCGCGCCAGGACTGCCAGCCCGGCTGCGAGGTACTCATAGAGCTTCATCGGGCTGCGCCCCGCGTTGAGCGGGCTGTCGGAGAGCGGGAGGAGACCGACGCGCGCCGTGTGCAGCAGGCTCGGTACGTCGGCGTACGGAACGGGCCCCACGATCTCGACATTCGCCGGCAGGGCTCGGGGCGGGCGTGCATCGGGCCCCGCGATGACGAACTCGACGTCCGGCCGAGCCAGAGCCCAGCCCTCGATGCGCCCCCAATCGAATCGGTCGTCGAGCGCTCCGACATACACGCAGCGGGCGCCGCGGGGACCCGCATCAGCGCGCGGCGGCGCGAATCGAGCGGATTCCGCCCCGTTGGCCAGTATCAGCGAGGGCACGTGCAGGTCGCCGAGCCCGCGCAGCACTTCGTCGGAGGTGGCGATCACACCGTCGGCCTGGTCGAGAATTCGTCGCTGCAGGGCGTGCTTCACCCCGCCGGGGTAGAGGTCGGTCGGTCGATAGATCACGCGGCTCGAGAGCGACCGTACGGATGAGTCCCAGAGCAGCGGCTGATCGATGAGCACCGCATCGAACGCCGCATCGATGCCGTCGCGTTGCAGCATCCGAGCGACGGTCGGCACCGCCAGAGGCCTCGGCAGGACGGTGCTCGGGACGATCTGCAGCACGCCGTCCCGGTCTCGCTCGGCTCCGCGAGGGATGCCGGTGAGGCGCGATGAGTTCACCCGCCCGGTCAGCCGATGCACGAGGGAGATCGGAGTGCTCACGTGGACGACATCGACCCCGCGGTCGGACAGCACTCGGGCGTAGTGGTGGCTGCCGACCCGGAAGACCCCGAACGGATGGCTGTGCGAGAGGAAGAGGATCCGCCCGGTCGGGGTGCCGGTGCGCGCCGAGGCGTCGGTCATGCTCGCGTCCTGCGGACGCCGTCGCGGATCATCCGCTGGACGCTCTCGAGAGTCGACGCTGCCATGCGCACCCGCTCGCAGACCTCTGCCGCTCGTTCCGGCGTCGGACGGAGTGCCTCCCGCAGGCGCGGCGGGTCGCTCGCAGAGGCGTCGACGGAGAGTCCGTGCAGACCGATCGCCGCGAACGCCTTCGTGATCTTCTGCGTGGGACTGGGCACGAGCTCCACCGGAATGGCCCCGCTCAGCGCGGCGAGCACCAGAACGTGCATGCGGTCGCTGACCACGACCTGCGCGGTGTCATAGCGCTGTCGAAGGCGCTCCTCCTGTACGAGGGGATCGGTGTCTCCCCAGGCCTCGAACTCGCCGCCGAGCAGCTGCGCGAGCTCGCGCGCCCGGCTCTCGTCCTCCCGCACCTGGACGACGGTTCGGATCGAGAGGCCAGCGGACTCGGCGGCCTCACGCACCGCGCTCAGCCACGCCGCGTCCGGCAGAGGACGTGCGCCGCGGAGACTCACCAGCAGCTCGGAGCGTTCGCTCCATGGGCGCCCGTCCCGTACGCCGGCCGAGAATCCGATGTCGGGTGCGAGTGCGCCGCAGCGCGCGATCGCCAGCGTCGACTCGTCGCGCCACAGTGTCACCTGCGACAGGCGGGCTGCCGCACGATGGATGGCGAGAGCGGGCGACGACGGCGCGCGGATCCCCCGCGGCGGACGGACGACCACGCCGCCCTTGAGACGGACGACGAGGGTCTCGGCCAGGAACACCAGCTCTCTGAGTCCGTTGCCGCGGTCGAGCGGGATCTCCCCCGCTTCGAAGACCAGCACGGGGTGCCGCGGGGCGATGAGGAGAAGCCAGAGCCAGCGCGGAACTGACTTCTTCGACCGCAGGACGATGGCGTCCGCCGGCAGGTTCAGCTGCCTCAGCCACACATCGGGTGCGTCTCCCGTGTAAGCGACCAGCTGATCGCTCGTTCCCAGCGCCCAGCCGAGGGTTTCACGCCGGATCAGCGCATCTCCGATGTTGCCGGCGGGGCCGGTGAGGGACACGAACGTCCGGGTTCGCCGGGGCGCTCTGGATGAGAGAGGAACCAGGCGGCGCATGAGGTAAATCTAGTCGCTCTCAGCGCTCGGGCCGGTCAGGGATGCCGCGGAACTCGGCGGTCCCCGCGCTCAGGGGGTGGTCGTTCCGGTGCCTGGGTCGAAGACGGGAGGCTCGGTGACCGGCGGCAGTGACGGCTCGGGCGTCGGCTCGACCGGCGGAGTGGTCGGCTGCGGCTCCACCGGCGGCGCGGGTTCGCTCGGAGGAACCGGCTCGGGCTCGATCGGCTGCGACGGCTCCTGGTCGGGCCGGGAGTCCCGGTTGTCGGGCTCTTCGGTCTCCACAGGCAGTGCGCGCGTCACGGTGACGGGAGCGCTGACCCTCACACCGTCGCCGTTCTCCGCAGTGACGGTGTACACGGTGGCCTCGGAGCCGCACGCGAAGGGAACCGCTCGATCGGTGAGGTTGGCCGGCAGCGCCGCTGCGATCGGGAACTCGAGCGCATCGACCTGAGCGTCGCCTGCCGCGATCGCGACGCTCTCGGCATCGTCGATCTGCCAGCTCAGCAGCACCTGTGCTTCCGCTTCCTCTGAGGCGCATTCGACCGTCGCCGTGTTGGCGGTGAAGCTCTTGATCACGGGGTCCGCGGCGGGGGCCGGGGCCGAGGGGGTCGGACGCACCGAGGGCTCGGGGTCAGCGGGCGCCGCGACGCTGCTGAGGGTGCCGATGATCGCTCCGGCTGCGACCGCGAGCAGCAGCGCGACTCCGGAGAGGACCATCAGCAGCACGCTGCGCTTTCGCGTACGCTTCTCGGCGCGACGATGGCGCTCACGACGGGCGAGAGCGCGCGGCTCCTCAGCTCCGGACGAGAGTGCGGATGCGGCATGCGTTCCGCCTCCGGACCGACCGCTCTGCAGATGCTCGCCTGCGTCGAACCCGACGGCGACCGGCGCGTTCTTCGTCGCCGGCTTCGCGGCGGAGGCGGCTCCGACAGCACTCGACCCGGGGTTCTTGGTCCAGGCGACATACTCGGCGATGACATCGTCGGTGGGTCCGTCGGCGATGAGCTCGCCCTTGTGCACCCAGAGCACTCTCTCGCAGGTCTGCTTGAGCGAACCGGTCGAGTGGCTGACGATCATCACGAGGCCGGCGCTGTCACGCAGTTCGTTGATGCGCTTCTCGCTCTTCGCGCGGAATCGCCTGTCCCCCACGGCCAGTGCCTCATCGATGAGGAGGATCGAATGCGCCTTCGCCGATGCGATCGCGAACTTGAGTCGCGCCCCCATGCCTGACGAGTACGTGCGCATCGGGTGGTAGATGAAGTCGTTGAGCTCCGCGAAGTCGGCGATCTCGTCGACGCGCGCAGCCGCTTCCTCGGGGCTGAATCCCATCGCCAGCAGTCCGAGCCTGATGTTGTTCTCGCCCGAGAGCTCCGGGACGAGCGCAGCGTTCACACCGAGGAGCACGGGGCGGTCACGAGCGTAGATCGCGCCCTCGGAAGGCGGGATGAGTCCGGTCATCGCCCGGAACAGCGTGGACTTCCCCGAGCCGTTGTGGCCGACGACGCCGATCGACTCGCCCTCCGTCGCCGTGAAGCTCACTCCTCGCAGCGCCGGGACCGTGTGGAGGTCTCGACCGCCTCGGAAGGAGCGCAGACTCGTCAGCGATTCGCGCGTCGTCATCCGCTTGCCGGATGCGTACACGCGATAGTTGACGTGCACGTTGTCGGCCACGATCATCGGCCGTGGCGAGGTGTCGAGCGAGTTCGCTCGCGTGTCCGGGAGCAGAAGATCAGTCACTGAGGCCATACCTCGGCTCGCCCTGCCAGAAGAAGATCGTCCCCCCGACGATCGCCACCAGTGCCCAGATCGGCGCAGCGATCCATGCGAGGAGCGGCGCGGCATAGCCGTCCAGCATCACGTCGCGGGCCAGGGCGATGAATTCATACGTCGGCAGGAGGTGCGCGATCGTGAGCAGCACCGGGTACCCCCCGAGCGCGCCGTCGATGTTGAAGAAGATGCCGCTGGCGTAGAAGAGCACGCGGTTGATGATCGGGACGAGCTGCTGGATGTCACGCGTGCGCACCGAGATCCGCGCGACGATGAGAGCGATGCCCAGATTGAACACGCCCATGACCGCGAGGATCGGGATGATCAGGAGCCACGACCACGCCACCGGCTCGCCCAGGATGAGCAGCAGGATGCCGAGCAGCAGCACGACGGGCACCATTCGCATCGCCTGCTCCGCGATCACCGAGATCGGCAGGAGGATGCGCGGGAATCCGAAGCTCTGGACGAGCTTGGAGTTGCTCGTGATCGCCTTGGATCCGCTGCCGAAGCAGCCGGTGAAGAACTCGAAGACGAACACGCCGACGATGAGGTACGGCACGAAGTTCGCCGGCCGCGCGGCGCCGGCGAGGATGAAGTTGAAGATCGTGCCGTAGACGATCGCGAGGGAGAGCGGTTTGAGGACCACCCACAGCACACCGAGACGGTTCGGCAGCAGTCCCGCGATCAGACGGCTGCCAGCCAGCCGCAGGGCGAAGGTGCGAAGCTGCCAGGTGTCGGCGAGGTAGTCGCCGAAGCGAGGACGCGTCCCGACTTCGCTCAGACCGGAGGTCGCGGGCACAGCAGTCGCTCCCATACCGAATCCTCTACCTCTCTACCGCGTCGCACGATGCGCATGCACGAAGCCGGCATATCGGATCATGCTACCCCACCGGGTGAGTCCGTCGTCTGGACCCAGGCTCAGTCGCGACCGTAGATGTCGCGGGTGTAGATCTTATGGACGACGTCGTCGAGCGCATCCGTCGAGCGGTTGGCGATGATGACATCGGCCCTGGACTTGAACTCGTCGAGATCGCGAACGACCTCGGAGTGGAAGAACTCGTCCTCCTCGAGCGAGGGCTCGTACACGACGACTTCGACGCCCTTCGCCTTGATGCGCTTCATGATGCCCTGGATCGACGACGCGCGGAAGTTGTCCGACCCGGACTTCATGACGAGGCGATAGACGCCCACGGTCCGGGGCTCTCGGGCGAGGATGTCGGAGGCGACGAAGTCCTTGCGGGTGCTGTTGGCATCGACGATCGCCGCGATGAGGTTCTGCGGCACCTTCGAGTAGTTCGCCAGCAGCTGCTTGGTGTCCTTCGGCAGGCAGTATCCGCCGTAGCCGAAGGAGGGGTTGTTGTAGTGCGACCCGATGCGCGGGTCGAGTCCCACTCCCTCGATGATCTGCTTCGTGTCCAGCCCGTGCACCACTGCGTAGGTGTCGAGCTCGTTGAAGTACGCCACGCGCAATGCCAGGTAGGTGTTGGCGAAGAGCTTGATCGCCTCGGCCTCGGTCGACTCGGTGAGCAGCACGGGCACGTCGGTGGCGATCGCCCCTTCGAGCAGAAGAGCGGCGAAGGCCTCGCCGACGGGGCCGCGATCGCCGACGACGATGCGCGACGGATAGAGGTTGTCGTGCAGCGCGCGCCCCTCTCGCAGGAACTCCGGAGAGAAGACGATCGTCGCCTGTCCATGCTCCGCGTTCATGCGCGCGGTGAATCCCACCGGCACCGTCGACTTGATCACGATCGCGGCGTCCGGGTTCACGGCGAGCACGGTGTCGATGACGTTCTCGACCGACGAGGTGTCGAAGTAGTTGGTCACCTCGTCGTAGTTCGTCGGCGTGGCCACGACGACGAAGTCGGCGTCCCGGTAGGCCTCCTCGGCGTCGACGGTCGCCGTGAGATCGAGCTCGTGCGTGGCGAGATAGTCCTCGAGCTCGACGTCGGCGATGGGCGAGACGCGGCGACTGAGCAGCTCGACCTTCGCAGGGTCGATGTCGACGGCGAACACCTCGTGGTTCTGGGCGAGGATGACGGCGTTGGACAGGCCGACGTATCCGGTCCCGGCGATGGCGATCTTCATGCCCTCAGGCTATCCCGGCCCGCGGATAGACTCGTGCGCGATGACACCGCGCCCTCTGCTCTCCATCGTCATACCGGTCTCGGGTGACGACGCGACTGTCGCGACGGCTCTCGAGAGCGCCATCGCGCAGAGCCTCGTCGACATCGAGATCATCTGCGTCGATGACGCCTCGACCGACGGCACTGCCGGCGTGCTCGAGCGATTCCGGCTACGGGACCCGCGAGTGCGCGTCGTGCGCCACGAACGCAACCTGTCGGCCTTCCAGGCTCGCCGCACGGGGATCCTCGCGGCGAGCGCCGATCGCGTGATGTTCCTCGACGGCGACGACGAGCTGACCCCGGATGCCGCCGCGGTCGCGGTCGCGAAGGCCGAGGAGACGGACGTGGACATCGTCGGGTTCGGTGTCACGGTGATCGAGCGCGACGGCCGCACCGGCAGCCCGTACGAGGTGCGCCTGCAGCCGCCGCAGCATCCGCACGCCGGCGATGACGTGCTGCGCGCCCTCTTCCCGGTGGGGAAGCCTGCTCAGGGTCAGCTCTGGCGATTCCTCTTCCGCACGAGCGTGCTGCGCGAGGCGTACTCCCTCGTCCCCGACGACCTCGTGCTCCCGCGCATCAACGACCTGCCGCTTCTCTTCCTCGTGGCCATACTCGCCGAGAGCTACGCGGCGGTCCCCGACAAGCTGTACCGCTATCACTTCGGTCGCGGTGGCAGCGGGCACCGGGTCGACACCCTCGAACGGGCGCGGTTCTACACAGGGGCGATCCGCTCGGTCGACGCGATCGGATCGGCTGTCGAGGCACTCGCAACCGCACATGCCGATCCGAGCCTCGTCCGCGACACCTACGCGTCGGTGCGCTTCTCGATCATCGGATACGTGTGCTTCCAGCTGGTCGAGCACAGCGACGAGGGCATGCTCGACGGCGCTCTCGCACATCTGCACACGGTCGTCAGCGGCCCGGACATCATCCATGCCGCTGCGCGGTTCTATCCGGCGACTCTCAAGGCTCTCAGGTTCCACACGACGTGGCAGGGGCTGCCTGACCGGCCCGCACGCAGCATCCTGCTCGTCACGTCGACCCTCCGTACCGGCGGCGTGTCGGCCGTGCTCACCTCGCAGGCGCGCTATCTGCATGAGGCGGGCTACCGGGTGACCGTCGTCGCCCGCAACGGCGGCAGCGACGCGACCGTTCTTCCCGCCGGCATCCCGTTCGTCGAGCTGACCTCACGTCGACTGCCCGCCCAGCTCACGCAGTGGGCCGAGATCTGTCGCGCCCACGAGGTCGACGTGGTCATCGACCACCAACTGCTCTACACCGACACCTGGCCCGAGTTCGCGCTCGTGGCACGAGCCGAGGGCGCGGCGACGATCGGCTGGCTGCACAACTTCGTCGCTCGACCGGTCTACGACGGCAACGATCGGCTCACCCTGATCGAGCGCTGCAGTCCGACGCTCGCTCAGCTCATCACGCTGTCACCGCTCGACGTCGCCTACTTCCGCCTGCGCGGCATCGAGAACGTGGCGTACCTGCCGAACCCGCCCTCGCCGTTGATGCTCGAGTCGGCGGCTCGGACAGGTGCGAAGACGCCGCCGTCCGACCGTCTCGAGCTGGTGTGGTGGGGGCGACTCGAGCAGCGGACCAAGCAGGTGCGGGAGCTCGTCGAGGTCGGAGTGCAGCTGCGCGCCCTCGGCGTGCCTTTCACACTGCGGATCGTCGGCCCGGACTGGGATGACGTCACCGCGAAGAGGCTCAACGCCCTCGCGCGTCGTCGCGGCGTCGGAGATGCCGTCGTCGCCGTCGGGCCTCTGCGAGGGGCTGCGCTGGTCTCGGCCATCGACTCCGCGGATGCCTTCGTCTCGACCAGCATCATCGAGGGGTATCAGCTCACGATCGCCGAAGCACAGGCCCGGGGGCTCCCGGTCTTCATGTACGAGCTCCCCTGGCTCACGCTCGTGCAGGACAACCAGGGTGTCGTCGCCGTGCCCCAGGGGGACGCCCGGGGGCTCGCCGCCCGGCTCGCCGAGACGCTCGCTGATCCGGAGGGCTATCGTCAGCTGTCTCTGGCGTCGGTGGATGCCGCGAGACGGGCGCGCGACCAGGACTTCGCGCAGCTGTATCGCGAAGTGGTCACCGGCGAGCTGTCGCCGATGTACTCGCCCGAGCCGACGCTCGACGATGCCGGTCGCCTGCTCGGTCTGCTGGTGTTCTTCGCCCAGCGCGCGGACGGCCGCTCCGTCTCGTCCGCCGATTCGTCGACCTGGGGCCAGCGCGCCTGGCAGTCCGCGGCGCCACTCGGCCGCGCGACCCTGCGGCGGATCCCGGGACTCCAGCCGCTCGCGCACCGCGCGAAAGGCTGGCTCGGCGCGCGCTGAGTCTCGAAGTCGGCGTTACGCCACGGCATCCATCGCCGCGTGGATGCGCGCGGTCAGGCGGACGATGTCTTCACGGGCCGAGTGGACCGCCGGCGCGAGCGACGGCAGGTGCGACTCGAACTGCTCGGCGAACTCGCCGAGCTGTTCGTATCGACCGACGAGGTCACCGAGTCCGACGGCTGTCAGAAGGCGTGAGATCTTGTGCGGGTCGCTGCCCGAACCTATCGGGTATGCCCCCTCGGTCGCACCGATGATGAGGCCGTGCGCCCGGTCGCTGATGACGGCGAGCGACTGCCGGTACACCGCGCGCACGTAGTCGTCGAGCACGTCGTGCCGCATGCTCGAGGGCATCACGTACTCACCGCCGAGAGCCTCTGCGAGCCGAACCGCTCGAGGCGCGTCGCGCGCCACCTGGGCGACGGTGACGATCCGGGTCTGAGTCGAAGCCGCGAACGCACGGACGTCCGAGAGCCACTGCTCACCCGGCCATGCCCGGTCGAAGCGCATGGTCACCGCGATGAGCGGTCGATCGCCGGCAGCAGCCCACTCGTCGACCGCTCGCCCCTCCGAGTAGGCCCAGTCCGGCGCGAAATCGCCGAATCCCGCACCGTCACGAGAACCTCGATCGCGCCACGACATCACCGAGGCGTCGCGCATGACCGGGTCGAACACCACGCCATGCAGCGTGTCGACGTTCTTGATGCCGATGCCGGCGAAGATCAGCGCCCCGCCCGCGTCGAGCACCCGTGCGCATTCGGCCGCACGGCGTGGCACCGGGAAGTGCCCCGTACGCGGATTGATCTCCCCGGCGTTGAACGCGTGCACGGGACGAGCGGCCGCGGCCTCGGCCTGGGCCCACTCCCCTCTCGCGTCATAGAACGTGAGGTCTGACGCCGGTGTGAACCCGGCCGTGAAATCACTCGTCGCCTCACCGAGATAGACGTGCACGTGCCGCCCCGCACCTCTCAAGGCTTCGAGATAGGCGAGTCGCAGTGCGGAGTCGCCGAGGTTGTCGTCCTGCCCGCTGAGATGGGCGAACACATGCTGAGTCGGTTTCACAATCACTTCACCCCACTATATGGTGGCTCTGTGTTCTCCGTGCCCCTCCCCAGGACCGGAGCAGCGACTGAACCGGGCGCGACCGAGGCTTCCGTTCCGACGGTGCTCGTCACCTCGCGCCCGCCGCGGCATCGCGTCGACTACGTCGATGAACTCGTCGGCGACGACTCGGAGGGTCGTGCTCCGACCGGCGCCGTGCTGGAGTTCCGCACCGACCCGTTTCGGGCGCACGGCGTGGATGTGATCCACCTGACCGACATCGCGACGGTCATCGGCGGCCCCCGCACTCGCGACCGAGAGCGCACACGGCGGGCGAAGCGCTTCACGAAGATGCTCCGACGCCGAGGCATCGCCCTCGTGCGCACCGTGCGCGAGACGGAGGCGGATCGGTCGCGGTCCCGAGCGGAGGCGATCGTCGATGCGGCAGCGACGACCGTGACATCGCTCGATGCCGTGACGGCGGCGGACGGCAGAGCGACGGTCGTCATCGGCCACAGCCACCTTCGCAACCGGTTCCTCGGCTTCCCTCGGGAAGAGGCCGTCGCGGGCCGCGTGCTGATCACGGCGGTCAACACCCTGCATCCGTCGTCCCGACCGGCCGTGAGCGTCTTCGGAGTCGCTGACCTGCCCGGCTGGACGCTGCGCCTCGCAGGCAAGGTGCCGATCGACCTCGAGGACTCCTACGCGCGAACGCTTGCCGACCTCACCGACACGGTGTCGCTGCGCGACGAGCTCCTCTCCGATGCAGAATGCGTCTCGGAGATCAGCCAGGCGGAGATCGTGCTCATCACAGCGCCGACGAACCACAGGTCCCAGAGCGTCCTCATGCTCGCTCTGTCGCTGGATCGGCCCGTGCTCGTCGAGGACAGCCCGCAGACGCGGGCGCTCGCTGACGAGGTCGGCCCTTCATGGGTGCGGCGCCATGCCGGTCCGCTGACCGCCCAGACACTCGAGAACGAGCTCGCCGCATTGCGAGCAGATCCGCCCACCGGTCGCCCCCGCCTCGATGCGCGCGACCCCAACCTGATCAGCGAGCAGTACTTCGCGGTGTATCGCGCCGCCGCGGCCGCGCGCTGACGCCGGATGACTCTCATGCCGACGCCTTCGACTCCTCTCGTCTCCTTCATCGTCCCCGCCGACGCAGAAGCAGACTCCGTCGCGCGCAGCCTTCGATCGTGTCTCACCCAGTCACTCGCCCAGATCGAGATCGTCTGCGTGCTCCCCGACGGAACCGGACTCGCCTCCGCAGAGGCGACCTCGGATCCGCGTGTCGTCACCATCACCCGACCTTCCGATTCCGCCCGCTCGCAGCTCCGGCGGGCGGGGGTCGAAGCCGCGACGGCGCCGTACGTGCTGCTGCTCGAGCCGGGAGACACCGTGGCTCGCGGCGCCGCGATGCGGCTTCACCGCTGCGCCGTGGAATCGCAGGCGCAGCTCGTCGGATTCGCCGTCCAGACGTCGCCCGATGACCGCAAGGGCGAGACGCACCCGGCTGAGGCGGGGCCTCTCCACGGACCCGACATCCTCCGCGCCCTCCTCCCCCGGGACACCGTCGCAGAGCTCGTGCCCTCGCGACACCTGTTCCAGACCGACCTGCTGCGACGGGCGTATGCGACGTCCGCAACCGACTCCGGCCCGCTCATGGACGACCGGGGCGCCGTGCTGCTGGCCTACGCATCCGCGGAGTCGTATGGAGCGGTCAGCACGGTCGAGTACCTGCGCCGATCGCAGCAGCGCGACATCGCCGCTGACCCGGTGCGCCTCGAACAAGCGATGCACCACGTCAGGTCGTTGCAAGCCGTCGAGCCGGCCGTCCGGGAGAAGGCCCGACACAGCGCAGACCCCGAGCCACTGCTCGACGGGTACACCACGGGCTATCTCACCGCGATCGGGGAAGCACTCGACGCCTTCGCCGCGCTGCCGCCGGAGGCGCGGGCCCACGCGCACGAGACGCTGCGATCCTGCGTCGGTGACCTCGACCTGATCGCGGCGGCCGTGACCTTCGCGCCCGACGCGATCCCCGCGCTCGTCGCGCACGGGGAACGTCTCGAACTCGGCCGCGCGCCGGTGCGGAGCGTGCTGCTGACGACCAATGTGCTGACCACCGGCGGGGTCTCGGGTGTGCTGCTCACGCAGGCGCGGTTCCTTCTCAGAGCCGGATACCGGGTGACGATCGTCACGCATCGCCCCGGGAGCGCCGAATCGCTCGTTCCCGAAGGCGCCACGCTCGTTCAACTGACCGGCACGAGCCGACGTCAGCGCGTGACGCAGTGGGCGCAGTTCTGCCGACGCTTCGCCGTAGATGTGGTCATCGACCACCGCATCCTGTATTCGCGCGACTGGCCTTCGTTCGCGATCGCGGCCCGCTCGGCAGGGTCGGCGACCATCGGCTGGATACACAACTTCGCAGGCCGCCCCACGTACAACGGGAACGACCTCCAGACGCTGCTCCAGACCCATCTGAGCGCGCTCGCGCACCTGGTGGTGCTCTCTCCGCTCGATGTGGCGTTCTGGAAGCTCCGGGGCATCCGTCACGTGAGCTACCTCCCGAACCCGCCGTCGCCGTTCCTCCTCGCCGTCGGCGAACCGCGCAGCGCGAAGCCGGCGCCGGCGGGTCGCCGGCTGGAGCTCGTCTGGTGGGGGCGGTTGGAAGAGCACACCAAGAAGGTCACGCAGCTGGTGGAGGTGGCCGCGGCGCTCCAGCGGCTCGGAATCGACTTCCGGCTGCGGATCGTCGGTCCGGACTGGGCCGACATGAGCGCGGATCGGCTGCGGGATCTGGCCGCGACCCGAGGCGTGGCCGACCGCGTCGAGCCCACCGGTCCTCGGCATGGATCGGATCTCCTCGAGGTGATCGATTCGTCGGACATCTTCGTCAACACGAGCATCATCGAGGGGTACCCTCTCACCCTCCCCGAGGCACAGTCGCGCGGTCTTCCGATCGCGATGTACGACCTGCCGTGGCTGTCGCTCATCCAGCACAACGCCGGCGTCGTCACCACGGCGCAGCAGGATCCGGAGTCGCTCGCCCAGGCGATCGCGGATGTCGCCGCGGATCCGGCCCGGTATGAAGCGATGTCGAGAGCCTCCGTCCTGGCCGCGACTGACGCCACCTCGTTCGACTTCGCCCAGCTCTACGAGCAGCTGCTGCATGGTGGCCTTCCAGCGGAGCTCTCTCCCGAGCCCACGCTCGACGACGGACGCAAGGTGCTCGAACTGCTCGTCTTCTTCGCCGAGCGGAGCACCCCGCCGCCACGGGCGGCGCCCTCTCGGTCGACGGCGCTCGCGCCCGCAGCACTCCGCCCTCGGTCGCAGCCGCGTACGTTCGGGGAGCGTCTCGAGCGGAAGCTGACCCCCATCGGCCACCGCGTCATCGATGCTGCTCCGTGGCTTCGACCGGCGGCGAACAAAGTCAAGCGCGTATTGCTGCGCCGATAGCGAGAGACCACATGCAAGCGACTCCCCTCGTCTCGATCGTCGTCCCCGTCTTCAACGATGCCGACGTGATCGCCACCGCTCTCGACAGCTGTCTTCGGCAGACGCTGGCAGCGATCGAGGTCATCGTGGTCGACGACGCGTCGACCGACGACACCGCCGCGATCGTCGAACGCTACAGCGCTCGGGACTCGCGCGTGCGACTCATCCGCCAGCAGCAGAACGCGTCGGCGTACCAGGCTCGTCGCGTCGGGATCCTCGCGGCGAAGGCCGATCATCTGCTGTTCCTCGACGGTGACGATGAACTCGCGGAGACGGCTGCCCGGGCAGCTCTCGAGAAGGCGACGGAGACCGGCGCTGATCTCGTGCAGTTCGGAGTCGAGGTCGTGCGTCTCGATGGGCGCACCGGGGGGCCGTTCGAGTCACGCCTGCAGCCGAAGCACCCCACTCTCACAGGCAGCGATGTCCTGCGCGGCCTCTTCCCGCTGGATCGCCCTGCCCAAGGGCAGTTGTGGCGCTACCTGTTCCGTACCCGCCTCCTCGCCGATGCCTATGCGCTCATGCCCGCAGACCTGGTGCTGCCGAGGGTCAACGACCTGCCGATCTCCTTCCTCGCTGCGGCGCTGGCCGCTCGCTTCGAATCGATCCCGGACCGCCTGTACCGTTATCACTTCGGGCGAGGCGGAAGCGGCCAGAAGGTGCGTGACCTCAGCACCGCATCGTTCTACGCAGGAGCCATCCGATCCATCGATTCGATCGAGCCGGCCGTCCTGCGGGTCGCCGGCACGAGCATCGACCCTGACCTCGTGCTCTCGACCTACGCATCCGTACGACGCGCCATCATCGGATACACCACCCACTACCTGGCAGAGCACACCCGTGCGGATCTGCGCGACGCGATGTTCGCCGACCTGTACACCCGGGCGTCCGCCCACGACATCGTGCAGTCGACCGCCCTGCACTGGCCGAAGGCGATGGACACGCTCGCCGCCCACGGCGACGCGATCGAGCTCGTCGCTCGACCGGTGCACAGCATCATCCTCGCAACGAACCATCTGCGCACCGGTGGAATCTCCGGCGTCGTGATCTCTCAGGCTCGGGTGCTGCACGACTCCGGCTTCCGCGTGACGGTCGTGGCCCGCGAGCCGGGCAGTGATCTCTCGAACCTTCCGGCCGGCGTCGGCTTCGCCGAGGTGTCGGCGGACACCCTGGGCGGCTCGCTCGCCCAGTGGGCCGAGATCTGCACGCAGCACGAGGTGGATCTCGTGATCGACCACCAGTGGCAGTACTCACCGTCGTGGCAGGCCTTCGCGCTCGCGGCACGCGCTGAGGGTGTCGCCACGATCGGGTGGTCGCACAACTTCGCCGGTCGATCGCTGCTGCTCGGTCTCGATCGCCTCGAATCCGCGCCGCGATACTTCGCGCTGCTCTCGCATCTCGTCGTTCTCTCGCCACTCGACGTCGCGTTCTGGAAGCTGCGAGGGATGCCGCGTGTGTCCTACCTTCCCAATCCGCCGTCGTCTAACCTGCTCTCTGCCGGAATCGCGACCGCGCCGCGGCGCCCACCTGCGGGGCGGCGCGTCGAGCTGGTCTGGTGGGGCCGCCTGCAGCAACGCACCAAGAGGGTCAGCGAGCTGATCGACGTCGCCGAGCACCTCGAGCGGATGGGCGTCGATTTCCGGCTCCGGATCATCGGCCCCGACTGGCGCGACATGACGGCGTCACGGCTGAACGGGATGGCGAAGGCGCGACGCTTCGCGCACCGCGTCGAAGCGGTGGGACCGCTTCATGGTGCCGCCCTCAGTGCCGCCATCGACTCGTCCGATCTGTTCGTGAACACCAGCATCATCGAGGGCTACCCCCTCACGATCCCGGAGGCACAGGCGCGGGGTCTCCCGGTCGCGATGTACGACCTGCCGTGGTTGGCCGTGACCGATGGAAACGGGGGCGTCGCGAAGACGGGCTGGGGGGATGCCGAGGCTCTCGCCCGACAGATCGCCGAGGTCGTCGCCGACGCCGACGTCTACACCCGCATGTCGGCGGCGTCGCTGGCCGCAGCCGAGCGAGAGCTCTCACACGATTTCGCGGTGCTGTATCGCCGGCTGGTCGAGGGCGCGCTTCCGTCCGAGCTGTCACCCGTACCGACAGTCGACGACGTCCGGCAGCTCATCGACCTCTCCATCACCTTCGCCGAGGAGCACGCGGCGACGCGCTCGGGGCCTCAGCGCTCTCGCGGTGCGGCCGGAAGCACGCCCGGGACGCCGGCGAGGGTCGCGACGACGTGGCGGGCGCGCGCCAAACAGCGTGCCGCTCCGGCAGCGAGAAGACTCATCGAGGTCGCTCCCTGGATGGGTCCGATCGCTCGAAGGATCAAGCGCACGCTCACGTGACACCCCGTCGCGAGAGTTCGATGATCGACATCACAGCGGGTCGGTGACGGCCATCGCGCCGGGTCGGTGACGGCGGTTGCCGATCAGCCGCGCTTGCCCGTGATGCGCGACGCTCGGTGACCGACCCGCTCGACGATCGAGTCCCTCACACGGATCATGGAGCGGTTCTTGCCCGCGCTGGCCGCCGTCAGGCGCTGGAACCGACCGGGGAAGAACCGGTTGGCCGCCTCTTCGATCTTCAGGGGCGACCGGCGCATCCCGAGTGAGTCCTCATACTCGAGCTCGATCACCCACACCCCTGCCCGAGGGAAGAGCTCGGGGGAGATCTCTGCCGACCAGGTGCGATCGTCGAAGTCGAAGTGGCGGATCGGGAACCGGACTCGATCCCGGTCTCGGTACTGTCGAGCGACGAGACGCGTGACTCCCCCGGGTCGCAGTCCCGTCATCGCGCCTGACAGCGTGGTCCGCGCCCCGCTTCTCAGCGTGGCGGCGATGCCGGCGGACGGAGGACTGATCGACTGCCGGGCGAGGTCGACGTCATCTGACTCGACGATGGCACCCGCGAGCCGTTCTTCCAGACTGTGGGGAACGACAGCAAGGGGGACGTTCGGATCCAGAAGACGTCTCCGCAGCACCGGCAGGGCCGGCGAGAAGGCATCGGTCCGCCATGACGGATCACTGATGAACCGGCGCATCAGGTATTTCAGTGAGAGGCTGTCGATCGTGGCCCGAGGGATCGTCGGCAGCGCCTCGGCAGCCGACAGCGCACGGATGAGCTGGTCGGCGTTCAGCGTGGATGCCGACTTCTCGGCGCGCAGCATGATCCGCGCCTCGTTGAATCGACCGTCCGCGGCGAGCGCCCAGACGACCTGGTTCTCTGCTTTCAGTCTGCGGAGCTCGTTGCGGGGCGCACGCGAGAGCAGCTTCGCGATCTGTTCCGCGACCCGACGGTCCTCGGCGCGGTCGCCGGAGCGACGCTCGAGGAACTTGCCGATGTTCTGCCAGGCGTCGGCGTTGAGCACCATCGCCCAGTACTCGCGGGTCACCGGCGCCGACTCGCGTTGCTGGACCAGCGCGGCGCACGTCGCCTCTTCGCTGAAGTAGCTCACCGTGTAATCCGTCGAGCCCGCGCGCGAGGTCATGGAGCCCCCGCCCGGACGGTCTCTGTAGACGTACGCCGGCAGCGGGGACACCGCGATCGATCGCGCGCTCAAGAGGACGCTCGTCATCGCGACGATGTCGTTCGATCGCGGAACCCCGGGAAAGGGGAATGCGGTCTGCTGCCAGTGCTCGCGCCGGATGAGACGGTTCCACACCGCCCGGTGCCTGACCAGCTGGGGGTGGGTCTCGATCGTGACGTTCTCGAGAGGGAGCGCATAGGCCTGATTGAAGCCGGTGCCCGCGTCCCACGTCGAGGTCGTGAAGAACTTCAGATAGCTGCCGTTGATGACATCCGGATCCGACCTGCGCGCGAGCGACAGCAGGTGCGCGTACGCGCGTGGCGGGACGACGTCATCACCGTCGGCGAACGCGAGATACTTTCCGCGGGCGAGCTCGATCCCGGCGTCGCGCGCCTGGCCGCCGCCCGCCCCGGGAGACCTCACCAGACGCACCCGGGGGTCCGCGCGCTGATGCGCGAGGACTCTGTCCTGAGTCCCGTCCGTCGACCCGTCGTCGACGACGATGATCTCGATCCTGACGCCCACGGAGGCTCGGATGCTCTCGAGGAGCTCGTCCACGTAGTGGACCACGTTGTAGGTGGGGATGATGACGGAGATGTCGATGGCATCGGAGTCGGTGTCGGGTTCCCCCGATGTCGCCCCGGGTCGCGACACGAATCGCTCGATGAACGCGTCCCGGAGGTCCTCCTCCCCGCGCAGCCCGAGCGGGGCCCAGGCGTCGACGAGCAGGGGGGTCGAATCGAAGCTCGGCACGTCGTCGACCCCGATGGGGCGGCCATCGGGCCGTGCGACGTCCACCAGGGCAGCATGGCCCATCGCGATCAGCGCGAGCTGCCAGCGCTTCCAGATCGTCAGATTCGACAACGAGGTCGTCGAGAGGTCTCGCGCGAGATCGTAGACGAGAGCCTTCGCATCGGGTCGTTCCTGACCGGCGGCGAGGAGATCGAGCGCCTTCGGGTTCAGCACGTCACGGGAGATCACCTCGCGGGCATACGACTGGCGCACTGCCAGCGGAGCAGCGGCGAGCGCAGCCCAGATGCGAGATTCGTCCGTGACCCAGCGCGAGGACATCGGTGCAGCCGGGCTCTTGCTCGGACGTTCCCGGCAGAAGACGACGGAACGCGAGACGATATCGACGCGGCCCGCAGCCAGATACAGCCGGGCTACGAGAAGCTCCTCGAGCCACGGATCCTCCGCGTGCACGAGCGAACGGATCAGATCGCGCCGCATCACCTTGCCGCACAGGATGTCATCCGAGACCAGGCCGGGCCGGTCCTCCAGCAGGATGCTCGTCGCGTCCGTGTCGAGCGCGCCGTCGACTGCACGACCGATCCGGTAGCGGTGCTTGGCGATCGACTCCGCGGTTCCGACAGCCATGTCCGATCCGGACGCCTGCAGGCTGGCGACCAAGGCTCGGTAGCCGCCCCGGATCGAGAGCCCGTCGGCATCCGCGACCGTCACCCAGGAGGCTGAGCAGCGCTCGAGAGCAGCGGCGAGCGCTGCGCTTCGCCCCCGTGCGCTGTCCGCGTCGATCACGTGAACACGCGCATCAGAGCGCGCCGCCGTGCGCACGACCGACGCGACGTCCGGGCTGCTGCGCCCGTCGACGACGACGACGACGTCCAGGGTCGGGGAATCCTCTCGCAGGGTCGACCACAGGAGGTCGCTCACATGCATGGGCGATTCGGGGAAGATGACGACCACGCTCAGATCAGCGACCTCGTTCATGGCACCTCCGTGGTCTGCGTGGAAGAGTCGGTCAGGTCCTCGATGATCGACACATAGTCCCAGGCCATGTGCAGCGTCGAGTATTCGGATGCGAATCGCGTCGCCGCAGCTCGCACGTCCTCCCTCACGGGGAAGGCAGCCGCGATCGTGTCCGCCAGGGCAGACACGGGATCGCGCCGGGTGTCGTAGAAGGTCACCCACGGCTGCGCGCCGTACTCCGCGATGAGATGAGGCTCGGCGGGCAGGATGCACGGTCGCGCGAACGTCGCCGAGAGCAGGACGCTGCCGGAGTTGAGCACGCGCTCATAGGGGAAGACCAGCACGTCGCACGCCGCGAACCACGCCGAGATGTTCGCGTCGCTGATGAACGAGTGCCGTCGCACGGTCGGCACGCCCGTCGGCAGCTCCCGTTCGATCAGAGCGATCTCCTCGGGTGCCGTCTTTCCGGCGAGCACCAGAACGAGATCGTCGACGTGGGATGACGCCTTCCCCACCGCGCGCAGCAGGGTCGGGATGCCCTTGTATCCGCGGATCTGCCCGACGAATCCGACCACCGATGCGGACGACGGTATCCCGAGAAGCTCACGGGCCTGGTCCTGGGAGGGCGGGTCGGAGTAGATACCCGCATAGCTGGCGTGCCTCAGGGTGACGATCTTCTCGGGTGGGAGATCGTAGAACTCCGAGACGGCCTCGCTGGTGCTGGCGTTCAGCTGGATGATCCGATCGGCGCGCTCCGCGAGGAGGCGCGCCAGCTTGACCTCCAGGTCCGGATACGGGGTGTTGTGAGCCAGCGTGTTGTGGACGGTCCAGATGATCCGCACGCCCGCCTTGCGCAGCCTCAGGAGGATCCCCGCGAAGCGCTTGAGGGAGCGCTCTGCGATGTCACGAGTGCCGTCCGAGTTCACGATGGGACTCGTCCAGTGGATGTGGAAGATGTCGCCGTCCGTCAGGCCGGGCAGAGCGTCGACCAGCGTCTCGATGGTCTTGGACCCCTCGACGCGCCATCCTTCCGAGCGTGCCCCGACATAGAGCATGTTCAGATACGGATTCTGCGCCCAGGCGGGGAAGACGTGGATTTTTCCGCTCACGCTGTGAATGTCCCATTCTGAAGACTGATGTCGGCACCGGCTTCCCGCCACGGCACGGAGTCCGCGAGCGACGGGTACCCCACGAGGGTGCTCTGGTCCTGGGTCCCCCGCATGACGGGGATCTGCGAGGATGACCCGTCCGCGTGGGTCACGCGGACGATGACCGAATCGATCTCGACCTCCGAGCCCATGGCGACGGATGCGGTGAGGTCGATCGACCATTGGCGGTGGTACATCGCGAAGACGGGCAGGTCGGCGGTGCTCTCCCTGCCGGCGTCATCCTGACAGACCACCTCGATGGCGGACACCTCGTTGGTGGGGGTCCCCACGCGCAGGGCTATCGAGAGGACGTGCAGCCCCTCAGCCGAGCGCACAGCTCGCATCAGCGCGTGCGGCCCTTCGCGCTCGAGCCAGAGTGCGCGGAGGAATCTGTCGGGGTCCCCTCCGTCGAGCGCCGCGAGCAGGCCTGCATCGGCCGTCGACAGGTCCGTGTGCTCGAGTCCGGGCACCAGCGCGAGTCGGTATGCGTGCGCTTCCGCGAAGCTGCCGTCGAATGCACGACGAGACACGGAGCGGACCGTCCCGTCATCGCCCTCGATCAGGGCGCGGCCCGCCTCGACGACATGAGGGAACACCTCCTGCACGAAGTGGTCACGGCTCCCGGATTCGTCGGGTCCCGACGCGACACCCACGTCGGCCCACGCCGCGAGAATGACGTCGCGGTCGTCGAAGACGGCGGGTCGCGCGGACGACGATGCACGACCCCACAGGTCGTGTGGGAATGCGGAGAGCAGGGCGTCGAGGTCGACGTCCGGCGCCGTGTGTCCGCCGAGGTCGATGGCAGCGGAGATGTCCCCCGAGATCCTCGTGAGCGGCCGACCGGTTCCCGCCAGATAGTCGCGGTACTTGAGTGCTCCCTCGGCGGCGGACACCACGAAGCGGGCCGGGATGCCGAGCGAATCCGCGATCGCGATGGCGTGCAGCGAACTCCCCACGACGAAGCCGCTCCCGGCGATCGTCCGGAGCACTGCGTTCAACGGCGCTCTCGGATCGAGCACTGTGTAGCCGAGCGAGGTCGCGGTCTGCGACATCTCTTCGAAGTCGTTGAGGTTCGGGGCGATGAGCATCCCGCCCGCTCCGGTACGGCCCCAGCTTCTCAGCTCCGGCATGAACCGCGGGAGCAGAAGCGCAGGATCGCCGAACACGGCCGGCACCCTGCACCCCTTGGCCGTGATGAGACGGGCGGAGTGGGGACCCCGAACGCTGCGGATGTCGAGCGTCTCGAAGTGGGGCGGCAGCTTGGATGCGAGTTTGAAGTTCACCCCGGTGCCCCAGACGACCGCGCCCTCCGGTGCGAAGTGAAGCACCGAACCGATCGTGATCAGCACCGGTGCCTCGGAGGTCCCCGTCGAAGACGCCCTCATGCTCGGGTCACCGAGTATCCGCTCCACCAGCAGAGGTCCGAGCAGATCTCCGAAGTTGTTGACCAGACGGCCGCCGGGTTCGCCCTCGGCCGTTCGCAGCGGGTTCCACGAGAGGACGTCGATGCCTCCGAGACGGGTCAGCAGAGCTCCGCTCGTGGCTGTCACGATCCTGCCTTCATCGGGTCGCCACTCGCCGGCGATTGGCCCGGCTCACCGAGCCAATCGTAGAATCCGGTCGCGAGCGCGGCGGCGAAAGACCTGTTCATGTGGTAAAAATCTCCACGGGAATAGAACGAATCGGCTCCGGTGTCGGAGGGATCGCCCATCGCGTAGACGTTCTCGGTGAAACCGTCGGCGGTGAGAGTCGGGCCGGGCTGTGAGAACACCCGCACACCCTCGTCCTCGAGCCGACGCACCTGTCGCGCGAAGTCCGAGCGCACTCTGTTCCAGTCGCCGCTCGACGCCAGGCGCCCGTACAGTGCGAACGTCTCGCCGTCTCTCGAAGACACCCACTCCGCAGGAGCAGGTTGCGGAATCACGATCACCTGCGCGGCTCCGACGTCCACCAGCAGTCGGGTGAGGCGCGCCATGAAGATCTGGTCGAACGCCGCATCGACATACGCGTTCCAGACCGCGTCGCTGAGCGACGGCACTCCGTAGTCTCCGACGGCGTCGACGGGAGCGAAGCTCTGCCAGAGCTTGACCATCTGGACCAAGGAGAAGTTGAGGCCGACCGCGACGACGGCGTCGGCGCGTCGCACATCGATCTCCGCGCCGTATCGCGGCGGATCCTCCAGCTTGATGAAAGGGAGCTCGACCGTGCCCGAGTCGCTGACGACGACCGCATCGACAGTCCCGTACGTTCGCGAGATGAAGTGCGCGACATCTCGATCGCCTCGCGCCTTCGTCAGCGCGGGCGCGATGGTTCCCAGGTGGGAGTTCCCCACGAATTCAATCCTCATCGGCGAAAGCCTCCAGAATCGCTTCCTCGCAGAAGACGCGCTCGTCGACGGCCTCATAGTCGGCCGACTTCGGATTCCGGCCGGCGGCCTCGGGGGACGCCGGAGGGGCGACCGGGTGTTCGGCATCTGCATCCGCGTCCGCCTCGGCGCCTCGCGCCACATGCTCGGACAGGAAGTAGGCCATCACCTTCTCGACAGTCTCGGGCCGCACGTTTCGCCCGGTCTCGTCGAACGGCTCATTGCCGGGCGCGTGGGAGGTGACGATCTCGTAGGACGGGAAGTAGTCGATGTCATCGAATTCCGATGCCAGCATCCCCGCCGCTGCACGCAGTACGGCTTTGGAGTAGGTGGTGGCGACCAGGACGTTGTCGTCGGTTGCGGTCGCGGCGAGCGGGACGGGCGAAACCGTCAGCAGGAACTTGATGCCGGGGTTCACGGTCCGCACGAGGGTGCGGAACTCGGTGAAGTCCTGCACGATCTCGGAGACGGTGAAATTGTGGAACCGGTAACGGTCAGGATCGTAATCGCCCGCGATGGTGCCGGGAGCGGTCGGGTAGATCGTTCCGGATCGGACATCCTCCCATCCCTCCGTGAGCCCCAGCGTGAAGACGAGGACATCGGAGTCCGTGAGGACCGATCTCACTGCGACGATGTGCTCGGCGCGCTGTCGTTCCACGTGTGCAGCACTGGCGAGGCCCTCGGGCTCGACGGCAGGACGGAGTGCGTCGAACCAGCGATCGCCCCGCTGCCAGGCGATGTCCTCGCGCACGGAGCCGGAGAACGCCTCCTGGGCGAGCTGCAGCAGTTGCCGGACGAAGTAGATGTTGCCGTAGCGGGCGGAGTAGACGCCGTAGCCGTGCTCTCGCAGCAGTTCGACGTCGACGTTGCCGGGTCCGGGCTCGGCGTCCACGACGTTGTAGCCGGCCCCGCGCAGGTACCGGGAGATGTGCTGTGCGAAACAGCTGCCCGCGGTAGCCACGGAGGAGCTCGGATCGATCTCGAACTTCTTCGTGTAGATGCCCTGCAGGTCGGTGACATCTCGACCCGAGATGGACTTCTTCCAGAAAGTACGACCAGGCCGCCCCCGGTAGGGCGATCGCGCGACCGGTGTGCCTGACTGTGATTCGGTGCTCATCTGATATCCATCTCCCCCGATATCCTCTACTGCCATTTCGCTCGGCCCAGGGCCGACGTCGGGATGGACCCGACCTTCGATCCTGGGCCGTGCGCGCCTCATGTCACGCGGAGCCGGAGTGCTCGACTTCCTCGATCAGCTGGTCGCGGAGACGGTTCATGAAGGCCGTGGACCTCTCGCGCAGCATAGCCACCTGCTGCGGATCGATCGGAGCGGGGCCTGTCTCACCGAAGATCTCGATCAGCTTGTCGGAGTGGTGAGCCGCGACGAGCTCGCTCCGCCCGATGCGCTCCATGAACGCGCGGTTCTTGTTCGTGGGCACCAGGACGATCGACGGCACGCCGTACATGGTCGCGACGACTGTCCCGTGGAACTTCATGCTCGCGAGCACGGTGCACTCGCCGATCGCGCGGGTCAGGACGTCGAGGTCCTCGGAGTGCACGACCTCCTTGTCCTCGACCTGAAGCGCCGGAGCGTTCGCGAAGTCGCGCTCGCCCACCGAACCCGTGCCGAGGATGATGTGACGAATGCGGAATCCACGCCGCTTCGCGTGTGCGGCCAGCTCTTCGAGCTTCGTGTAGTCGTCAGGCGTGTCGACGCGCCGCTGGCGCGTGACGATTCCGAGAATGGGCTGCCCTGCGGGCTTCGTCACCTCGGGCAGGTCGAGCGAGCAGACGATGTCCGGCTCACTCGTCACCGGTGCGGTGGGCTCGAGCTTCTCGCGGATCCAGTTCGCACCGAAATCGTCGCGCATCCCGATCAGCTGAACGTTCTCGTGGCCGAAGAAGCTCCGCAGACGGTTGATGATGTGCGGCTTCTCCTTGTGCTTCTCGGAGCCGTGATAGATCGGCACTCCCACTCCGGCCACGTAGAACGGCTTCTGGAGGTAGGTGCGATCGAAGTAGCGCGGGTCGGTGTTCCACTGCTGGACGAGATCGCCGCCGCCCATCACGATGGCATCGACCTCAGCGACCTTCTCCTCCACGGGACGGCTGAAGTAGGGCTGGCGCTCGAGGTCAGGGATGATCTGGATGTCGAACGTCGGAGCGAGGAACTGCTGGAAGACATCGACGAACAGCTCATCACCGTAGTTGCCGTGACCGAAGAATCCGACGAGTCCGATCGACTTCTTGGTCGCCGAGGTCTGGGCACTGACCTGCTTCGTGGCGACAGGGGCCGGTGCGGTGACGGCCTTCGCTGTCCGCTGCTCGCTCGCTTTCGGGAGCGCGGGCGCGGCGGACGCGACCTGCTTCTCGAGAGACTCGCGCAGCGCGGCGAGCTCGCTCTGCACGCCGGCCACCTCCGACTTCACAGCTGAGAGTTCCCTCCGGCTGAGTGAGATGTCGGAGACGAGACCTCGTGCGACGTCCGCCGTCTGATCCGCTGCGGTGCGGGCCGAGCGGGAGAGCTGGCCCAGCCGGCGGATGGCGCCTCGTCGACTGGCGAACTGAAGCTGGGCGAACACGCCGATCAGTGCAGCCAGGATGGCGACCACGGCGACCGCCCAGTCGGTCAACCCCACGAGCGCGAGGGTGGCGGCGATGCTGCCCCCCACGAGGAACACGGCGGCAGACGCGATATCGCGACCCGTGTAGCGGGACATAAAACTCCTTCAGAGCCCACGGGCGCGGGCCAGCAACTTCGATCGACGGTCAGGGGGTGGCGCGGCTGCACCGGATACGGCTGTGATCAGCCTACAGTCCTGGAGAATATCGGTCAGAACGGTGACCGTCCGAGATTTCCGACGACTCGACCTGACGCCTGCTCGCGCCTCAGACAGGAATCCGCACCGTAGGAGCGTCGCCCGTCTCCCAGAAGTCCGCGTCCAAGACGCGGGTCACCGGGTCGGGCTCCTCCGCCCACACCGCAGCACGCCGTGCTCCCTCTGCCGAGCGCGCTGTGGCTCGAGCCTCATTCTGGCGCTGCAGTTCGGCCGCGGCAGCGCGACGCTCCCACAGCTCGCGTTCGATCATGGTGCGATCTCTGGCGTGGATCATCGCCCTCAGGATCATCGCGAGCAGCAGCCCCAGGTACCCGCCGACCGTGTTCGACAGCACGTCGAGAACGGTAGACACGCGCTCGTCCAGGGCGATGCCCTGCGTGAACTCGATCGCTCCGGAGAAAGCCGGCAGCAGGAAGATCGCGAGCCACCAGGCCTTGCGCGCGAGCGCGAGTCCGAGCAGGAATCCGAGCGGCACGAACATGCCGATGTTGGCGACGAACTCCAGCTCGTTGTAGCCGAACCGCTCGGGCACCCCGAGGTTGTGCAGTGCGCGGAGCACCCGCCCGGCGATGCTGTCGAATTCGAGTTGCTCGGGCTGCGGCCACATCGTCACCAGCAGCACGAAGGCGGAGTAGACGATGAGCAGCAGCGTCGAGATCCACAGCCGCGCATGGCTTCGCGGAGGCGGCGGTCCCACGTGGATCTGTGTCATGGTCGCGTTCCTCTCATGCCCGGGGCCGGGCGACGACGCCTGCGGACAGACTCGGGCCATGCTATCGATCGTCGATCGCATCTCGCCGCGAAGTCACCGAGAAACCGCCCCGAGGCCCACTGCCCCGGGTACGACACAGGGGCCGGACCCGAAGGCCCGACCCCTGTGCGAGAAAGCAGATGCTTACTTGATGATCTTCGTGACCGTACCGGCGCCGACGGTGCGTCCACCCTCACGGATGGCGAAGCCGAGGCCCTCCTCCATGGCGATCGGCTGGATCAGCTCGACCGTCACGTCGGTGGTGTCGCCGGGCATGACCATCTCGGTGCCCTCGGGCAGCGTGATGACGCCGGTGACGTCGGTGGTGCGGAAGTAGAACTGCGGGCGGTAGTTCGTGTAGAACGGGTTGTGACGCCCACCCTCATCCTTGGACAGGATGTACGCGGTACCGGCGAAGTCGGTGTGCGGCGTGACCGAACCCGGCTTGACGATGACCTGACCGCGCTCGACGTCCTCACGCTTCGTGCCACGGAGCAGGAGACCACAGTTCTCGCCGGCCCATGCCTCGTCGAGCTGCTTGTGGAACATCTCGATACCCGTGACCGTGGTCTTGACAGTCGGACGGAGTCCGACGATCTCGACCTCGGAGTTGATGGCCAGCGTGCCACGCTCGGCGCGGCCGGTGACGACGGTTCCACGACCGGTGATCGTGAAGACGTCCTCGACGGGCATGAGGAACGGCTTGTCCTTGTCGCGCACGGGGTCGGGAACGTTGTTGTCGACGGCCTCCATGAGGTCGAGGATGGACTGGGTCCACTTCTCGTCACCCTCGAGTGCCTTCAGAGCGGAGACGCGGACGACAGGAGCGTCCTCGGCGAAGCCCTGCGAGGCGAGCAGCTCGGAGACCTCGAGCTCGACGAGCTCCAGGATCTCCTCGTCGTCGACCATGTCGGCCTTGTTCAGTGCGACGAGCAGGTAGGGGACGCCGACCTGCTTGGCGAGCAGCACGTGCTCACGCGTCTGAGCCATCGGGCCGTCGGTGGCGGCGACCACGAGGATCGCGCCGTCCATCTGAGCAGCACCGGTGATCATGTTCTTGACGTAGTCGGCGTGGCCGGGAGCGTCAACGTGCGCGTAGTGGCGCTTCGGGGTCTCGTACTCGATGTGCGAGATGTTGATGGTGATTCCACGCTGGCGCTCTTCCGGCGCCGAGTCGATGGAAGCGAAGTCGCGCTGCACGTTCGTGTCGGAGGGGTACTTGTCAGCAAGCACCTTCGAGATCGCTGCGGAGAGCGTGGTCTTGCCGTGGTCGACGTGACCGATGGTTCCGATGTTGACGTGCGGCTTGGTCCGCTCGAACTTGGCCTTAGCCACTTGGTCCTCCTCAGGACGTCGTGTAGAGGTCACCGGGCACTGGATTGCGACCGGATCTCTACGGGTTAGGTTCTCAGTTTAGTAGAGAGGGAATGTGAAGTTGTAGGGGACCTGGGAGCCGGGCGTGAACCCGGCTCCCAGGAAAGTGTTACTCGCCGCCGCCCTGGTGCTTCTGGACGATCTCGTCGGCCACAGCGCGGGGAACCTCAGCGTAGCTGTTGAACTCCATCGAGTAGACGGCGCGGCCCGAGGTCTTCGAGCGCAGGTCGCCGATGTAGCCGAACATCTCGGACAGCGGGACGTGTGCACGGACGACCTTGACGCCTGCGGCGTCCTCCATCGACTGGATCTGGCCACGACGCGAGTTCAGGTCGCCGATGACGTCGCCCATGTACTCCTCGGGAGTACGCACCTCGACCGCCATGAGCGGCTCGAGCAGCGCCGGGTTCGCCCGACGAAGGGCTTCCTTCATGCCCATCGATCCTGCGATCTTGAACGCCATCTCCGAGGAGTCAACGTCGTGAGCAGCACCATCGACGATGGTCGCCTTGACACCCACGATGGGGTATCCGGCGAGCACGCCGACGTTCATCGCGTCCTGGAAGCCGGCATCGATCGAGCCGATGTACTCACGCGGGATGCGACCACCGGTGACCGCGTTGACGAACTCGTACGTCTTCTCGTCGTCGAGGTCGAGCGGCTCGATGTTGAACTGGATCTTCGCGAACTGACCCGATCCACCGGTCTGCTTCTTGTGCGTGTAGTCGTACTTCTCGACGCCCTTGCGGATCGTCTCGCGGTACGCCACCTGCGGCTTGCCGACGTTGGCCTCGACGTTGAACTCGCGCTTCATGCGATCGACGAGGATGTCGAGGTGCAGCTCGCCCATGCCCTTGATGGTCGTCTGACCGGTCTCGGGGTTGAGCTCCGTGCGGAAGGTCGGGTCCTCTTCAGCGAGCTTCTGGATGGCGACACCCAGCTTCTCCTGGTCGGCCTTGGTCTTCGGCTCGATCGCGACCTCGATGACGGGCTCGGGGAACGTCATCGACTCGAGGACGACCGGCGAGGCCGGGTCGGTGAGGGTGTCACCGGTGGTGGTGTCCTTCAGACCGATGACGGCGTAGATGTTGCCGGCGGTGACCGAGGGAACCGGGATCTCCTTGTTGGCGTGCATCTGGAAGATCTTCCCGATGCGCTCCTTCTTGCCCTTTGTCGAGTTGATGACCGCAGCGCCGGAGTCGAGCTGTCCCGAGTAGACGCGGACGTAGGTCAGGCGACCGAAGAACGGGTGCACGGCGACCTTGAACGCGAGAGCCGCGAACGGGTCCTTCGCGTCGGGGTGACGCTCGATGATCGTGTCGTAGTCCTTGGGGTCGTGCGCCTCGATCGAACCCACGTCGAGCGGGTTCGGGAGGTAGTCGACGACGGCATCCAGCATCGGCTGCACGCCACGGTTCTTGAACGCGGAACCGCAGAGGACCGGGTAGATCTCGGAAGCCACGGTGAGCTTGCGGATCGCGCCCTTGATCTCGGCGACGGTCAGCTCCTCGCCACCGAAGAACTTCTCGAGCAGCGCGTCGTCGGTCTCGGCGACGGTCTCGAGGAGCTGCTGACGGTACTCGTCGGCCTTCTCCTTGAGGTCGGCCGGGATCTCCTGGATCTCGTAGGAGGCACCCATGGTGACGTCACCCTTGGAGTCACCCGCCCAGACGAGCGCGCGCATCTCGACGAGGTCGACGACGCCGATGAAGTCGTTCTCCGCACCGATGGGCAGCTGGATGACCAGCGGCTTGGCGCCGAGGCGGTTGATGATGGTGTCGACGGTGAAGTAGAAGTCCGCGCCGAGCTTGTCCATCTTGTTGACGAAGCAGATGCGGGGGACGTTGTACTTGTCGGCCTGACGCCACACGGTCTCGGACTGGGGCTCGACGCCCTCCTTGCCGTCGAAGACGGCGACAGCACCGTCGAGGACGCGGAGCGAGCGCTCCACCTCGACCGTGAAGTCCACGTGACCGGGGGTGTCGATGATGTTGATCTGGTTCTTGTTCCAGTAGCAGGTCACGGCGGCAGACGTGATCGTGATGCCGCGCTCCTTCTCCTGCTCCATCCAGTCGGTGGTCGAGGCACCGTCGTGGGTCTCGCCGAGCTTGTGGTTGACGCCCGTGTAGAACAGGATGCGCTCGGTCGTGGTGGTCTTGCCAGCATCGATGTGAGCCATGATGCCGATGTTCCGAACCTTGCTCAGGTCGGTGAGCACGTCTTGTGCCACAGGAGTGTCCTTATCTTTTGTGCAGTCGTACTGCGAAGAGGGGGGTGCCCGCCCCTGATGTGTGATCGGGGGCGGGCGAAGCTGTTTACCAGCGGTAGTGAGCGAACGCGCGGTTCGACTCGGCCATCTTGTGCGTGTCCTCGCGGCGCTTGACCGCTGCACCGAGACCGTTCGACGCGTCGAGGATCTCGTTCTGGAGACGCTCGGTCATCGTCTTCTCACGACGACCCTTGGCGTAGCTGACGAGCCAGCGCAGCGCGAGGGTGTTCGCGCGGTGCGGCTTGACCTCGACCGGAACCTGGTAGGTCGAGCCACCGACGCGGCGGCTCTTGACCTCGAGAGTCGGGCGCACGTTGTCGAGCGCCTTCTTCAGAGTGGCGACGGCGTCCTGACCGTTCTTCGCCTCGACGCCACGGAGGGCGTTGTAGACGATCGACTCGGCGAGGGACTTCTTGCCGTCGACCAGGATCTTGTTGACCAGCTGGCTGACGATCGGAGCGCCGTATACCGGGTCGTTGACGACGGGACGCTTGGGGGCGGGACCCTTACGAGGCATTGGACTCAGCCCTTCTTTGCGCCGTAGCGGCTGCGAGCCTGCTTACGGTTCTTGACGGCCTGGGTGTCCAGGGCGCCACGGACGATCTTGTAACGGACACCGGGGAGGTCCTTGACACGGCCTCCACGGACGAGCACCAGCGAGTGCTCCTGGAGGTTGTGACCCTCACCGGGGATGTAGGCGGTGACCTCGGTGCCGTTGCGGAGCTTCACACGAGCGACCTTGCGCATCGCCGAGTTCGGCTTCTTCGGGGTGGTGGTGTAGACGCGGGTGCAGACCCCGGCCTGCTGCGGGTTCGACTTGAGTGCAGGCGCCTTGGTCTTCGAGACCTTGGGCGAGCGACCCTTGCGAACCAACTGCTGAATGGTTGGCACGTTCTCTCCTCATAGTGCTGCACGGTGACAGCGTGATGGGTTTCACATCAGTGACCCACCGGCACGCCGGAATCGACGAGCCTTTGTGGTGGTGGGTATGCCGTGGGGGCGGACCGGCATGGTGCCGACGCCCAGCGCGCACGTCGAGACGTGCACACACCTGATCAAGTGTAATGCCGCGTAACGTGGTGGTCAAATGAAGGCCGCTCAGCGGCGGTCGCTAGGCCTGGTCCGAGTCGAACGGGGAGTCGAGCGAATCGGTGAGCTCGGCGAGCAGCGCCTCGATCTGCGGCTCGACATGCTGCGAGATCGCGGCCTGGATGTAGATGCGGTGGCGCAGCAGGATGCCGCAGATCTCACGGCCGACCATGTTCGCGTACTCGTCGGCGAGGGCCACCTCCTGTCGCAGCGCCACCTTCGCCTCGTCGCTCAGCGGCGGCAACGGCGGCAGATCGTCGACCGCCTCGTCCGCCAGTCCCGCGATCGTGAAGAGGAACGGCGCACCGGGGACCGGCTCAGGATCGAGCGGGAGTCCGTCGAACTCCGGATCCAGCCCGTCGGCCGGACGGTAGCTGCGCGCCCGGTTCCGTGCGGCCTGCTGGTCGAGCTCGCGCTGGAGCATCGGGAGGTTTCTTGCGGTGTACTCGGCCACGGCATGGTCGACGATCGTCTTGATCCGGGTCGAGAGGCCGTGCTGCACGCCGTGCGGCGTGTTCGAGCCGATGCCCGCCGCCGACAGGATCGGCGAGCCCAGGCAACGCCGACAGGGCGCGACCCGACCACGATGGGTCGCCGGCTCCCAGCGCGGCACCCACCGCAACCAGGCCTCGACGGCCTGGTCGACCTGCGTCTCCAACGAGCGCTCCACACGTAGAGCGTACGGCGCGTGCACCGCTGCTGCCGAGATTTCGTCTCGACGGCGGGGCGTCATTCCTCGTCGTCGCGCTCCCAGGGCCACTGCGGCTGCTGCGCGCGCGTGCGGCGCAGCGCGATGCCGCCCCAGGCGGCGATGGCCCCGGCGGCCAACAGCACCGCGCTCGCCCCGCCACGGACGAGATCGCCCGCGACGACCGTCGCGACGATCAGGTCACCGCTCGCGACCGCGACCGCGATCCAGACGACGACCAGATGCGCGAGCGCCGTGGCCAGCGCGACGGCGGGCGCCGCGAGGAACGACGGATGCGATCGCCGCAGCGACCCCCAGAGCGACAGCGCGAACGCCACCACCGCCGCGAGCATCCCGACCGCTCCGGGCACCTGCCCCAGGCCAGGGACGGCGATGATGTCCCGGTCGGTGGCCACGCTCAGCGCGCCGAGGCCGAACACCGCCAGGGCGAAGAAGCTGATCGTGGCGAGAACCAGAGCCAGGATGGCCGAAACCCCCGGGGACGCGGGTCCACGGGGGTTCGGCGATGACATGTTCGTGATTACCTCGAGAGCGTCGGACCGGCCTCGAGCGTGCGCTCGTACTCACGCTGCGCCTCGGCGTTCAGCTCGGTCTTGCGCGCCCCGCTGCGGGCAACCCACGCGCCGAACCAGATGGTCAGCTCACGGCCGAAGACGAACGCCGCGATGGCGAGCGGGTGGAAGAGCTGGGCTCCGATGAGCTCGCTCCCCTCCCGAGCCGTGAGCAGCCAGAACGGCGCCTCGAAGAGAGCACCGAGGATGTGTCCGCCGTAGGCGATGAGCCCGACGATGATGCCGAAGACCACCCAGAGTCCCCAGCGTCCGCGGTTGATGAACGCTCCGAGAAGCCAGAAGCCGAGGAAGAACACCACGACGGGGACCCAGAAGCCCCAGGTCATCAGCGGAGCGAGAGCCGCTTCGCCGATGTTCTCGCCCGTGATGTCACCCGCGACGGCACGAAGGCCGAGCGTCGCACCCAGGTAGAGGATCGCGAAGGCGACGGTCGCGAGCAGACCGATCGCACCGGCGGTGCCGCGGTTTCCCCGCTCGCGGGGCGGCTCGGGAGCCTGGACGAAGATCGGCTGCTGCTGGACCGGCGCGATGACCGGTTCGGCGGCGGCAGGCTCGGACGGGACGATCCGGGTCTCGGTGTGGTCGGCCGACGAGTACGCGGCTCCGGCGAGAGCGGACTGCTCGTGCGCGACCGGCGGCGTGTAGGCGGGGGGTGCGTCCGCATCCGTGCCGAACGACTTCGTCGTGTCGGCATCCGTGTTCCGCGACGTCGTCGTGTCGTCTGCGTCGAGGTACTTCGGGTCGTTGAGCTCGGGCGTCGCGAAGGTGCCGGGGTGATCCTTCTCGGCGGCTTCGAACGCGGCGAGATCCGGGTCGACGGCGGGCTGGGCAGGTGTCGGAGCCGACGTGTCGTGCGCAGCGTCCGCGGGCGTGCCATGCACGCCTGCACCCGCTGCGGCGGCGGCGTCGAGTCCAGCGTTCGCGCTGTCGACGACGTCGTTGACGTCCTTCGGCCGCTCGGGCTGGGGAACCTCGGGGTCACTCATGGGGGTGCGCCTCTCATCGGATGTGTGCATTGCGAGATTACCGCCGCCCGACCGCACCCCGAGGGAGGCGTGCCGACGTGTCGTGCAGCCCGTGATCGCTAGGGAAGCGTCGAACGGAGGGTGTCGCCGACGAACGATGCGACGACCGGCACGATCGGCATCGAGAACCAGACGAGAGCGCCGATCACGCCCGCGCACAGCACTCCGGCGACCCAGCTGATCGCCACGTTCCGCCCGGCCACACGCGTCATGCCAACACGCTACGGCCGCCGTCGCACGACGGGTGATCGCAACGCCGCGAACGCTGCGACCATGATCGCGGATCAGCCCTTCGTGGCGCCCGCGGTCAGTCCGCCGACGATGTACCGCTGCAGGAACAGGAACAGGATCATCACCGGGATGGCGGCCATCACCGCGCCGGCCGAGAAGGCCGACCAGTCCGCGTATCGAGGGTTGGCGACGAGCTTGGTGAGACCGACCACCAGGGTCTGCTGCTCGACATCGACGAGCATGACGCTCGCGATCACGTACTCGTTCACCGTGCCGATGAACGACAGCAGCGCGACGACCGCGAGGATCGGCGCGACCAGCGGCAGGATCATCGTGAAGAAGATGCGCGCGTGTCCGGCGCCGTCGATGCGCGCCGCTTCATCGAGCTCCATCGGCAGGGTGTTGAAGAACCCGTACATCAAATAGGTGTTCACCCCGAGCGCGCCGCCGAGGTAGACGAGGATCAACCCCGTGTGCGTGTTCAGTCCGATCGCGGGGAACCAGTCCCCCAGCGTCGACATCAGCAGGAAGATCGCGACCACGGCGAGGAGCTGCGGGAACATCTGCACGACGACGATCGTGACGAGGCCGATGCGGCGACCCGCGAAGCGCATGCGCGAGAAGGCGTATGCCGCGAGGGCGCCGATGAACACCGTCACGGCTCCCGTGACCACGGCGATGACGAGCGTGTTCAGGAACCACAGCCCGTAGGGGTTCTGCGGGTCGCTCAGGATGCGCACGTAGCTGTCGAAGCCGAACGCCGAGAACAGCTGGTTCGATCCGGTCAGTGTTCCTCTCGGATTGAGCGAGGCCGAGACGACGTACAGCAGCGGGAACAGCGCGAAGGCGCTGACGACGATGGCGACCACATGGCGCCATCCGGTGTCGGCGAACCATGCGCCGAAGCTGCGGCGACGCGGCGCGAGGTTCTGTTCGACGGCGACGGTGCGGGCGGTGGTGCCGATGTCCGTGGTGCTCATGTCAGTTCAGCTCCTCGAGGGCCTTGGTCTTGCGGAAGCTGATGATCGAGATCGTCGCGACCACGATGAAGATCAGGATCGTGAACGCGGAGGCGAGGCCGTAGTCGCGGGACTGCCCCGTGAAAGCCACCTTGTAGACCATCGAGATCAGGATGTCGGTGTGCCCGACCGGAATGCTGACATCGTCGAACCGCGGCCCGCCCTTGGTCAGCATGTAGATCAGGTTGAAGTTGTTGAAGTTGAACGCGAACGACGAGATCAGCAGCGGCGCCACCGTGACGAGCAGCAGCGGAAGCTTGATGCGCCGGAAGACCTGCCACGGGTTGGCGCCGTCCATCACCGCGGCCTCGTTGACGTCTTCGGGGATGCCCTGGAGGGCGCCCATGCAGACGAGGAACATGTAGGGGAAGCCGAGCCAGAGGTTCACCAGCAGCACCGAGACCTTCGCGAGGTTCGGATCGGTGAGCCAGGGGATGTCCGCTCCCCCGAAGATCACCTGGTTGATGAAGCCGAAGCTCTCGTTCATCATCCCGGCCCAGACGAGCGCGGAGAGGAACGCGGGGAATGCGTACGGGAGGATCAGGATGATCCGGTACCCGTTGCGGAAGCGCATCCGTGTGTTGTTGAACACCAGCGCGAGGAGCAGGCCGAGGAAGAACGTCGTCGCCACGGAGAGCACCGCGAACACGAAGGTCCAGATCGTCACCGAGATGAGCGGGCCGCGGATGGAGTCGTCGGTGACCGCGCGCACGAAGTTGTCGAACCCGACGGTGGTCTGCCAGCCGGGGAGCAGCTCGGCGCCGTCCTCGGCGATGAACGACCCCTCCCCCGTGTCGGAGTACACCGCGCCGGTCGTGGTGTCGGTGATGGTGTCGGCATCCGCGTCGTACTCGAGCGTCGAGACGTACAGGTAGCCCTTCTGGCCGTCGGGCGCACGCAGGCTGCCGTCGTTGGGGTCGTCGCTGAACGGCACCGAGAGCTTCTCCAGCTCTTCCGAGAGCGTGAACACCTTCGCGAGGGGCAGCGTGGTCCAGCCGTCGACGGCCACAGCCTGGTCGCCGTCGAACTCGGCGTCGACCTCCTCCAGGGGCTGCTCGGCCGTGCCGAGCAGCGCGTCGCCGGAGTCGGGATCGGTCACCAGCAGGCCGTAGGTGCCGAACTGCTCGACGACCGTGACCGGGTACGTCGGGGAGTCCTCGACGCGCTCCTGGGCGGAGGCGAGGAGCGACGAGATCGCCTGGTCCTTCGTGCCGTTGTGGCCGGTGCCGTAGTTGGTGAAGCCGATGTACCCGGTGTACAGCAGCGTGAACACCTGGAAGATGATCAGGAAGATGATGCCGGGCGTGAGGTACTTCGCGGGGATGCGCTTGCGCGAGAAGTAGATGTAGTTGACGAGCACGGTGACGGCCACGACCAGGCCGAGCACCAGCCACTCCTGCTGCCCGAAGAGGACGAACGCCGCATACAGCGCGATGGCGTCGACGATCGCCAGCAGCAGGATCTTCAGGAGCATCCAGCCGATCGGCCCGGATGCGGCCTCGGCGATGCCGGCGGCCTGGCGCTGGCGCTTGGTGAGTGGAGCCGTGGGCTCGGCGGTGTCTGTCATCTCGTCCCCGTCGTCGAGCTGCCGGGGCGGACGAGGTCCGCCCCGGCAGGGATGGTGCTGGGTGTCTTACTTGATCGCTGCGGTGACGTCGTCGACGAGCTTCTGCCACGTCGACGCCGGGTCGGAGCCGTTGATGATCGCGGCCTCGGCCACGCCCCAGAACTCCCAGACCGATCCCATCGCGGGGATCGCGGGCATCGGGACGGCATCCGCACCGACGGCCTGGAAGCCGGCGATGATCGGGTCGGAGGCGGCGGAATCGGCGGCGGCCGTCAGCGCGGGGAGGATGTTGCCGGCCTCGAACAGCTCGAGCTGCACCTCTTCAGTGCCGATGTAGTTCACGAGGAAGTCATTCGCGGCGACCTTGTTCTTCGACTCGGAGCTCACGAAGAAGCCCTTGACGCCGGCGAACGGCGACGCGGTCTCACCCGTGGGGCTGGGGATCGGGTCGATCGCGACGTTGATGCCGGCGTCGACTGCGGCGCCGACGTTCCACGGGCCGGTCAGCCAGAAGGACGCGGTGCCGTCGAGGAACTGCTGCTTGGCGATCTCGCCGTCGACGTCGGTGTTCAGCGTGCCTGCGGCGCCCTGAGCGGCGAGCCAGTCGGCGAAGGCCGTTCCGCCCTCGCTGCCGAGCTGCAGATCTGCGGAGTCGTAGCTGCCCGAGTCGTCGGTGCCGAAGACCGGAGCGCCGAACGCCGTCTGGAACGGGTACAGGTGGTACGGGTTGCCCTCGGTGCCCTGCTCGACGACGAACGCGCCCTTCGAGACCATGTCGTCGAAGCTCGTCGCGGCGGCGGGCACCATGTCGGCGTTGCGCAGCACGGCGATGTTCTCGACCGCGTAGGGAAGCATGTAGACGGTTCCGTCGTAGGTCGCCGCCTGAAGGGCGACGGGCAGGTAGTCGGCCGACGAGTCGCCGAGCTCGAGCGGGGCGACCACGCCGTTGGTCGAGAGCTCTCCGAGCCAGTCGTGCGCGCCCATGACCACATCGGGGCCCTTGCCGGTCGGCACCTGCTGGATGAAGTCGTCCTTCATGTCGTCGACGGACTTGCCGACGAGCTCGACCTTGACTCCGGTCTTCTCCTCGTAGGAGTCGGCGGCGCTCTGCAGCGCGTCGACGCGCTCGGCGTCGACCCAGACGGTCAGCGTGCCGCCGTTCTCACCCTCGGATGCGTCGCCGCCGTCGGTCGCGGTCGAGCAACCGGCCAGGGAAAGAGTCGAAACGATCGCGATGACGCCGGCGGCGACGATGCCCCTCTTGTTCACCTTCATTGGTGTGTGCCTCTCTGAGTACTGGTGGCCTGCAAGGACTGCAAGCGCTTACAGTATGCATCGAGAACGACGGGAATCGCAACGCAAAAGCCCTTCGATATCAAGCTGTAACCGCGGATTGGTGCGTGAGAGTCGATGGAAGCGCTTCCAAGCGAGCGTGAAAACGGCGGTGTCGATACACTTTGCGTATGGCTGACAGTTCCTTTGACATCGTCTCGAAAGTGGATCACCAGGAGGCCGAGAACGCCCTGAACCAGGCGCGCAAGGAGATCGAGCAGCGCTACGACTTCAAGGGCACGGGCGCCTCCATCGCCTGGAGCGGCGAGCAGATCCTGATCATCGCCGGCACCGAGGAGCGCGCGAAGGCCGTTCTCGACGTCTTCCAGTCGAAGCTCATCAAGCGCGGCATCTCGCTCAAGAGCCTCGAGTCGGGCGAACCCTTCGCCAGCGGCAAGGAGTTCCGCATCGTCTCGACCCTCAAGGACGGCATCTCCTCGGAGAACGCGAAGAAGATTAACAAGCTCATCCGCGACGAGGGTCCGAAGGGCGTGAAGAGCCAGATCCAGGGCGACGAGCTGCGCGTGCAGTCGAAGAGCCGCGACGACCTCCAGTCGGTGATCGCGCTGCTCAAGGGCGCGGATCTCGATCTCGACCTGCAGTTCATCAACTACCGCTGATCCCACAACGCAGGGGACGGATGCCGCCGCATCCGTCCCCTTTTCTGTGCCCTCGGATCCCATTCCGATATATGGGTCGGAGTGACCGAGACTGGATGCAGTCGCGTCCCGATGCGACAGACGATGCGGCGATGCATGACGCGCTGCCGAACCACGGTTCCGCGCTTCGCGGATCGCGGTTCCCGCCTTGTGGGGACTGGGCGCAGTTCAGCTCCGTGCACGCCATCGTCTGTGGTCGGCGAGTGTCCCAACACTCGCCGACCACAGAATCACCCGTACTCAATCCTGCGACGACGCGCCGACGACAAGCGCCTGCGTGATCGTCGGAAAACTCGTCTGTGGATTATTGGCATCGCGATCCACTTCGTGATGTAGTGGCCGTCCGGGCACATCATGGGGAGCCCGGATCTGGAAAGCAACTGGGGGCAGTCCATGAACACCAACAACTCGATGACGAGTATTCGAGAAAGCAAGCAGCTCTTGGCGGAGGAGGTGTTTCAGCACATCGGCGCGCAGATCGTCGACGGTGTGCTGGAGCCGGGGTATCGCATCCGCGATGTCGACGTCGCCGAAGAACTGCATGTGTCACGGACTCCGGTGCGAGAGGCGTTACAGCGTCTCGAGCGTCTCGGGCTCGTGACGATGTACCCGAGCAGATACACCGAGGTCACCGCCGTCACGGCAGAGACCGTCGAGCAGACGCTCGAGTTCGCGGGGTATCAGGCGGGGATGGCCGCGCGGATGGGCGTCGCGCGGATGAGCCAGCAGGACCGCGAGAGTCTCGCCGCACTGGTCGAGGAGATGTACACGGCGCTCGATGACGACGTGCACATCTCCAACACACGGTGGGCGGTGTTCTCGTTCCTCAGCGCGCGCAGTCGTAACGCGCAGCACCAGGTGCTGATCAACGACGCGAGCATGGCTCTCTTCCGCAATCTCCGCGGCTGGAGCGTGCCCGAGAACGACCGCGAGCGCATGCTCCAGGTCTACCGGGACTTCCACGACGCGGTGCTGCGCGGCGATGCCGACGAGGCCGAGCAGCAGGCCCGTCTGATGCATTACGTCTGACCACTGGGTCGGACACTGCGCCTGATCACTGTCGGCGCGCGGCCGTCCAGCCTCTGACCCATCGGTCGAGGCGGCGATACGCTTCCTCTCTGGCCCCATGCCGCGAGAGGAAGACGTCGTGCAGGGCTCCGTCGATGCGCTCGACAGTGACAGACGGACCGAGCTTCAGCGACGCCCGCGCGATGTCGTCGACGACCAAGACCGAGTCTGCTCGGGTGAGGTCCTCCGACCATCGCGTGGGCGTCGCTGAGCGCGCGGACAGCAGCACGCACACGGGCGCGTCGATCGTCAGCCCCGCCGCGACCTTGGCGTGTCCGGTGAGTATCGCGTGGAACCACCCCGCGTGGACGGCCATCGTCTGCGCCGGACGCCAGAGGAGGTTCACCTCGACCGGATCGTCGGGGTCGGCGACCTCCTGCTGCGCGCGGGTGTAGAAACCGAGATCGACCTGCGGCGCGACCTCCCGAGGAGCCCACCTGGCCTGCAGCTCGGCGACCGGAGCGATGAGCGGGCGGGCGGAAGCGACCTGGAACTCGAGCCAGGGGCTGTTCAGGATCACGGCATCCGCCGTCTCGGGGTGCCGCGACGCCCACAGGCTCAGGGTGAGTCCGCCGGTCGAGTGGCCGAGCAGCACGAGCCGCCGGGGGGATGCCGCGGCTCCAGTCCCGTGCCCCATCGCGGACAGAGCCGCGGCGATGTCCTCGTCGTACGCGACGAGGTCGGTGATGTAGCCGGGAGTCTGCCCATCGCGCAGACTCCGGCCGTACTTGCGCAGGTCGAGCGCGAAGAAGCGCGCCCCGCGAGACGTCCAGAATCGAGCGAGCCGCTTCTGGAAGAAGTAGTCCGACCAGCCGTGCACATAGAGCACGTCGACATCGTCCAGCGGGAGGCTCTGCCCGCGCAGCCGGTCCCACCAGGGCCGGTCCCGCGGCACCGCACGCACGAGCGTGGCGACGAGCGGTCCCTCATCGTCCTCGCCGAGCTCGAGCGTGAGCTGCTCGAACTCGTCGCCGAGGACGTCCGGTATCCACTCAGGCATGCCGCCAGGCTATCGAAACGGTGTCGACTACTGGGGAGCGGTGTGTCCGCCCGTGAGGCTGCGCACGACCTGCTGCGCGAGCGGTGCCGGATCAGCGGCCCCGGCTCCGTTGTCGAAGGTCACCAGCCGGATCCAGTCCGGACCGACTCGCACGTCGACGATCTTCTCGCCGTTCGCACCCGTGCTCGCCGTGGCGGCATCGGCTCCCTCGAGTTCGACGGGTTCACCGTCGATCTTCTCGAACGCCCATGCCCCGGCGGGAAGTGTCGTGAGCATCAGATAGCTGGATCCTTCGTACTCACTCCCGGCCGACTTGAAATAGCAGATGCGCGATCCGTTGACGACCTCGTACACCTCCGCTGGGATGCCCCAGCCGCCGAAGTCCGAGAAGAGCGCGGCATCCGTCACTCCGAATTCGGCATTCACCTGCTCCGGTGTGATGAAGCGCTCGCACGGCGCACCGACGATGTCGCTCTCGACGTAGTCGACGTCGCGCAGGCTCGCAGCCGCCGAGGTGGCGATCCGACGCAGCGCCTCTTCGATCGGAGCGGTGTCATCCGCTCCCAGATCGGGGTCGACGACGGTGGCCGACAGCAGCACGTCTCCGTCGGGAAGCTCGAAGCCGCAGCGCCCGTCCTCGCAACTCGCCTGCTCACCCCAGAAGCCCTGACGCTCGGTCGCGCCGGCGATCACAGCCTGGGCATCCGGCACGATCGTGACCTCCCAGCTGCGCTCCGTGTCACCCGCGGAGCACGCGATCCCCCCTGCGCGCTGGAACATGTACTGCCCGGGGCCCGGCAGCCAGCCCATCGCAGACACCAGCGACAGCGCCGGTGCGACCGGCGTCGACGGCTCCCCCACGAGTTCGGCCATGGTGGCGGCGACGTCGTCGCACGTCACATCGAACGCCGCCGCCGGTTCGACGATGGGCGCCGGCGTCGGGGACGGTGTACCGGTCGACGACGCCGTCGCAGACGGCGACCCTGATGGCTTCGGCTCGGCGGCCGGCTCGGCAGTGCACCCTGACACCAGCAGCAGAGCGGCGGTGCCGAGGACGATCAGGGATCGCAGTCGCATCCCTTCACCCTACGGATGCCGCCCCGCAGGCGCACCGGGTGCCGGCAACGATCCGGTGTCGGTCACTCTCCGCGGGAGACGCGCACCATCTCGTCACGCGGCACGACCTTGACGCGCGCGCGCTCGTGCGGCGCACCGAGAGCGACCTCGTACTCGTCGAGCCGGTGCCAGCCTTCGAGGTCGGTCCACTTCACACCGCGCTCGAGCAGCAGGGCGGGGATCGCCTCTTCAGACGGGTCCTCCGGGTGCCACCACGAGCCCTGGTCGTTGATGATGTGCCGCACGGTCTCCATGGCATCCGACTTGGTGTGGCCGATCAGGCCCACCGGTCCGCGCTTGATCCACCCCGTCGCGTAGATGCCGGGCATCTGCTGGTTCGAGTCCTTGGCGAGCACCTGGCCCTCGCGGTTGGGGATGACGCCGTGCTTCTTGTCGAACGGAACGCCCGGAAGCGGCGAGCCGAAGTAGCCGATGGCGCGGTAGAGCGCCTGCAGCGGAACCTCGCGCATCTCGCCCGTGCCCACGGCACCGCCCTGTCCGTCGGGCTTCGTGCGCTCGTAGACGAGGGCCGCGACGCGACCGGCGTCGTCCTTGCGGACCTCGACCGGGCGGGCCCAGAAGTGCAGGTGCAGACGACGCGATGCCGTGCCTCCCGCATTGTTGACCGAGTCGCGCTTGCGCCACGACTGCAGGATGCGGTCGATCACCATGACCTGCTTGTTGCTGGCCACCGCGTCTTTCGACGCCTCGTCGTAGTCGAAGTCCTCGTCGTAGACGACCATGTCGACGTCACGCAGCTCGCCGAGCTCACGCAGCTCGAGCGGGGTGAACTTGACCTGAGCGGGTCCGCGGCGTCCGAACACGTGCACATCGGTGACGGCGCTCGCCTTGAGACCCTCGTAGACGTTCTCCGGCACCTCGGTGACGAGCAGGTCTTCGGCGTGCTTCGCCAGCATGCGGGCGACGTCGAGAGCGACGTTGCCATTGCCCAGCACACCGACGGATGCGGCGTCGAGCGGCCACTCGCGCGGCACATCGGGGTGGCCGTCGAACCAGCTCACGTAGTCTGCTGCCCCGTAGGCGCCGACCGCGTCGATACCGGGGATGTCGAGCGTCGTGTCACGGATCGCACCGGTGGCGAAGATGACCGCGTTGTAGTGCTTCTTCAGGTCGTCGAGGGTGATGTCCTCGCCGAACCGCACGTTGCCGAACAGCCGGATGTCACCGCGGTCGAGCACATCGCGCAGCGCGTTGACGATGCCCTTGATGCGCGGGTGGTCGGGTGCGACGCCGTAGCGGACCAGGCCGTAGGGGGCGGGGAGCTGCTCGAAGAGATCGATGGAGACGTCGAACTTGCGCTCGGCCTTCAGCAGGATGTCTGCTGCGTAGATGCCGGCGGGGCCCGCTCCGACGATGGCCAGTCTGAGCTTGGTCATAAGGGGTCCTTTCGTATGCCGTCACGCCCGGCGCACGCGGCCGAGGGCCGCGATGCGATCAGCTGGAGCGTTCGACGAGGGTCTCTGCGAAACGAGTGAGCGCTTCGCGCACGGTGCCACGCGGGAGCGGGGCGAGCGCGTCGATCGCATCCTGAGTCCAGGAGTGCGCGAGCGCGAGGGTCTTCTGCGTTCCGACGTGGTCGCGGAGCTCGGTCAGCGGTCCGTCGAGGATCGCGGGGTCGGCCCCTTCGGCGATGCGCGCCACCCCGTCGTCGATGCGAGCGGCGAGACCGATCGAGGCGTCATCGGCCTCGGCCTTCAGCAGCAGGTACGGCATCGTCGGAACCCCGGCCCGCAGGTCGGTGCCCGGCACCTTGCCGGTGTCCTCGGGCTTCGCCGACAGGTCGATGACGTCGTCGAGCAGCTGGAAGGCGACGCCGATCTTCTCGCCGTACACGCGCAGCGGCTCTTCGTACTCCGACGGTGCGTTGGAGAAGATCACGCCGCCCTGCGTCGCCGCGGCGATGAGAGAGCCGGTCTTGTCGGCCAGCACCTGGAGGTAGAACTCGATGGGATCATCGTCGGGCTGAGCGCCGATCGTCTCGTGCATCTGTCCGAGGACGAGGCGCTCGAAGGTGTCGGCCTGCAGCCGGATGGCCCGCTCACCCAGACGCGACATCAGCTGGCTCGCACGGGAGAAGAGGATGTCGCCGGTCAGGATCGCGATGTTGTTGCCCCACACGGTCTGCGCCGCGGGCACTCCGCGACGGCGATCCGCACCGTCCATGACGTCGTCGTGATACAGCGAGCCGAGATGGGTGATCTCGAGCGCCTTCGCGACATCGATCACCTGATCGGTGTTGCCGTCGCCGAGCTGGGCCGCGAGCAGCGTCAGCACGGGGCGGATGCGCTTGCCCCCCGCCTCGTACAGATAGCGGCTGGCGGCATCGGCGAGCGGATCGGCCACACGCACGTCGTCGGCAAGACCGGTCTCGACGAGCTCGAGCCCGTCTTCGATCGCCTGCGCGATGCGTCGACCGGCGGTGCCGATGAAGACACGGTCGCTGAAACCGAGACGGCTCGCCAGTCGCGAACCCGGGGCTACGCGGCTCGAAGTCACGGTCTCAGCCTACCGTCGTCAGCTGGGCGGGTACGCGCGTCGCATTCACGCGGGCTTGAACGCCCGGTGCAGCGCGACGATACCGAACGAGAGGTTGCGGTATTCGACCTCGGTCCACCCGGCCTCGCGGATCCACGCGGCGAGCTTCTTCTGGTCGGGCCAGTCACGGATCGACTCGTTCAGGTAGTCGTAGGCGTCGCCGTTGGTGCCGGCGACGCGAGCCACCCGAGGAAGCACCTGCGAGTTGTAGAAGCGGTACGCGGCGCGGAAGACCGAGCCCGGCGGGGTCGAGAACTCGTTGATCACCAGACGACCGCCCGGCTTCGTGACGCGCAGCAGCTCACGCAGCGCCTTCTTCGGGTCGTTGACGTTGCGCAGCGCGTACGACATGGTGACGGCGTCGAACTCGCCGTCGTCGAACGGCAGATCGGTGGCATCCGCCTGCACGAACGAGAGATTGCGGATGCTGCCGTGGCGGCGCTGCCCCTCGGCGAGCATGCCCGGCGAGAAGTCGGCGGCGACGACCTGCGCACCGCTGCGGGCGAGGGATGCCGACGAGGACGCGGTGCCCGCGCCGAGGTCGAGGATCTTCTCCCCCGGCTTCGGGGCGACGGCCCTCGTCGTGGCTGCGCGCCAGAGCGCGTCGTTGCCGACCGTCATCGCCGTATTCGTCCGGTCGTAGCCCGCGGCGACCTGGTCGAACATGCCGCTGACGCGGGCGGGGTCCTTGCCGAGATCGGCGCGGTTGGCTTCGTTCGAGGTCACACGCCCAGTCTAGGCGCGAGGTGCAGCGCGTCGAGGCGGTCGAGCCAGAGATCCGGCGTGGCATCGTCGAAAGGGGCGATGCGCTCTCGCACCCGCCGCTCGAGATCGAGGGCCAGAGCCTCGAGTCCGGCCATGATCTCGGCGGGGTATCCGTAGCTCACGCTGTGCTCGGCCCACTCGTCGCGGTCGTCGACCCATGTGCCGCGCGGACCCTCGACCCGCACGACGTCGAGGTCCATGTCGATGCCGACGGCGAGGAGCGGGTCGTCCGACCAGCGCACCTCCCATCCGATGTCGATGTAGATCCGCATGCCCTTCGGGTGGTCACGGTTCACGGTCAGGGCGAAGTCGGACCGCCTCGGCACGAGCGTGACATTGGGGGCCTCGGCGATGTAGCCCGCGCCCGGTCGAGCGCTCGACCAGCCGACGGGCTGGCCGAGCCAGTCGCCCCACTCGTCGGCGCCGAGGTACACGCACTCATGACGCCAGTGCGGAGACCCGTCCCACTTGCGCCACTGGAAGATCATCTCGGTGCCGGGTGCGGGGCGGACGTCGCTCATGCACTCAGCGTAGGCGTGGCCTGTCACATCCCGGTCGACGGGTGACGAACTAGGCTGGAGGGGTGAGCAGCAGGCTGGTCGTGGAGACCCGTGAGATCGATCCGGTCGAGGATCTCCTGGCCTACGCCGACCCGTCGCGGCCTCTCGCCTGGCTGCGCCGCGGCGACGGCATCGTCGCCGTCGGCGACGCCATCGTCGAGACGGTCCGCATCCCCGCCGGCGCAGCGGCCCTGCGATCCGCTGCGATCGCTCGGGCATGGCGAGAGCTCGCTCAGGATGCCGAGATCGACGACGAGCTCGGGCTCCCCGGCTCCGGACTGGTCGCCTTCGGTGCGCTGACCTTCGACGAGGACTCCGCCGCCGACAGCATCCTCGTCGTGCCGGCGCTCGTGATCGGTCGACACCACGGGCGCACCTGGATCACCCGCATCCGCTCGTCCTCGGCGTCGGCACCCGCGCCCGAGCCGCGGCCCACTGCAACCGAGCCGCGGCCTGAGGCGGCGACGATCGCCTACGGCCCGCACTGGGCCGGCACCGTCGGCCCCGGTGCCCAGAGCCCGCAGGGCTATCAGGACTCGGTGCGCCAAGCACTCGAACGCATCGCCGCCGGCGAGCTCAGCAAGGTCGTACTCGCACGCGACCTCACCGGCAGCATCCCGGCCGGTTCCGACCTGCGCCGGCTCGTGCGCGCGCTGTCGACCGGATACCCCGACACGTGGGCGTTCGCTGTCGACGGGCTGATCGGCGCGAGTCCCGAGACCCTCGTCACCGTGCAGCAGCGCACCGTCACCGCCCGCGTGCTCGCCGGAACGATCGGTCGCGGAGCCGACGCGGATGCCGACACCGTCGCATCCAGCCACCTGGCCTCCAGCACCAAGGACCTCGACGAGCACGAGTACGCGGTGCAGAGCGTGCTGGCCTCGCTGCGTCCGCACACCCGCGCACTGGCGGCGAGCGAGCAGCCGTTCCTGCTCAAGCTGCCGAACCTCTTCCACCTGGCGACCGACGTCGAGGGCGAGCTGGCCGATGGCGGCTCGTCACTCGACCTGGTCGGGGCCCTGCATCCGACCGCCGCCGTGGCCGGCACCCCGACGTCTGCGGCGATCGCGGCGATCCGCGAGCTCGAGCCGTTCGACCGCGGGCGGTATGCCGGTCCGGTGGGGTGGGTCGACGCGGCCGGCAACGGCGAGTGGGCCATCGCGCTGCGCTGTGCGCAGTTCACCCCCGCCGAGACCGACATCGCCGTCACCGCCTACGCGGGCGCAGGCATCGTCGCAGGCTCCGACCCCGAGTCCGAGCTGCTCGAGACCCGCGTCAAGTTCCGTCCGCTGGTCGACGCGCTCGCCTGACCCGCGCCCGGACCGCCCGCGGTCAGCTCGCCGCGAGGCGCTCCTTCTCCGCGTCGACATCGAAGTCGGCCGCCGGCCACTGCGGATCGATGCGCTGCAGCGCGTCGAGCAGCAGCTCCTGCACGGCGAGGCGGGCGAACCACTTGTGGTTCGCCGGGATCACATGCCACGGAGCCGCCTCGGTCGATGTGCGCTCGAACATGATCTGATACGCCGCCATGTAGTCGTCCCACAGCAGTCGCTCGTCGACATCGCCCGGGTTGTACTTCCAGTGCTTGTCGGGTCGCTCGAGCCGCTCCATCAGTCTCGACTTCTGCTCGTCGGGCGAGATGTGCAGCATGACCTTGACGATGCGCGTGCCCGATGCGGCGACCGCGGCCTCGAACTCGTTGATCGCGTCGTACCGGCGCTCGATCTCGTCCGCCGGGGCCAGCGAACGCACCCGACCGATCAGCACGTCCTCGTAGTGCGAGCGGTCGAAGACGCCGATGAACCCGGGCTCCGGGAGGCGCCTGGACACACGCCACAGGAAGTCGTGCTCGAGCTCTTCGTCGGTCGGCGCCTTGAACGCCGTGAGTGCGACGCCCTGCGGATCGACCCCGCCGACCACGTGGCGCACGATGCCTCCCTTGCCCGCGGAGTCCATCGCCTGCAGGATCAGCAGCACCGAGTCCTTCGCCACGCCGACGCGGCTCTCGGCGAAGAGCCGCTCCTGCAGCTGATTGAGCTCGTCGAGGCCCGCCTCGAGATCGCGCTTGCCGTCGGCTTTCGCGCCGCTGTAGCCGGGTGTGCTCTGCGGATCGAGGTCGGAGAGGCGGAATCCGTCGCCGACCTGGAGGGCCTTGGCCCACTCATGCGCTGTCATGCGTTCATCCTGCCACTGCGCATCCGCAGCGGAGGCGAAGATCCTCAGCGGGACAGCGGGACCTCGATCAGCTGACGGCCACCGGCCGGGGTGGTGAGGGCCTGGTCGAGTGCCGTGCGGGTCGTCACGCGCTGGTACTCCCATCCGTAGGCGAGTGCCAGCTGCTCGAGCCGCACGGCATGGGGCGTGTAGAACGCGCGATCGAGATCGGCCCGATCCGCCGTGCCCGCGACCTCGAGGCCGTCGAAGATCGTGCCGCCGCCGTCGTTGCCCACGATGACCTGGATGCGAGGCTCGTGCTCGTCGGGCGGGAGCAGCAGGGCGCCGACATCGTGCAGGAAAGTCAGATCGCCGAGCAGCACGCGGGTGACCCCGGGCGCTCCCCCGGCCTGACTGGCGAGCGCGATGCCCGTGGCGGTGGCGATCGTGCCGTCGATCCCCGCGAGCCCGCGGTTGGCGTGCACCGGGACCTTCTTGCCACCGAGCACCGCATCGGCCACCCGCACGAGCCGCGACGAGCCGAAGACGAGTCGATCGTGCGGCCAGGTCGCCCGCCAGACGGCGTCGGCGAGCAACTCACGGTCGAGCGGCCGGCGCACCGCCGCCAGCTCGGCCTTCACCGCGTCGCGCCGCGCCGACGGATCGGTCGACGTGAGACCGTCCTGGTCGGGCGCCCGCTCGCTGAGATCGACGGCGTGAGCCGCGGATGCCGTGAGCCACGCACCGAGCCACTCGCGGTCGGCGACGCCGGGTGCGACCGACACGGACGCCGCGGCCGTCGTGCGGCCGTTGAGATCGAGAGCCTCGCCGCCACGTCGGACGGCGATCACGTCGACATCCGGCCGCGACAGCAGGCGAGCCACCTCACGGCTGAGCGTCGGGTGCCCGAGCACGACGGCGCGCTCGATGCGACCGCCCAGCTCGTGGTCGCCCAACAGCGCGCGATAGCCGTGCACGACCTGGCGGCCGAAGCGCGCACCGCTGACGATCTCGGCGATCAACGGCCAGGATCCGGCGTGCGCGATCTCTTCGGCATCCGGTCCCGCGTCGGCGCCGGCGATGACGACCGTGCGCGGCCCCCGCTCGAGCAGGAGCGCTTCTGCCGACACCGGTCTGGGCACGTCGCCCGGCACGATGTCGACGGTCGGGACGTCGCCCGACAGCGGCTCGCGCGACGGCAGGTTCAGGTGCACGGGGCCGGCGACACCGGCCAGACCGTGGGTGGCATCCGCGCCCATCGCCGCGGCGACGGCGCGCATCGCGAGACCCGCCCAGTCACCGTCGCCCGGCACGGGGGCATCGATCTGCTCGCGTACCCAGGAGGCGAACATGCCCGGCTGGATGGTGGCCTGATTGGCTCCCACTCCGCGTAGCTCGGGCGGCCGATCGGCCGTCAGCAGCAGCAGCGGCACCCCCGAGTGGAAGGCCTCCATCGCTGCGGGAAGGAGGTTGGCGGCAGCGGTCCCCGAAGTGCAGAGCACCGCCGCGGGCACACCCGTCTCACGCGAGAGACCGAGCGCGGTGAATCCTGCGACCCTCTCGTCGATGCGCACGTGCAGACGCAGCTGCCCCTGATTCGCGGCATGCACCGCGGCGAGCGCGAGCGCCTGAGATCGAGACCCCGGCGAGAGCACGAGATCGCGCACGCCGTGGCCGATCAGGTCGGCGATCAGGGATGCCGCAGCATCCGTCGCGGGCGATGAGGTCACGGACGCGCGTCCGGCGCCGTACCGTCCGGTGCGGCTCCGTCGTCGGTCTCGTCCTCGAGACGAGCGAGCTCCTCCTCGAGACGGCGGATGCGCGCATCCTGCTCGCTCTTGCTGATGCTGCGGAGGAACTGGGGGTCGTCGTCGGGCGCGATGATCGTGATCGCTCCGCCGTTGTCGTTCGCGCGGCGTCGGCCGATCGTGAACCAGAGGATGCCCCCGATGACCGGGATGAGGATGACGATGGCGATCCAGGCGGCCTTGGGCACGCCCCGGTGTCGCGTCGGCGGCTGCACTGCGCAGTCGACGATGCTGTACACCCAGAATATGGCGGCCAGGAAGCCGCCAACGATCAACAGTCTCGCCACCCCTCCAGTGTAGGCGGGTCTGTGACGCGTGGATCTGCCTGGGCGCTCAGCGCGGGCGCCGATGCCCGATTGTTAGACTGCGCGGACCATGCCTGCCCCGTCGATGCTGCTGCGTCACCAGGGCGTCGAGCGGATGCTGATCCTCCGGGTCGGTCTCGCCCTCGGCCTCGCCCTGCTGCTCGTGATCGGCGCGTGGTCGGCGTCGCACGGCAAGGCGGATGCGCACACGACGCTGTGCCTCGCTCCGGGCGCGAGCGTCGCGTCGGTCGCGGCGCACCACGACGAGACGAGCGTGGTCGAGTCCGCTCCGTCGGACGACGCCGGGATCGTCATGGTCGCGGCGCTCTGCTGCGTCCTCCTCGTGCTGCTCTCGTTGCGCTCCGTCAGAGGCGCGCCGCTGATCGGTCGCGCTGCGGTGGTGCGCGCCTCGGCTCCGAGCCGCGCCGGTCCTCGTCTGCACGTCCCCGCACTCACCCTCGCTCAGCTCTCGGTCTCCCGCACCTGAATCAGGCACGCCGCTCGTCGGCGACCCCGGCCGCGCTCGTCGCGGCTCACTCACCCTGCCTGATCCGAACCGTTGGAGAACCCCATGAAGACCCCTGTCAAGGTGGCCCTGATCACCGTCGCCGCCGCGATCGTCCTCGCGATCGTCGGCGTCGCCTACGCCCTGTCGCAGCGCCCCGCAGAACCCCTGTCGCCCGAGGGTGAGAAGCGGCAGACCGTGCGCACCGACTCGCACGTCCTCGACGACGGAGGACCGGACGCCGTCACCGTCGTCGAGTTCCTCGACTTCGAATGCGAGGCATGCGGAGCATTCTATCCTATCGTCGAAGACCTGCGCGAGAAGTATTCGGGCGAGATCACCTACGTCGTGCGGTACTTCCCTCTGCCCGGTCACATCAACTCGACGCAGGCCGCTCTCGCCACCGAAGCCGCGGCGCAGCAGGACCGCTTCGAGGACATGTACCACCGCCTCTTCGAGACGCAGGCCCAGTGGGGCGAGAAGTCCGAGGAGACGCCCGAGGTGTTCCGGGGAATCGCGGCCGAGCTCGGACTCGACATGGCCGCCTACGATGCGGCGATCACCGACCCGGCGACGCTCGATCGCGTGCAGGCCGACAGGAGCGACGGCGAGCGGCTCGGAGTGCGCAGCACCCCCAGCTTCTTCATCGACGGCAAGCCCGTGGTGCTGGAGGCGTGGGGGGACCTCGAAGCGGCTCTGGAGAAGGCCGTGGAGCAGTAGCCCGCAGAGCCGTCGTCAGAGGAGTCCTCGGGCGAGGAGCGCCTCCTGGTACGCGCCCGCCTTCGCGCTGACGACCTGACGGCAGGCGATCAGCGTCTCGATCTGCGCGTCGAGAGAGCGCTCGTGCGCGCGCAGCAGGGCGAGACGCTCGGCCTCGTTGCCGCTGCCGGCGCGCACCAGGGCGGCGTACTCACGCAGCAGGGCGATGGGGGCGCCGGATTCGCGCAGTCGCGCCAGCAGCGCGAGCCACGCGAGCGAGTCGTGCGCGTAGACCCTCCGACCGCCGGGGGTGCGCGGCACGTCGCGAGGGAAGAGCCCTTCTGCCTCGTACCAGCGCAGCGTGTGCACGCTCACGCCGACCAGACGGGCGAGCTCGCCGATGCTGAACGTGCGCGTCGTGTCGATCACATCCTCCACGAGGACTCCTCCTTGACTTCGAGTGCACTCTAGATCGTACGGTCGGAGCATGACAGATGCACTCCCCCCTCTCGACATGATCGCCCGTCAGCAGCCCCTCGCCTCGGAGTTCGGCTACCGCTCCACTGCGGCCGAGGTGATCGCCGGGGTCGACCTCTCGGGCAAGACCGCGATCGTCTCGGGCGGGTACTCGGGACTCGGACTCGAGACGGTGCGTGCGCTCGCGAATGCCGGAGTGCACGTGATCGTGCCTGCGCGTCGTCTCGACGCCGCGCAGGAGGCGCTCGCAGGGATCGACGCGGTCGACGTCCGCAGCGCCGACCTCGGCGACCTCGACTCGGTGGCAGCGTTCACCGAGACCGTCCGTCGCGACGGACGCCCGATCGATCTCGTGCTCGATGTCGCCGGCATCATGGCCACCCCGTTCGGTCACACCGCGCAGGGCTTCGAGTCGCAGTTCGGCACCAACCACCTCGGCCACTTCGCCCTGGTCAACGGAGTGGCCGAACTGCTGCCGGAGGGCGCTCGCGTCGTCTCCTACTCCTCGGGAGGGCACTTCCGCTCCCCCGTGCGATTCGAGGACATCGACTTCGAGACGACGCCCTACGACCCGTGGGTCGCCTACGGGCAGTCGAAGACGGCGAACGCGCTGTTCGCCGTCGGGCTGGCCCGTCGTGGCGCGGCCCGCGGCATCCTCGCCTTCTCGGTGCACCCGGGCGGGATCATGACCGACCTGCAGCGGCACGTGCCCCGTGAGGAGCTGATCTCACGCGGCTGGATCGACGAGGACGGCACGCCGAACCCGCGCTTCAAGACTCCGGCAGAGGGGGCGTCGACGGGTCTCTGGGCCGCGACGGCTCCCGAGCTGGCCGATCTCAGCGGCGCGTACTGCGAGGACTGCTCGATCAAGGGCATCGTCCCGCCCGAGCACACGGACATGACGACCGGCGGCGTGAAGCACTGGGCGATCGATCCCGAGGCCGCCGAGCGGCTGTGGGCGCTCTCGGTCACCGCGACGGGAGTCGACGGCTTCGCCTGAGCGGCGGCCCGCGTCGGGCTGCTGCCGTCAGTCGGCGGCGAGACGGAGGATGCGGTCGTCGCCGGGCGAGCGGCTTCCGCGTCCGTCGGTATTGTTCGTGAGCACCCAGAGCATGCCGTCCGGTCCGGCGACGACGTCGCGCAGCCGGCCGAGCTCCCCGACGAACCGCTCGGTGCCGGAGGTCAGGTCATCGAGTGGCACGACGCGCAGCCGCTCGCCGCGGAGCGTGGCGATCACGATGTCCGCGCCGACGACAGCGATGCCGCTCGGGCTCGCCTCGTCGGGCCTCCACTGCTGCACCGGATCGATGTGCTCGTCGTCATCGGCGATCCCCTCGACCTGGGGCCAGCCGTAGTCGCCGCCGGCCTCGATGACGTTGAGCTCGTCCCAGGTGTCCTGTCCGAACTCGCTCGCATACATCGTGCCCTCGGCATCCCAGGCGATGCCCTGCGGGTTGCGGTGTCCGTAGCTGTATACGGGCGACTGATCGAACGGGTTGTCGGGGGGCACCTCACCCGCGGGAGTGAGGCGCAGGATCTTGCCCGACAGCGCGTCGAGATCCTGCGCACTGTCGCGGTCGCCGGCATCGCCCGTCGTGACGTAGAGCATCCCGTCAGGGCCGAACGCGATGCGCCCGCCGTTGTGATTTCCCGCGGCGGGGATGCCGTCGACCACAGTGGTGGCGGGTCCGAGCGACAGCGCACCGGCGTCTCCGACGATCGGCCGCCGCTCGACCCGGTTCTCGTCGTCGGCGGTGACGTACGTGTAGAGCTCGCCGTCGTGCACCGCGAGCCCGAGCAGGCCTCCCTCGCCACCCGGCGAGACCCCGTCGATCACGTCGACCTCGCGCGCCTCGCCGTCCTCGGCGATCTCGAGCACGCGGGCGGTGTCGCGCTCGCTCACCAGGGGCACGTCGCCGTGGAATGCGATCGACCAGGGGGCGTCGAGATCCTCCGTGAACGACTCCGCCCCCGACGCCGACGTCGACGTCGGCTGCGCCACACAGGCAGCGAGCAGGGCGACGCTCGCCGTGATCGACGCGATGGATGCGCGCCGACGTGTCGTCGAGGAGCGATCGGATCGGTGCGCGGACATGACTCCATCCAACGCGGAATCGACGCCGAGCGACAGCGTCGACCGGGTGTGCGTGCCGATGAACCCATTTCGGAGAGTCGGATGCAGGAGCACAATACCGATATGAACGAGGGCGCTTCCGTGGAGCAGCCCGTGCCTGCGGAGGGGCCGGCAGGGCCGCACGACGATGTCGCGCCGCCACGGACGAGCGGGGAGTCGGATGCGGTGCTGGGCCGCCGTGCGCAGCTTCTCGCCACCGAGCACTGGGGGCTTCTCGCCGCCCGCAGCACCGCGCAGAGCGAGGTGCTGTCGCGCATCACGATCTTCCTGACCCTCGTCTCCGCCGGACTCGTGACCATCGGACTGCTGGGGCAGGCGTCGGACTTCGGCGGGTGGTTCGGCGGCGCGTCGCTCGCGATCCTCGCGTTCCTCGCGGTCATCGGCTTCATGACCCAGGTGCGCGTGATGAACGTGTCGGAGGAGGACATGATGTACGTCGTCGCGATGAACCGCATCCGCGGCGCGTACGTCGACCTGGATCCGGAGGTCGCCGATGTCTTCCTCGCCTCGCCGCACGACGATGAACCGGGGATGAAGCGCACGTACTCGTTCCTCCGTCCCCGTCGCCTGAGCATCCTGCTCGGCAGCTCGGTCATGCTGCTGATCGTCGTGAACGCCTGCGTCGTGGGGATGCTCGTCGGCTCGGCCGTGATCGCGGGTGGCGGCGCTTTCGCCGGGGCGATCGCGCTCGGCATCGTCGCCGGACTGGTGCTCGCCGCCGGCTTCATGACGTTCGGCGGCGTCGGCTACCGCTGGGCATGGAGCCATCACGCGCCACGACGTTCCACTCCGGAAGGCGACGGTCGGTCGCTACGCTGAGCGCATGACCGAGGCGCGAACCCCCACATCGCATCCCGTCGCCGCCGTACTGCGGCGCATTCCTGCCACCCTCACGATGGTGGCTGTGATCCTCGCCGTCGGCGTGATCTGGCAGGGCCTGTGGACCCCGTTCGAGAAGACCGACCTGTTCGGCACCGTCGCATACGGCCTGCCCAACCTCGCGCAGGGGATGTGGTGGACGCCGCTCACCGGCACGTTCTTCGTCAACGAGCCGTGGGTGTACCTGTTCACGATCTCGGGATTCTGGGGCATGGCGTATCTCGAATACCGACGTGGCACCAGGGTCGCCCTCGCGTACTACTGGGTCGGACAGCTCTTCGCGATCCTCGCCACCGCGCTCGTCCTGTTCGTCGCCTCGCAACTTCCCTGGGCCTGGGCTCAGGAGCAGGCCCAGGCGCTCGATGTCGGCGCCTCTGGCGGCACCATGGCGTGCATCGCCGCCGCGATCGGGCTCTTCCGCCCGCCATGGCGAGTGCGCGGCTGGCTCCTGCTGCTCGGTTTCGTGTTCATCGCGATGCTGTTCTGGGGTGCGGTCGCCGATCTCGAGCACCTGCTCGCGGTGCTGCTCATCCTCGTCGTCGACCGCACCCTGCGTGTGCAGCGGACCACGGTGCGAGAGCAGCGTCTGATCGCCGTGATCTCGCTCATGGTGCTCGGAGCGGTCGAGATCATCACGACTCTCGTCGCCACCGACGGCCCGTTCGGCCCGACCGAGCCCGCGTCGGGAGGGTTCATCGACCTCGCGCTCGACCTCGTCGTCATCGTGGTGCTCGTGAACGGACTCCTGCGCGGCCGTCGCTGGGCGTGGGTTCTCGTGATGCTGCTCGGTCTCTTCAACATCCTGGTCGCAGCGCTGGTCCTCATCCTCATCACGGTGTTCTCGCAGGCGCAGATCGATCTGCGGTGGGACGGCGAGACGGAGCTCGCGCTCGCCAACGGCTTCCTCTGGGTGATCCTGCTCGTCTACCTGATCGCCGTGCGCCGCGCGTTCCGGGCGAAGCGCAAGTCTCTCCTCGGCATCCAGCCGGCTCCGACGGTCGACGACGTGAAGACCGAGCTGCGCGCGCACGGCGGGGGCACCCTGTCGTGGATGACGACCTGGGAGGGCAACAGCTACGCCCGCAGCGATGCCGGGATCGTCGCCTACCAGCGACGGGCCGGTGTGGCGCTCGCGCTCGCGGATCCGATCGGGCCGCCCGCATCCCGCGCGGTCGCCGTCACGGAGTTCATCCGCACGGCGGAGCTGGCAGGCCTCGTCCCGTGCTTCTTCAGTGCAGACGACGCCACCCGGGCCGCTGTGCCCGCCGGCTGGCGCAGCTTGGTCGTCGCCGACGACACCATCGTCGACCTGCCGGGTCTGGAGTTCACCGGCAAGCGCTGGAACTCGGTGCGCAGCTCTCTCAATCGGGCGGGGCGCGAGCAGATGACCTTCCGGATGACGCGCCTGGCGGACGAATCGTGGGGCGTACGGCAGCAGCTGCGTGCGATCTCCGAGGCATGGGTCGGTGACAAGGACCTGCCTGAGATGCGGTTCACTCTCGGCACGCTGGATGAGGCGGAGGACCGCGAGGTGCGACTCGCTCTCGCGATCGCCCCGAACGGTGACGTCGACGGCTTCCTCTCGTGGCTGCCGGTCTATGGCGAAGGCGGCGTCGTGCGCGGCTGGACGCTCGACCTGATGCGCCGCCGCGACGGCGGCTTCGCACCCGTCATGGAGTACTTGATCGGTTCGTCCGCGAAGCAGTTCTCCGAGGAGGGTGCCGAGATCATGTCGCTCTCGGGTGCTCCGCTCGCGCACGACTATCCGCCGGACGCGGGCATCATCGCCGTCCTCAGCGAACGCCTCGCCGAAGCGCTCGAGCCCGTGTACGGCTTCGGCTCGCTGCACCGCTTCAAGCAGAAGTTCCACCCACGGTACGAGACCATGTATCTGCTCTTCCGCGACGAGAGCGATCTCGCGGCGATCGGCACAGCGCTCACCCGCGCGTTCCTGCCGGATGCGACGCTGAGGCAGTTCGCGGGAGCGGGGCTGGAGCTGGTGCGCGGCAGCAAGGACTGAGGCCTCACCTTCCTGAGGTGATGATTCCGCGCTCGCCGAGACCGGCAGCGCCAGGATGAAGCCATGACCGACACCTCCGTTCCCGTCACGTTCGCGAACTTCGCCGAGATCGAGACCGCCCGCATGTTCGCCGCGATCGCGGCGTCGGCCGGCGGTTCCAACCGGTGGAACCACTATCGAGTGCCCACGCCGATCGACCAGCAGACCGTGATCAGGATGAATCGCGACACCCTCTACAGCGCTGCGATCATCGACATCTCCGAAGGGGCGACGATCACCGTGCCGGATGCCGGCGACCGGTACGTCTCGGTGATGCTGGTGAACGAGGGCCACTACATCGACCGGGTGCTGCACGACCCCGGCGTCCACTCGCTCTCGGCCGAAGACCTCGGTTCCGATTTCGTGCTCGCGGCCACTCGCATCCTGGTGGATTCCGAGGATCCTGACGATGTCTCGATCGTGAACGCCCTGCAGGACGAACTCGCTGTGAGCTCGACCGGCGCGCGGGAGTTCGCTGCGCCGGCCTACGACGAATCGAGCTTCGCCGAGACCCGCCAGGCGATCCTCACCCTCGCGAAGGGCCTCGGCGGTCTGGAGCGCTGCTTCGGTCGAGCCGAGGACGTCGACCCCGTGCGGCACCTTCTCGGGACCGCAGCCGCCTGGGGCGGTCTGCCCGAGAACGAGGCCTTCTACATCAACGTCGATCCCCGGCTCCCGGTCGGCGAGTACACGCTGCGGGTCGGCGACGTGCCGGTGGACGGCTTCTGGTCCGTCTCGCTGTACGACGCGGAAGGCTATTTCGCTCCGAACGACGCCGGTGCATACAGCGTCAACAGCGTGACGGGCGTGCGGGATCCGGACGGGTCGATCACCGTGCGCTTCGGCGGCGACCCCGCACTGCCCAACGTGCTTCCCCTCACGCAAGGGTGGAACTACCTGGTGCGTCTCTACCGACCTCGACCCGAAGTGCTGGACGGCACGTGGTCGTTCCCCGCGCTCACGGCGAGCTGATCCCGCGCCCGAGGGGTGGCGCTACGGGGTCGAGCGGAGCGGCACCGAGACGTCGCCGCCCGCTTCCTCCGTCAGTCGCTCCCCCATCTGCACGAAGGTCGGCTCGGCGATGAACCCCCCGGCGAAGAGGGCCTGACCCTGTGTGAAGGTCTGGGACCTGCGGATCGCCTCCTCCGGCGCGAAGCCGAACACCTCGGCCAGCTCCGCCAGGTCGCGCGGCGCGTTGACGCGCATCAGACCGAGGTTGTCGCACTGCGACAGCACGTTCGGATGGATCTTCGTCGGCCGCTGTGTCGACAGGAACAGCCACAGCCCGAACTTGCGACCCTCGGCGGCGATCTGCACGAGCTGCTCGGTGAGCGCCCGCTCGACCTCGGTGCGCGGGTCGGGAGGGCACAGATTGTGCGCCTCGTCGATCACGATGAGCAGGGGCTTTCGCTCCTCGCGACGAGACCACAGGTGCTCGAGCACCGCGAGGGCTGCGACCTTCGGTTCGGCGGGGTGGTCGAATCCGCCGAGGTCGAGCACCGTCACCCGCGGCCGCTGCTCGATCACGTCGACGACCGACGCCTCGCCGCGGGACCAGAGCTCCCACTCCAGCACCTGCAGGTTCTCCATGCGGTCGGCGAGTCTGTTGCGGGCGTCGTGCCCGCCGTCGCGCAGGTGGGGCACGATGCGATCCGAGCCGAGCAGCCTCGCGTTCTGATCGAGATGGAGAAGGACGTTGTACTCCTCGGCATCCTGGATCGGACTCATCCGCAGCACGGCTGCCTTGGATGCCGGCGACAGATCGATGTAGCGCACGCGCAACGGCTCGCCCTCGACGCGCCCCGAGCGGAACACCCGGATGTCGGAGTCCGCGATGCGCTGGGCGTGATGCGGGGCCGCGGACGGCCGCGTGCTCTGCAGCCGCACGAAGTCGGCGTTCGGGTCGAGGATCAGCATCGGCAGCTCGGTCTCGAGCAGGAGCTGCTCGAGCACGACGCCCAGCGCGTAGGTCTTGCCGCTGCCGCTCTGGCCGCACCAGAAGGTGTGCCGGTTGAAGCGCCGCGGATCGAGGGTGACGGTTCCGAGCCCGCTGTCGAGAGGCGTGCCGATGGTGAGTGCGGTCATGAACTCAGAGTGCCCGCAGAGGGCGGGTGGCGAAAGCGGACCTCACCTTGTCGGTGCGATGCGCGGGTCAGTCGCTCGGGCGCCTGCGCAGCTGCTTGACATCGGTGCGCCGCTGCTTCGCCTTGAGCCGCCGCTCTTTCGACCCTCGACTCGGCTTGGTCGCGCGGCGCTGCGGTGCCGGCGGACGCAGCGCCTCGGCGACGATGCTCGCGAGTCGTTCACGTGCAGCGTCACGGTTGCGCAGCTGGGCGCGGTGCTCGGATGCGGCGATGGTCAGCACGCCGTTCACGAGACGCCCGCTCAGCCGATCGAGGAGGCGATCCCGCTGGTGCGGGGTGAGCGCCGTGCTGCCCGCGGCATCCCAGAGGAGTTCGACCCGCGAGTCCGCCGTGTTCACACCCTGTCCGCCGGGGCCCGACGACCGCGAGAAACGCCATGACAGCTCGGCCTCGGGGATCGTGAGACCCGACGAGACCCGCAGACCGGGGCGATGAGGACTGGGCATGTATCCATCATCCCCCGGCTGCGGAGCCTGCGTCTCAGCTGCGGGCGTCAGTGACCGCGACCGGGACGTCCCTCGCGTCGGTCTCGACCTCGGCCCCTGCATCGTGCGTCCGCGCGTCCTTCTTCGCCGTGTTCGCGATGTGCGCACGGGACACGACGATCACGGCGACGATCATCAGCGCGACGCCGAGCCAGTAGGGAGCCGCATGGCTGACCGTGACATAGAGCGCACCGGCGATCAGAGGGGCCGCCGTGTTCATCGCGGCGTTGAGCGACTGCGTCGCTCCGCCCAGCCAGCCCTGCTCGTCGTCGCCGACCGCGTTCGACATGGCTCCGTCCATCGCCGCGGTCGAGGCGCCCTGCCCTGCGGCGAGCATCAGCGCACCGACGATGAACACCCACGGCTGCGCGAAGATCGACGCGACGACAGCGAGCCCGGCCAGTCCGATCGCCTGCGCCACGATACCGCTGATGATCACGCCCCGCTCGCCCATGCGAGGAAGCAGGATGCCGAGCAGCACGCCCTGGATGAGGATGTCGATGATGCCGACGCCTGCCGTGAGCAGACCGATCTGCGTCGGCCCCCACTGGATCGAGTCCAGCGCGAGCACGCTGAAGTTGTTGACGAAGAAGCCGAACGGGAGCGCCAGGAGGCCGAATCCGATCATCAGACCACGCAACTCCTTGCGTCCGAACGCTTCCTTGAAGACGCCGAACGGCTGGATCTCGCGCACCGAGATGCGCTCGATCCGGTTCTCGGGCGCGAGGCTCTCGGGCAGCAGGAAGATGCTGAGGATCGCGATCACGAGGGCGACGGCTGCGGTGAGGAAGACCGGCAGCTGCAGGCTGACGGCCGCGAGCAGTCCGCCGATCGCGGGTCCGATCATCATGCCGATTCCCGAGAGCGCACCGAGCAGACCGAACCGCTGAGCGCGCTTCTCGGGCGGCGTGATGTCGGCGAGGTAGGCGAAGAGGGCCGGAAGGTCGCCGGCGGTCAGTCCCTGGATGACACGCGCGAGCACGAGCACCCAGATCGCTCCCCCGATGCCGAACAGCGCCATGGCGAACGCCGCTCCGAAGGCGGCGGCGATGATCACCGGTCGTCGCCCGAAGCGGTCGGACAGGCGACCGAGGAAGGGGGCGACCAGGAAGGCGCACAGGCCGTTGATCGCTTCGAGGATGCCGACCCAGATGGCGAGGTCGCCTTCGTGCGACACGTACTGCAGCACGACGAACGGCAGGACGGGAAGCACGACGGTCATGCCGACGACGGTGAGCATCGTCAGCACGATGAGCATGGTCCAGGCGCGCTTGTCGCTGCGCGCGAGCGATGTGTTTAGTGAAGTCACTCCGAAACTGTATCAATACCAGTTTTGTTGTCAAGCCAGTTCCGGATCGGGTTCGCGATATCGTGGACACATGACGAACGCTGAGCCGATCGGTCGCCGCGAGCGCAAGAAGGCCGCGACGCGCAAGAACATCTCCGACGTCGCGACGATGATGTTCCTCGAGCGCGGGTTCGACAACGTCAGCATCCGCGAGGTCGCGGACGCAGCCGACGTCTCCCCGACGACGGTGTTCGCACACTTTCCGCAGAAGGAGGCGCTCGTCTTCGACGAGGACGACGAGCAGCGGGACCGGCTCGTCTCCGCCGTTCGCGACCGCGCCCCGGGCGTCACCATCAACCGCGCGATCCACGACTTCTACACGGCCGAGGTGCACGCGAACCTCGCCGAGCACGGCGCGGAGGTGTCGCAGGTCTTCTCGCGGTTCCTCAACGAGACACCGGCGCTGCGTGAGTACGCCGCCCGGATGTGGCTGCGACACGAGGACGCGCTCGCGGATGCGATCGCGGTCGAACTGGGACTGACCCTGGCCACCCCGGAGATCCGCGTGTACTCGCGGTTCGTGCTGCAGATGCAGCTGCTCGTCAACGAGAGCGACGACCAGCTCGGGATCCTCGCCGCCGGATTCACCGTGCTCGAGAACGGATGGGCGCCGGTCGAAGCGCGGATCACCGGCGAGGACTGACGGCGTCACCGGTGAAGTGGACGCGACGGCGGGAGTCGAACCCGCAACGCCATCAGGTATGAGCTGAGGCCCGGGACCGCCCGGATCGCCGCGATGGGAATGACGCTACCCGGCCCCGACCGGGAAGACCAGGAACGTTGCGGGGATTGACAGAGTGAGTCCGCGCATGACAAGGACCGTCGCGGGGCGTCACACGTCGGCGTCGGCCCGGCGGTGTACCGTCACGATCATGGCAGCCGCAGACGCCCCCGTCACGACCGGACAGAAGACGCATCGCTACCTGCGTCTGGCGCTGGTTCTCATCGTCGTCGCGCTGATCCTCGCTGTCGTGCTGCAGAGCGTCGTCGTGTCGTGGAACCCGTTGATCTTCGGCTGGAACCCGCTGCCCTCGATCAGCCATGCCTTCTACACACCGGTCCGCGACGTCTTCGTCGGCACCCTGATCGCGGCATCCGTGGCCCTGCTCGCGCTCTCAGGACGCAGTCGCGCGACGACCCTGCTCGACGTGTGCGCGGTGTTCGCGCCGCTCATCGCGATCGTTCCCGTGGGCATCGCCGATCCGCGCGCGGTCGACCGGATGCCGTGCCCGACGGCGCAGGAGTGCATCCCCGTCGACGCCGTCGCAAGCGCGAAAGCGGGAATCGCCGTCTACGCCGTGGTGGTCGTGGCGGTCGTGGTCACGATGGCGCTGATCCGTCGCCGCACCCGCACCCCGAATCGCTCGGCGACGCTCGTCTCGATCATCGCGCTCGTGACCGCGGTCGTGGTCGTGGCGCTCGCATTCGCTCCGGCGGTCAACGAGCACTTCCCGTTCAACTTCTGGCCGGTCAACAGCATCCACTTCGCAGCGACCCTGTTGTTCTTCGGAGTGTTCGCAGCCGTCCCGATCCTCTACGCGGGAGGGCCACTCGACCCGGACGAGACGCCACCCACGCCCCGACAGCGCACGATCTATCGGTGGATCTCGGGGCTGATGATCGCCGACCTCGTGCTGCTGGTGGTGGCTCTGCTCTTCCGTCAGGCCTTCGGTGAGACTCCGGTCGTGCTGATCGGCGAGGCCGTCGCGCTGATCCTGTTCGCCACGTTCTGGTGGGTGCAGACCTTCCAGCGGTGGAACGACCCGAACCCGCCGTCGATCGCCGCGCCTCGACCGTCCGCCGCGTGAGGGCACTCAGCCGTGCGAGGGGTCGGCAGCGCCCTCAGCGCCGGATCGAGTCGTGGAAGGGGTTCGGCTCGAGCGTGAAATCGGTCGACGCGTCGGCCCAGGTGCCGCTGCCCGCCGACGATCGACCCCGCCGCAGAGCGCCGAGCAGCGCCGTGGCGGGCACGCCGACCACGAGCGCCGCGGTTCCGCGGAGTGTGCGGTCGTTCGCCCCGAGCACACTCGCGCGATGCCACGCCTCGTGCATCGCGCCACCGCGGGCCGCCGGCACGCGCTTCGCCGGGAGTCCCCCGGCGCGGCGCAGCGCGACGAGCTGTTCGACGTGCTCCCACCAGGTCGATTCGGCCGAGGGGTGGAAGTAGTTGTCACGCAGCCAGACGGGGTGCGGATGCCGGAAGCGCCCGGCCACGACCTCGCTGCGCCCGCCCAGCAGACCGCTGCCGACGAACACTGTGTTCAACAGGCTCTTGCTCACTCCGAACGAGTCGAGGGCGATCACGGGCACCCCCTGCGCCACCGCCTCGACCGCCGCGGTGGAGCTGACCGTGACGAGTCCGGCCGCCGTCGACAGCGCCTGTGCCATGGATCCGTACGAGACGACGAGGTTCTCCGGACGCCTCGCAGGGAGCAGATCGAGGTACGCGTCGCGTTCGAGATGCGTCTCCGACTCACCGGGCCGCGACCGCAGCTTGACCACCACACGGCGGTTCGGGTCCGCTTCGGCCGCGCGCACGAGGGTGGCCGCGATCTCGGCCCGCTCCTCCCGGTCGGTGGGCACGAGGGCCTGGGCCGCGAACACGATGTCGGTCGCCGGCATCCGCACCGCCCGGGGCTCGGCCGGCCTCTCGGCGACGAGGGTTCCGGACGATCCTCCGGACTCGGCCGCGATCACCCGTGCCCGATCAGCCGCCACCATCCGCGATCGGGATCTCGCGAACGGCAGGGTCGCGAGCGCCGTCGGCACCTGCACGCCGATCCGGCGACCGAGCTCGGCGAACGCGCGCTCCTCCCGATGCGAGTGCACGACGAGCAGATCTGCGTTCCGCCGGTACTCGAGGGCACCGCGCTGTGCGGGAACGGCCATGCCCGGAAGTCCGGCGACGACGACCGGTCGCACGGTGAGCCCGTCGACGACCCGGCCCAACAGGCGAACGAACGGGCCGCGGCCGGCGAGCAGCACGACGTCAGGACGCTGCCCCTCGAGCCAGGCGCTCACGCGCGCGAAGGACAGGCGGGTCACATCGTCGGACAGCATCCCCGTGCCCGCCAGCGCACTCCGCTGCTGGTCGAGGCTGGCGGTCAGCGGCGTCTGCACGAGCAGCAGGTGCGGACGGATACCGGGCACGCTGCCGAGCAGCGACGCCGACCATTTCACGAACGAGTCGGCGTCGGCGATCGCGACGACCCGCAGCGAGCCGGATCCGCTCATGCCGGGATGCGGCGCAGCTTGGCCATCGGCGCCCGCTCGCTGTCGAACACGCGCTTGACGCCGTCGCCCAGAGCCATCTCGATCACGCGGATGTCGCGCACGAGGTGCTCGAGTCCGGTGGGTTCGAGGGATGCCGCATGGTCGGAGCCCCACATCGTGCGGTCGAGCGTGATGTGGCGTTCGACGGCCACCGCTCCGATCGCGACGGCGGCGAGCGAGATCTGCAGCCCCCGCTCGTGGCCCGAGTATCCGACCGGAACACCGGGGTAGCGGTCGCGCAGGGTGGCGATCGCGCGCAGGTTGGCCTCTTCGGGCTCGAGCGGATACGTCGAGGTGGCGTGCATCAGCACCACCCGGTCGGTGCCGAGGGTCGTGAGGGCACGATCGATCTGCTCGATCGTCGACATGCCGGTGGAGAGGATGACGGGCTTGCCGGTCTCGCGCAGCGCGACGAGCAGCTCGGTGTCGGTCAGGCTCGCGGAGGCGACCTTGTGCGCCACGACATTGAGGTCTTCGAGGAAGGCGACGCTCGGCACGTCCCACGGCGACGCGAACCAGTCGAGCCCGAGCATCGTGGCGTGATCGCCGATCGCGATGTACTCGTCACGGCCGAACTCGACGCGGCGGCGGTAGTCGAGGTAGCTCATGGTGCCCCATGGCGTCTCGCGCGGAACATCGCGCATGTGCTCGGGGGTGGAGATCTCGGGGGTGCGCTTCTGGAACTTCACGGCGTCGGCTCCCGCCTTCGCCGCGACGTCGATCAGGCGCTTGGCGAGGTCGACGTCGCCGTTGTGGTTGAGGCCGATCTCCGCGATGACATAGGCGGGGTGACCGCCGCCGATCACGCGTGAGCCGATGCTGACAGTCATGGTTCCTCCGGTCGTCGAAATGGCCTTCTCTCCTGAGTACGCGCCGGGGGTGAACGCCGAACGACAGGAGGGTTACCGGCACCGGTCAGGCGGGCAACACCCGTTCGATCAGCTCGCGGACGGCGCCGTGGCCGCCCCTGCGCGTGAGCACGACCCTGGCGGCCTCGAGCACCAGCGGATGCGCATCGGCCACCGCCACCGGCCAGCCGACGATGCGCAGCGCCGGAAGGTCGTTCACGTCGTTGCCCAGGTACGCGATGTCGGCCAGCGCGATGCCGACCTCCTCGGCCCACCCGCGCAGCGCGGACTCCTTGTCGTCGATGCCGTGCAGCACCGGAACGCGCAGCTTGTCGGCCCGAGCCCGCACCACCGCGTTGACCTCGGTGGAGAGGATCAGCATCGGGATGCCGGCCCGCCGCAGCAGCGACACCCCCATGCCGTCTTCCCGGCTCACCCGCACCCGTTCGATGCCGTCGGCGTCGACCGTCGCCGTGTCGTCGGTGTGCACGCCGTCGAAGTCGGTCACGATCGCTCGCACCGGCACCCGGTCCGGGCTCTCGTGAAGGGCGGCGAGCGCTCGGGCGATGCGGAGCTGCTGCTCGTCGTCGATCTCGATCGCCGTCCATTCGGGCACCTCGGCGATGCGGATGCGGCCGAAGAAGCGGTGCTCCGCCTCACGGAAGCCCTCAGCGCGGAAAACGTAGAACGCGCCCGTCTCGAGGTAGTGCGGCTCGCGATCCTGGCGACGCGGGCGACGCGCGGCGTCGTGGTTGAGTGCGACGGCTGCGTCGGCATCCGCGCTGCGTGCCCAGAGGAATCCGTAGGTCTCATGGGCCGCGAACACGCTGTCCGCCCGACGCTCGCTCACCTCGCGCACCGCACGAGACAGGGCCTCGCGCGGGATGAACGGCGATGTCGCCTGCAGGAAGGCCACCACGTCAGCCCGGTCTCCCCCGGCGGCGAGCTCGTCGAGAGCATGCAGGATGGCCGACTCCGACGACGTCGTGTCGCCGGAGATCGCGGTCGGACGCCGCACGACTCGCGCCCCGGCCGCCTCGCTCACCGCCGCGATCTCGTCGTCGTCGGTCGACACCACCACGAGGTCGATGCCCTCGGCCTCCAGCGCCGTGCGCACGGCGCGTTCGATGAGAGGCACACCGCCCACACGGCGCAGGTTCTTGCGCGGCACGCCCTTCGACCCGCCACGTGCCGGGATGATCGCGACGACCCTGCCGGCATCCGTCCTCTGCTGCTGCTGCTGCTGCTGCTGCTGCTGCTGCTGCTGCTCGATCATGCCGCTCGTCCCCTCGCCGTCATCGCCCGTCATCGTCCGTCATCGCCCTCTGAGCACGCGCCAGGCACGCGAGAGTCTGCGCCGCGCGGCGAGCACGGTGAGCCGCACCTGCTCGACTCGACCGATGCCGCCCACCGGGCGCAGCACGCGACGGATCGCCGTCTCGCGCGGGGCCCCGGGCAACCGCAGTTCGATCAGCCTCTCGGGCGCGAAGTAGCGATCGCGATCGGACGGGCGGATGCCGGAGAGCAGCTGCTCGGCACGCTCGCGGAGGTGTGCGGCGACGACGGGCTGCATGACGTAGCCGACCGCGTCGATCAGGAGCTGCATGCGCGCCGGATCGCGATACGGGGAGTCCGGCCTGGTCAGCGCGTCCACGATCGTCGCAGGCACCCGGTTGCTGTTCTCGTACGGGGTCAGACGTGCGAGCACGGTGTCGGTGCCCACCGCCTCGATCTCTCGACCGAACAGGGCCTGGACGGTCGGCAGCGCCGTCGAGAACCCGGCGATGACGGCCCTGGCATCGACCCGCTCCGCCAGCGCCTCTGCGGCGAGCGCGCCGCGGTAGTCGCGGAAGTCGACGCCGTGGACCGCTGCTCGGTCGCGCAGCGCGTCGCTGAGCCGAGGCGGCGCCGACGGGTGCGGCTTGAAGACGATGTGCTGTGGTCGCCGGCCGGCCGCACGATCGATCATCTCCTTCTGCAGCGCGATCTCCTCGCGCTCGCCGACCAGGCCGAGGGCGGACAGGTACTGGCCGAGAACGAGCACTGTCGGCTCTCCGTCGAGCGCGCTCTCGAGCTCCGCCGTGTCGTCGACCGCCTCGGCGGTCTCGGCGAGCACCGCCCGGAACAGATCGGGTGAGACCGGCACCGGCGTCGCGACGGGCGAACCCACCAGCGGTGTGACCCCCGGCACCACGTCGACGTGCACGACGCGGCCGATCCGAGCGGTGATCGTGTGCGGCATCCGCACCCGCATCGGCGAGTACGTCATGAGCCCGTCGCCGATGATCGTGAGACGCGCATGAGGGAAGATCTGCATCAGGACGCGCGCCGGGGCGACCTGCGGGCTCTGCACGAGCAGTTCGAGGTCGCCGGGGTCGATCCCCCATGCCCTCGTCAGCAGTCGCCGCAGCAGCGGCAGGTCGGCGGCATCCGGCTTCCAGGAGCTCGGATGCAGCGGACCGAGCAGCGCGTCGAGATCCTCGATCCGGTCGAACCGGTCGCGGAGGCTCGCGAGCGCCGGGTCGGCGACGATGCCCACGGACGTCTCGGGCACCCGCGAGGACACGAACGGCACGAGCACGCGCTCGCCATGCTCGCCGAGCAACCCGCCGTCGAGCGCGGCGGCGACGGTGGCGAGCCCATAGGCGCTGTGCACCGCGAAGAGCTGGGTCATGCCGCACGTCCGACCGCACGCAGCAGCGGGGCGAGCACTCGGCGACGCGGTCCGTCGAGGCGCGACAGCACGGCCGTCGTCTCACTCTGGGGCAGGCGGGCCAGCAGCCCGCGGAGGCCGGCGCGCATCTCGGCGCGCAGCGACGGCGTCATCCGCCTCGATCGCACCAGGTGCCGGGACGAGAGGGCCATCACGCTCCACACCGCCTTCGGGAGGAAGCGGTCGGCCTCGGCATCCGCCTCGACGATGTCGAGCACCTCGCCCATCGCCCGCACGAAGTCCAGTTGGCGGCGATCGCGCACCTGGGTCAGCGATGTCGACACCCCCCGGCGGTAGAGCAGGGCAGGAGCGTCGACCACCGCGAACGACCGGGCCTGCAGATGCAGACGCCAGATCCACGGACGATCCTCGGCGGTGAACAGGCCGGGTGTGAACCCCGCGATTCCCTCGTCGATCAGGCGACGGTGCAGGACGCCGGCCCACGCGAACGGATAGTCGACCATGGTCGGCTCGTTCTCGGGCAGGATCGCGTCGCGCGGAGAGCCGACCGCCTCGCGCCACGGGTGAGGCGCCGGCACCAGGGTGCGCACGCCGTCCTTCACCGTGACGTGATCGGTGCGGAGCATGTCGCAGCGCAGCTCATGCAGTCGGCGCACCAGCACCGAGAGCCGCCCCGGCTGCATCCAGTCGTCGCCGTCGAGAAAGCAGAATGCGTCGCCGTCGACCCGCTCGAGCCCCTGATTGCGGGCGCTCGCAAGCCCCTTCGGCCGGGCGTTGACGATGACCTCGGCGTGCGGGAAGCGCTCGGCGTAACGTCGCATGAGCATGCCGGTGTCATCACGGGAGCCGTCGTCGATCGCCACCAGCTTGAGCGCGGCGGGATCGTCGAACTGCCGTGTCAGCGTCTCGAGCGTCGTGCCGATGTAGGCGCCTGCGTCCTTGGCGGGCAGGATGACGGTCACGAGCGGTGTGCGCACAGAACTCCCCCGGGTCGACGGTGTCGGAATGCTCTCAGGCGCTCCTTGCCGGTCGGCGGCCTGCGGGTGAACGCGCGGTGACGTGATCTCGGTCGACCCCGGCGTGGCGATGCCGGATTCGCACCGCGCCCGGGGATCGGCGACGATGGGAGCATGCTCTGGCCGTTCGGAACGACGTGGCGCCCGGTGCGGCAGAAGCGCCGCAGCACGGTCGACCTGCGGTGGCTGAGCGCCCGCACCTGGACCCGCCGCTGGTACCCGCAGGGCATCGACCTGGGCCTGTGGCAGGGCCGTCGGACTCTCGCCGTGAGCTGGTTCCGGCAGCAGCTCGACGGACACCATCTGGCATCGCGGGTCGCGTTCGTCGACCTCGAGCGCTCCCGACATCTCGACGTGCTGCTCGCGATCGACGAGGACGGCGAGCTCCAGCCCGCCCGGATCCACGCCGGCGGACTCGCGTGGTTCGACGACCGCCTGTTCGTCGCAGCCACCGGCCGTGGCATCTGGGAGTTCGACCTCGCCGACATCCGGCGCGTCCGCGGCCCGGAGGCGCGACGCCTCGCCGGCGCGCGGGGACGCGGTCTGCGGGCCACCGCGCTCGTCGCGGTGCGCACCCGCGTGCACCCGCTCGACCTCCGCTGCTCGTACCTCGGCCGCGTCTACGACGACGAGGGAGTGCCCCTGCGGAGGGTGCTCATCGGCGAGTACACCCGCGACGACGAGGGACGCATCGGCGAGTTCTCCGTGCCGGACGGCGATGGCGACGAGTTCCGCGAGATCAGCCGTTTCTCGCCAGGCATCACGCACATGCAGGGCGCCGTCCGCTGGGGTGACCGGCACTTCGTCTCGCAGTCGGATCACATGCGACCCGGCGTCCTGTGGACGGGGAACCGCGATTCGCTGGCACGCGACCGGGTGCCGCTGCCCGTCGGCTGCGAGGACCTCGCGCTCGACCTCGACGAGAAGCTGCTGTGGTCGCTCGGCGAGCACCCGTGGAAGCGCGTCGTGCGCGGCATCCCGTTCCGGACGCTGGGCATCGACGGCTGACAGCTGACCCCTCAGGTCGCGAACGTAGACTGGGCAGGTGAAGAACCGTGCACCTTTCCTCGTCTACACCGTGCTGCGTCTGCTGGCCTTCCTCGTGCCGCTGGCGATCATGTGGTTCTTCTTCCCGATCTTCCGCGAGTACTGGTGGCTCGCCGCGATCTTCGCCGCGCTCATCGGCGTGAGCATCTCGATGCTGTTCCTGCGCCGGCCGCTCACCGACGCCTCGGCCCGGATCGTCGAGCGCCGCGAAGGCAAGAGCTCCGCCGCGCAGAAGGACGCCGACGTCGAAGACGACGCGATCGACGGCGCCGAGAGGGCCTGACGCACAGCGCCAGCCGGTTCGATCGGCGGCTCAGCCGGCGAGGGCCCAGAAGAACGCACCGGCATAGAGCAGTGCGGTCAGCGATGTCAGCGCCAGGGCCGTGACGAGCTCCTTCGCCTGACGATAGGTCCAGACGATCAGGATGGCCGGGAGCCCGGCGAGCAGCGCGAGCAGCCCGATCCACGCGATCGGGTACAGCAGCGCGATGAACGCGAGGATGCCGAAGGGCACGATCACGAACAGCGTGAAGAGCACCTGGGTCGCGCGCTTGCCGATCAGCACCGTCAGCGTGCGCTTGCCGACCAGGCGATCCTGATCGATGTCGCGCAGGTTGTTGGCGAGGAGCACGGCGCAGGCGAAGAGGCCCGCCGCGATCGCCCCGAGCCACGCCTGCTGGGGCAGTTCGAACGCCTGCACCCACGTCGTGCCGAGCGTCGCGACGAGGCCGAAGAAGATGAAGACGAACACCTCGCCGAGAGCGTTGTACCCGTAGGGCCTCTTGCCGCCGGTGTAGAACCACGCGGCGATGATGCACGCGGCGCCGATGGCCAGCATCCACCACTGCTCGGTGCGGACCACGATCGCGACCCCGACCGCCGCAGCGAGTGCGAAGAAGACCAACGCGGCGACGAGCACGGTGCGGGGCTTCACCCGACCGGATGCCGTCAGGCGGGCCGGGCCGACGCGCACGGCATCGGTGCCCCGGATGCCGTCGCTGTAGTCGTTCGCGAAGTTGACGCCGACCTGCAGCAGCACGGCGACCGCGAGGCACGCGAGCGCGATCACCCAGTGGAACTCCGGACCGGTGCTGCGTGCGGCGCCGGTGCCGATGACGACGGGGGCGACGGCGAGCGGCAGAGTGCGCAGCCGTGCGGCGCCGATCCAGTCGCGGACTGTGACGGGCCCGGCGTCGATGGCGGTCTGGGTCGCCGGATTGCCGCTCGCCCGCTTCGCGGGATTGCCGCTCACACGGGGCTGATTCTTCTTGCGCTTCGAGGATGCTGCCACGCAGGGAATCCTACTGGGGGCGTCGATGGACGCCCCCTCCGCGCCTCAGTCTCGGCGGAAGTTCAGATGGATGACACCGCTCTCGGCCACCTCGGAACGCAGCTCGTAGTCGTTCTCGATGCCGCGCAGTCCGTCCCAGATGCGCTGCCCGCTGCCGATCACGAGCGGGTTGACCGCAAGGTGCAGCCGGTCGACCAGGCCCCTGCGCAGGAACTGCCGCACGACGTCGATGCCGCCGCCGACGCGCACGTCCCGGTCGCCGGCCACCGCGGCAGCCCGGGCGAGCGCCTCCTCCGGGGTCGTCTCGAGGAAGTGGAAGACGGTCCCGTTGGCGAACTCGATCGGCTCGCGCCGTGCATGCGTGAGCACGAAGACCGGCACCTCGAACGGCGGCTCGTCGCCCCACCATCCGCGCCACTCGGTGTCATCGGGGTTCTGGTGCAGACCGAACATCCCGGCACCCATGATCTCGGCGCCGACGCCCTCGAAGTACTCCTGGGCGTATCTCTCGTCGACGCCGGTCGTGCCGGCACCCGACGTGTCGCCGAGCACGCGGCTGCGGAACGTCCGCGTCGCGGTGTACGCCGCGACCAGACGCGACCAGTCCTCGCCGAACGGATTCTCGGGTGATTGGTCGGTGGTCGTCGCGAATCCGTCGAGAGAGACGTTGAGATCGACGCGGACTGCCATACGGGCTCCTCGGTGCGGTGTTCTGGGTGTTCTCGGTCGTGCGGTGGCGGGCGGGATCAGCCGTCGGGGTTGGTGTCCTTGCCGTCGAGCCAGAGCGTGTCGGACGCATCGCCGTGCGCGCCGCCCTTGCCGACGTGCTTGTCGCTGATCTTCGGCCCCTTGAGTATCACGTGGACCATCGCCTGGGCATGCCCGTGCCCGAGGCCGTAGTCCTGCTTGAGCCAGTTGAGGACGACGGTGGACTTGGTCGTCTCGTCGAAGCCCTGCTCCTTCGCCAGTTCGATGAACTGCCGCGGGGTGAGGCCGGTCTGCGTCTCGACCTTGTCGAGGTATGCCTGGAAGGACATGAGTGCTCCTGGTGTGTCGTGGGTCAGTCCTCGGAGAGGAAGGTCTGGATGATCGTGGCGGACGCATGGATGCCGATGAGGCGCAGCGTTCCGCGACCGATGTTCGTGAAGGAGTGTGGCACGAAGGCCGGGCCCGTGGCCGTGTCACCGGCGGAGGCGACGATCGTGTCCGCGCCCACCGTGATGCGCGCCGTGCCTTCGAGCACCACCCACGTCTCGGGGTAGGGATGCCAGTGCAGCCCGGGCCCGTCGCCGGGCTGATTCTCGACGTAGAAGTAGGAGATGGCCGCACCGTGATCCGCGCCGACGAAGCGTCGGCTGTTCCCGGTTCCGATGCGGATGTCCGCTGCGGCGACGGCTGCGAGAGCAGATGACATGGTGTTCATGAGCCCAGTCTCGACAGGCCGTGATGAACGACCTAGAGTTTCGATGTGTATCGAAACTCTGTCGTCGCAGGTGCCGACACGCCACGAGAGGGCGTCGAGCATCCCGACCACCGCGTGGAGTTCCTTCTGAGCCCCGGAGACATCCAGGCGGTGCGATTCGGCATATCCCCCGGGCATGAGCTCGCCCACGCCGTGCGCGTGCTGCTGCGGCCGGCCCAGCATCCCCTGCAGTGGGGATGGCTGCGCGCCGTGCGCGATCGGCTGCCTCGCGAGAGCTTCCGCCTGCTCGCCGTCGTCGTCGGCGATGACGGCTATCTTCCCGACTTCTTCACGACCGCCCCCGCATGGGACATGACACCGGAGACCGAGCTGTCGGCGCTGCGCAGCGCACCCCTCGATCCACTGCGCGTCGACCTCGGCAAGATGGTCATCCGCTCGACCGGCGCTCGCCGACGCGCACTGCGCGACATGCAGCAGCAGCCCGAACGAGCGCGGGCGATGATCGCAGACGCCTGGTCGGAGATGTGGGATGCCGCACTGGCGCCGGTCTGGCCGCAGCTGGATCGGCTGCTGCGAGCCGACATCGCGGTCCGATCGCGAGTGATCGCCACGTCGGGGATCAGAGAGATGGCCGGGGGCCTCCACCCGAAGGTGACCTGGGGCGACGGGGCCGTGCGCGTCTCGCTGCGCCGCCACAGCGAGGTCGTCGACTGCCACGGGAGCGGGCTGGTGCTCGTTCCGTCGGTGATGTCGACATGGGGGTGCATGGTGCTCACCGAGCCGCCGGCGCAACCCACGCTGTTCTACCCGGCGCGCGGGGTGACCGCCGGCTGGTCGAGGGACGCCGCCGAGATCTCCGGGGCGCTGGGCGCCCTCCTCGGCCCCGCTCGCGCCGGCATCCTCCTGGGAGCCGGCACGTCCCGCACGACCTCGCAGGTCGCTCAGGACGCGGGAATCGCGGTGTCGACCGCATCCCACCACCTCACCGTGCTGCGCGACGCAGGACTGATCTCGAGCGAGCGCGACGGCGCGAGGATGCTGCATCTGCGCACGCCCCTCGGCGAGGCAATGGTCGGCGCCGCCCTGTGAGCACCGCGCGTCCGCGCTATGCGGATGCGTCCGGCGCGACCGAGATGATCGGCCGGTGCTCGTAGTAGGTCTGCAGCACGACCGTGGTGCGGGTGCTCACGTTCGCGGCCAGCCGGATGTCGCGCACGAGCTCTTCCAGCGCGCGGGGCGAGGCGACCCGCACGAACAGCATGTAGCTGGCGTCTCCCGCGATCGAGTGGCACGCCTCGATCGCGTCGAGGTGTTCGAGAAGCTCGGGGGCGTTGTCGGGCTGCGCCGGGTCGAGCGGCGTGATCTCGATGAAGGCGGACAGGGGCGTGCCGACGAGTTCGGGGTCGAGGATCGCGCGGTAGCCGGTGATGATCCCGCGCGTCTCGAGGCGACGCAGACGTGACTGCACGGCCGACACGGAGAGGCCGACAGCATCGGACAACTGGGACAGTGTCGCACGGCCGTCTCGTGAGATCTCGGCCAGGATCGCGCGGTCGACAGAGTCATCCATAGATGTAATATTATCGTCAGGATTCCGTATATGCCGGAATCTTTCCGTCAAACTCTCCGATCGGAGGTCCCGATGTCCATCATTTCTGCCCACAGCACCGCTGTTCAGGCCATCGTCGGCGAACCCGAGGTCGTCGAGGACGCATCGATCGCCGAGCAGAGCGTCGCCTGGGCTCAGCTCAAGGACGCCGCGATCGCGATCCGCGAGATGCAGATCAAGGACGGATCGATCCCGGATGCCGCGCACCACGCCGCGGCGCGCGACCTCGTCGCCGCGATCACCGCCGGCATCCGCGCACTCGCTCCCGCCTTCCCGCACGACGCCGAGTACCTCGCCGCCTCCGTCGTCGACTTCGACCGCTGGGTCTCGGAGGGCTTCGGCGTGCCGGACTTCCTCGACTCGCTCCTGGCGTTCCAGCCGCAGCAGCACCGCGTCGACGGCATCCGCCACCTGGTCGTCTTCCCGATGTACACGCAGAACGGATCGAGCGACCGACTCGTCGAGGCGCTGATCGTCGAGACGATCTGGCCCGAGTTCATCGCCGCCCTCGAGGCCGGCGACTACGGCAACAAGCTGTTCGTCTCGCTGCGTCTGGTCGACTTCACGCCCGGCTACGACACCAACTCGGCCGTGCTGTTCCCCGAGACCGTCGCGATGCGCGAGATCCCCTCGTTCACATGGGGCGCGATCTTCCAGGACCGCGAGGCCGCACGCTACCGCCGGGTCACCCGCGCCGCTGCCGCGATCACCAACCTCGACCTGCCTGAGCGCGCGAGCGCGATGCTCGACGATCAGCAGGTGGCTGAGAAGACCTTCGTCATGTGGGACATCATCCACGACCGCACCCACATGCGCGGCGACCTGCCCTTCGACCCGTTCATGATCAAGCAGCGGATGCCGTTCTTCCTCTACTCGCTCGAGGAGATGCGCTGCGACATGACGGCGTTCCGCGAGTCGGTGAACATCGAGCGCACCCTCGCGGCCCGCATCGCCGCGGGTGAGGAGCTCACCGAGACCGAGCAGGAGATGCACGACTACGCGCACCTCGTGCAGTACGCGGTGATCTTCGACCGGATCTTCCGCTTCTCGATCACCGGCACCCGCACGCGCAACTACGACGCCGTCGGCGGACAGCTGCTGTTCGCCTGGCTGCACCAGCGCGGCGTGCTGCACTGGACCGACACGGCGCTCACCTTCGACTGGGACAACGTGCCGGATGCCGTCGTGGCTCTGGGCGACGCGATCGACGACCTGTACTGGCACTCGATCGACCGCCCGAAGGTCGCGCACTGGCTCGCCGCGTACGACCTCGTGCGCGGCACGCTCACGCCGCACCCGGCATCGCAGTGGGCCCGCGGGTTGTCGGACGAGATCCTCGCCGGCGCGCCGAAGGGTTACACGGATGCCGTGATGGACGACGAGTTCCCGCTGTCGATGTTCTTCGAGACCCTCGACAAGAAGATGAAGGCGGTCATCGAGTCGACCGTCGGCATCCGGGGCACCGACGACTGACTCGAATCGCGCATTTCTGGGGTCCGATCGTGTGGTGCGACCGGACGCAGCGTCTGCGGCCATTCCTGCCCGGGGTGGCCGCAGAACTGTTTCTTCACGAGAGTTGAGCACATGAGCGTCACCGACCGCACGATCCTCCTCGCCGGAGCCACCAGCCCGTCTGGCCTCGCCCTGGCGCGAGCACTCGTCGACGCCGGGGCGCGCGTCGTCGCCACCGGCCGATCTTCAGAACGGCTGCACGCGCTCGACGCACTCGGCGCACAGGTCGAGGTGGCCGACGCGACCTCGCTGGCGTCGATGACGGAACTCGCTTCCCGCCTGCAGGCGATCGACGCCGTGATCCCGCTGGTCGGCGGCTGGCGCGGCGGAGGGGGCCTCGCCGGACAGACCGACGACGACCTGCACGCGCTTATGCCCGCGTTCGATGCGGTGCGCGCCACCAGCCGCGCCTTCGACTCCCTGCTGCGGGCCTCTGACGCCGGACGCTTCGCGATCGTCTCGTCGACAGCGGTCGGTCGCCCTCTGGCGGGAGGCGCGAACTATGCCGCCGTCAAGGCCGCGAGCGAGGCGTGGACGCGCGCGGTGGCGCAGGGCTTCGCGAAGGCAGCGCGGGATGCCGTCGAGCCCCTGCGCGCGGCATCGGTCGTCTTCCGCGCCAAGGCACTGGACCCGGACTCACTCGCGCCGCAGGTGCTCACACTGTGGGATGCGGACGCCGCCGATCTCAACGACCGGATCATCACGCTCGACTGAACGCCGCAGCCCGTTCCGCTGCCGACGCGTTCGGCTGGTGACGCCGTTCCGCTAGCGGCGCGCCTCCGGCACCTCAGGAGGGAGCCCTCGGAGGGGCGGCGGAGCATCCGCGACGCGCGCATCGACGCTGCGGTCCTCCGCGGAATCCGCTCGGCCCTCGGCCACCGCGTCCGCGTTCCACTCGGCGCCGGTGCCCGTGCCGCCGCCCGTGTTCTCGCCTGCGTCGTCCGGTGCGCCGTCGCCGTCGCCGTCGGGTTCGCCGTCGCCGGGATTCTGCTCCGGCGCGTTCGCGTAGAGCTCGGTGAGCTTGCGATACGACTTCGTGAAGAAGGCCAGCGTCGCGGCGATCACCATGATGATGCCCGCGAACAGGCAGATCAGGGCGATGCCCCGAGCCTCACCCTCACCCAGCAGCCATTCCCACTGCTGCTGCCCCTCGGGGGTTCTCATGTACGGGATGATCAGGAACTCCGCGATCGGCGCGATGAGGAATGCCGTGATCGGAGCGGCTGCGGCCTCCATCGCCGCGGCGACGCCGAACACACGCCCCTGCCTGTCATAGCGGACGACCTTCTGGATGATGGTCTGCTCGGCCGCCTCGACGGGCGGCACGAGGGCCATGTAGATCCACATGCCGACGACGTAGAGCGGCCACCATTCGCGCAGCATGAACACCGACCCCAGGATGCCCATCGCGATCACGACGAGCAGCAGGGTGCGCATGGGTTTCGCCCCGAGGCCGAACTTCGCCACGAGCCCGCCGCCGATCAGGAACCCGGTCGACGCGAACGCCAGCGCGAAGCCCCACATCTGCGCGTCGAAGAGCGTGAGACCGTACGGATCCATCAGCGCCATGTACACGCCGCCGATGAGGTTGTTGAACGTCGAGAAGATGATCAGCGCGAACAGTCCGGGGGCCAGCCGGATCGCCGCCACACTGCCGCGGAAGTCGAGGGCGCTCTTCGCATCGGGGTCTGGCTGCGGCGCCCCCTCGGGGATGCGGATGAAGAGCAGGTGCACGAAGGTCAGCACCATCGCGCCGATCGCGATCGCGAGCGTCCACCCCATGCCCAGGAAGCCGATGGACAGCCCGGAGAAGACGCTGGTCACGAGGAAGGCCAGACCCTGCACCGTGCCGACCAGGCCGTTGGCGTTGGCCCGTCGATCTTCGGGGATGAGCAGCGTGACGGTCGTCGAGAGCGCGATGTTGCGGAGCTGCTCGATCACCCCGCCGAACAGGATGATCGCCGAGAACAGCCAGAACCACGGACCGCCGAGGTCGAGCAGCGCCGCCTCCGGCTGCCAGACGTAGAGAACGCCTGCGATCAGGAAGGCGACCGCCGAGATGACGCTCGAGAGCAGCATCACCGTGTGTTTGCGATTGCGATCGACGATGGTGCCGAAGATCATCGCGAAGAAGGCGATGAACAGCATGTACGCGCCGCCGATGACGCCGGTCGCGAGCACGGACTGCGTCTCGATGTAGACCCAAAAGGTCAGCGCGAACCACAGAAAGCTCGTCGTCACGTTCGCGATGAGCGTGTTGACGAGGACGTTCGCGAAGGCGGTCTTCGCAGCGCTGCGCTCCATGAATTAGAGGGTAGGCGGGGCCTCGGACATTCGCTAGAGCGGTATGCCGGCCGGGGGACGCCGGGCTCGGCATCCGCCCGTAGGCTTGTGCGGTGACTATTCAGCATGACCCCGCGGTCCGGGGCTTCGCCAGCGACAACTATTCCGGCGTCCACCCCGAGGTCCTCGCGGCCATCGCAGCGGCGAACGGCGGCCACCAGGTCGCGTACGGCGAGGACGCCTACACCGCACGTCTGCAAGAGGTGTTCCGCGCCCACTTCGGCGAGGGCGTCCAGGCGTTCCCGGTGTTCAACGGCACGGGTGCGAACGTCACCGGCCTGCAGTCGATGCTGCCCCGCTGGGGAGCCGTCATCGCGGCATCCTCCGCGCACATCAACGTCGACGAGGGCGGAGCGCCCGAGAAGATCGGCGGATTCAAGATCCTCGCCGTCCCGACCGACGACGGCAAGCTCACGCCCGAGCTCGTCGACCGCGAGGCCTGGGGCTGGGGCGACGAGCACCGCGCGCAGCCGCTCGTGGTCTCGATCACGCAGTCGACCGAGCTCGGCACCCTCTACTCCGTCGACGAGATCCGGGCTCTCGCCGATCACGCGCACGAACGCGGCATGACCCTGCACCTCGACGGCGCGCGCATCTCGAACGCGGCCGCAGCCCTCGACGTGCCGCTGCGCGCGTTCACCCGCGACGCCGGCGTCGACGTGCTCAGCTTCGGCGGCACGAAGAACGGCGCCATGCTCGGCGAGGCCATCGTGGTGCTGAACCCCGAGGCATCGAACGGACTGCAGTACTCCCGCAAGTTCAACATGCAGCTGTCGTCGAAGATGCGCTTCGTCTCCGCCCAGCTCATCGCGCTGCTCGAAGGAGACCTGTGGCTGCGCAACGCCCAGCACGCGAACGCGATGGCGCAGCGGCTGCGCGGGGCGATCGAGGCCGGCATCGCGGCCGGTGAGATCACCGGCGTCTCGTTCACGCAGCCGACCCAGGCGAACGGCGTGTTCGCGCAGCTGCCCGATGGCATCGCCGACCAGCTGCGCGAGAAGTTCCGCTTCTACGACTGGGATGCCGCGCGCAACGAGGTGCGGTGGATGTGCGGCTTCGACACCGAGGAGTCCGACGTCGACGAGTTCGTCGCAGAGCTCGCGCGCCTCACGACACGCTGAGCTGAGCGGAACTGAGCTGAGCGGCTAGCGCAGCAGACCGAGGTTCGCGAGCGCCAGGCGGATGAGGGTGCCTCGCCCGCCCTCCATCTCGGCGGCGACGGCGTCCGATGCCGCGGCCTCGGGCGAGAACCACGTGACCTCGAGTGCATCCTGGCGCGGCTCGCACGTGCCGGTGACCGGCACCACGAATGCGAGCGAGACGGCATGCTGACGGTCATCATGGTAGGCGCTGACCCCCGGGATCGGGAAGTACTCGGCGACCGTGAAGGGCAGCGGCTGCGGCGGCAGCAGGGGGAACGCCATCGGGCCCAGATCGTTCTCGACATGGCGGAACAGCGCATCGCGGATCGTCTCGCCGAACCGCACTCGGCCCGAGACGATGGTGCGCGTCATCTCGCCCATGGGCGTCGAACGCAGCAGGATGCCGATCTCGGTCACCTGCCCGGAGCCATCGGTCCTCACCGGGATCGCCTCGACGTAGAGCATGGGCAGATGGCGTCTCGCCTCCGCCAGCTCGAAGTCGCTCAACCACCCCGGGTTGGAGTCACGCGAGGGCTGTGCGGCGCCGAAGCCCTCCATGCCGTCGTCGGGCTCGGGGTCGGGATCAGGTGTGCGGACGGCCATGTCTCCTTTCTACCAGCAGCGCCCTCCGGCGAACACCGACTTGAGGCCACGACCGGCATACGATCCGATGATCGTCTCCTGCGGGTGTCGGACGGCGCTGGCAGGATGGGACCGTGAGCGAAGAACTGATGATCGACGGGCTCCTCACGCGCTGGTCGACGGAAGATCGCGCGGGGATGCCGCTGCTGGTGCTGCTGCACGGATACGGCGCCGACGAGCACGACCTGTTCGGTCTCGTCCCTTACCTGCCGGACGGCATCGTGGTCGCGTCCGTCGCCGCCCCGCTCGCTCCCCCGTGGCCGATGCCCGGGCGCTCGTGGTACGCCATCGAGGGTCTCGACGGCCGCAGCTCGACATCCGTCACCGTCGCGGCAGAGGCGTTCCTGCGCTGGCTCGACGATGTCAGGGCCCACGCCCCTGCCGTGGCCCTTCTCGGGTTCTCGCAGGGTGCCGCCGTCGCCCTGCAGGCCATGCGACTCGCGCCCGGGAGCATCGACACCGTGGTGGCCCTCAGCGGTTACGCCGCGCCCGGCGAGCTGCCGGGCGACGATGCGCTGACCGAGGCGCGACCGCACGTCTTCTGGGGCCGAGGCACGAACGACCAGGTGATCCCCCAGGCGCTGGTCGCGCACACCGCCGAGTGGCTTCCGGCGCACTCCGAGTTGTCCGGACGCGTCTACACCGGGCTCACGCACAGCATCTCGGAGGAGGAGCTCCGAGACGTGCGCGCGTTCCTCACGAAGTGGTTGGAGCGCGCCGTCGAGGCGTGACCGCCCCCGCACGCAGCCGCGACACGCCCGGGGTTGCGAAACTCCGACACGCCCGGGTATCGTCGTTGAGTCCTGTCCGCCGTGTCTGGAAGTCCTTTGATCTGATCCGTCGCCTCCGCGCTCATCTTTCCGCGCGCTGACCCGACGATCGCCGACTCCACGGCAGACCACCGCCCGCTGTCCTTCGACAGCGACCCGCTCAGACGGGCCCATCGGGCGACCGGTGTCAGTGCACCCTCGCACTGGACAGGAGACACCATGTCAGTCCCCACTCTTCATTCATCGGTCACCCTCGATCGACTCACCTTCACCTGGCCCGACGGCACGTCAGCGCTCGACTCGGTCTCCGGATCATTCGGCTCCGGTCGCACCGGCCTCGTCGGTCGCAACGGCGCCGGCAAGTCCACGCTGCTGCGGCTGATGGCGGGCGAGCTGACCCCGACGGCCGGGCACCTCACCACCACCGGCGAGGTCGCCTACCTGCCGCAGCAGCTCACACTCGACGTCGACCGCCGGGTCGCCGATCTTCTCGGAGTGGCTCCCGCCCTCGATGCCGTCCGTGCGATCGGCGCGGGCGACGTCGATCAGGTGCACTTCGACACGGTCGGCGACGAGTGGGACATCGAAGCGCGCGCCGAGATGTCCCTGGCAGACGCCGGGCTCGCCCCCGAGTTCCTCGACCGGAGGGTCGGCGAGCTGTCGGGTGGTGAGGCCGTGCTGGTCGCGATCGCCGGCATCCGTCTCCGGCGCGCGCCGATCACCCTGCTCGACGAACCGACCAACAATCTCGACCGCGACGCCCGCGCGAGACTCGCGGCGATGGTCCGCTCGTGGAAGGGCACACTCATCGTTGTCAGCCACGACCTGTCGCTGCTCGAACTGATGGACGACACCGCCGAGCTCTACGCCCAGACGCTGAGCGTGTTCGGCGGGCCGTACTCCGAATGGCGCGCCTGGTTGGACGCCGAGCAGGATGCCGCGAGGCAGGCGGAGGTGACGGCGAAACAGGAGTTCCGCAAGGAGAAGCGCCAGCGCATCGAGGCCGAGGTCAAGCTCGCCCACCGAGCGCGCACCGCCAAGAAGGCCGAGATCGAGAAGCGCGTGCCGAAGATCGTGGCCCACGGGCGCAAGATGGCGGCCGAGGTGTCGGCGGGCAGGCTGCGCACGGAGGTCGGGGCGAAGGAGGATGCCGCCCGCACCGCGCTCGACGAGGCGGGGCGGCGCCTGAGGTCCGACGCGTCGATGAAGATCGAGCTGCCGGATCCGCAGGTGTCACGCAGTCGTCGCATCGCGACGATCGGCGACGGCGAGAGGTCGTGGATCATCCAGGGTCCCGATCGGGTCGCGCTGATCGGGCGCAACGGCGCCGGAAAGACCACGCTGCTCGAACGGCTCGTGGCCGACGTCGGCCACGACTCCGGAGAAGCGCCGCCGCTCGACGCGGATCGGCCCGATCCGTCGGGTGACGGCGCGGGTCTCCGGAGTTCCGGAGCGCGCCTCGTCGCGACAGCTCTCACCGACCGGATCGGCTACCTGCCGCAGCGCGTCGACGGGCTCGACGAGAACCGGTCGGTGTTCGAGAACATCGCGGATGCCGCACCGCAGGTGCCCGAGAAGGAGCTGCGCAATCGCCTCGCACGGTTCCTCATCCGAGGGGCCACCGCGGAGCGACATGTCGCCGCTCTGTCAGGCGGCGAGCGGTTCCGCGTGGCTCTGGCGAAACTGCTGCTCTCGGACCCCGCACCCCACCTCGTGGTGCTGGACGAGCCGACGAACAACCTCGACATCGACACGGTCGATCAGCTGGTCGAGGCGCTCCGGGCATACCGCGGGGCGGTGCTGGTCGTGAGTCATGACGATGCGTTCCTCGCGCGTCTCGACCTGGGACTCACGCTCGAGATCGACGTCGACGGCTCACTGACCGCGAGGTGAGCTCACGCCCGTCGGCTCCGCATCGCCCGGGTATGGGCGATCGCGGGGTCGGCGGCGAGCAGGGTGTAGTCCTCGGATTCTCGAGGGACGAGCGCGACCCGCCCCTCGGCGTCGTGGGCGATCCCCCACCCGTAGCGTTTTCCCAGCGGTGATGAGCGCAGGCAGGGCTGCCCCTTCGAGAAGAACGCCTCGCGTGCGGCGGAGTCGTCGGGGTCGATCCCGGCACGCAGCGCATGGGTGGTGAAGATCACGTCGTCGGAGGTGCGCGCATACGGCTCTTCCGCGATCAGTCGATAGTGCAGTGCGGCGATCGTGGGCCTCTCACCCGTCGGCGGCTCTTCGGCGTGGTCGACGGGACAGTCTTCTGCGACCTCGATGAACGTGCTCGCGTAGTTCGTGGTGTGCGTCGCCATGCCTACAGCATGCCCGCACCCTCGGACAATGCCGACCCCGATGTCGGTGGCACGGGTGATGATGGAGGGATGAGCGACGTGCTCGAACGCTTCACCCCTGCCACGCAAGACTGGTTCCGGGGTGCGTTTCCCGAACCCACGCCCGCCCAGTCGGGCGCCTGGAATGCGATCTCTGCCGGAAAGCACGCGCTCGTCGTCGCACCGACCGGCTCGGGCAAGACGCTCTCGGCCTTCCTCTGGGCGATCGACAGCGTGTTCCGCGAGCGCATCGAGCAGCCCACCCCTCCCGCGAAGCGCGCGAAGGCCGCCGACGCCTCGCGCACGCGCATCCTCTACATCTCGCCGCTGAAGGCGCTCGGCGTCGACGTGGAGCGCAACTTGCGCTCGCCCCTCATCGGCATCGGCCAGTCGGCCAGGCGACTGGGTGTGGAGGCCCCTTCGGTGACGGTCGGCGTGCGCTCGGGCGACACGACCTCGAGCGATCGCCGCAAGCTGGTCTCCGATCCGCCCGACATCCTTATCACGACCCCCGAGTCGCTGTATCTGATGCTCACCAGTCGCGCCGGCGAGACGCTGCGCGATGTGCACACGGTCATCATCGACGAGGTGCATGCGGTCGCCGCGACCAAGCGCGGAGCCCACCTCGCGGTGAGCCTCGAGCGGCTCGATGCGCTGCGTCGCACCCACGGCCACGACCAACCCGCACAGCGCATCGGACTGTCGGCCACCGTGCGTCCGATCGACGAGGTCGCGCGGTTCCTCGGCGGCGCGGCCCCTGTCGAGATCGTCGCGCCGCCGGCGTCCAAGACGTTCGAGCTGGGCGTCGTGGTGCCGATGGACGACATGACCAATCCGCCACCCCCTCCCGGCGCGCCGAAGGACGCGGGAGACGCGGCGGATGCGGAGTACACCGAGGTCACCGGCTCCGTGTGGCCCCACGTCGAGGAGGCGATCGTCGATCGCATCCTGCAGAACAAGTCGACCATCGTGTTCTCCAACTCGCGTCGCCTCGCCGAGCGCCTCACCGGGCGACTCAACGAGATCTACTCCGAGCGCATCGGCGTCGCACTGCCCGAGGCCTCCGTGCCGGCAGCCATGATGGCGCAGGCAGGTGCCACCGCCGGAGCAGACCCCGTGCTCGCCAAGGCGCACCACGGGTCGGTCTCGAAAGAGCAGCGCGCCCAGGTCGAAGAAGAGCTCAAGTCCGGTGTCCTGCGCTGCGTCGTCGCGACGAGCAGCCTCGAGCTCGGCATCGACATGGGTGCGGTCGACCTGGTGATCCAGGTCGAGGCTCCGCCGTCCGCGGCCTCCGGTCTGCAGCGCGTCGGGCGAGCAGGTCACCAGGTCGGCGAGATCAGCCGGGCCGCCCTCTTCCCGAAGCACCGCGGCGACGTGCTGCACACCGCGATCGTCACCGAGCGGATGCTGGCGGGCAAGATCGAGGCGATCCAGGTGCCCCGCAATCCACTCGACATCCTCGCGCAGCAGACGGTCGCCGCCAGCGCCCTCGGCGAGATCAGCGTCGAGGAGTGGTTCGAGACCGTGCGTCGCTCGGCTCCGTTCCAGTCGCTCCCGCGATCGGCCTACGAGGCGACGCTCGACCTGCTCGCCGGACGGTTCCCCTCCGATGAGTTCGCCGAGCTCCGCCCGCGGCTGGTGTGGGACAGAGACGCCGGCACCCTGACCGGACGTCCGGGCGCGCAGCGCATCGCCGTCACGAGCGGGGGCACGATCCCCGATCGCGGACTCTTCGGGGTCTTCGTCGCCGGCGAGTCGACCGGCGCCCGCGTCGGCGAGCTCGACGAGGAGATGGTCTACGAGTCGCGAGTGGGCGACGTCTTCACGCTCGGCACGACGAGCTGGCGGATCGCCGAGATCACCCATGACCGGGTCAACGTCATCCCCGCCTACGGCCAGCCCGGCAAGGTGCCGTTCTGGCACGGAGACGGCATCGGCCGACCGTTCGAGCTCGGCGAGGCGCTGGGGAGGTTCTCGCGAGAGGTCTCCGCCGCGACTCCCGAGAAGGCCGCCCAGCGACTGATCGAAGCCGGACTCGACGCGCAGGCGCGGATGAACCTGATGGCGCACCTGACCGAGCAGCGCGAAGCGACCGGAACGCTGCCGACCGATCGCACTCTGACGGTCGAGCGCGGGCGCGACGAGGTCGGCGACTGGCGGGTCATCCTTCATTCCCCGTACGGCATGAAGGTGCATGCACCGTGGGCGCTGGCGATCAACGCCCGCATCCGCGAGCGACTCGGAGTCGAGGGCTCTGCGGTCGCGAGCGACGACGGCATCATCGTGCGCATCCCGGATGCCGAGGCCGAGCCGCCCGGGGCCGAGCTCTTCGTGTTCGACCCGGATGAACTCGAGCAGCTCGTCACCCAGGAGGTCGGCGGCTCGGCGCTGTTCGCGTCGCGCTTCCGCGAATGCGCGGCGCGCGCGCTGCTCATGCCGCGCACCAACCCCAACCGGCGCACCCCGCTGTGGCAGCAGCGTCAGCGTTCGGCGCAGCTGCTCGAGGTGGCGCGCCGGCACCCGACGTTCCCCGTGATCCTCGAGACGCTCCGTGAGGTCCTGCAGGACGTCTACGACCTGCCCTCGCTGCGCACGCTGGCGGTGTCGATCGCCGACCGGCGCATCCGGCTCGTCGAGACGCAGCCGTCTCAGCCCTCGCCCTTCGCCCGCGACCTGCTGTTCGGCTACGTCGGCGCCTTCATGTACGAAGGGGACTCCCCCCTCGCCGAGCGCCGGGCGGCCGCCCTCTCGGTCGACCCCGCGCTGCTCGGCGAGCTGCTCGGCACAATCGAGCTCCGCGAGCTGCTCGACCCCGACGTCATCGCCCAGTTCGAGAGAGAAGCGCAGCGCCTCGACCCCGAGCGACGAGCGCGAGGTCTCGAAGGCGTCGCCGATCTGCTGCGGATGCTCGGTCCGATGGATGCCGCCGAGATCGACGCACGACTCGACCCGGAGACGGGGTCCGCGTCCGACCACCTCGACGCGCTGATCGCCGCCCGCCGCGCGATCCCCGTCACCGTCGCCGGCACCACGCGCGTCGCAGCCATCGAGGACGCCGGTCGGCTGCGTGACGCACTCGGTGTCGCGCTGCCCACCGGCATCCCCGTCGCATTCCTCGAACCGCTCGCCGATCCGCTCGGCGACCTCATCGCGCGCTATGCCCGCACGCATGGTCCCTTCACGACGGATGCCGTCGCGACGCGATTCGGGCTCGGCGCCGCCGTCGCGCGGCATACCCTGCAGCGGCTCGAGCACTCGGGCAGACTGACCAGCGGTTACTTCCTGCCCGAGGCCTCGGGCACGGGGAACGAGACCGAATGGTGCGACACCGAGGTGCTGCGCCGCCTGCGGATGCGGTCGCTCGCCGCGATCCGAGGCAGCGTCGAGCCCGTGTCACCCGAGGCGTATGCGCGCTTCCTGCCGGACTGGCAGCACCTGGGACGCCCGCTCGAGGGACTCGACGGGGTGCTCGCGGTGATCGAGCAGTTCGCCGGGGTGCCCGTGCCCGCGAGCGCGTGGGAGTCGCTCGTGCTGCCCTCTCGGGTGCGCGACTACTCCCCCGCCCTGCTCGACGAGCTCACTGCCTCGGGAGAGGTCATCTGGTCGGGCCACGGCACGCTGCCGGGGCGCGACGGCTGGGTCTCGCTGCATCCCGCAGACCTCGCGCCGTTCACGCTGCCCGAGCCCGACGACGAGATCGCCGCCGACTCGCTCGAGGCCCGAGTGCTGATCGCGCTGGATGCGGGTGGCGCGTACTTCGCCGGTCAGCTGAAGGACATGACCGGCGCCGAGAACGAGCAGTCCGTGCTCGAGGCGCTGTGGGCGCTGACGTGGGGCGGCCGGGTCACCAACGACACCTTCGCCCCGATCCGCTCGCTGCTGGCCGGTGGTTCCCAGGCGCACCGGGTCACCCGACGCGCTCCGCGCACGCGCACCTATCGGGGGATGTCGCTGGCACGGACCGCGCCCCGACCGACGTCGATCGGCGGGCGCTGGTCGCTGCTGCCCACCGTCGACACGGATGCCGCTCGTCGTGCGACCGTCACCGCAGGGCTGCTCCTCGACCGCTACGGCGTGGTCACCCGCGGAGCCGTGCAGGCCGAGGGCGTGCCGGGCGGGTTCGCGCAGACATACCGGGTCCTCGCCGGCTTCGAGGAGGCTGGGCACTGCCGCCGCGGCTATGTGATCGAGAGGCTCGGCGCGGCGCAGTTCGCGGCATCCGCCACCGTCGACCGACTTCGCACGTTCGCCGGGCTCGCCGATCCGCCGCCTCGCAATGCCGTCACGCTCGCCGCGACAGATCCCGCCAACCCCTACGGCGCGGCGCTCGGATGGCCCAAGCGCGACGAGGTCTCGCATCGCCCCGGGCGCAAGGCCGGAGGCCTGGTGGTGATCGTCGACGGATCGCTCGTCCTCTACCTCGAACGCGGGGGACGCACGGTGCTGTGCTTCACCGACGACGCCGAGGTGCTGCGCGCGGCAGCGACCGACCTCGCAGCGACCGCCCGTGCGCGGCGCCTCGACACCCTCACGGTCGAGAAGGTCAACGGCGAAGGCGTGTACGGCACCGAGCTCGCCCTCGCTCTGCAGGAGTCCGGATTCGTGGCCACCCCCCGCGGCTACACGCTGCGCAAGGCGATCTGACCGGCCCATGACCACTGCTTCTAGGCTGGACGCATGATCGGGGAGTTCATCAGCGGCGTCCGCACCCTGCTGCGCGGTTTCGGCACATGGCGGCGCCGACCGGGGCTCATGGCCCTCGGTCTCGTACCGGGCTTCATCGCCGCGCTGGTGCTGCTCGCCGGACTCGTGCCGCTCGCGCTCGCTCTCGGGCCGATCTCCGACGGTCTCACCCCCTTCGCCGACGGCTGGATCCCGGCCTGGCGCTCGGTGCTGCGCGCTGCCGTGGGCATCGTGATCTTCGCCGCGGCGCTCGCACTCGCGAGCGCCGTGTTCAGCGCCCTCGCCCTGACGATCGGCGACCCGTTCTACCAGCGCATCTGGCGCGCTGTCGAGGCCGATCTCGGCGACGCCCCGCCCTCGGACGGCGGCGGATTCTGGATGGCGGTCGGCGAGGGCCTGAGACTCGTGGTCCTCGGCATCCTGATCGCGATCGCCGTGCTGCTCCTCGGTCTCATCCCTCTCATCGGCGGATTCCTCGGTGCGGTGGGCGGCGTCGTGCTGTCGGGACGGATGCTCGCCCGCGAGCTCACCGGGCGGGCCTTCGACGCCCGCGATCTCAGCCCTGCCGACCGGGCGGTGCTGTTCCGCGGCAGCCGCGCGCGCGTGCTCGGCTTCGGTGTCGCCACGCAGCTGTGCTTTCTGATCCCCGGCGGGGCTGTCGCGGTCATGCCCGCCGCTGTCGCGGGTGCCACTGCCCTCGCGCGCACCATGCTGCAGCGCACGCCGCTGCCACAGCACACTCCGCAGCACGCTCCACAGCACACTCCTCCGCCTCCCCCGCCGGGCAGCGTCTCGGCGCCGCTGCCGCCACCCCCCGGGTCAGGGCACGCCTGATGCCCGAGGGCGATACCGTCTTCCGCACCGCCAGACGTCTCGACGAGGCGCTGGTCGGCGGCGAGGTGGCGCGCTTCGACCTTCGGGTGCCGCGATTCGCGACGCTCGATCTGACGGGTCAGCCGATCCTCTCGTCGATCGCGCGCGGCAAGCATCTGCTGCTGCGGATCGGCGACAGCACGCTGCATTCCCATCTGCGCATGGACGGCGCCTGGCTCGTCTACCGGGCGGGTGAGAAGTGGCGGCATCCGGCGTTCAAGGTCCGCGCGATCGTCGGCACGGCGCAGCGCGAGGCGGTGGGCATCGACCTCGCCGAGATCGAGGTCGTTCCGACCCGCGACGAGGACGAGCTCGTCGGCCATCTCGGCCCCGATCCGCTCGGCCCGGACTGGGATGCCGTCGAGGCCGCCAGACGCGTGAGCGCCGACACCCGCAGCATCCACGTCGCCCTTCTCGACCAGCGGAACGTCGCGGGGTTCGGCAACGAATACGCCGCGGAACTCCTGTTCCTCCGCGGAATCCTGCCGACGACCCCCGCACCGGAGGTCGACGTTCCCGCACTGCTCGACCTCGGCGTGCGCACGATCCGCGCGAACCGCGATCGTCGCCATCGCACCTTCACCGGAGTCGATCGCCCCGGTCAGGGGACGTGGGTGTACGGACGTGCCGGACGCCAGTGCCGCCGCTGCGGAACCCCCATCAGACGCGGCGAGCAGGGCGCGGATCCGACCCGCGAGAGGATCACATTCTGGTGCCCCGTGTGTCAGCGGTGACCCGCATCCATGCTCGGGAATGAATCCGGCACCCCCGTGGTTATTGATATATCCGGAGAACTCCGGAACACGGGAGGAATCGTGGGAAAGAACTACGTCGACATCGAGAACGACCAGGGCGCCACGCTGCGATACCGCAAGCACGCCAACGGTCGCGGTCTCGTCGCGCACGGCGCGAAGGTCCATCCGAAGGCGCACATCGAAGCGGGCGCCTACATCGAACCCGGCGCCCGTATCGGCGCGGGGGCGACCATCGCCCGCGGCGCATGGATCGAACCGGATGCCGTGATCGGCGAGGGTGCGCACGTCGACGCGCACGCACACATCGGCCAGGGTGCCGCCGTCGGAGACGGCGCGCACATCGGCGTCCGCACCGAGGTCGGCGCGGGAGCGCGGATCGTCCGCGGTGCGCGCATCGGCGACGACGAGACGGTCGCGGCCGGACTGACGGTCGCCACCGACCCGAAGGGGCTGTGGCTCGCGGCCTGATCGGCCGCGCTCTCAGAACGTCTCACCGCATCCGCCGGGTACCCTGGAGCACATGGCGACTCAGGGACGACGACCGGCAGGACGTGCCGGCAAGGGCTCGCCCGTGCGGCGCAACAAGGCCGCACCGGCTCAGCGGTTCCCGCCGCCCAAGCCTCCGAAGAAGACCGCCAAGGTCGTCTTCGACGCGCCGGACACCGAATCGGAGCAGCCGCGTACATTCCGTCTCGGGGTCGTCCCCGGCGCGACACCGGGCAAGTGGATCGATGCCTGGAAGCAGCGGATGCCGCATGTACCCATCGAGCTGGTGACGATCGAGGTCGCCGATCAGCGAGAGGCGATCGGCGACCTCGATGCGGCCCTCGTGCGCCTGCCGCTGTCGGATGAGAACCTGCACATCATCACGCTGTACAACGAGGTGCCGGTGGTGGTCGCATCGATCGAGTCGCACCTCCTCGCGGCCGACGAGTTGACCGTCGCCGATCTGTCGGGCGAGATCGTGATGGTCCCGACCGACGATGCGCTCGGTCCGATCGACATCCCGGGTGCCGTCGCGCCGACCTTCGCACGGCTGTCGGTCGCGGACGCCATCGTGACCGCCGCCACCGGAACGGGCATCGTGATCGTCCCCATGTCGCTCGCACGCCTGCACCACCGCAAGGATGTCGGCCACCGGTCCCTGGCCGACGGCCCCACCTCGACGGTCGCCCTGGCTTGGCGCCGCGATCACACCACCCCCGACGTCGAGACGTTCATCGGGATCGTGCGCGGCCGCACGTCAAACTCGTCCCGATGACGCGAGCGTGCCGCCACCGCGACGGCTCCGCGGCGGCTCCTTGATGTGGTCGGAGTCGGCGGCGACGTCGACCGTGTCCCGTCGTCGTTAGACTCTCGTGGTGGTCTCGCTTCTCTACGTCTGTGTGCGCCCCGAACTCGGGGCGGCGGATGCCGAGCACGCCTCGTTCCGACGGGCGCTCGGCGTCGACGTCGTCGACCGCCTCGACCTGCTCACCGAGCGCCTCGACCCCGCGCGCCTCGCGCGATACAGCGGCGTCGTCGTCGGCGGCTCACCGTTCAACGTCAGCGACGTCGAGAAGTCCGCCGTGCAGCTGAGGGTCGAAGCGGATCTCGAGCACATCGCGCGGCTGGCGATCGACTCGCAGGTCGCCGCCTTCTTCACCTGCTTCAGCATCGGCGTGGTGACGCGGATGCTCGGCGGCCAGGTCACGTCGGACACCCCCGAGTCGGCGAGCGCCACCGTGATCGAGACCACCGCCGCCGGCGCCGCGGACCCCGTCTTCGGTCCGAGCTCCCCCGCGCTCACCGTCTTCACCGCTCACAAGGAGAGCGCTGCGGCTCTGCCGGAGGGCGCGGTGCTGCTCGCCACGAACGACACCTGTCCCGTGCAGGCGTATCGGGTGGGCACCCACCTTTACACGGCGCAGTTCCATCCGGAGCCGACTCCGCGGGACTTCGCCGATCGGATGACGTTCTATCGCACCACCGGGTACTTCGACCCCGACGAGTTCGACGCCGTGCAGGGGCAGGTGCTGTCGGCATCCGTGACGGAGGGTGCGGCGCTGCTGCGCCGTTTCGCGCAGACGTTCGCGGCAGCCTGACGCCCGCGGGCTCAGCCTGACCCGCGGGCTCAGCCGGTCAGGCGTGCCCGTCGCCTCAGCCGCGCAGCAGCTCGACCCGTTCGCGGAGGTATGCCTCGAGCGGCATCCAACCGCCTGCCGTGCTCCATCGCACGGATGGCACCGTGTCGACCATCGCCAGAGGCCCGGATGCTCCGCCCGCGTCCACGACGGCGAGGTCGATCACCGACCATCCGACGTGCACGACATCGCCCTCGTCGAACCCGCCCCGCAGTGCCAGAGCACGTCGTTCTGCGCGCTCGCGCGCGGACTCCGCCGTGTAGCCGCGGCGCCCCGGATCGGCGGCCCTCAGCACCTCGGCGGTCGCCAGTGCGTGCGTCTCGGTGAGCAGCAGCACCCCGAGGTGCCACGCCTCGCCCACCCGCACGATGCGGCGTCCGCGCCACCGCGATTCGCGCTCTTCACCGAGTCCCTCCTTGGGAAGGCCGGCGAGCGCACGCAGCGCGTCGGCGACGAGCGCGGACGCGGCCGTCACAGCTCCCCCTGCGGTGTCTCGCGGACGAGCGCCGGGTCGACGAGTCGTGCCGCCTCGCCGCGGATCAGCATCCCGATCAGGGGGAACAGCAGCACCGACAGCATCCCGGCCCCGACGAGTGCTGCCGCCGTGCCGGTGTCGATCATCTTCTGATCCACCCCGATCGCCGTCACGGCGACGATGATGGGCAGCCCGGTGGCGGCCAGCAGCCCGATCGCGGTGCGGTCCCTGGCGCTCGCGCCCGTCGGCGCGGAGAGCTGCGCGGTCGTGCCGCGGAGCACGAGCAGCGCGACGAGGAACAGCGGAAGCATCAGCATCGCCGACGACGAGCCGGTGAGCGCCTGCAGGTCGAAGTTCACGCCCGTGTAGAGGAAGAAGATCGGTACGAGGAAGCCGAACGCGATGGCCTCGAGCTTCGTCTCGACCGCCTCGGCGTCCTTCTCGGGCGCGCGCGCCATGATGATGCGCCACACCGCTCCGGCGACGAATGCACCCAGCAGCATGTCGAGGTCGAGCACGACGCTGAGGCCGACCAGCGACGCGATGAGCAGCAGCACGAACCGCACGCCGAACTGGTCGGAGGTGTGCAGGGTCGCACGCACGAACGAGTGGAGGCGCCCGTGCGGCATCCTCCGAGCCATGAGCACGGCGAGCCCCGCGAGCACGACGAAGGCGAGCAGCACCGCGGTGGCGAGCGGGGTGGTGCGGGTGCTGAGGAAGAGCGAGATCGCGATCAGCGGCAGGAACTCGCCGACCGCGCCGATCACGGTGACCGCACGTCCGAACGGGGTGTCGGTCTCCTGCGCATCCCTGAGGATCGGCATCAGCGTGCCGAGTGCGGTGGAGCTGAGGGCGATCGCGATCACGACCATCCCCTCGCCCGGGGCGAGGAGGAAGCCGATCCCGATGCCCAGCACCACGCTGATGGCCCACCCGATCGAGGCGCGGACGAGGGGCCGTCCGGCGACCGCCCGGAAGTCGATCTCGGAGCCCGCGATGAAGAACAGCATCGCGAGACCGAAATCACTGAGCTTCTCGAGGATGGGCGTCGGCTCGACCCAGCCGAGCATCGCGGGCCCCGCGAGAATCCCGAGGACGAGCTCGAACACGATGATCGGCACGCGGATGAGGGGTCGGATGCCGCGCGCCAGCAGCGGCGCTGCCACGGCGAGCAGCGGGATCAGCACCAGTCCGAGATCGCCCGCGTCCACGCTCCCAGAGTAGCGACCCGTCGTCGCGATGCGTCCGATTCGCCCGGTGGTCGCATCCACGGCAGAATCGATGCACACCCCCGAGGAGCCCTCATGTCTCAGCCCGACACCGCCCGCCTGCTGATCGCCTGCGATGATCAGCCCGGCATCGTCGCCGCCGTCGCCGGCGTGCTCTCCGTCCACGGCGCGAACATCATCTCGCTCGACCAGCACTCCACCGACTCCGAGGGCGGCCGGTTCTTCCAGCGCACGGTGATCCACCTCCCCGGGCTCTCTGCGGCGCGCACGGCTCTCGAAGCCGATCTGGCTCAGGTCTCCGAGCGGTTCGGCATGGAGTGGTCGCTGCACGACACCGCGCGGCGCAAGCGGGTCGCGATCTTCGTCTCGAAGTACGACCACTGCCTGATGGAGCTGCTGTGGCGCACGCAGCGAGGCCAGCTCGACATCGACGTCACGATGGTCGTCTCGAACCACCCCGACCTCGCCGAGTCCGTACGCTCGTTCGGGGTGCCGTTCGTGCACATCCCCTCAGGCGACAAGCAGACGATGGAACAGCGTCAGCTCGAGCTCCTGCGCGGCAACGTGGATCTGGTGGTCCTCGCCCGGTACATGCAGATCCTCACCGACGACTTCATCGAGGGTCTCGGCGCCCCGATCATCAACATCCACCATTCCTTCCTCCCCGCGTTCATCGGGGCGAACCCGTATGCGAGGGCGAAGGACCGCGGTGTGAAGCTGATCGGAGCCACCGCGCACTACGCGACGGCGGATCTCGATGAGGGACCGATCATCGAGCAGGACGTCACCCGTGTCACGCACTCGGAGTCGGCCGCCGATCTGCAGCAGCGCGGCGCCGACGTCGAACGTCTCGTTCTCGCCCGCGCCGTGCAGTGGCATGCCGAGGACCGTGTGATCGTCCACGGCCGGTCCACCGTCATCCTCTGACCCGGGGCGCTCAGAGGGGTGCGACGCCTCTAGCCGATGACGTCGACGGCGAGCCCCCGGGACCTGGCCAGCTTCATAGCCCGGATCGACAACGACGCTCACCAGGCCTCCGGCACTCCCGCCAGCAGTTCGGCGAAGGCCTCGGCCGCGGTCGCATGACCGGCCAGCGCCGCGCCCTGACCCATCCAGAGCGACTGCAGCTCGCCGAGGTTCTGCTCGCCCGCTGCCGCGCGGAATCGGCCGGTGAGCCAGTTCTGCATCGGGAACGGGGCGATCGTCCCGCTCGCCTCGATCGCCCGCACCGCGCGGTTGCGGGTGCCGCGGGCGAGGCGTCCGCTCATCGCCTTCGTGAGAACGGTGCCGTCGGCGGCGGTGGAGCGGATGGCGTCGCGATGCGCCTGGTTCGCCGCCGACTCCGCCGTCGCGAGGAAGGCCGTGCCGACCTGCACGGCTGACGCTCCGAGCGCGAACGCGGCGGCGACGCCGCGCCTGTCGGCGATGCCGCCGGCCGCGATGACCGGCACATCGACGGCATCCACGACTTGCGGCACGAGTGCGAAGGTCCCGACGAGCGATTCCTCGGCCGGACGGAGGAACGACACCCGATGGCCGCCGGCCTCGAAGCCGGTCGCGACGACGGCGTCGACCCCGGCGCCCGCGAGTGCGACGGCTTCGGCGACGGTCGTCGCGGTTGCCACGACACGGATGCCGCGGCGGTGCGCCTCGTCGACGACGGCCCCGGACGGAACCCCGAAGACGGTGCTCAGCACGGGTGGTGCCGCTTCGAAGATCGCGTCGAGCTGCTCGTCGAGGGGAGGCAGGTAGCGCTCGGGGCGGGCGGGCACCTCGAGTCCGACCGCGTCGTAGAACGGCTGCAGCGCCTGCGCGAACACGGTGTGCTGCGGATTCGGCTCGACCTCGTCGCCGGTCGGCAGCCAGATGTTCACCGCGAAAGGACGCGAGGTCGCCTCCCGCAGAGACGCGATCGTCGCGCCGATGCGGTCGGCGTCGTAGCCGTAGAGCCCATAGCCGCCGAGGCCGCCGGCCTCGCTGACCGCCGCCGTGAGCCCGACGGAGGAGAGCCCGCCGAACGGACCGAGGATGATGGGGTGTTCGATGCCGAGCAGTGCGCGCAGATCACTCATGCTTCGAGGCTATCTCCGCTCCCCTGCCCCGAGGCGGGCGCGCGACCGATGCCGCACTCGGATGCCGGTGATAATCTCGGCGTGAGGGATCAGGGAGGCGCGCATGAGCGAATGGTTCGGGCAGATGCTCGGCTTCGTCGCGGCCGCGCTCGGGGTCATCGCGGTGCCGGATGCCGCGGCACTCGGTGTCGCGATCGCGCTGATCGCCCTGACGACCCTCACGATCGCCGTGGCGCTGAGCGTCGCACCGCCCTCTCCACGCAGCGCCCCGCACCCGCTGCGGGCGATCGACGTCTCGACCCTGCTCGCCCAGAGCGATCCTGACGCCGCCGGTCACCCGCGTCCTCGTGCGCCGGGAGTCGCCGTCTCCGCGTAGTCCGTCCTCGTACGGGACTGCGCGGCTTTCGCCGACCCTTCCCGACACACGAACGGACTTCCATGGACATCTTCGCCTTTCCACCCCTGACCTTCCTGCTCGACGCGGCGTACGGCGCCCTTGCCGGGCTCTCCGCACTGCTCGAACCGCTCGCCGGAGCATCCGCCGCCGCACTCGCCGTGGTGCTCGTCACGCTTCTCGTGCGCGCCCTGCTGATTCCCGTCGGCGTCTCGCAGGCGAAGGCCGAGCAGACCAGAGCGCGCCTGGCTCCTCGGCTGCGCGAACTGCAACGCCGGCACAAGAAGAATCCCGAGCGCCTGCAGAAGGAGATGCTCGAGCTCTACCGCTCCGAGAACACGTCTCCGTTCGCCGGGATGCTGCCGGTCCTCGCTCAGGCGCCGGTCGTCGGCATCCTGTACACGCTGTTCATCCGCCCCGATATCGCCGGGCACCCGAACGACCTGCTCACGCACGACCTGTTCGGTGCACCGCTGGGCACCAGTTTCGTCTCCGCCGTCTTCGGCGGCACGGCGACGCCGGAGACGCTGTGGGTCTTCGGTGCGCTGATCGCCGTGATGATCGTGGTGGCCGAGATCACACGACGGGTCTTCCGGCCGGCCGTGGTCGACGACGACTCGCCGCTGAACTCGCCGACGATGCTGCGTGTGACCAGCGCTCTGCACTATCTGACGGCCGTCTTCGCGATGTTCGTGCCGCTCGCCGCCGCGCTGTATCTCACCGTGACCGTGGTCTGGACGCTGGTGCAGCGGATGCTGCTGCGGCGCCGCTATCCGCTGCCCGTGCCTGCTGCGGTCAGCGCCTGACGGGTCGGCCGGTCATTCGGGCAGCGGGATCGGCGCGGTGAAGGGACCGGGCTCGTCGTCGCGGCGGGCGCCGTCGGGCGCGGTCCCGACCTCTCGGGCTGCGGCCGCATCGTCTCGACGACGCTGACGTCGCACGCCGAGCGTCGTGCCGACGCTCGCCGCCACCACCAGGGCGATCGCGAGCATCCGCAGCGGAGTCGCCGACTGCCCGAGGATCAGCCACCCGGCGAGCGTCGCGAATGCGGGCTCGAGGCTCAGGAGCACGCCGAACACGCGTTGCGGCAGGCGACGCAGCGCGGCGAGCTCGAAGCTGTAGGGGATCACCGACGACAGCACGGCGGTGACCGCGGCGAGTAGCAGCAGCTGCATGTCGCCCGCGACGGTGACCGCGGCCGGCACACCGACCGGGATCAGCAGGATCGCGGCCACGACCAGGCCGACCGCGAGTCCGCTGCTGCCGGGGATGATGGCACCCACCCGGGCACTCATCCGGATGTACATGGCCCAGAAGCCGGCGGCGATCAGGATGAAGACGATCCCGAGCGGATCGAGGGGCTCGGCGCCGATCAGTCCGTCGACGCCGAGCAGCACCATCCCGAGCAGCGCGACCCCCACCCAGGCGGCATCGACGAGGCGCCTGGTCAGCACGGCGGCGAGGACGAGCGGCCCGAGGAACTCGATCGCGACGGCCGGACCGAGCGGGATGCGGTCGATCGCGGCATAGAAGAAGCCGTTCATCGCGGCGAGCGAGACCCCGAACAGCACGGCGGCGAGCCACTGCGACTTCGACCACCGGAATGGTCTCGGGCGCACGATGACGACCAGCAGCAGCGCCGCGATCGCCACGCGCAGCGAGGTCACACCCCACGGGCCGAGCACCGGGAAGAGCTGGGCCGCGACCGCGGCCCCGAACGGCAGCGACAGACACGAGCAGACCACGAGCACGACGCCCACGAGCGGACGGGACGGCGTGGACTGCTTCACCCAGCCAGCCTACGGCGCGCGCGGATGCCGACGAACCGGCCCCGTCAGAGGTGCTTGCCGCCGGTGACCGCGAGCACGGCGCCGGAGGTGTACGACGACTCCGCCGACGCGAGGTACACGTAGGCGCCGGCGAGCTCTGCGGGCTGTCCGGCCCGGCCGAGAGGCGTGTCGGATCCGAAGGTCTTCACCCGTTCGTCCGACCAGCCGGTGGCCGGGATCAGCGGCGTCCAGATGGGGCCGGGAGCGACGGCGTTCACGCGGATGCCGCGCTCTCCCGCCTCCTCGGCGAGCGCCTTGACGAACGCGACCTGCGCCGCCTTGGTCATCGCGTAGTCGATGAGGTTGGGCGACGGCTCGAAGGCCTGCACGGACGACGTGACGATGATGCTGGAGCCGGACTCCAGATGCGGGTACGCGGCCCTGGCCGAGTACAGCAGGCCGAAGAGGTTGGTCTCGAACACGCGGCGGAGGCGGTCGGTCTCGAGATTCTCGAAGCCGTCGATGTCGTGCTGGTACGCGGCGTTCAGCACCAGGATGTCGAGGCCGCCGAGGGCGCTCCGCGTCTCGGTCACCACCTCGGTGGCGAAGGCCTCGTCGCGGACGTCGCCGGCGAGGCTCAGCCCCTGGCGGCCTTCCGCGCGCACGAGGTCGATGGTCTCGTCGGCATCCGCCTGCTCCTCCGGCATGTGCACGATCGCCACGTCGGCTCCCTCGCGGGCGAAGGCGATCGCGACGGCTCGGCCGATTCCGGAATCCCCGCCGGTGATCAGGGCTCGCCGCCCCTCGAGACGCCCGTGGCCCACGTACGACTCCTCGCCGTGGTCCGGAGTCGGGCGCATGTCGTCGGTCAGTCCCGGCTGGTTCTGCTGCTGACCGGGGAATTCCTCGTCGCGGTGCTGGCTGCGGGGGTCGGGGGTGCTGTCTGCCATGGTGTCTCCTCTTCCTCGCGACTCGCCATCATCGTGCGTGGCCTGAGTCGGGCGTCCAACGAGACTCGCGGCCCGTCGGCGCCCTCGGGAGGGGGTTGACAATCGACACCTCGATCGACGATCGGAGTGCGACAGGTGAATGGCTCAGGCCGCTCAGGCCCCGGGAGCGGTAGGCTCGTCGTCGGCCGGCGCGACGGGGCCGGACGTGTCCTGTGGCTCGGGAACGAGATACAGCCCGCTCGGCGCGTTCGCGGTGAAGGCGAGCGCCTCGATCCAGGCGCGGTTGATCGACGGCTGCCTGCTGCCGAAGTACTTGAAGACGAGCGAGCTGCCCGGCTGCACCCACACCGTCGTGCGGCCGCCGCCGACGCTCGCGTCTTCGCGCCAGCTGAACGGGAACGGCTCGGCGCGTCGCAGCTTGGCGGTCATCACGAGCTGCAGGTGGGTGAGGGCGCGATCCTCGATCTCGGTCTTCACGCTGCCCTCGTAGATGAACTTGCCCATTCGCCCTCTCCTCTGGTGTGCAGGTCTTCGTCATGCAGTTTATGGGACCGCAGGCCCTCGATGCGTCGGCCCGAGCGGGCTGTCCAGACGGGGTCGGAGCGGGCCGAAGTCAACCCCCTGCGTGCGGATCCCTTCGCCGATATCCTGGCAGGAACCGCGAGGAGACCCACCATGAACGCACGACACATCGACGACCGTTCCGATGAGGGCTACACCCCCACGACCACTCACGCCGAGTTCGGCGAGGGCAACCCGCGCCTGCGCGTCACGCGCGACGGCGAGCGCGCCGAGTTCGCCCTCGAGGTCGACGTGGTGCGCATCGGCTCCGCTGCCGACAACGAGCTGCGGCTCGACGGCGCCGACCCCGTGCACGCCACGATCACTCACGACGACCGTGACGAGTACGTCCTCGAACTCCACGGCGAGGGCGAGATGAACAGCAACCCCGACGCCACCGCCACCCACCCCGGCGATCGCACCCAGACGCTGCGCACCGGCGCACGCTTCACCGTCGGCGAGTGGGAGCTGGTCTACGCACGCGACGAGTTCGCCGACCACGGGCGCCCGTACGGCGGACGCCTCGGCGGCGAGTACTCCGACCAGCCGTTGCAGCCCCCGCGGCCCGACTACTCCGACGAGGCGACCATCGAGTCCGACGCCCCGACGCACGCGGACTCCGCCGAAGAGAAGTGACAGCAGAGCAGTCACCGCTGGACCGCGTCAGCGACGTCGCCGCTGAGCGCGGACTGCGCATCGCCGTGGTCGAATCCCTGACCTCGGGACGTCTGGCGAGCACGATCGGCGCGGGCGCCGACGCCGGTTCGTGGTTCGCCGGCGGCATCGTGGCCTACCTCACCGATGTGAAGGAGAGCCTGCTCGGACTCACGCCCGGAACGGATCCGTGCTCCCCCGAGTGCGCCGAGCATCTCGCCGCGAGCGCACTGCGGCTGTTCGACGCCGACGTCTGCATCTCGACAACGGGGGTCGGCGGGCCCGATCCTGAAGGCGGGCACGAGCCCGGCACCGTCTACGTCGGATGGGCCACGGCCGACGGGGTCGGTCACCGCAGGCTGGCGCTCAGCGGCGATCCGCAGGAGGTCCTCGACGAGACGGTCGACACCGCCATGCGGCTGCTCGCGTTCCATGCCGAGGGCATCCGCCCTGCGGGACCGCGGCGCTCGGGACCGGAGTCTTCGGCATCCGCGGCTGCCGAAGACGACGCCGAAGACGACGCCGAGGAAGGTGGCGCGGCAGAGCCCACGGCCTGAGCCCTGGCTCTTCTGCGCTCGACCCGTCTCCCGTCAGCGTCCGGGTACGACGCCGATGCGCAACGGCGCGCCGGGAGCGGATGCCGCGGTGATGGCCTCGTCGAGGTCGGCGAGCTGCCGCACTTCGCCGACCGCGTCCACGAACGGGTAGGCGCGTCCTCGTCCTGCGAGGAATGCGACAGCCTCGGCGAGCTCCGATCCCGTGTAGTTGTGCACGCCGGTGACGGTCACCAGCCGGCGAACGATGCTCTCGGCGTCGAGGGGCACCGGCTCGGCAGGGAAGACGCTCCCGACCAGCACGACCGTGCCCCCGGTGGCGACGCCGGTGAGCGCCTCGGCCACGGCATGCCCCGAGGCCTCGATCACGACATCCGGATCACGATCGATCGGACCGGCGCCGAAGCGTGCGGCCAGAGCCAGCCGTTCGGGTGCGGGGTCGAGCACCTCGACCGTCGCGCCGTGCTCCACCGCGATCGCCGCGGCCGAGAGCCCGACGAGTCCGGCTCCGTGGATGTGGACGGTCGCGCCGTCGAGGTCGTGATCGCGCGCAGCCCGGGCGACGGCGGCCCAGGCGGTCGCGGTCGCGCACGATGCCGGAGCGAGCACCGCGGCCGGCAGGGACTCGGGCACCCGCACGATCGCCGTGCCCGCCCGCACCTGGACGTGCGAGCCGAACGCGCCGGTGAGGTCGCCGTGCACGCCGATGCGGTCATGACCGTACTTGCCGAGCGTGCGGCACTTCTGCGGCACACCCTGGGCGCACCTGTCGCAGGTGCCGCACGAGATCGTGACCGACCAGACGATCCGATCCCCGATGCGCACGGGGACGCCGTCGACCGTCGAGGCCCCGCCGTCGCCCAGGGCGATCACACGTCCGACGCTCTCGTGTCCGAGCACCAACGGCACCGGGGCGGACCGACGTCCGTGCACGGTGTGGACGTCGGACCCGCAGATCGTCGACATCTCGACGGCGACGAGCACGTCGTGCTCACCGAGCGCGACACCGGGCACGGCGATCATCTCGTGCGGGTGGCCCTCACCGATCCACACCATCGCTGTGGCCGCGGGCCGCAGGGCCACGTCGCGACGGTGGCCGGGAGGACGGATCAGCAGAGTTCCCATGTCAGGGCCTCAGACCGTGGGCACGAGAGGGAGCAGCCCGCGCTCGGTGAGCGTGCCGCGAAGATGCGTCACGTCCTCGAGCACGACGTCGGCACCGGCGAGCTCGAGCGCGCCCGCGTCGTGGGCGCCCGTCAGGACGCCGGCGACGAGACCGGCGCCTGCGCGGCGGCCCGACTCGACGTCGCTGATCGTGTCTCCGGCGACAGCGACAGCGGCGACCGACGAGGTCTGCGTGCGGATCAGCGCCGCGAGCACGAGATCGGGTGCCGGACGCCCGCGCCCGGCGTCGACCGGCGAGAGGGCGAGGTCGATGAGCCCGCGCCAGCCCAGACCGTCGATCAGCGCATCGCGGGTGACCGGCGCGAATCCCGTCGTGAGCACGACCCTCAGACCGGCGTCCTTCAGCCCCTGGATCGCATCGGCCGCCCCGGGGATCTCGGTGACCCCCTGCTCGGCCACGATCTCGGCGTAGGCGCCTTCGAATGCGGCCGTCGCGCGCTCGGCGGCGGCACGGTCTCCTCCCGCGAGGTGCGTGAAGACCTCGATCTTGGACTGCCCCATGGTGGCGCGCACGTGCGCGAGCGCGTCGTCCCACGGCATCCGATCGGCGACGCCGGTGCGTTCGGCGGCGCGCTGGAACGCCGTCTCGACGACCCCGTCGTCGAGCACCGTCGTGCCGGCCATGTCGAGCACGATGAGTTCGAGCGCCGGTGCCGGAGCTGCGTCGAGCTGAGTGGTCATGGGGTTCCTTCCATTGCAGTTGTCCACCCGAAGGCGGCGGTGAGATTCTCTTCGGCGAGCCCCAGACCCGTGGTCATTCCGATGCCGGTGGTCGCGGCGAGCACCAGCACCCCCTCGTCGACCGTGTCGATGAGGAAGTCCTTCGACGCCTTCGCATACACGCCCTGCCAGCGCTCCAGCACCCGTGGGGTCGGCATCTCGAACAGCGCCTCCGCCTCGGCGAGGAACGCCGTGAACGCGGCCTCGGGTTGGAACGGCTCCGGCGCGGTCGATGTGGCGTGCGAGTCGCCGATGATGAGCGTGCCGTCCGGCAGCTGCGTGTACATCTGATTGAGATCGAGCGCGGCGAGGTCCGGACGCTCCGAATGCAGGCGATCGCGGAGCGCGGCGGTGGCGGCACCGTCGGCGAAGCGTCCGTAGCGGACGAGCGACCACCCGGTCAGCAGCGGGGCGGAGAGCGGATGCCGGAGACTCACCGCTGCACGCATCATGTCGAGAGCGCACCGGACGACGCCTGACCGTTCCGCCACCTCCGGCAGCAGCTGGTCGATGTCGTGATTCGCCGCGACGACGACCGCGCCTGTGGTGATCGCGCCTCTCGTCGTCTCGACGCGGCGTCCGGCGACGGAGGTCGCCGCCGTGCGGAAGCGGAAGTCGACGCCCAGTCCTGTGAGGTGCCGCACGATCGCCGCGGCGGCGGTGCGCGGATCGGTCTGCAGGTCGGTCTCGATGTGCGCTCCGCCGAGGAGTCCCCGGCGACGGAGCGGGGCGAGGCGCAGCAGCGCATCCGCATCGAGCATCCGGATGCCGCCATCGGCCGCCGCCTGCTCGAGCACGGCGATCTCGTCGGCGTGGCGGGCGGCGACCAGCGTCCCCGACTCGCGGATCCAGAACCCTGCATCCTGAGCGAGGCGCAGCCACAGGTCTCTGGACAGGTCCGCGTAGCGCCGGGCCTCCCCCGTCTGCGCGCCGATGCAGAGGTGGCCGAAGTTGCGGATCGTCGCGCCGACGGGAGCATCCGCTCTGTCGACGACGATGACGCTCAGACCCCGTCGCACCGCCGCGTACGCGGCGCCGAGGCCGATGATCCCCGAGCCGACGACCACGAGGTCGACGGAGTCGGTCGAGCCGGCGCGGCCGCTCATCGGAACACCTTGCGCATCCACATCGCGAGCCCTTCGACGACGAGCACCGTGACGAGGATCATCAGTACGATCGCCGTCACGGTCTCATAGCGCGAACCCTGGCTGGCGTTGAGCAGGTAGTACCCGACACCGCCTCCGCCGACGATGCCGAGGATGGTCGCGGCGCGGATGTTCGTGTCGAGCATGTAGAAGCTGTGCCCGATGAGGGCCTGCATGCCCTGCGGCACGGTCGCCGAGGCGTAAGTCTGCAGCCGGGTGGCGCCGACCGCCCGCAGGGCCCGCTCGGGCCCACGGTCGACCTCCTCGAGGGAATCGGCGATCAGCTTGCCGAGCAGACCGATGCCGCCGATGGCCAGCGCGATGACTCCCGCCTGGGCGCCGAGGCCGGTGATGACGACGAGTACGATCGCGAGGATCAGCTCGGGAATGCCGCGGATGCCGACGAGCAGGAAGCGCGCGATGCCCCGCGCTCCCGCTCCGGGTGCGACGTTGCTCGCGGCGAGGGAGCCGAGGATCAGCGACGGCAGCAGCGTGAGCACCGTCGCCGCGAGTGCGATCGCGACCGTGTCCCGCATGGCCGCGATCATCGCCGACGCCTCATAGCTGCCGAATGACGGCGGCCAGAACTTCGCTGCGACCTCGGGGAGCTTGGCCCAGAAGGTGAAGAAGTCCATCCAGTTGATCTGGCTGACGACGACGCTGCCGATGACGACGAGCACCGCCGTCCCGATGCCGATCGTGTTGCGCACCCGCTCCGCGGTCCACGGTCGACGCACGGCGGTCTGCGGGCTGGCCGCCCACTCCGGGCGCTCCGTCGTCGCCGCGCCCGTCGCCCCGCGCAGTCGCGGGTGGATGATGCGGTCGATCCACGACCGCGTCTGCCGCTGCTGGCCGAGCATTGCCCCGCGCACCAGGCTCGACACGATCTCCATCACGACGCACAGGACGAAGATGACCAGGGCGATGCCGAGGCCCTTGCCGTAGTTCAGCGACTTGAAGGCGTAGGACATCTCGAGTCCGAGGCCGGCCACGCCCACGTAGCCGAGCACGACGCTGCCGCGCAGGTTGATGTCGTTGCGGTGCAGCACCGTCGCGACCCAGCTCGGCAGCACCTGGGGAAGGATTCCTGAGGCGAACTCCTGCATCTTCGATCCGCCCGCGGCGCGGATCGCGAGCCGGGGGCCCTCGTCGATCTGCTCGATCGCGTCGGCGAACATCTTCGAGATCATCCCGATCGAATGGATGCCGATGGCGAGGATGCCGGGCAGGGTGCCGAGCGAGAACATGAGAACGAACGCCATCGCGAGCACGACGTCCGGCAGCGCTCGGGTGAGCACTCCCACGAACCGCGCGGCGGCACGCCATCCGTTGCCGGGGGTCGTGTTGGAGGCTGCGAGGTAGGCGATCGGCACCGACAGGGCGGCGGCGAGCAACGTGCCGACGAGCACGAGCCCGACGGTGAGGGCGATCAGCCAGGCGAGGTCGGCCGGTTCAGGGAACGAGAGGCCGCCGACTCGGGCCATGAAGTTCTCGGCGTTGCCCCAGCTCTGCACCATCGCCGGGATCGAGATGCCGACCTCGTCGACCGCGAGGATGCCGAGCACCAGGAGCGCCAGCAGCGTCAGCCCGGCGGCGATGCGCTCGGCGGAGATCGGGCGGCGAGGAGCTCGATCGGCGACACTCGTGCGTGCGGGGGTCGCGTGCCCCCGCGGCGGGTCCGAGAGGACGGTCATGAGGCCCGCGCCTTGTCGAGCTGGGCGACGTCGACCGTGATCTCGGTGAGTTCGTCCTGCACGGCGCGGATCTCTGCGGTGGTCGTGGCGACGCGGCCGTAGATCTCCATGACCTCGGCCTTGGTCAGGTCGCCGGTCGGGGTGTCGAGCACGATCTCGCCGTGGCGCAGCCCCACGATGCGGTCGGCCCACGAGATCGCGAGGTCGACCTGGTGCAGGCTGCAGACGACCGTGAGCCCCTCGTCGGCGGCGATCTCACGGATCAGCGCCATCACCTGGTCGCTGGACTCCGGGTCGAGGGATGCGACGGGCTCGTCGGCGAGCAGGATGTCGGGCTTCTGCATCAGCGCGCGGGCGATCGCCACGCGCTGCTGCTGGCCGCCGGAGAGGGTGTCGCTGCGCTGATAGGCCCGGTCGAGCAGCCCGACGCGATCGAGGTGCTCGAGGGCGCGCAGCTTCGCCGCCTTCGAGTAGCCCCAGAGGCCGAGCCGCGGGCCGCGGACCTCCGACAGAGATCCGGTGAGCACGTTCTCGAGCACCGTCAGCGAGGGCACGAGCTCGAACTGCTGGAAGATGAATCCCACCCGGCTGCGGAGGGCGCGCAGCGCCTTGCCCTTGAGCGTCGGGACCTTCGCGCCGAGCACCTCGATCTCACCCGAGGTCGGCACCTCGAGACCGTCGAGGTGGCGCAGCAGCGTCGACTTGCCCGAGCCGGAGAGCCCGAGCAGCACGACGATCTCGCCGCGTGAGACCTGCAGCGATGCGTTCTTCAGCGCGGTGGTCGAGCCGAAGGTCTTCGTCACACCGTCCAGGCGGATGAGGGCATCGGTTGCCGTGTTCATGTCAGTTCTCCAGGGTCGTGGCGTCGAGCGTGATTCTTGCGGGTGAGCGCCCCGCGCTCCGCTGCCCCGGGGTGGGAGCACACTGCGGAACGGGGGCGCTCGGCTGACGCTGCGGTCAGCGATCGGGCGTCAGCCCTGGCACTGCTCCGCTTCGGTCTCCTTGCAGATGTCGCGGATCAGGTCGTAGTACGCGTCGTCGACGGGCTTGGTGGCGTAGAACACGCTGCGGAACGCATCAGTGTCCGCGCCCTCGATGCCGGCGGCGATGATGTCGTCGATCGTGATCTCGGAGAGTCCGTCGATGAGCTCCTGCGCGACGTCGTCCGGCAGTGTCGACGAGTAGACGAGCGGCGCTCCGGGGACCATGGTCTCGTCGATGACCTTGACGGCATCCGACTTCTCGACCTCGGAGTCCTCGGCGAATCCGACCTCGCACTCGACGCCTTCGCCGACCTTCTGCACGCTCACGTCATGCTTGCCCGCGAAGACGGGCGTGATGTCGGCCTTGGGGTCGATGCCCGCCTCGAGCAGGTTGTAGGAGGGGAAGAGGTATCCCGACGTCGACGAGGGATCGACGAAGCAGACCTTCTTGCCGGCGAAGTCCTCGATGCTCGAGATGTCGCTGTCGGCAGGCACGATGGCCTGGGAGTAGTACCCGGGCTCCTGGCCCTCCTCGGTCACGATCGAGGAGATCGGGGTGAGCTTCGCGCCGTTGTTCGTGGCGGTGACGTAGGTGAAACCGGAGAACGAGGCGACATCGACCTTGCCGGCGACGGCTGCCTCGATGAGCGCCGCGTAGTCGGTGGACTCGTGGTACTCCACCGTCTTGCCGGTGATCTCGGCGATGTAGTCCATGAGCGGCTGGTAGTTCGTCTCGGTGTCGACCGAGTCGGGCACGACGCCGAAGACGAGCGTGTTCTCGTCGACGGCGAATCCGCCGGCGGCCGATGATGCGTCGGCACCGGACGCGCCGGTGGCCTCTGCGGAGCCGGAGCAGGCGGCGAGGCCGAGCGCGAGGATCGCGGCGCCGGCGAGTACGGGGAGAGCGCGGAGCTTCATGAGGACCTTTCAGAGTGGGAGGGGTGATCCACGAGCCACTCTGACAGGGCAACAGCCAAGATATGTACCTAACTTGGAAGAGTTCAAGGTCCGTTCACCCGGTCTTTCCTCGGATGAACATCGAGGGAACGCGCAACCGTTCCACCTCGGTAGCGAAGTAGTATGCCTATGTGGCCGAAGCTGTATACACCCAGATCGCAGACGACCTCCGCGCGCAGATCGCGGCGGGCACCCTGCGCCCCGGCGACGACGTGCCGACCGAGGCGGAGCTCGCCGAACGGTGGCGCACCTCGCGGGGTCCGATCAGGAACGCCCTCGCCGCCCTGCGCGGAGAGGGCCTGATCGAGACGGGGCGGGGACGCCCCGCGCGGGTCGTGTCGCGCAAGGCCAGCCAGGCGGTCGATGTGTCGGTGCCGTTCACTCGCTGGGCCCGCGATCTCGGGGTGACTCCGGGCGCGCAGACGCAGGAGTTGAGCCTTCGCAGGGCCGGTGACCGCGCAGAACTGCTCGGAGTGTCGCCCGAAGACACGATCGTCAGTGTCGTGCGACTGCGCCTGCTCGACGGCAGGCCGACGATGCTCGAGCGGCTCTTCTACACCGAGGCAGTAGGACGACGACTGCTCGACGTCGACACGGACGAGGTCTCGATCACGGAGTACCTCGGGTCGGTGGGACACCCGATCGTCGGGCTCGAGCACCAGATCGACGCCGTCGCCGCCGACGAGCAGGATGCCGCCCTGCTGCGCGTGCCGCAGGGAACGCCGATCCTTCGACTCAGCCGCATCTCCCGTGATGCGAGCGGGCGCATCTTCGAGGCGTCCGAAGATCGCTACCTCAGCGAGGTGGTGCGGTTCACGGTCGCGGCGTCGGGGATCTCGACGGACGGGCACTACATGCGTGCAGTGGGCGGCTGAGAGCCGGCCTGTCGATCGGCATCGATTCCTCGAGGTGACTCGTCGGAGGAAGCCGATCGCGAGCGCGATGGGGATCAGATTCCAAAGACCGCGCTCGCGATCACAGCGCTGGGGATGCGCTATTTCTGGGGTATACCCAATGTAAGCGCCCGGCTACACCATGGAACACGGTCTATAGTCGAGATCTACCCTGGACTTTCGTCTAGGTTTCACGGCGAAAACCCCGGAATTCCGCGGATCTGGCTCCCAGCGTACCGGAATACCGGTACGCAATCCCTGCCATTTTCAAGCCGGGATGCTGGGATGCCGGAGGCGTCAGACGATCGGCAGCAGCGCCGAGACGACCCAGCGGCCGTCGACTTCGCCGGCGCTGAATTCGCCGCTGGCACCGAGAACTCGTTCGGCCATGCGGCCGATGCCCGTGCGGCTCGAGGAGAGCTCTCGACGCGGCGTGACGGAGAGCGGACTGCTCACCGCCATCTTCGCGGCGTCGTCGTCGATGTCGAATCGGATCTCGACTTCGCCCGCGCCGGCGTACTTGAGGACGTTGGTGGCGGACTCTCGCATGATGCGCGCGAGGATGATCTCGGCGGCCCGCGGGACGCGCTCATCGGAGGGGTCGCCGATGACGGCCACGGCATGGCCGGCGGCTTCGAACTCCTGCGCGGCCTCCTCGACGGAGGCCACCAGATCACCGGAGGGCATTCCCTCGGAGCGGGGTCCGTCGTCTGCGAGGTCGATCACGAAGCGGAGGTCGGTCATCGCCTTGCGTGCGGCGATGCGAATCGCCTCCTGCGAATCTCTGCTCGTGCGATCGTCGTCGAGCATCTGCACGTGCAGCGCCACCACGGTGAGGTGGTGCGCGATGCTGTCGTGCAGCTCGCCGGCGATCCAGCGCCGCTCAGCGAGTACTGCCTGGCGTTCCTGCTCGGCCTTCTCGGCCAGTTGCATCTCGAGCGTCCGCCCTCGAGCGAATGCCAGGCGAAGCGCATAGCCGACGGCTCCGGATACTGCGGCGCCGACCAGGAAGATGCCGATGTTGAACGCATCCGTCGAATCGCCCATGGCGACCAACGCGGATGCGACGAGGAAGACTCCGACATAGGACAGGACCAGTGAGGTCCACCCCAGGCGCACGATCAAGCCGGCCGCGAAAGCGGCGACGGTCAGCACCTGGGCTTCGATGCCGGGGATGAAGGATAGGGCGAACACGACGCCGAGGGCGTATGTCGCGATGAATGGCGACCAGAGGAAGAGGCCGAGGACTGCAGTGGATGCGATCCCGATTGCCGCTGTCAGAGGTTCGAGCCCCGGAGGGAGGAACAGTCCGACGATGTCGAAGATGACGATGGTCCCGACGACCGCCAAAACGGCGATGCGTTCTATCGTGCTGAGCTTCTCGCCCCTGCCGAGTCGGGTGACGTCAGAGCGGTCACCCGTCGAAAGACTTGAAGCCATACTTCAGTATCTCCTTTTCGCCATATAGATTAGCGGTAGAAGCCGAAGAAGTGACCAACCTGGTTCCAGAAAGACATATACGTTCACCTCCTTTATTGCACTTTTGACTAGCGATGTACTCATCTTCTCGGTGATCTGCGAGCGGCACATCTGTCTCACGGCTACACCTCGATAGCCAAAGGTCTAATACCTCGCGCCGCAGGTAGACCCCGGTTAGGCTTCCTCCATGTCCCAAATCCGCGTCGTGATCGTCGATGACGATCCCCTGGTGCGCTCAGCGCTCTCTCACTTCGTCTCCCGCGACCCGGAGATCACGGTGATCGCCGAGGCGGAGTCCGGGCTCGAGGGCATCGAGGTCGTGGAACGCGAGCGTCCCGACGTCGTGATGATGGACGTGCAGATGCCGGAAATGAACGGCATCGAGGCGACGGCGGTGATCAGCGAACGCTGGCCTGAGATCAAGATCCTCGCGGTCACCACGCTGGACGGCAGCGACACCGTGCTTCCGATGCTCAGCGCAGGTGCGTCGGGCTATCTGCTGAAGGACTCGAGCGCGGCGAGCATTCTCGAGGGTGTGCGAGAGGTGTACAGCGGAGCGAGCTCGCTGTCGCCGCGGATCGCGTCGCTGCTGATCAAGCACGTGCGGGATACGGAGCCCGTCGGGGGCGACGACACCCTGGAGGCGCTCACGGATCGCGAGCAGGAGGTGCTGCAGCGACTCGCGCAGGGGATGTCCAACGCCGAGATCGCGCGCACACTGATCGTGTCGGAGGGAACCGTGAAGGCCCACCTCGGCCGCATCATGTCGAAGTGGCACGTGCGCGATCGCGTGCAGATCCTCGTCACGGCAGCGCACGCCGGGCTGGTCGACTTCCGCTGAGGCGGGACCCCTGACCGGCGAGACCGCTGACCGGCGGGATCGCTGACCGGCGGGATCGCTGACCAGCGGGATCATTGGAGTGAGACTGTTGAGGCGCGTCCATTGAGCCGGGCACGGCGAGACGGGCCCGTTGAGCCGGGCACTGTGAGTCCGGCCCGCTGGGGCTGGCTCGCTGAGTCTGGCCGGCTGTTCGGGATCAGCAGCACTTGCCGTGAGGATGCCGCCGCGTAGCACCCGGTTCGAACGAGGCACCTTCGGTCACGGTCCGCGGGGAGGCTGTGTTGTGGGGTGCGCCAGCGTTGGTCGGGGTCCCACCAGTTCGGTCCACGGACTTCGGGGAGCCCGTTGTTCATACGGATCTCCCACTGCGAGGTGCCCAGGGATCGGTGGTGCCACCAGCACAGCGGCACACCGTTGTCGGTATGGGTCGGCCCACCGCGGGCGTGTTCGGTGACGTGATGGATCTCGCACCAGGATGCGGGCACGTGACACCCGGGGATGAGGCATTCCTTGTCGCGGACGATGATCGCCCGGCGTTGATGCACGGTGAACACGCGGTCGGTGGTGCTGATCCCGATGATGCGCCCCTCGTCCAGGAGCACCCGTTGGATCGCCCCCGCACATGCGGTCTGCGCCGCGACGGACACAGGCACATGCGCACCGGATCCGGGGATCGTCGCCCACCCGCCATTGCCCGCACCACCACCCGCGCCGGCGATGCCCGCACCGAAGGCAGAACCTTCCGCATGATGGGCGAGGTCTGTCGCGTCGACGGTGACGACGAGCACCGGGGATGCACCACCGAGCGTGGGCATGTCCTTGTGACGGGCGGCTATCGCGAGAGCGGCGGCGAGAGCATCGTGGCGTTTCTGCGACGCCGTGCGATCATCGAGCACGCTGCGCTCATCCACATTGAACGGATCAACACCCGGGTCAGCACCGGTGTCTGTGTCTGTGTCTGTGTCTGTGTCTGTGTCTGTGTCTGTGTCTGTGTCTGTGTCTGTGTGACCGGTGTCACCGCTGGGGGTGAAGAACACTCCCGGCATGGGCGGGCCGTCACCCTTCGGGTTCAGCATCGCGTCCAGGATCAGCTGCAACTGGGCCGCGGCATCCGGAGTCAGATACCCCCGGATCGCATGCATCCCGTCCGTGAGACGACCGATCGTGATCCCGCGCTTGCGCCGCGCGTCCTCATCCTTCGGCTCCTCCCCGTCCGGGTCGAACATCGAGGCGAGATCCTCCGCAAGAGATTTCAAATCCTGCACCGTCGGCGCCGGACCAGAATCCGAGCCCCCGCCGATCCCGTGCCCGCGGGCGCACCCCGCCAACGCCACATCCGCCGCCAGCCGCTGATCCGAGCTCAATCGGTCCCACACCCGCTCGATCGGGCCCGTCGCCGCCAGAAACCCCGCCACACCCACCACACCATCCAACAAGGCCACGCGCATCTCCGACCACCGCGCCGGCATCCGCTCCCCCGCCAGACTCACCGGCCGGCGCACCAGATCGACGACCCTGTCGACCCGGGACGCACCCCGCACATCCACGCCCACCATCCGCTGCACCAGCTCGTTCACCCCGCGACACCCTGCCGCATGCGGAAAATCCACAGGATCCCCGGTCGCCACGGTCTCCACGATCACCGCCTCGGCCCGCCGGAACACGGCCCCCGCCGCCTGCAGCACCGCGACACGCTCCGCATCGCTCAACCCCGCCAACGCGTCATCACACAGCACCGCATCAAGGTCAGTGACGACCCGACCCAGACGCTCCACGATGCTGTTCATACCCTTGAGTCAACACGGGGCCACCGACATTCGACCCCCGAAACCAGTCCGATTTATCCCAGATCACAGCACGTATTCCAATCTCCCGGAATGCCGCACAACGCAGGCACAGGAGGAGCGGAGAGACCAGTCGACGAGGGCAGAAGAGACAAGAGGAGCGAGAAACGAGGAACGAGAAACGAGGAACAAGGAACAAGGACCCAGACACGAGGAACGAGACCCCAGACCGAGCACCCGTCACGGGGCACCCGATCAGCGCCGGAGCGGCTCGGCCTTCATGAAGACGTCGACCGCGTCTTCGCTCTCGAGCTCGAAGCCGTGCCTCTCGTACAGCCGTCGCGCCGGACTGCCCTGCAGCACATTGAGGCGGAACGGCCGGTCATCGCCCGCATGACGCGTCTCCAAGGCGTCCGCCAGCACCGCGGAGCCGAGGCCGCGGCCCTGCTGAGCGGGATCGAGGTAGAAGTGCTCGATCCACACCGCGTCGCTCTCGGGCCTCACCGCGATGAGGCCCACGTCCTGTCCGGCCACCACGATCACTCGCGTGTTCTGCGGGACGAACCCATCGAGGAACCGCTGCCGCACACGCACCGGGTCGAAGCGTCCGAGACGCTCCAGATCGGCGCGCATGACGATCGCTCGCAGCTCCGACATCCAGTGCGCATCCGACGGACTGCTCTCTCGAAGACTCCACCCGGCGCACACAGCATCCATACAATCACGCAGGCCACGCACCCGGAGCGACCACGACCACGACCACGACCACGACCACAGAACCACCGCTGCAGAACCACCGCTACAGCGCGAGCAGCACGATCCCGCCGGCGACGACCGCGGACGCGGCGAGACGCCATCCGGGCCTGCTCTCCTTCAGGGCGAAGACACCGAACAGGCTGACCAGCACGACGCTGACTTCGCGCAGCGGCGCGACCAGTGCGACCGGAGCGATCTGGATGGCCGTGAGCACCAGGATGTACGAGAGCGGCGACAGGATACTGAAAGCCACGATGCGCTTCCACTGCGTGCGGCCGAGCGCGCGAACGGCCGCCCATCGGCCTCGGACGCCGAGCGAGTAGAACGGGATCTCGAGCAGCATCGTCCCGACCATGAAGGCGACGGGCGAGAGGTTCCACGTGCGCACGGCGTTGGCGTCCCAGATCGTGTAGACCGCGATCGCGACGCCGGTGAGCAGACCGAACACGAGCCCGGGATCCAGGCGACGCGACCGGTCGGCGCGTCCTCGGTCGACGAGACCGATCGCGACGACTCCGAGGATGATCGCCGCGACGCCGGCGAGCGCGAGGGCCGACGGACGCTCCCCGAGCACCAGCACGGCGACGATCACAGAGAGGAACGGCCCGGTGCCCCGAGCCGTCGCGTAGACGGTCGAGAGGTTGCCTTCGCGATATCCGCGTTGCAGCACCGCCATGTAGGCGACGTGCAGCACACCGGAGACTCCGACGCCGAGCAGGAACGCCAGAACGTCGTCGGTGCCGAGCCCGCCGGTGAACGGCACGACCCCGATCCAGACGGCGGTTCCTCCGACGGCCCCCCACCAGAGGAACGGCGTCCCTGCGCGGCTCACGCCGTGGGCGATGATGTTCCATGCGGCGTGCGTGACGGCTGCGGCGAGGACGAGAGCGAAGGCGAGAGCGGACATCAGAGACCCTTCCGTTCTTCGCGGGCGCGACGAACAGGGTCCTCCGGGCTTTTGTCCTGTCAGATGACGGCGCTCCTGCGGAGGAGCACCGTGGCGCCGCTCGGACCAGACGGGACGAACCCCGGAACCCTAGGCGCTATCGAGATCGACCGTACCGGCCGATGGTGACGAGAAGGTGAACGACCGCCATCCGACCGTCGCGGAGATCGCGCATCGAGTCGCCGATTACGATCGAAGGACCGCCCCTGCAGGAAGGTCGCTCATGCCCGTCACCCCGGACGCTCTCGCCCACGCCGAGGATCTCGCCGACTTCGTCGCCGCCTCGCCTTCGAGCTATCACGCCGCCGCCGAGGTGGCCAGGCGCCTCGAGGATGCCGGTTTCGCGCGTCTCGAAGAGGATCAGGCCTGGGATGTCGCCCCCGGCGGACGCTACGTCGTCGTGCGAGACGGTGCCGCGATCGCGTGGACGGTTCCGGGGGACGCCACCGCGACCACGCCCGCTCACATCCTGGGTGCTCACACCGACTCCCCCGGCTTCAAGCTCAAGCCGCAGCCGACGACCGGTTCGAGGGGCTGGCTGCAGGCGGCCGTCGAGGTGTACGGCGGTCCGCTGCTGAGCTCGTGGCTCGACCGCGAGCTGCGTCTCGCCGGACGGCTGGCCCTCGCCGACGGACGCGTGGTGCTCGCCGACACGGGAGCGCTGCTGCGGCTTCCCCAGCTCGCGATCCACCTCGACCGCGAGGCGAACACGGGCCTCGCGCTCGACAAGCAGTTCCAGACGCAGCCGGTCTGGGGCCTCGGCGACCCGACCCAGGAGGACATCCTGGCCGAGCTCGCCGGTTCGGCCGGCGTCTCGGCATCCGACATCCGCGGTTACGACGTCGTGATCGCCGACACAGCGCGCGGCGCGATCTTCGGCAAGGACCGCGCGTTCTTCGCTTCCGGCCGACTCGACGACCTCGCCTCGGTGCACGCCGGCGTCGTCGCGCTCGAGAAGATCGATACGGCAGTCAGCGGACCGATCGCGATCCTCGCGGCGTTCGACCATGAAGAACTGGGCTCCAACTCCCGCTCCGGCGCGGGCGGCCCCCTGCTCGAAGACATCCTCGGCCGCGTCTACGACGCGCTCGGCGCCGACGCCTCCGAGCGTCGACGCGCGTTCTCCGCGTCGTGGTGCCTGTCGAGCGACGTGGGCCACTCGGTGCACCCGAACTACGTGCACAAGCACGACCCCGTCGTGCAGCCGGTGCTCGGCTCGGGACCGATCCTCAAGCTCAACGCCAACCAGCGCTACGCGACGGATGCCGTCGGCTCCGCCGCCTGGCGCGGCTGGTGCGACACCGCCGACGTGGTCACGCAGGAGTTCGTGTCGAACAACAACGTGCCGTGCGGCTCGACGATCGGCCCGATCACGGCCACGCGTCTCGGCATCCGCACGGTCGACGTCGGCATCCCGATCCTGTCGATGCACTCGGCGCGCGAGCTCGCCGGCGTCTCGGACCTGCACGACCTCACCCGCGTCGCCGGAGCTTTCTTCGCCGGCTGAGCCCTGCCGACGCCCTCGCGGGCCCTGCGCAGTGCCAGGATGATGGCATGACGGACATCAAGCCTGCTCTCATCGAGCGCGCGGGCATCGAGATCATCCCCGAATCCGAGCGCACCGCGAAGCCGAGCGACCTCTTCTGGCCGTGGTTCGCGGCGAACGTCTCGGTGTTCGGCATGTCGTACGGCTCGTTCGTGCTGGGCTTCGGCATCTCGTTCTGGCAGGCGACCCTCGTGTCGATCATCGGCATCGTCGTGTCGTTCCTGCTGTGCGGACTGATCGCGATCGCCGGCAAGCGCGGTTCGGCGCCCACCATGGTGCTGTCCCGTGCGGCGTTCGGCGTGCAGGGGCAGAAGGTTCCGGGCATCGTCTCGTGGCTGACGTCGATCGGCTGGGAGACGTTCCTCGCGATCATGGCCGTGCTCGCCACGGCCACCGTCATCACGCAGCTCGGCGGTGACGGCGACAGCATCGCGCTGAAGATCACCGCCACCGTGATCGTCGCCGCGCTCATCGTCGCGGCATCCGTGCTCGGCTATCACACGATCATGAAGCTGCAGTCGGTGCTCACCTGGGTCACCGGCATCGTGACGGTGCTCTACATCGTCCTCGCCGCTCCGAGCATCGACATGGCGGCCGTCCTCGCGCGTCCGGACGGCGGGATCGGCCAGGTCACCGGCGCTCTCGTCATGGTCATGACCGGCTTCGGCCTCGGCTGGATCAACATCGCCGCCGACTGGTCGCGGTACCAGAAGCGCACGGCATCCGACGGAGCGATCGTCCTGTGGAACACGATCGGCGGCTCGGTGGCTCCCGTGATCCTCGTCATCTTCGGTCTGCTGCTCGCCGGATCCGACGACGAGCTCAGCGCGGCGATCGCCGCCGACCCGATCGGCGCGCTCGCGACGATCCTGCCCATCTGGGTGCTCGTTCCTTTCCTGCTCACCGCCGTGCTGGCGCTCGTCTCCGGCGCAGTGCTCGGCATCTACTCCTCGGGCCTCACGCTGCTGAGCCTCGGCATCCGCATCCCCCGCCCGTCCGCGGCGGCGATCGACGGCGTGATCCTCACGATCGGCACGATCTACGTCGTGTTCTTCGCGACCGACTTCCTCGGTCCGTTCCAGAGCTTCCTCATCACGCTGGGCGTGCCGCTGGCGTCATGGGCCGGCATCCTGATCGCCGACATCCTGCGCCGCAAGAAGGACTACGACGACGAGGCGCTCTTCGACAGCCGCGGCCGCTACGGCGCGTGGGACTGGATCTCGATCGGCACCATGGTGATCGCGAGCGTGATCGGCTGGGGCTTCGTGCTCAACGGATTCGCGGATGCGGCGCCGTGGAACAACTGGCAGGGCTACCTGCTCGGCCTCGTCGGGGGTGTCGACGGCGACTGGGCCTATGCCAACCTCGGGGTCTTCTTCGCCCTCGTGCTGTCGTTCGTCGTGACCTGGTTCGCCCGGGCCGGAAAGATCCGCGCGCAGGAGGCTTCGGCGTGAGCGCCGGTCCCTGGCTGATCGTGATCGATCCTCAGCAGATCTTCGCGTCGCCCGGATCTGCGTGGGGATCGCCGTTCTTCGCCGACACGATGCCGCGCATCCGCGAGCTGGCCACGGCTTTCGGCGACCGCGTGATCGTCACGCGCTGGATGCCGACGGCAGACCGCTCGACCTCGTGGGGCGCCTACTTCGCCGCGTGGCCGTTCGCCGACCAGCCACCGACGGATCCGCTGTTCGACCTCGTCCCCGACGCGGCCGGGCTGTCGCCGCATCCGACTCTCGACCTGCCGACCTTCGGCAAGTGGGGCACAGAGATCGAGGCGGTCGTCGGCCGAGGGGCGCACGTCGTGCTGACGGGTGTCGCGACCGACTGCTGCGTCATCTCGACCGCACTGGCCGCAGCGGATGCCGGAGCGCACGTCACCGTGGTCGGCGATGCCTGCGCGGGATCGACGGCGGAGAATCATGCGGCCGCGATGCAGGTGATGGGTCTCTACCCGCCGCAGATCACGATCAGCGACACCGCCTCCGTGTTGTCGGGGCTCTAGCTCCCCGCGCGCACCGCGGCCGCGATGTCGGCGGGCGACCCCCGCCACGGGGCTCCGTGCCCGGGCAGCACCCATGATGCCGACACGGCAGCCAGCCTGTCGAGAGACGCGATGGCCTCGGTCGGCTCATCCGTGAATGGCGCGGGCTGAGGACCGACCTGCCCCGTCAGCACATGGCGCGTGGTGAGGGCGTCGCCGACGAACACCGCGTCCGCTGCGGGAATGTGCACCGCGATGCTGCCCGGCGAGTGTCCCGGCATCCCGATGATGACCGGAGATCCCGGCAGGTCGAGCACCTCGCCGTCGGCGACCGTCATGACGTCGGTGACATGGCGCGTGCGCAGCCCCTTCTTGCGCACGCCATAGGCGAGGAAGCCGAGCAGTGGACCGACGCGAGCGGGTCCCATCGGGGTCTTCGGCTTCTCACCCGTGCGCACGCGGTGCGCGTCGGCGCTGTGGATGAAGATCGGCACGTCTGCTTCGCTGTGCAGCCGCTCGGCGAACCCGATGTGGTCGCTGTCGCCGTGGGTCAGGACGAGACCCCGGATGTCGGAGAGCGGGCGCCCCAGTTCTGCGAGGGTGCGCTGCAGATCGTTCCAGTGGCCGGGCAGCCCGGCGTCGACGAGCGTGATCCCCTCGGGCAGATCGATGAGATATGACGCGACGATGTCGTTGCCGAGTCGATGCAGGTGCGGTGCGAGCTTCATGGCCGTTCCCTTCGCGGTGGCTTATGATGGCTAGACTACGTAGCTATCATAGCTAATGTCAATAGCCATGAAGGAGACCCGGATGCCGACCCCCGAACGAACCTCGCTGGCGGCCATCATCGACGCCGGTCGCGACATCCTCGAATCCGCCGGACCCGCGGGACTCACCATGCAGGCGGTCGCCGAGCGGGTGGGCGTCCGCGCACCTTCCCTCTACAAGCGGATCCGCGATCGTGACGCTCTGCTCTCCGCAGTGGCGGAGGCCTCGGCCGACGCGCTGACGGTCAGGCTCGACGCCGCAGGCGACGAGCTCCCCCTCCTCGCCACCGCCTACCGCACCTTCGCGCACGAGCGCCCGCACGCGTTCCGCCTGCTGTTCACCGCCTCCGCGCCCGAAGACGCCCTGCACCGGACGTCTGTTCCGGTGCTGCGCTCATGCGCCGCTCTCGTCGGGCCGGATCGGGCGCTCGATGCGGCCCGGCTCTTCACCTCCTGGGCGACCGGGTTCCTGCAGATGGAACTCGCCGGAGCCTTCCGTCTGGGCGGCGACGTCGACGAGGCGTTCGACTACGCGGTGGAGCGCATACTCGCGGGACTGAGCGCCTGAGAGGTCGGAGCACCGCGCTCGGTGGCCTGCCGATCTCGCCGCTCCGCGAGCGGCTGCGTCGAAGAGCAACCGGAATACTGCCAAGATGATGCGCGGAGAGGGGTTTCCATGATCGCGAGCGCGCACGACGACGGATCCGTCCACCCGAAGGGTCGTCGCCCCTGGCATCGCACGAAGGTGGCGGTCGGAATCGTGCTGATCGTCGTCGCCGTGGTGGCGATCATCGGCGCGCTCACCCCCTGGCCGTCCGCGATGGTCATCCGCGCGGTGTTCACCCGGGGCGGCGACGAGACTGCCGCCGAGATGGACAAGCACGTGCCCGACACCGAACTCACCGAGAAGCTCGATCTCGCGTATGCGGACGGCGGCGCCGACACCACGATGGACGTCTTCACACCGGCATCCGCCACGGGCCCGCTTCCGACCGTCGTCTGGATTCACGGCGGCGCCTGGATCTCGGGATCGAAGGAGAACGTCGACCCGTACATGCGGATCCTCGCTGCGGAGGGCTACACGACCATCGCCGTGAACTACACCATCGGACCCGAAGGGGTGTATCCGCTCGCCGTGCACCAGCTCAACGACGCGCTCGCCTACATCGACGCGCACGCCGACGAGCTGGGCGTCGACCCGACCCAGATCGTGCTCGCGGGCGACTCCGCCGGAGGTCAGCTGGCCAGTCAGATGGCGACGCTCATCACGAGCCCCGACTACGCCGACATCATGGACGTCACCCCGGCGCTCGAGGCCGAGCAGGTGGTGGCGACCGTGCTGAACTGCGGCGTCTACGACCTGGCCGCACTCGCGACGCTCGACGGCATCGCCGGCTGGGGGCTGAAGACCTCGATGTGGGCGTACTCAGGCACCAAGACCTGGGCCGAGGACTCGACCGGTGCCACGATGTCGACGATCGACTGGGTCACCGAGGACTTCCCGACGACCTACATCTCGGGCGGCAACGGCGACGGTCTCACCTGGCTGCAGTCGATCCCCATGGCCCAGCGGCTCGACGCGCTCGGCGTCGACATGACGACCCTCTTCTGGCCTGCGCCGCACGAGCCGCAGCTGCCCCACGAATACCAGTTCCATCTCGACATGCCGGATGCGCAGACGGCCCTGCAGAAGACCATCGACTTCCTGGACGCGCACACCACCCGCTGACGGGGGCGGAGTCGGCGTGGGCCGTCTTTCGTGTCCCGCTGCCTACTTCATCGTGTCGAGGATGCCGACGAGGTCGTCGAACGTGGTGAGCGGGTTGAGGATCGCGAAGCGGGTGTTCGGGCGGCCCCCGTGCGAGCTCGGCACGACGAACGCACGCTGCGAGTCGAGGAGCTCGTCGGACCACCGGTCGTAGTCGCCGCGTTCCCAGCCCTCGCGTTCGAAGACGACGACCGACAGCTGGGGGTCGCGCACGAGACGGAGCTCGGGCCGCGCGGCGATCTCGGCGGCGATCCGCTGCGTCAGAGCGAGCGTCGCGCTCACGGCCTCGCGATACGCCGTCACCCCGTACGTCGCGAGCGAGAACCAGAGCGGCAACCCCCGGGGGCGCCGGGTGAGCTGGATCGAGTAGTCCGACGGGCTGAAGTCGCCCGCGTCGGTGAGCGTGTCGAGGTATTCGGCGTGCTGGGTGTGCGCGCGACGACCCGCATCGGGGTCGCGGTAGATCAGCGCGCAGCAGTCGAAGGGCGCGAACAGCCACTTGTGCGGATCGACGATCACCGAGTCGGCTCGCTCCACCCCGGCGAAGACACCCCGAGCCTCGGGGGCCAGCATGGCGGTCAGCCCATACGCGCCGTCGATGTGCAGCCAGAAGTCGAACTCGTCCTTCAGCGCGGCGATGCCGGCGATGTCGTCGACGATGCCGAAGTTGGTCGAGCCGCCGGTGGCGACCACCGCGCAGATCTCGTCGCCGTGCTCGGCGAGTGCGTCGCGCACCGCGTCCGCCCTCAGCACGCCGTCGTCTCCGGCCGGCACGAGCAGCACGTCGGCGTCCATGACCTTCGCCGCCGACTTGTTCGAGGAGTGCGCCTCGACGCTGCACACGATCTTCCAGCGACGAGGCAGCTCCTTGCCCGCGTCGAGCAGCTTCGCCTTCGCCGCCTCGCGCGCCGCGACGAGTGCCGACAGGTTGCCGATCGTGCCGCCCTGCACGAACACCCCACCCGCGGTGTCGGGAAGGCCGAACTCGGAGGCGAGGAACGACAGCACCTCGTTCTCGGCATGCACGGCTCCTGCGCCCTCGAGCCAGCTGCCGCCATAGAGGCCGGATGCCGAGACCACGAGGTCGAACGCGATCGACGCGATGGTCGGCGCCGTCGGGATGAACGACAGATACGCCGGGTGGCTCGTCGTCAGGCAGGCGGGAGCGAGGATGTGCTCGAACACGCTGAGCGCCCGCTGCGATCCGAGACCCGCATCGGTGATCGTCGTGCCGACCAGACGGTCGAGCTCGGCGGGCGACTGGGGCTTGTCGAGCGGCACATCGGCCGCGAGCATCCGCCGGCGCGAGTAGTCGAGCACTGCATCGACGATCGCCGTCGATTCGGCCGAGGCCGCGTGCATGCGTTCTGCTCCCATGAGCTGTCCTTACCTGAGGGTTTCTGCGGGCTGTGCGGGCTGTGCGGGCTGTGCGGGCTGTGCTGCCCGTCGTGCTGCGCCGGGCTCGAGATCGTCCGACACCGGAGCGGAGGGCTCCGGAACGTCCGTCACGGGGACATCGAGCACGGCGGAGAGGGTGCGGCGAGCGAGTGCCGCCCGATCGCGCGGTGCCCAGTGCACGAGCGAGTGGGCGCTCATCCCGTCGACCATGGCGAGCAGCATCCACGCCGACGAATCGGGATCGACCCGCACTGCCGGATCTTCGGCGATCGCCCGGGCGATGAGGTCTTCGAGGGCGCTGTGCCAGAGGTCCATCTCGGTGCGCACCCGGGTGCCGAGCGCCTCGTTGCGGGCTCCGAGCGCCCACGACTGCACCCACACCATCGCCACGTCGTCGCGCGAGTCGTCGAGCAGCGTCTCGATGAGACGCAGCAGATTCGTGCGCAGGTCGACAGTCGGGTCGTAGGAGGAGATGACCTCTTCGCGCTCGGCCGCGACGATCGTCGTGAAGACCTCGGCGACGAACGACTCCATCACGGGCCGGTAGTGGGCGACGAGAGCGGGTGTGACGCCGACCCGCGCAGCGACGGCGCGCACGGTGAGGGCCTCGAGGCCGCTCTCCGAGGCGAGCGATACGGCGCCGTCGAGGATCGAGCGTTCGCGCTCCTCCGGCGGCAGCCTGCGCGGTGCGGCGGCTCTTGACGTGGTCTTCATCACGGGTTACCGTATCACTCGTTGATCGCGTGTTCAATAGTGACGGCGACTCTCGTTGCCGAGGTCGTGATCAGCAGCGAGGGAGACAACCATGGCCTGGCACATGCCCGCCGAGACCGCACCGCACGACCGCACCTGGATGGCGTTCCCCGCCGAGGGGCCGACGCTCGGCGAGACGGCGACCGAGCGCGACGAGGGCTACGAGACCTGGACCGCCGTCGCCCATGCGGTCGCCGAGTTCGAGCCGGTCACGATGATCGTCGACCCGGCGGAGATCGCCCGCGCCCGGCGGATGCTCAGCGGTGCCATCGACATCGTCGAGGCGCCGGTCGACGAGTTCTGGATGCGCGACTCCGGGCCGACGTTCGTCATCGACGACGAGCGACCCGGCGTGCTCGGCGCGGTGGACTGGATCTTCAACGGGTGGGGCGCACCGGCCTGGGCGCAGTGGCAGAAGGCGGCGCAGCACGCGCGCATCATCGCCGGGGCCGTCGACGCCGAGCTCGTGAGCTCGACCCTCGTCAACGAGGGCGGCGGAATCCACGTCGACGGCGAGGGCACCGTGCTGCTCACCGAGACCGTGCAGCTCGATCCGCGCCGCAATCCCTACGCCGACAAGGCCCGCGTCGAGGCCGAGATGGCCCGCACTCTCGGCACCTCGAAGGCCGTGTGGCTGCCCCGGGGCCTGACCCGCGACTACGACGACTTCGGCACGAACGGCCACGTCGACATCGTCGCGACGATCGTCTCCCCCGGTCGGCTGCTGCTGCACGATCAGCAGGATCCCGCGCACCCCGACCACGAGGTCACCCGCGAGCTGCGCGCGCACCTCGGCGATCAGACCGATGCCGCCGGTCGCCGCTTCGAGATCGTCGACCTGCCCGCGCCCGCGACCCTGCGCGACGGCGAGGGCTTCGTGGACTGGAGCTACGTCAACCATCTGGTCACCAACGACGGCGTCGTCGCGTGCGGGTTCGGCGACGAGAAGGCGGATGCCGCCGCGAGGGCCATCCTCGCCGACGTCTATCCCGGCCGCCGGGTCGTCACCGTCGACGCGCGCCCGCTGTTCGACCGCGGCGGCGGCATCCACTGCATCACCCAGCAGCAGCCGAGCGTGGGGGTGTCCGCATGATCGACGTGGTCGAGGCGTCGATCGCCGACCTGCGACGAGCGCTGGAGACGGGCGCTGCCACCTCCGTCGAACTGGTCGACGCCTACCTCGCGCGCATCGCCGCCTACGACGGCCCCGATACGGACACGGCTCTGAACGCGATCGTCGTCGCGAATCCCGAGGCGCGCACGGAGGCCGAGGCATCGGACGCGAGACGTGCCCGTGGCGAGACGCGGGGGCCGCTCGACGGCATCCCGTACACGGCGAAAGACAGTTATCTCGTGCGAGGGCTCACGGCGGCCGCCGGCAGCCCCGCCTTCGCCGACCTCGTCGCGCAGCGCGACGCGTTCACGATCGAGCGTCTGCGGTCGGGAGGCGCGATCTGCCTCGGGCTGACCAACATGCCGCCGATGGCGAACGGCGGCATGCAGCGGGGCGTCTACGGCCGCGCCGAGAGCCCCTACAACGCCGACTTCCTCACCGCGCCCTTCGCCTCCGGGTCGTCGAACGGCTCGGGCACGGCGACGGCGGCCAGCTTCGGCGCGTTCGGTCTGGGCGAGGAGACCTGGTCGAGCGGTCGTGGCCCGGCCACGAACAACGCCCTGTGCGCCTACACGCCCTCGCGAGGCGTCATCTCGACGCGAGGCAACTGGCCGCTCGTGCCGACGATGGATGTCGTCGTGCCGCACACCCGCACCATGGCCGATCTGCTCGAGGTGCTCGATGTGATCGTCGCCGACGACGCCGAGGTCCGCGGCGATTTCTGGCGCGCACAGCCGTGGGTGTCACTGCCGCAGTCCTCCGCGGTCCGCCCCGCGTCGTACCGCGCGCTCTCCACCGATGCGGCGGCGGCTCTCGACGGCGCTCGCATCGGAATCCCGCGCATGTACATCAACGCCGACTCCGACGCGGGCACCGCCGACGATGCGGGCATCGGCGGCCCGACCGGCCGGCGCATCGCGACGCGTCCGTCCGTGATCGACCGGTGGCAGGCGGCCCGACGGAGCCTCGAGGCGGCCGGCGCGACGGTCGTCGACGTGGACTTCCCGGTGGTGTCGAACTACGAGGGCGATCGACCCGGCGCCCCGACCATCGCCACCCGCGGGCTCGTCACGCCGGAGTACCTGCACCGCGAGATCGTCGACCTGTCGGCCTGGGCCTGGGAGGATTTCCTGCAGGCGAACGGCGACCCGCGGCTGCACACTCTCGCGGAGGTCGACGGGGCATCGATCTTCCCTCACCCTGAGGGTGCACTGCCCGACCGCTACACCGGCTTCGACGACGACATCGCCGAGTACCCGGAATGGGTGCGCGAGAACCCCGGCGTCGGGTTCGAGGACATGCCCGAGCTGCCGGACGGCCTCCGCGGACTCGAGGAGACCCGCCGGGTCGACCTCGAGCAGTGGATGGACGAGCTCGAGCTCGACGCGGTCGTCTTCCCCGCGGTGGCCGACGTCGGACCGGCTGACATGGATGCGAACGAGTCATCCGCCGACCTCGGCTGGCGCAACGGCACCTGGATCGCGAACGGCAACCTGACCATCCGTCATCTCGGCATTCCGACCGTGACGGTGCCGATGGGTCTGATGGCCGACATCGGCATGCCGATCGGCCTGACGTTCGCCGGCCGCGCCTACGACGACTCGTCACTGCTGCGACTCGCGGCCGGGTTCGAAGCCGTCGGCGCGCCCGGCGAGCGGCGTACTCCCCCGCTGCGCACGCCGAGGCTCTGACCCCGGCGGAAGCCGGTCCCACCGCGCGACATTTCACTATTGTGACGCTCGCCACGATTGTTATATGTTCTTCCTGTCCGTCACGACAGGAAGCGACCCATGAGCACCGAGAACAACGAGCGCGAGCTCGAGGCCGGCATCGTCACCGATCTGTCCGGACGCATGACGTACGGGTCGTATCTGTCGCTCGACCAGCTGCTCACCGCCCAGAATCCCGTCAGCGTCCCGGAGCACCATGATGAGCTGCTGTTCATCATCCAGCACCAGACGACCGAGCTCTGGCTCAAGCAGCTGCTGCACGAGCTGTCGTCCGCACGCCAGCTGCTCGCGAGCGACGACCTCCGTGAGGCGCTGAAGAGGGTCGCGCGGGTCAAGCGCATCCAGGACGTCATGACCCAGCAGTGGGCGATCCTCGCGACGCTCACGCCCACCGAATACGCGCAGTTCCGCGGAGCGCTCGGCAATTCCTCCGGCTTCCAGTCGGTGCAGTACCGCGCCGTCGAGTTCGCGCTGGGCAACAAGAACGAGAAGATGCTGAGTGTCTTCAGCGACCACCCCGCGAACCTCGCGCTGCTCACCGCCGAATGGCACAAGCCGACGCTCTATGACGAGTTCCTGCGCTACGCCTCGCGACGCGGCCTCCCGATCCCGACCGAGATCCTCGACCGGGACGTGCGTCTCCCCTACCGCGAGACGCCCGCACTCGTGCCGGCCATCCGCGAGATCTACCAGAACCACCAGCAGCACTGGGATCTGTATGAAGCGTGCGAAGACCTCGTCGACCTCGAGGACAACTTCCAGTTCTGGCGCTTCCGTCACCTCAAGACCGTCGCGCGCACGATCGGCATGAAGGTCGGCACCGGCGGCTCGAGCGGAGTCGGATTCCTGCAGCGCGCCCTCGACCTGACGTTCTTCCCCGAGCTCTACACCGTGCGCACCGAGATCGGCGGCTGATGCACGCGGCGACCTTCTTCGACGGCGAAGGATGGCGCGACGGCATCATCGACCGCGACGGCGAGCGGATGCGGCTCCGCGCCGAGCCTCCCGCCCGCGATCTGCCCCGTCTGGCCGGCGTGGTCATCGGTGGCTTCACCGACCACCACGTGCACCTTCAGCTCGTCGACCACACGCTGCTCGCGAGCTCGACCCTGGGCCGCGTGGTCGACCTCGGGGCGGACCCGGCCGTCATCGAACCGCTGTCCCGGCCATCGGCGCTCCACGACTCCGGAGATCTGCGCCACACCATCCCGGATTATGCGGATGTCCGCCGAGCCGACGCGGGGATTCCGGAGTTCCGGCGAACCGACGCCTCGCACCGTGTCCAGGTCGACTTCGCCGGCGCATTCCTCACTCCCGTCGGCGGGTACCCGAGTGACCGCGACTGGGCCCCCACAGGATCCTTCCGCGAGATCACGGACGCAGAGACGGCGCGCGCGGCCGTCACCGCGATGGCGGATGCCGGAGCATCCTGCATCAAGGTGGCGAGCAACGCCACCGCGGGCCCCGTCTTCGACGACGACCTGTTCCGCACGATCGTCGACGCCGCCTCGGCCCGCGGGCTGTCCGTGGTCGCCCATGCCGAGGGACCGGGCCAGGCGCAGCGCGCCGCCCGCCTCGGGGCCGCCCGTCTCGCCCATGCACCGTTCACCGAACGGCTCGCCGACGACGAGATCGCCCGACAGGCGGCATCCGTCTCGTGGATCTCGACGCTCGCGATCCACGATGCAGACAGCGACGAGCGAGCCACCGCGGTCGACAACGTCCGCCGCTTCCACGCCGCCGGCGGAATGGTGCTCTACGGCACCGACATGGGCAACGGTCCGACGCCCGTGGGCCTGAACCCCGCCGAGCTCGCAGCGCTCCGCGAGGCGAACATCGCGGGCGATGACCTCCTGCGCGCTCTCGCGCCGCTGGACCCGCTCGATTCCGCCGTTCTGCTCCTGAGACTCCCCGGCATCGACGCCGATCCGACACTCGCCCGCCCGCTGACCAGCGCCGATCTGAAGGCATGACATGACCGACTCACCCGAGACCACGACCGCCGCTCCGACCGCCGACAGCACCCTCCTCGACCTCGCGCAGGCTCTCGACGCGGCCGATCCGCTGCATTCGCATCTTTCCGCCTTCGCCGAAGCGCCCGGCGTCGGCGCCTACCTCGACGGCAACTCGCTCGGCCGGCCCCTGAAGGACACCCCCGAGAAGCTCGCCGCATTCGTGCGCGACGACTGGGGCACCCGCCTGATCCGCTCGTGGGACGAGCAGTGGATGGCCCTTCCGATGGAGCTCGGCGATCGTATCGGACGTGTCACCCTCGGCGCCGCCGCGGGTCAGACCGTGGTCGCCGACTCGACCAGCGTGCTGATCTACAAGCTGATGCGCGCGGCCGCCACCGCCGACCCCTCGCGCACCGAGCTCGTCATCGAGGCGGGCAACTTCCCGACCGACCGGTTCATGGCCGAGGGCGTCGCCGCCGAGACCGGCATGACGGTGCGGTGGATCGAGCCCGATCCCGTGCTCGGGGTGCAGATGGCCGATGTGGTCGCTGCGATCTCTGCGAAGACGGCGCTCGTGTCGCTGAGCCACGTCGACTACCGCTCCGGCGCCCTCGCCGATATGCCGGCGATCACCACCGCGGTGCACGAGGTCGGCGCGCTGATGATGTGGGATCTGTGCCACTCGGCCGGCGTGATCCCCATGCAGCTCGACGACTGGGGCGTCGACATGGCCGTCGGGTGCACCTACAAGTACCTCAACGGCGGCCCCGGCTCCCCCGCGTTCGCCTACCTGCGGCGCGAGCATCAGGGCGTGCTGCGCCAGCCGATCCAGGGGTGGTGGAGCGCCGCCGACATCTTCGCGATGGGTCCGCAGTACGAGCCGGCCGGCGACATCCGTCAGCTGCTCAGCGGCACTCCCCCGATCACCTCGATGCTCGCGATGCAGGGCATGCTCGACCTCATCGAGCAGGCGTCGGTCGAGGCGATCCGTGAGAAGTCGCTCTCGCTCACCGATTTCGCGGTCCGCGCCCACGACGAGGTGCTCGCACCTCTCGGCGTGCGCCTGCTCAGCACCCGCGACGCCGCACAGCGCGGAAGCCACGTGACCATCGGCCACCCCGACTTCCGCGCGGTGACGCAGCGACTGTGGGCCGACGGCATCATCCCCGACTTCCGCTTCCCCGACGGCATCCGTCTGGGGCTCTCCCCTCTCAGCACGTCGTATGTCGAGACGCTCACCGGCGTCCTCGCCGTGCGCGACGCACTGGAGTCGCATGACCGCTGACCGCGCAGAGGCGACCACAGGCCCCGTGCTCGATGACATCGATGCGCGCCCCGGCAGCACCGCCTCCCTCTTGCGCACTCTGGTCGGGCTGTATCTGCGACCTCTCGGCGGCTGGATCTCGACGGCCGACCTGGTCGCCCTCGCCGGCGATCTCGGGATCCCCACGGCGCAGGCGCGCACCGGCGTCACCCGTCTCAAGCAGAAGGGACTGCTGCTCGCCGAGCGCAGGCACGCGGCCGGGTATCTGCTGAATCCGGATGCCGCGACGATGCTCGAGCGCGGCGATCGGCGCATCTTCGAGATGCGCGAGATGACGGATGCCGACAGCTGGTGCCTCATCTCGTTCTCGATGCCCGAGAGCGCGCGAGCCACCCGGCACCAGCTTCGCCGTCGCCTGCAGTGGATCGGGGCGGGTGTCGTCTCGCCTGCGCTGTGGATCTGTCCGGGGCATCTGCAGGGCGAGGTGCAGGAGATCGTCGACGACCTCGAAGCGAGCGAGTGGGTGACCCTGTTCCAGGCCGGCACGCCGACGACGGCCCGCACACTGCCCGAGGCCGCCGCCGACTGGTGGGACCTCGAGTCGCTGCGCGCCGAGCACCTCGCGTTCCAGGCCTCGCTCGCGACGCTGCCCACCGCGCCGTTCGCCGCGTATGTGCAGCTGCTCGACCGCTGGCGAGTGCTGCCCTACGTCGATCCGGGGCTGCCGCCGTCGATGCTGCCGGCCGAGTGGCCCGGTCGGCGCAGCGTCGCCGAGTTCCAGAGGCTGTCGACAGAGCTGTCGGATGCCGCGTGGCGGCGTGTGCGCGACGTCACGCGACACTCCGCGGCCGGAAGCTCCGCGACCGGCGCCGAGCTCACCGCGGCGGGGCGGTCGTAGCCCGCACCACCAGCCGCGTCGGCAGGATCACGTGCATCTCGTCGACCTCCTGCCCCGCGAGCAGCGTGAACACCATGTCAGCCGCGACCGCGCCGAGTCGCCGCATCGGCTGCTGGATGGTGGTGAGCGGCAGCGCCCTTCTGGTGGCCTCCGGCACGTCGTCGAATCCGATCACCGACAGATCGTCGGGCACCCGCAGACCGAGCTCGTGGGCGACATCGATGACCGCGATCGCGGAGAGGTCGTTGGCGGCGAAGATCGCCGTGGGACGCGAGTCGCCGCTCAGCATGATGCGGGCGGATTCCCTGGTCGCGTCGAGCTCGTAGCGACCAACACCGATGAGGGACGGATCGAGGGGGATCCCCGCGTCCGACAGTGCCCTGCGATACCCGGCGTCGCGCAGCCCGGCCGAGCGCAGGTCGGGGCGACCGGCGAGGAAGCCGATGCGGCGGTGGCCCAGTTCGATGAGGTGTCTGGTCGCGACGAGCGCGCCTCCGAAGCTGTCCGACTCGACCGTGGGCAGGTCGGCACGGCCCGTGTGCGGATCGATCGCGACGACGGGGATCTCGGTGCCGGCGCTGACGACCGTGGGCGTGACCATGATCGCGGCGTCGATCAGCGTGCCGGAGAGCCTGCTCAGGGATCGGCGTTCCCATCCGTCGCCCGCGCCGAGGTGGGAACCGCTGTACGCGAGCAGATCGAAGGAGGTGTCGTGCACGGCCGAGCCGACGCCCTTCAGGATCTCGGCGCTGAAGGGTTCGAAGTCCGCCAGCAGCACGCCGATCACACCGGTGCGCCGCGCGCGCATGCTGCTCGCCACGAGGCTCGACTCGTAGCCGAGCTCCTTCACCGCGTCGAGTACGCGCTGCACCGTGGCATCCGCGATCCCGTACCGGCCGTTCACCGCCTTCGAGACGGTCGACACAGACACTCCCGCCGCTTTCGCGACGTCATGGATCGTCGTGCGTGCCCCCATGAGACGCCAGCGTAGTCTCCCGCCGATCGCGATGGAAACTGTTTTCGAAAACGTTTGACGATCGAGCGCGTCCGCCGGAGACTCATGCCACTGCGGTCTCACCAGAGTGTCCGCAGGCGCCCCGCAGTGACGCGGCGCGCAACTCGATGAGGAGAACGATCACATGAACAGCAGAAGGCTCCCCCTCGCCTCCGCAGTCACGGTCCTGACCGTCGGAGCGCTCGCGCTCTCGGGCTGCACCGCGGACTCGTCCGGCTCCGGTGACGGCGGCGACACCAGCATGACCCTGTGGCACAACTCGACGACGGGCCCCGGAGTGGAGTTCTGGGAACAGACCGTCGCGGATTTCGAGAAGGACAACCCGGGCGTCACGATCGACATCCAGTCGATCCAGAACGAGGATCTCGACGGCAAGCTGCAGACCGCCCTCAACTCGGGCGACGCCCCCGACATCTTCCTGCAGCGCGGTGGCGGCAAGATGGCGGCGATGGTCAAGGCCGGCCAGCTCAAGGACCTCACCGACGCCATCGACGGCCCGGCCGCCGACGAGATCCCCGATGCGTCGTACTCGGCGAACAGCCTTGACGGCAAGATCTACGCCATGCCCGTCGCCGTGTTGCCCGGCGGCCTCTTCTACAGCCAGGACCTCTTCGACCAGGCCGGCATCACCGAGAACCCGACGACCCTCGAGGAGCTCGAGGTCGCCACCGAGGCGCTGAAGGCGGAGGGGATCGACCCGATCGCACTCGGCGCCAAGGACGCCTGGCCCGCCGCGCACTGGTACTACTGGCTGGCGCTGCGCGAATGCAGCTCGGACACCCTCGCCGCCGCGGCGGACGAGATGGACTTTAGCGACGACTGCTGGGTGCGTGCCGGTGAGGACCTGCAGGCGTTCGCCGAGACTGAGCCCTTCAACTCCGGATTCCTGACGACTCCCGCACAGCAGGGCGCGGGCAGCTCGGCCGGCCTCATCGCGAACCACCAGGCCGCCATGGAGCTCATGGGCGCCTGGAACCCCGGCGTCATCGGCTCGCTCACCCCTGATCAGAAGCCGCTGGCCGACCTCAGCTGGTTCCCGTTCCCCGAGGTCGAGGGCGGAGACGGCGAACCCGGCTCCATGATGGGTGGCGTCGACGGCTACTCGTGCTCGGTGGATGCACCGGACGCCTGCGTCGACTTCCTGAACTACATCGGCACCTCGGACGTGCAGACCGCGTACTACAAGGCGTTCAACGCCCCGCCCGTCAACACGGTCGCTCAGGAGGCCGTCACCGAGCCCTACCTGCAGACGATCCTCGAGGCGTACAACGCTGCCCCCTACGCGACGCAGTGGCTCGACACCGTCTACGGCCAGAACGTGGGCAACGCGCTGAACGTCGCCGTGGTCGACCTGCTCGCCGGCAACAGCAGCGCGGAAGACCTCGTCAAGGCTGTGCAGGATGCCGCAGCGAAAGCGTGACATGCGTGCCCGGCTGGAAGTGATCCTTCTGGCCGGGCCCGCCCTGCTCGTGTTCCTCGCCTTCGTCATCTTCCCGGTGCTGATGGCGGCGTACTACGGGTTCTTCAGCTGGCAGGGCTACGGCCCTCCCACCGACTTCGTCGGGCTGAAGAACTACCTCACGATCCTCCAGGACCCGCTGTTCCACGACGCGCTCGCGCACAACGGGTTCATCCTGGTGTTCTCCCTCGTGCTCCAGGGCCCGATCGCCATCGTGCTGGCGCTGCTGCTCAACCGCAAGATGCGCGGCCAGTCGCTGATCCGCGTGCTGATCTTCGTCCCTTACGTGATCTCCGAGGTCGTCGTGGGCACGGGGTGGAGCCTGATGCTGCAGACCAACGGCGCGATCAACGCGATGCTGACGAACATGGGCCTCGGATTCCTCGCCACCGACTGGCTGTCGGATCCCGGCATCGCGATCTGGACGCTGATGGCCATCATCACGTGGAAGTACATCGGCTTCGCGGTCATCCTGTTCCTCGCAGGCCTGCAGGGCATCCCGGAGGAGCTGCACGAGGCGGCGGCGATCGACGGCGCGTCCTACTGGCAGATCCAGTGGCGCATCACTCTGCCGCTCCTGGCGCCGACTCTGCGCATCTGGGCATTCCTGTCGATCATCGGCTCACTGCAGCTGTTCGACCTCGTCTACATCATCTGGGGCCAGTACATCGCCTCCACCGCGGGTACGTCGACCATGGCGACCTACATGGTCTCCGAAGGCCGCAACGCCGGCAACTACGGCTACGGCAACGCGGTCGCGGTCGTCCTGTTCCTCATCTCGCTCGTGGTCGCTCTCATCTATCAGCGTGCGGTGCTGCGCAAGGACACCGACGGCGCCCTCACGGGTGCCTCGGGTCGCAAGCGCGGCTCCCGGTCGCGCGCGTCGCAGGATGCCGTCCCGCAGGATGCCGTCGCAGACGCAGACGCAGACGCCGACTCCGGTGCAGACGCCACCACACAGAAGGAGTACGTCCGATGACCGCCACCTCGGTGCTCGTCACCCAGCGACCCGCACGTCTCGGACGCCCGGGTCGAACCGCCACGCCGAAGCTCCCGTGGGCGCATCCGACCGTGTACTTCGTCGCGCTGATCGCCGTCGGACTGATGCTCGCGCCCATCGCATACATCATCACCGGCGGGTTCCGCACGAACGCGCAGATCACGACCGACCCGTCGGGGTTCCCGTCTCCCTGGGTGGTGTCGAACTACCTCGACGTCCTCACCGGCGACGTGTTCTGGCGGCTCGTGGGCAACTCGACGATCGTCGCCCTCGCGACCACCGTGGGCACCGTCGCTCTCGCGCTGATGGCGGCATACGTGCTCGCTCGATACCGGTTCGCCGGTCGCGGCGTGCTCTACGCCTTCTTCGCCGCGGGCCTGATGTTCCCGCTGACCGTGGCGATCACGCCGCTGTACATCGTGGTGCGCAGTCTCGGGCTGATGAACTCGCTCGGCGGAGTGATCCTGCCGCAGATCGCCTTCGCCCTGCCGACGACCATCATCATCCTCGTGCCGTTCCTCCGGGCGATCCCCGATGAGATCGAGGAGGCCGCGTTCATCGACGGATGCAGCCGCATCGGGTTCTTCTGGCGGATGGTGCTGCCGCTCTCCCTGCCGGGAGTGATCACGACCGGCATCCTGGCGTTCATCGGCAGCTGGAACGGCTATCTGCTGCCGCTGTTCATCCTCAACGACGCCTCGGCGTTCACCTTGCCGCTCGGCGTGCAGTCATTCGCCTCGCAGTACTCGGTCGACACCGCGAAAGTGCTGGCATTCACCTCCCTGTCGATGATCCCTGCGCTGATCTTCTTCAGCCTGTTCGAACGGCGGATCGTGGGAGGGCTGACCGGTGCTGTCAAGGGCTGACACGGTCGCCGTCGCGACCCCGCACGTCGACGAGAACGAGAAAGAGAACACGATGTCGCAGTACGCAGGCGCCGCGCCGCGCTCCCCCCGCGTCGAGGAGCTCCTCGCCCGGATGATCCTTGAAGAGAAGCAGGCGCAGCTCGTCGGCTTCTGGGTGGACCAGGGCGTCGAGGTCGTCGCGCCGATGTCGGGCGAGAAGAAGAGCTCGACCCGCTACGAGGACGCCTCGGAGCACGGGATCGGTCACCTCACCCGGGTGTACGGCACGCGTCCGGTCGACCCTGTGGAACGCGCCGAGTGGCTGTGGGCCGAGCAGCGCCGCCTGAAGCAGCAGACCAGACTCGGCATCCCCGCCATCGTGCATGAGGAGTGCCTGACCGGTCTCGCCGCCTGGAAGGCAGCGACCTTCCCGACGCCGCTCGCCTGGGGCGCCGCGTTCGACCCCGAGCTCGTCGAGGAGGTGGGCCGAGCGGTCGGATCATCGATGCGCGCACTCGGGATCCATCAGGGCCTCGCTCCCGTGCTCGACGTCATCCGCGACCCCCGCTGGGGCCGGGTCGACGAGTGCATCGCCGAGGACCCGCTGGTCGTCGGCCGGGTGGGCACGGCGTATGTCCGCGGCCTCCAGTCCGAGGGCGTGCACGCGACCCTGAAGCACTTCATCGGATACTCCGCTTCGAAGGCCGGACGCAATCACGCGCCCGTGAGCGCGGGCGTGCGAGAGATCGAGGACGTGCTGCTCCCGCCGTTCGAGATGGCGATCCACGAGGGCGGCGCCCGCAGCGTGATGAACTCCTACGTCGACATCGACGGCGTTCCCGTCACGGCAGACGCGCACTACCTGACCGGCATCCTTCGCGATCGCTGGGGGTTCGACGGAGTGGTCGTGTCGGACTACTTCGCGGTCGACTTCCTCTACAGCATGCACCGCGCAGCCGCGGACTCAGCGGACGCCGCCAGGCTCGCGCTCACAGCGGGAATCGATGTCGAGCTGCCCTCGCCCGACGCCTTCGTCACGCTCGCCGATCAGGTGCGGGACGGTCGGCTCCCGGTCGAGATCCTCGACAGGGCCGTGGGCCGGGTGCTCGCGCAGAAGGAGGAGCTCGGGCTGCTGGATGCCGACTTCGACACCCCTCCGACCGCGATCGACCTGGATCCGGCAGAGCACCGTGCGCTCGCGCGCCGTCTCGCCGAGGAGTCGATCGTGCTGCTGAGCAGCGACGGATCCCTGCCGCTCGCGCCCTCGACCACCGCGAGGATCGCCGTGATCGGGCCGAACGCCGACAGCGCCGAAGCGCTGATGGGGTGTTACTCGTTCGTCAACCATGTGCTCGCGCATCACCCCGACACCCCCGCAGGCATCGATCTGCCGACGGTCGCCGGCTCGCTGCGCGACGAGTTCCCCGCCGCCGAGATCGTCTCGGCGATCGGATGCGATGTCGAGGGCTCCGATCGCTCCGGCATCCCCGCCGCGGTCGACGCCGCCTCCGCTGCCGACGTCGCCGTCGTCGTGGTGGGCGATCGCGCCGGCCTCTTCGGACGAGGCACCGTGGGCGAGGGCAACGACGTCGAGGACCTCGAGCTCCCCGGCGTCCAGCGCGAGCTGGTCGAGGCCGTCGTCGCGACCGGCACTCCTGTGATCCTCATCGCGATGACCGGACGTCCGTACGTCCTCGACTGGGCGCTGCCGACCCGTGCGGGCGCCGCCGGGACCATGACCGGCCTCGGAGCAGTCGACGGCTCGGCCGTGGCGAACGAGGCAGCCGCGGGCATCCCCGCGGCTGTGCTGCAGACGTTCTTCCCCGGCGAGGAGGGCGGCCCCGCGATCGCGCGGCTGCTGAGCGGTCGCGTCGCTCCGTCGGGTCGGCTGCCGGTATCGCTGCCGCGTTCGGCGGGAGCGCAGCCGTACTCGTATCTGCACCCCGTGCTGGGCGGGCTCACGGATGTCACGAGCGCCGACTCCACGCCCGTGCGGCCCTTCGGCTTCGGTCTCAGCTACACGACCTTCGCCCACGATCAGCTCACCGCACCCGCATCGGTCACCTCGGGGGAGAACTTCCGGGCGACGGTGCGCGTGCGCAACACCGGCGAGATCGCCGCGACGGACGTCGTGCAGCTCTACGCGCACGACGAGGTCGCGAGCGTGACCCGTCCGGTCGCCCAGCTGCTGGACTTCCGGCGGGTCGCGCTCGCGCCCGGCGCCGAGCAGATCGTCGAGTTCGACGTGCCCATCGACCGGCTGGCCTTCACCGGGCTCGACGGCGTCAAGCGGGTCGAAGCAGGAGCCGTACGCCTGTGGGTCGGCAGCGCCTGTGACGAGGAGGAGACGGTCGCCCGGCTCGAGATCGTGTGAGGCGTCAGCCCTTCACACCCGCGATGAACGCGCTCACGTGCTCCTGGAGCTTCAGGATGCGCATCTCGCGGGCGAGTTCGCGGTCGTACCCCTCGTACGCGAGCGGCGGCAGCACGCGCACGTTCTGCGAGCATCCGAACTCCGCGCAGACGAGAGTGCCGATGCTGTCGCCCTTGCGGCCGGCCGGACCCGCCTTGCGGGCGACGTACAGCTGCACGTCGTTGCGCAGGGTGACGTCCTCGCACCAGGAACACTGGGCTCTGGCTGTGACGCGCTGCTCGGCGCGCTGCAGGATCACGCCGGTGAGGACGTCATCGACCCAGGCGACGACATACGAACGTCGAGGGAGCTTGGGGTCGACCCAGCCGAGGTAGTCGAGCCTCTCGACGTCGAGGTCGGCGAAGCCGGCGGGCAGGGTGAGATCGGAGACCTCCTTGCGGGAGGCGTTGATGAAGGAGGCGCGCAGGGTGCGCTCGTCGATGGGACGCATGGGTCGGTGCTTTCGTGTGGGCCGCAGAGGGCGGCGGAAGAGGAATGGAGGACGGCATCCGCACGAATGCCGGGCACGACGTGGTTCCGGGGACGGGATGTTCCGCCTCCGGCCGATCGTCAGCCTCTGTCCGTGGCGCTGAACGCGCCCACGGCTCCATTCCGCGCTCGATCCGGAATCCGGTGAGCGCTCTTCGACAACAGCACCCCGAGAGTCTACGCCCGTTTGTTTCGGAGCATGTCGGCTCGGGTTTCCTCGCTGCCACAGCCGACCTACTCTTGCCGGAACGTCCGCTCATGAAGGAGACCACCGTGTCCACGCCGCTGAACCGCCTTTCGCCCCTCTCGGTGCGTGAGCGTTCTGCGTGCATGTGCCGCCACGGCTTCGCATGCTCCTCGTTCGAGGCGGGTCACGCGCTGCACCTGATCCAGGCGCGCATCGCATCGGCGACCCCGACCGAGTGGGCCGACGCGATCGTCGAGCACGCCGATGCGGCGACCGGCGAGCTGACCGTGCGCACCCTCGACGGGGCGACTCACGCACTGTGGAACAGCGGCGGCGCAGCGCTCGAGGCTCCCGCGGGCACGCCGATCGCGCTGCACGTGCGCTACGGCGTGCTGGCCGTCGGTCGCACGCAGTTCAACGTCGCGCTCTCCTGAGGGCGCCGTGCGACTCGCTGCCGCTCAGGCGGTCGCCATCATCATGTCCTTGACGGCCATGCACGCGTCCATGCAGTCCTTGCAGGTCTGAGCGCACATCTTGCACACCTCGCTGTGGTCGGCGTGCGCCATGCACTCGTCCATGCACGTCTGACACATCGCGATGCAGGCGTCGAGCATCGCCATCATCGACGCAGGGGTCATGCCCTGCATCCGCATCATCGACCGCATCATGGTGTTGCACATGTCCGCGCAGTTCATGCATGCCGGCGAGCAGTCCATCATCTGCGTCGAGCACACCGTGCACGCCTGCTCACAGGCCGAGCACGCGTCCATGCAGGCCTGCATGACCGACATGTCCATGGTCGCCATGTCGGGCATCGACATCATGTTCGAGCGCATGGCGCCCATCATCATCGAGTCCATGTTCTACCGCTTCCTTCGTCGACCGCAGCCGAGGTGAGAGCGGGCAGGACCACCCGCCTGGGGCCAGGCTAGTCGTCGCCGACGTCCGCGTCGACGGGGAGGTGGCGCTGTCACGCCCGACCGCGGTTGTCAATCCCGTGTGCAGGATTCTCGGTCCGTGCGACGGTGGACATCCATTGATCGACTGATGAAAGGAATCGCGCCATGAGTGGAGCAGACGACATCAAGAACGCAGCGGAGAAGGCCGGCGGAAAGATCAAGGAGGGCGTCGGAAAGGCGACCGACAACGAGAGCCTCGAAGCCGAGGGTCGCGCCGACCAGACGAAGGCTTCGGTCAAGCAGGCCGGAGAGAACGTCAAGGACGCCGCACACAACGTCGGCGACGGTCTGCGGGACGCTTCCCGGGACTGATCCCTGAAACGGAGTGAGGCCCGCCGAAGCGGGCCTCACTGCGTGGATCAGCGGGTGCGGCTGCCGGAGATCGCTCGGATCAACCAGGCGATGACCGCGATGGCCAGCAGCACCAGGCCGACCCACAGGAGGAACTGCAGGGACTGCACGAGCCCGCCGGTGATCGCCAGGATGATGGCGACCACGATGATGATGATCAGCAGGATGTTCATCGGTCTTTCCCTTCTTGGGGGCGCGGGGGAGTGCGCCCATCGGTCACTCAACCTAGACCCCCGGGGCCTGTCACCGGAGGGCCTTGACGCGGGGCTTCCCGCCGTGCGAGAGGAGCAGACGACATGCCAGGACGCAGGAACAACTCACTGAAGGATCCGGAGCTGTACGAAGAGCTCCGCGATGACGGCGCCTCGAAGGAGAAGGCCGCCAGGATCTCGAACGCCGCAGCCAGAGACGGCCGCAGCACGGTCGGGCGCCGAGGCGGCGAGCACGGCGACTACGAGGACTGGACCGTCGACGAACTGCGCAAACGCGCCAAGGAGATCGGCCTCACCGATTACAGCGGCAAGCGCAAGGCCGAGCTCATCTCGGCGCTGCGCGATCATTAGGTCCGCGTCTGTGGCCCGGTTCGGTGTCGAGGAGGAGTTCGTCCTCCTCGACGAGCAGACACTCGTGCCGTCAGCCATGACTCCCGAGACGCGCGAGCGCATCCTCGACGCGGCGGGCTCCGGTCTCACCCCTGAGTATCTGACCTGCCAGCTCGAGTCGGCGACCCAGCCGTGCGTCACGCGAGCGGATGCCGAGGGGCAGCTGCGTCGCACGAGAGGGATTCTCGGCGAGGTCGCTGCGAAGCAGGGATCGATCGTGGCCGCCTCCGGCACCCCCTTCATCTCGCCCAACCGCCTCGTGGTCTCGTCGTCGCCCCACTACGACGCGGTGTCCGCCCAGCTCGTCGAGATCACGCGTGAGCACGAGGTCAACGGCCTGCACATCCACGTCGAGGTGCCGGACGAGGAGGAGCGCGTCCGCGTGGTCAACCGCGTGCGGGCCTGGTTGCCTCCGTTGCTCGCCATCACCGGCAATGCGCCGTTCGCGCACGGGCGGGATTCGGGCTACGCGAGTTGGCGCAGCATCCTGATCCGTCGACTTCCTGCCTCGTGGAGTCCTCCTCTCTTCCACGATATGAGCGACTACCGCTCGCACGTTGATCAGCTGGTCTCGATGGGGGCCATCGCCGAAGCCAGCTCGCTGTCATGGACCGTCCGCCTGTCCGAGAGGTTCCCCACCGTCGAGGTGCGCGTCTTCGATGCGCAGCTGACGGTCGACGACACGCTGCTCGCCGTGGCCCTGACTCGCGCGCTGCTGGTGAGCGACGCCCTCGACGACTGTCACGGTCTGAGCCTCGACGCGATCGACGCCTCGCTGTGGACCGCGGCCAGATACGGCACGGATGCTCGCCTCGTCGACCCGGTGGACGAATCGATCGAACCGGCCTGGACGATCGCCGACCGGCTGCTCGAACGGCTGCGCCCGGCGCTCGCCCAGCTCGGCGACGACGATTTCGTGGTCGACGGCCTCGCCCGCCTCCGATCCGAGGGCACCGGCGCCCAGCGCCAGCACCGCGCCTACGCGGATGACGGCGCCGCCGGACTCCGCGAGCTGTATCGGACGAGCACCGCGACCCGCTGACCGCCCCGGAGGTCTCCCGGCGGCAGTAGTGTCGCCGTGTGGCATCCTCTCGCTTCGCGCCGCTGCAGCGGCTCGTGATATCCGTCGCCGTCCTCGCGTCCTTCGTGACCTTCCTCGACGGCACCGTGGTGACCGTCGCCCTGCCCGCGATCAGCCGAGAGCTCGGCGGCGGCATCACCACTCAGCAGTGGGTGGTCGACGCGTACCTCATCACTCTCAGCGCGCTGATCCTGCTCGCGGGGTCGCTGTCGGACGCCTACGGCCGGGTGCTCGTCATGCGCATCGGCCTGATCGCCTTCGGCGTGGCATCCGTCGCGGTGGCCGCCGCACCCGATCCCCTCATCCTGATCATCGCGCGCGCGGCGCAGGGCGCAGCGGGTGCGCTGCTCGTGCCCAGCTCGCTCGCGCTGATCACGGCGACCATGCGCGCCGACGTGCAGTCGCGGGCGATCGGCGTCTGGACCGCGTTCACGACGGCGGCACAGCTGGTCGGCCCCCTGCTGGGCGGGCTCTTCGTCGACTTCCTCTCGTGGAGATTCGTCTTCCTCATCAACGTGGTGCCGATCGCCGTCACGCTCGTGCTGCTCTCGCGCCTGAAGCTGAAGGAGCACCCCAGCGGTGTGCGGGTCGACTGGCTCAGCGGTGCGCTGTGCGCGATCGGTCTGGGCGCTGTGGTCTTCGCGCTGATCGAGCAGCCGAACCTCGGGTGGCAGTCCCCTGCGATCTGGATGCCCGGCGTCGCCGGAGCGGCGCTGTTCGCCTGGTTCCTCGTACGCCAGCAGCGCTCGGCCTCGCCGCTGATGCCGCTGTCGCTGTTCCGGGTGCGCGACTTCGCCTGGGGCAACCTCGCCACCCTCTTCGTCTACGCCGCACTGTCGCTCAACGGCTTCGTCGTCGGCGTCTACCTGCAGCAGGGCGCAGGTCTCAGTGCCACGGCGGCCGGCCTCGCGAGCCTGCCGATGACGATCCTGATGATCCTCGTCAGCTCGCGCGCCGGATCCTGGGCCGGTCGTTTCGGGCCCCGCATCTTCATGACCGTCGGTCCGCTCATCATGGCGGTCGGCGCGCTGATGCTGCTGCTCGTCCGCGAGGACTTCGACTACTGGTGGCAGGTATTGCCGGCGATGATCGTGCTCGGCCTCGGGCTCTCGCTCACCGTGGCTCCGCTCACCTCGGCGATCCTCGGCGCCATCGACGAATCCCGCTCGGGCATCGCCTCCGCGGTCAACAACGCGGTCTCCCGCGTCGCCGGGCTGCTCGTCGTCGCGATGCTGTCGACCATCATCGGCGGCACGCTCGATCTCGCGGGCTTCCACAACGCGGCCTGGGTCACCGCCGCGCTGCTCGTGCTCGGCGGTGTGGTGTCGTGGATCGGCATCCGCCGCAATCCGGCCGAGGAGGCCGAGGCTCCGGCCGTCGACGGGGCACCCTCGCCGATCGGTTGACGATGTCGGTGGTCGGGCGCACACTGGGGGCATCGTCCTACCGAGCACCCGGAGGTCCACCGTGAGCACGCCCCAGACGCCCCTTCCGCCCGTCGTCGACGTTGACACGTGGCGTCGCGAGCTCGACGCACTGCGCGTGCGTGAGAAGGCGGCGACGCGAGAACTCGATGCGATCGCGGCACAACGACGACGACTGCCGATGGTCGAGCTGCCCGACTACACGCTCGTCGGCGAAGACGGGCCGGTGCGGCTGCCCGAGATCTTCGGCGAGCACCGCCAGCTCATCGTCTACAACCACATGTGGACCGACGGCAATGAGTGGCAATGCCCCGGCTGCACCGGCTTCACGTCGCAGTTCACCCGCCTCGACTTCCTCGAGCGCTACTACGACGCCCGCTTCGTGATCGTGACGAACGGACCGATCGATGAGGCACTGGCCTACCGCGACAGGGTGGGCAACCGCATGACCTGGTATTCGAGCGCCGACAGCACCTTCGGTGCCGACATGGACGCCGGTCCGAACGAGGGCTTCGGCGTGAACGTGCTGCTCCGCGACGGCGACACGGTCTATCGCACGTGGCACACGAACGGCCGTGGCACCGAGCGCATGAGCCAGCTGCAGGGTCTCGTCGATCTGCTGCCCTTCGGCCGACAGGAGGAGTGGGAGGACTCCCCCGCCGGCTGGCCCCAGCATGAGACGTATTCTCAAGGGATGGGTTCGAAAGAGATCGCCGCACTGTACGGGGCCGGCAGCTGAGGCGCGCCACGGTCGAGGTCGCCGCCATCGCCGTGCTGGTCCTCACGCTCACAGGGTGCGTCACGACCATCTCCGACCCTCCGGCGCAGTTCGCCCTTCCCCCCGCGGGAGCGACCCCCGACTATCAGCTCGGCGGCGGCTACGACCCCGCCGACGGAGTCGGCATCGTCGGCCGGGACCGCTCGGATGTGCCCGCCGACGGGCTGTACTCGGTCTGCTATGTGAACGGATTCCAGACCCAGCCGGGCGAGCTCGACACCTGGCCCGACGACCTCGTGCTGCAAAGCGACGGCGAGCCGGTGTTCGACCCCGATTGGCCCGATGAGGCTCTGCTCGACACGTCGACGGACGAGCGCCGCGAGCGCATCGCCGAGATCGCCGGACCGTGGATCGAGGGGTGCGCCGAGTCGGGATTCGACGCGGTCGAGTTCGACAACCTCGACTCGTACACCCGCTCGGACGACGCGCTCACTCTCGACGACAACCTCGCCCTCGCGGCGCTGCTGGTCGACGTCGCCCACGACTCCGGACTCGCAGCCGGGCAGAAGAACGCCGCCGAAGACGCACCGGTGCTGCGCGAGCGCGCAGGATTCGACTTCGCCGTCGTCGAGGAGTGCAGCGTCTTCGACGAGTGCGGGGCGTTCACCGACGTCTACGGAGACGCCGTGATCGACATCGAGTACTCCGACGAGCTGCCGCGGTCGTTCGACGAGATGTGCGCCGACGACGACGCCCCCTCGTCGATGGTGCTGCGAGACCGCGACCTCGTCACGCCGTCAGACGACGGGTACGTGTTCGAGACCTGCGATCGCTGACCGTCGCCTCAGCAATGCACATCGATATGCTGGCCCCGTGAGCATGACGGGGGATCACGGTGGCGCCACGCCTGCGGCCTCGCGCCCGGCGCCCGCGCAGGTCGTGCGGCACGCTGCCTCCCGGTGGACGCGCGGGATCGCCGAGCTGCCCCGATGGATCTGGTTCGCCGCAGTCGCGGTCGCCGCCGTGGCCATCGTCGTCGCGGCGATGGGCGGGTTCGCCCGTGCAGAGGCTTCGCCGACGCTGCGCGGCGCGGATGAGGAGGTGCGCACCTCGCAGTACGCGATCACCGTGCTCGACGCCGAGTTCGTCACCGAGGTCGAGTCGGAGTATCTCGAGGCGGAGCCCGGCGAGAAGCTGCTCGTGATGAGCACGCGTATGGAGAATCTCTCGGATGCTCCGATCGGAGTCGGCACCACCGTCGACCGCATAAGCACCGGGTTCGTGAACACCGGCCGTCCGCTTCTCGACCTCGCAGGCGTCCCCGCGAGTGACTCGGTGGCGGTCTGGCGAGCGGACGGGTCATCCGGCCAGGTCATCCTGCAGCCGGGCGTCCCCAGCCAGGTGACCTTCGCCTGGACCATACCCGAGGACGCGTTCCTCGACGGTTCCGTCGCGCTCGACGTGCACGAGGTGCAGATCCAGCGTGGAGCGGTGATCCTCTCCTCACGAGCGGTCACGTGGCGCCCTGCCGCCCTCAGCGCACGCATCTCGGTCACCGCCCAGGAGACACGATGAGACGCGCGACCCCCTGGCTGGTCGGCGCTGCGCTGGTGGTCGCGGCCGGCGTGCTGACCGCCGTCACCCCGACCGATGACGACGTCATCGGTCCGACCGTCGTGCGTGGCGCCTTCGGCGACCCCGTCGAATCCCGCACTCTGATCGCGGCAGCGACGGACGCGACGTTCGCGGACCAGGTGGCGGTGTCCGGTGGCGACTGGAGCGCGGAGGGGAACTGGCTCGTCGTGACGGTGATCGCCTCGGCGCCCCGCACGGAGGTGGATGCCGCCATCCAGCTCGCGACGCTGACGATCGACGATCGCGTGTTCCAGGCCAGCGAGCGACCCGACGCGACGCTGATGTCGACCCCGCTGCGACTCGGCATCGACACGGTCGGGACGCTGGCCTTCGAGCTGCCACCGGATCTGACATCGGGGCAGGCGGACCTGCGTCTCATCTCCTCGTACTTCACCGCCGAGCTCGACGACGTGATCGCGATCGCGGTCGAACTGGACGACCTTCCTCGCACGCCGAGTCTCGAGCTCGATGACCCCGAACTGCGGATCCCATGAGCTGGTGGCGGACGCAGCGGACCGGGCTGATCGCGGTGGCGATCGCGGCCGTCGCGATGGTCAGCGCCACGGCATGGCTCGACATCGCGCCGAGCATCCGGCCGACGGATCGGGTGATCGACGCCGACACGACGGTCGACATCGCCGGACAGACCCTCACGCTCGGGCCCACGGAATGGGCGGAGTTCGAGGCGCCTGCGGGGACCCGCACCCTCAGCGTCCGACTGTCGTCGAGCGGCGGATCCGCGGCATCGCTCTGCGGACAGACGACGCTCACAGAGATCGACGCCGATCGCACCTGGCTCAGCTCTCGCGCAGACCTCGATGTGCCCTACGACGAGGGCGAGAGCTCATGCATCGCCGAGCCGGCGTCGTACCGCATCCTGCTGACCTTCCTGCTTCCCGACGACGCCGATGGCCCGTTCCTGCTCGACATCGAGGGCAGTGACGACGACCTCGCCCGCTTCCGTATCGAGCCCTGACGGGCGGGTGTCGAGGCCAGACCGGGGGCGGCCGATGACGGCGTCATAGGCCGTGGCGACGATCGCCACCCTGAGCGGTTCGGCGACGGCACCGATGGCGACGGTGACGAGCGGGAAGAACCCCGCCCAGAACGACGATTCGTGGCCCCCGATCAGCAGCAGGACTCCCCGGGTGCCCGCCTGCTCGGCGAAGCCCCACGCGGCGTAGGCCAGTGCGTAGACGCCGAAGAGCAATGGCCCGCCACGCCAGATCACCGCGACGGCAGCCCAGAGGCCTTCGAGTCGCATCACCAGCGTGCGCGCGATGCTCAGGGCCGCCCCTCGCGCCGCTCCCCCGCCGACGCGTGCGAACGGCGGAGTCGAGTCGAAGGTCGTGCCGAAGATCACACCGGCGACCGTGAGCCAGGCCGCGGGGACGAGGAGTGCGGCGACGAGGATTCCGGCCAGCCAGGTCGCCCCTTCCCATACGGCGGCGATGGGTTCGATGTTCACCGAGAACCAGTCGCCGAGGCTCTGCAGCCACCCGGCCGCCTCTCGTTCACCGAACCAGTCCAGGACGCTGACCCACCACCGTGCGACGAGTGTGAAGAGCATGAAGGTCCACAGCACCTCGGCATAGGTGGCCAGGATGATCGTCCACCGCGGCAGCCGGTCGGCGAAGCGCGTGAAGAGCAGTCGTGCGATCAACGCGATCACGAGCACCGTCACCGGCAGCACGCCGACCGCGATGACACCACCGCGATCGCCCATCTGGACGAGGTCGTACCCGGAATCGGCCAGCGCGATCGCGCTCGCGATCTGGAAGAACTCGATCTGGTCGGCATCGAGCAGACCCCACGCGGTGTAGAAGGCGAAGAACGGCAGGATCGCGGCGAGAGTCGCGGAGGCGAACTCGCGGAGGCCGCCGGCATCCTCCCTCCGGCTGTGCGGCAAGGAGGGGCGCACAGTGAGATACATCGCGACGTACGCGACGAGTCGGGCGGCGACCGCCAGCGGCAGCAGCAGCAGGCCCCCGAGCGTGGTGTGACCGCCGACGAAGCCGGCGAGCTCGATCAGTACGCGATGCAGCGCCTCGCCCCCGAGATACCAGGCCATGAGCGCAGGCCAGTGTCGGGCGAGGATGCGCCCGAACGTGCGGAGGGCCTGTGACATGTGCCCTACCGTACCGGTGGATCACCGTCGTCGAGCGGCATGAGGACACCGACCTCGGCTCACGCCAGCGGCATACTCCGCGGCACATCGAGCGTCAACCCGGTTCCCGCCCGCCGCCCTGCGGGGGCACCATGGCGTCGTGAACGCATCGACGTGGACTCCCCGCCGCGCGGTCTCGGCCGCGGTGGCGCTGCTGCTCGCCGCCGCACTCTCGGGCTGCGGCCTGACCATCCCGGCCGACCCGGACGGCACTCTCGCGTCGGCGACCGGCGCTGACCTGAGGGTCGGCGTCTCGGCCGATCCCGGGCTGGTCGACACCGATCGGGACACCCCCACAGGAAGCATCCCCGACCTCGTGACAGGCTTCGCCGACAGCATCGACGCCGACATCGACTGGACCTACGGGTCGGAGGAGACGCTGGTCGGGATGCTGGAGCGCGGCGACCTCGATCTCGTGGCGGGCGGCTTCACCTCTGACACCCCCTGGATCGACAAGGCCGGGGTCACCCGCGGCTATCCCGAGATCGACGGGGCCGACGGTCGCGAGATCGTGATGCTCGTGCCGCTCGGCGAGAACGCGTTCCTCAGCGCTCTCGAACGTCACCTCGACGAGGCGGTGGGGTCGCGATGACCGTGCAGCGGATCGGCCGCACCGAGCTGCCGGACGAGCAGCGCGCAGCGCTCCGCCGAGCGATCGGGTGGGAATGGTTCACCATCGCCTACACGTCGGTGACGATCGCGGTGATCGCCCTGGTCGTCGGCAACTCGCAGGCGATGCGCACCGCGTGGATCGAGGACATGCTGTCGCTGATCCCGCAGATCGCCTTCCTCGTCGCGCTGATCTTCATCCGCAAGCGCCCCTCGGTCAAGCATCCCTACGGCCTGCACCGCGTGATGGGAATCGGACACCTCGTGGCGGGCGTCGCCCTGCTGGCGGTCGGACTCAATCTGGCGGTCGAAGCGGTGACCGGGCTCATCGCCCGCGAGCACCCGACCATCGGCACGGTGCAGCTGTTCGGGCAGACGATCTGGCTCGGCTGGCTGATGGTCGCCGTGATGGCCGTGGTCATCGTCGGCCCGGTGTTCTTCTACGGACCGGCGAAGGCGAAGCTCGCGCCCGTGCTTCACAACAAGCTGCTCTTCGCCGACGCCGACATGGCCAAGGCCGACTGGCAGACCACGGTCGCCTCGATCGTCGGCGTGCTCGGTGTGGGTGCCGGCGTGTGGTGGCTCGACGGCGCTGCGGCTCTCGTGATCTCGCTCGGGATCGTGTGGGACGGCTGGCGCAACACCAAGACCGCCGTGATCGATCTCATGGACCAGCGCGCCAGGACGTACGACAGCAAGCACCCGCATCCGCTCGCCGGTGACGTGATCTCGACCATGCGCTCCCGCCCCTGGGTCACGGAGGCGGGAGTGCGGATGCGGGATCAGGGGCAGGTCTTCCACATCGAGGCGTTCGTCGTGCCGCATCGCGGAAAGGTGTCGATGGGCGACGTCACCGACCTCGCGACGCGCATCACCGACCTCGACTGGAAGGTGCAGGATGTGGTCGTCGTCCCGGTGGAGGAGCTCCCCCAGGGCGTCGACACCTCGGGCCGTGACTGACCTCGCTCGGAGCGAGACCCCGGACGGCAGGACGCCCACCGCACCAGTTAGGGGGAGTCCGTGCGGCGGGCGCCGTAGCCGGTCGCTCGGGGCGACCGGCCGCTCTCGGCAGGCGTCAGATGTCGTCCTCGTCGTCGCCGTCCTCCGAGCCCGCGGCGTCCGGATCGTTCGGGACCGGGTCCTCGGACTGCTGACGCGGCGCGAGCTCGTCGGGGATCATCGGCGTCTCGTCCGCCTCGGATCGCCCGCCGTCGGGGGTGGATTCGATGTCTGACATAGTGCTCCCTTCGTCGGTGTGCGCAGTCCGGTCAGCATGCCGAGGCGGAACAGCCGATGCGCGCCCCTTGACAGAACGCGCTCACCCACTCAGTGGAAGGGGCACCCACGGGACGCGGGTGCCGATGGCGATGCCGATACGGATGCCGCCGAGCGCACCGCACCGCCGGACCGCGGCTTGGTGGGCAGCCGACGCCGGTCGACGTCGAGCCCTTCGTCGAGGATCCGCAGGTCGGGGTCGCTGAGCACCGTGATCGCCGCGGCCAGCCCTGCGATCGCGAGCTTCTCGCCCGGGCAGCGGTGACCCGTCGGGACGTCGGCGCCACCATGAGGAACGAATGCGGCGAGCGCTTCGTAGTCCTCGATGTCGCGGAAGCGCTCGGGGTCGAACCGCTGGGGGCGCGCCCAGAAGCGGTCGTCCGTGTTGGTGCCCTGCAGGTCGAGGACGACGCGTCCTCCGGCATCCACCGTCTGACCGTCGATCTCGATGTCCGCGGTGGCCCAACCGGGAAGCATCGGCACGAAGGGAGAGGTGCGACGGATCTCCTGCGCGAACATGATCGACAGCGGTCCGCCGACGACCGACCCGCGCTCGACGGCCTCGGCCGCGATGCGCTCGCGCCAGTCGGGACGCTCGTGCAGCTCCTTCGCGGCGAAGGCCACGAACCGGGCGACTGCGATCATCGGACGGATGCTGTTCTGCAGCTCGACACCGGCGACGCGCGCCGGGAGCAGCTCGCCGTCCTCGTCGCGGTGATGCGCCCACACCTCGAGCGCCGTGCCCGATACGGCGCGCAGCGAGCCGTGCCGCACCGCCTCGATGAGCCGAGCGGAATGACGGTCCGACCACCACCGGTTCGCCAGGGCGGCGATGTACACCGGCGAGTACGGCGAGCCGAAGCCGTCGACGATCTGGGCGAGCCGCGCCGCCCATCGGGTCTGGGCCGCCGGCGTGCCCGGCACACCCGCCCAGCCCATGATCGCCCGGCCCAGCGCGCCGACGGCCGCGTCGTAGGCGCTGCGGGTGCCGCCGTCGAGCCACGCCCGGCGCTCGCTCTGCCATTCGCGCTCGAGCCAGGGCGTGAGTCGTGCGACCTGCTCGTCCTCATAGAGGGCGCCGACGAAGGCTGCTTTGCGGTGCCGGTGGGCTGTGCCGTCGAGGCTGTGCACGGAGCCGTGCCCGAACAGGCTCTCCTGCACGATCGCGGGCATGGCTCCGGAGCGCGCGATGCGGGTCTCGTCGTAGAAGAGCTCGACCCCCTCCACTCCCCTGACGAAGACCGCGTCACTGCCGAGCAGCCGCATCGGCGCCGATCTCGCACCCGGCGGCACCCGTCGCCAGATCCGCGCCCCGAACCCGTAGCCGCGGGTCAGCAGGGTGGGAGCGTCGTCCTGTGCCAGTGCGCCGAGCTTTCGCGCCGCACGCGCGGGGATGTCGATGAGTGCCATGCTGCGACGCTCGCAGAGACGTGGTCGCCGAACCAGGGGGAGGCGCGAGCGGGGCCTCTGTGCTAGTGCCCCACTCGTGCCGCGCGACCCGCACTCCGCCACGCGCGGTCGTCAACCCCCTGTCTGCGAATCGGAAGCCACGCGATCATCGTCACGACGCGAGAGGAGTTCCGACATGGCGAAGAACGTGCGCACGATGGACTGTCAGCCCGACGATGTCTTCCGGGTGCTGGGCAACGGTTGGCTGTACCCGGCGTGGGTCGTGGGCGCCTCGCGCATGCGCGACGTCGATGAGTCGTGGCCGCAGCCGGGCGCTGAGCTGCATCACTCGGTCGGCGTCTGGCCCGCTCTGCTCGACGACACGACCGTGGTGGAGGAATGGTCGCCGCCGAACCGCATGGTCATGCGCGCGAAGGGTTGGCCGATCGGCGAGGCCCGCGTCACTCTGCGGGTGCGGTCGTATGACGGCGGCACGATGGTGCGCATCGACGAGGAACCCGTGAACGGCCCCGCCACGCTGCTGCCCGGTCTGGTGACCGCTCCCCTGCTGCGCTGGCGCAATTCCGAGACCCTGCACCGCCTCGCCTACCTCGCAGAGGGGCGTGCGTCCTGACCCGCTCCTGCCCATATATTGGGTCGTGAGCCGCGACCTCCGCGGATGCGGAGGGATGCACGATGACCGATGTGACGCAGTCCGCCTGGCGACGCTTCTGGGAACAGGGCGGCTGGTGGCGGGCCGTCATCCTCGTGGTCGTCTACTTCGTGCTCTACAACGGGCTGTCGCTGCTGTTGACCCCGTTCGCGGCTCAGATCGAGGATCCGCAGAGCGCGGCGGGGATCCTCGTGTTCTACGCGATCCCGGTTCTCGTCGGCTGCCTGCTGCTCATCGGCTTCGCGGCATCCGTCGGCTGGCTGGGTGAGATCTTCCGTCCGCAGCCGATCCGCGGACGCGGATGGATGTGGATCGCGGTCGCCGTCGTGCTCCTCTTCAACGTGCTCCACCTGTTCGCCATCGACTACGGAGCGGCCGGATTCGAGGTCGTCGCGACCTGGCTCCTCGCCGGACTGTTCATCGGCTTCGCCGAGGAGGTGCTGACGCGCGGCCTCGTGGTGAACCTGCTGCGCAAGGCGGGTCAGCGTGAGCTCGTCGTCGCGGTGATCTCCTCGGCCCTGTTCGCCCTGCTCCACGCCGGCAATCTGCTCACCGGCCAGTCCCTGTTCGCGACCCTCATCCAGCTGGCCTACACCTTCGCGTTCGGCATCTGCATGTACCTCGCGATGCGCGTGACCGGGACCATCGTCGCGCCGATCCTGCTGCACGCCAGCACCGACCCGAGCATCTTCCTGCACACGGCGTACCCGGCGGAGAGCGCGTTCGGCTCAATCGCGAACCTCGGCAACATCGTGGTGATCGTCGTCGGCGTGATCTGCCTGTTCTTCATCCGCGGTCGCGTCGAGCAGACGCAGGCGGCGGCCCCGGGTGTCGGGGCCGCCGCCTGACCCTCACGCGGCAGACGGTCGCAGCACGACCTTGATGCAGCCGTCCTCCTTGCGCTGGAAGGTGCGATAGAGCTCCGGCGCATCCTCGAGCGGGGCATCGTGGGTCATCAGATCCATCACGCCGAGGGGGTCGGAGAGGTCTTCGACGAGCGGCATCAGATCGTCGGTCCAGCGCTTCACGTTGCACTGGCCCATACGGATGCCGATCTGCTTGTCGAACAGGGTCTTCATCGGCAGGATGTCGGCATCGCCCGCGTAGACGCCGCTGAGCGACACCATGCCACCCCGGCGCACGACGTCGATCGCGGCGTACACGGCGGCGAGTCGGTCGATCCCGGCCTTGTCGAACACGGCGCGGGCGGCCGGATCCGGCAGCAGTCCGACGGCCTTCTGCACGAGGGCGACGCCGGCGTTGCCGTGCGCCTCCATGCCTACGGCGTCGACCACGGAATCCGCGCCGCGTCCGTCGGTGAGGTCGCGCAGCTCGGCCACGACGTCATCCGTGAGGTCGAAGACCTCGACTCCGTGGCGTGCCGCCATCTCCCGGCGTTCCGCGACCGGGTCCACGGCCAGCACCCGGTATCCGCGGTGCGCTCCGATGCGGGCTGCGAACTGCCCGACGGGGCCGAGCCCCATCACCGCGAGCGTCCCGCCCTCCGGCACGTTCGCGTACTCCACACCCTGCCAGGCCGTCGGCAGGATGTCGCTGAGGTACAGGTACCGCTCATCGGGGAGATCGGACGCGATCTTGATGTGGTTGTAGTCGGCGAGCGGGACGCGCAGGTATTCGGCCTGCCCGCCCGGCACCTGGCCGTAGAGCTTGGTGTAGCCGAACAGCGCGGCGCCGCTGCCGTACTCCTTCACCTGCGTCGTCTCGCACTGCGACTGCAGGCCGCGCAGGCAGAAGAAGCAGTGCCCGCACGAGATGTTGAAGGGGATGACGATGCGATCGCCGACCGCGAGGTCGCGCACACCGCTGCCCACCTCCACCACGACCCCCATCGGCTCGTGGCCGAGGATGTCGCCCTTGTCGAGGAACGGTCCGAGCAGTTCGTAGAGGTGCAGGTCGGAACCGCAGATCGCCGAGGAGGTGATCCGGACGATCGCATCGGTGGCGTGCTCGATGGTCGGATCCGGTACCTCCTCGACCGCCACGTTGCGCGTTCCCTGCCAGGTGAGTGCCTTCATCGTCATCCTCCTCGTTACGTGTCGAAGGGCCACCTTCCATCGACGGCGCGCGAAGGGACAGAGGGTTGACAGGCGGTTCCTGAACGTACGCCAGGCGCGCTGCACATCGGAATATGGGAAACTGGATCCACCATCGGTGATCACTCGATACGCCTCGTCTCGCGGGCACTGTGGCGTACTGGGGAGATCATCATGGGCAAATTCATCTACGAGGGCACCGTCAAATCGGACATCGAGGACAGGGCGCTCACGCACCTGCAGCTCGTGATGACGGCGAAGCTCAGGAGAGGCGAGCCCTTCTCGTTCTCCTGGCGCGAGGACATGACTGTCGGCGGCGGTCGGACGACTGTCTGGGTGCACGCCGGCAGCTCCCTCGTCTTCAAGTACAGCGGGAGCCGTCAGCCGCAGATCAACCGCGCGTGGATCGAAGCGCTGGCGTTCACGGCGAACGCCCCCGGCGGTCTGCGCCTGGTGAGCGAGCCGGCCGAAGGCACGGCGCCGCCGGTCGAGCGCGTCGAGGTTCCGGCGCAGGCCTGACGGATCTTCTCCTCCCCAGTCCTCGCGGCGTCGGATGCACCGGTCGCGAGGAGGAAGAATGGGATCGTGTCCCCGAATCCCCAGCGGCGACTGCTCGCCTCCGTGCGCAGGATCCTGCACACCGATCCCTCGTCCGTCGCCCACACCGAGGCGATGCCGATCATCGACGAACGCACCGTGCCGCGTGTGCTCGACCTCGCGACCCGCATCGGCGAATCGATGTTCGGGGTCGGCGCCTCGGCGCACGAGGTCACGCTCGCCATCACCCGCATCTGCGCCGCGTACGGCATGCGGGACGTGCAGGTCGATGTCACCTACAACTCGATCACGGTCTCGTTCCACCTGAGCGGCGAGGTCTGGCCCGAGACGCTCGTGCGGGTCGTGCGCGTCGCCGCCCCCGACCACGCCAAGCTGCAGAGAGTGCAGGCCCTGGTCGCCGACATCGACGACGGACTGGATCTCGAATCGGCCCGCTCGACGTTCCGCGCCCTGCGGCGCGTGCCCTTCGGCTACCAGCAGCCGGTGGTCATCGTGGCACGAGCGCTGCTCGCCGTCGGAGTGAGCATCATGCTCGGGGCCTCGCCGCTCATCGTCGGGCTCACGTTCATCGCGGCGCTCTGCGCGGCGTTGACCCAGGCCGGCCTCGCGCGCGTGCGCGTTCCGCTGTTCTTCAGTCAGATCGCCGGAGGGTTCGTCACCACGGTCGTCGCGGTCGCCGTCTCGGCCCTCGGGGCCGCCGGCATCGAGCCCTTCGTCGGCATCCGACCATCGATCATCGTCGCGTCGGGAATCGTGCTCATGCTCGCCGGACTCACCGTGGTGGGGGCCGCGCAGGATGCGATCGACGGATTCGCGCTCACCGCAGGCGGACGCATCCTCGATCTGACGATGCAGACGCTCGGAGTCGTGATCGGCATCCTCGTCGGCCTCGAACTCGGCAGCGTGCTCGGCTTCACGATGGGTCTGCCCGATGACCCGGCCCCGTTCGGTCCGCTCCTGAACCAGTTCGCGGGGGCGATCATCATCGCGATCGCCGTCGCCGTCTTCAACGGCGCGGGTCTTCGGATCATCCTCGTCAGCGCGCTGCTCAGCGCCGTCACCATCGCCGGCTATTCGACGATGGTCGGTCTGAACCTGCATCCGGCTGCGGCGAGCGCGATCGGCGCCCTGCTCGCGAGCTTCATCGGGATGCTGATCGCGGTGAAGCTGCACGTCCCGTCGGTCGCGGTCACCACGGCCGCGATCGTGCCGCTCGTGCCCGGTGTCGCGGTGTTCCAGGGCCTGCTCGAGATGATCCACGCGGCAGGGTCGGCATCCGGGGTCGTCGGCATCGGCGGCTCTCTGGTCGATGCCGCGGTGATCGGAATCGCACTGGCTTCGGGCGCATCGCTCGGCCTGTATCTGGGAACGCCCGTGCGCGCCACCCTCAGCAGCGTCGCGAAGAACCGGGCGCGGGTCGTCCGGCGCTGAGCCGAACGACGCGAGCGCCTCAGACCTGGGGTCCGAGCGCGCCGCCGCCGGGCTCCCCCGCGGCGTCGCCCTTCAACTCGACGAGGATGGTGTGCGTCGACGTCGCCCCCGTGTTCTCTCCCCAGTGGCGTTGGGCCGGCAGCCAGACGGCCTGACCCGCGGTCAACGACGTGTCGAAGGTGCGCTCCCCCGCTGACAGACGGCGCGAGAAATCGCTGAGGGTCACCATCACGCTGTTCGGATGATCGTGAGGAGTCGTGCGGTCGCCCGGCTCATCCGTGTACTCGAGCACGCGCACGAGATCGTTCTCCCAGAGCGTGCGGTAGTGATCGGGGTTGGTGACAGTGGGATCGTCGGTGACCATGCGGTCACAGTACGCCCCGATATTCCGCGCCGACAGGGGTACTTCGCGCAGCCGCGCGCGTCAGGCGTCGGCGCGCACGGTCTCGAGCGACGGGTAGTCCGTGTATCCCTCGGCCGTGCGTCCGTAGAACAGCGCAGGGCGCGGCTCGTTGAGCTCGGCGTCCTGACGCCAGCGCTCGACGAGGTCGGGGTTCGCGATCACCGGACGACCTGCTGCCACGGCGTCGGCCCATCCCTCCGAGACGAGCATCTCGGCCTCGTCGCGGGTGGTCTGCGCGGCGAATCCGGAGTTGACGATCAGCGGGGCACCCGCCGTGCGGCGGATGCGCTGCACGAGCTCGCTGGTCGGCACGGCACTGAGCACGTCGATGAATGCGAGGCCGAGCGGTGCGAGGCCCTCGGCGACGGCGAGGTAGGTGGCGAGTGCGTCGGCGTCGTCCTCCTCGAGGACGCCCTGGATGTTGTGCTGCGGCGACAGACGGATGCCGGTGCGGTCGGCCCCGACCGCCTCAGCCACCGCCGACGTGACCTCGATCGCGAACCGCGCGCGGTTCTCGGGCGATCCGCCGTACTGATCGTCACGGATGTTCGACACCGGCGAGAGGAACTCCTGCACGAGGTAGCCGTTCGCGCCGTGCACCTCGACGCCGTCGAAGCCCGCGGCGATCGCGTTGCGTGCGGCCTGCACGAACTGCTCGACGACCATCGGGATCTCGTCGAGCGTGAGAGCGTGAGCGACCGGCATGTCGACCTTGCCGACCGGGGTGTGCGTCTGGCCGGGGGCGGCGAGCGCGCTCGGGCCCACGACACGCGGCTCACCGGAGATCTCGGGGTGCGAGACGCGGCCGCCGTGCATCAGCTGCATGACGATCGTGCCGCCGGCCTCGTGCACGGCGTCGGCGATCCGCCGCCATCCGTCGATCTGCGCGGGAGTGACGATGCCGGGCTGCCCGGAGTACGACTTGCCCTCGGCGGCCGGCCACGTGCCCTCGGAGATGATGAGACCCTGGCCCGCGCGCTGGCGGTAGTACTCCACCATCGTCTCGGTGGGCACACCGTCGTCGTCCGCACGGGTGCGGGTGAGCGGCGCCATGACGACGCGGTTGGACAGCGGGAGGGCGCCGAAGACGGCCGATTCGAAGAGGGTCACGCTCAGGGACAAGCGCCCTGGGGTGCCGAGTATTCCCCTGCGGAGATATGCAGACCGGATGCTCAGTCGGCGACGCGGCCGTACATCTCCCCCACGGGCACCGCGACCTCGAGCACATTGCCCGGCTGGGCGAGCGGGCAGGCCCACGCCGGGTCGTAGGCGCACGAGGGGTTGTAGGCGAAGTTGAAGTCGAGCACGATCGTGCCGCGCTCGGCATCCGACCCGAGGTCGGCGCCCTTGATCGTGTCGATCAGATAGCGGCCGCCTCCGTAGGTTCCTCCCGGACGACCGGCGAGAGCGTCGCGCACGGGGATGAAGATCCCGCCGCCGTAGGTCGTCAGACGCCACACGTCGAGCGACCCGGTGTCGGGGACCTCGACCCTGCCGATGCGCTCGAAGGGAACCACGCCGTCGGTGCCGGTCGCGAACTCGAAGCCCCCGGGCTCGGCCTCGAGGATCGGCAGCTCGAAGCGCCACTGCGGATCGTACGACGCGATCGGGAGCCCTTCGAACAGCGGTCGATCGTCGGCCATCAGCGGGGTCGCCGCATGGTGCAGCAGCAGGTCGTCGCGCTCGATGCGCCAGAGCTCGTGCGCGTCTTCGGCGGAGTCCGCCCGACGCACGGCGTCGTAGAGGGCGAAGACACGGCGTCGCCAGTCGACGACCTCTGCGGCGGTGCGGGCTTTCGTGAGCGTCATGTGGTTCAGGCTACGCGGCTCGCGCCCCCGGGTTCACACGTCGGTGTCGCGCGGCAGCACCGTGAGCACGCGTTCGATGTGGTCTCGGAACTCGACCAGGTAGTCGCGGAGGAAGGTCGCGGTGCCCGCGTTGTGGACCGTCCCGTCATCGGCGAAGGTGTCGGGCGAGAACTGGATGTAGGCCTCGGGCGCCGTCATCTGACGGGCGTTGCAGAAGCTCAGCACCCCGCGCAGGCTCTGCTGGGCGACCGCCGTGCCGATCGCGCCCACCGAGGCGCCGATCACCGCGGCGGGGATGTGGTCGAAGGAGTTCTGCCCCCACGGCCGCGACGCCCAGTCGATCGCGTTCTTGAGGCCGCCGGGGATCGAGCGGTTGTACTCGGGCGTCACGAAGAGCACCGCATCAGCCGAGGCGATGGACTCCTTCAGATCGACGGCCACCGCGGGGTAGTCGGCGTCATAGTCCTGGCTGTAGAGGGGGAGGTCTCGGATCGGGATCTCGAAGAACTCGAGATCATCCGGCGCCAGCCTGATCAGCGCCGTCGCGAGGATGCGGTTGATCGAGGTGGACGAGAGGCTTCCGACGAAGTATCCGACCCTGTATGCCATGACTGTTCCTCATTCCCGTAGTCGTGAGATCAGTCTCGTCCGGGCTCGCGTCTGCGTCCAGCCCCCGTGGCGAACGGGCCGCCGCGCTTCGGCTCAGTCGCCGAAGGCGGCGAGCAGCTCCGCGAAGTGGTCGAGATCCTCGGCCGTCCAGCGGCGCAGCCTCTCGCCGAGGCGCTCTTCGTACCGAGCGCGGGCGAGGGCCACTCGCTCCTGCGCCAGCTCCGTGGCGACGAGCACCCGCGCGCGGCGATCGTCCGGGTCGGGGACGCTCTCGACGAGACCGAGCTGCTCGAGTTGGCGCACGTGCCGACTGACGGCCGACTTGTCGGTCTGCAGGCGCTCGATGATCGCGCCGGCCGAGGTCGCCTTGCCGGTGGCGATCGACGTGAGCACCTGGTATCCGAGAGGCTGCAGGTCGGGGTGCACGGTGGTCGCGGCTTCGCGCCAGCTCACCCGGATGCGGGCGAAGAGCCTGCCCAGCTCGTGCTCGACCCTCGAGATCGCCTGATCGAGGTCAGGGGTTGCGGCGCCGTCTATCGGGGCGACTTCGTCGGACGAGGCACTCATGCTCGCCAGCTTACGATGAAGCCCCGCCGGCGCTGTGCCGGCGGGGCTTCGATCAGATCACCGACTCGCGATCCGTTCGCACGATCACTTGTCGAGCAGACCTGCGGTGGTGAGCCATTCTTCCGCCGCGGTCGCGGCCGACGCCTTCTCGTCGCCCTCGACCCGTTCGCGCAGATCGATCAGGTCGTCGGTGGTGAGCTTCGCGGAGATCGCATTGAGCACCTCGGCGAGCTTGTCGGTGTAGATGTCCTTCGAGAGCAGCGGGATGACGTTCTGCGCCGAGATCATGTTCTCCGGGTCCTCGAGGACGACGAGGTCCTCCGACTTGATCGCCGGCGACGTCGTGTAGATGTCGGCCACCTGCACCGTGCCGTCGACGAGCGCCTGCACCGTGTCGGGACCGCCGAAGTCCTCGTACGGGACGAACGTGACCTGTCCCGCTTCGACGCCCACGCCGTAGACGTCGCGCAGCCCCGGGATCCCGTAGCCGAGTTCGCCGAACTGCGGGTTCGACGCCAGGGAGAACGGCTCGAGAGCCTTCAGGTCGCCGATGGCCGTCAGGTCGTTGTCCTCGGCGGTCTTCTTCGTCACCACGTAGGCGTCCTTGTCCTCGGCCTCGGCCGAGTCGAGCACCTGCAGGTCGTCCGCGCCCACCGCATCCGGCAGCGCCGCATCGACGTCCTCGGTCGTCCGCTCCTCGTACGCCGTGTCGTAGTACGCCAGCAGGTTGCCGTTGTACTCCGGGATGAGGTTGATGGACCCGTCCTGCAGCGCGGGGATCGTCTGCTGGCGCGGACCGATGTTGAACTTGGTCGAGACGTCGAAGCCCTCGGCCTCGAGCGCCTGCGCGTAGATCTCGCCGAGGATCTCGCTCTCGGGGAAGGCGAAGGAGCCGACGACGATCGCGTCGCCCTCGGCGGCGTCACCGCCCGAGGACGTCGGGTCGGCGGTCGCGCAGCCGGCGAGCGCGACGGTGGTGCTGACGGCGAGCAGGCAGGCCGTCAGCCAGGTCTTACGGGCTCGAGAGGTCATGCGGGGGTCCTTTCGTCGACGATCGGCGCCACAGCGGCCTCCGACCTGTTTCGCTGCACACTGCGGAGGGGACGGCTCGTCTGCCCCCGAGTACGGGTGAGGCGCTGGAGGAGCGCGAAGACGCCGTCGACGCTCAGCGCGAGAACGGTCACCAGGAGCGCCCCGCCGAGGATCACGGTGTAGTCGTTGAGGCCGATGCCCGACGAGATGATCCGCCCGAGGCCGCCGAGTCCGACGTACGACGCGATCGTCACGGTCGCGATGACCTGCAGCGTGGCCGAGCGGATCCCGCCGATGATCACCGGCAGCCCGAGTGGGATCTCGACCTTGCGGAGGATCTGCATCTCGGTCATCCCGATCGCGCGCGCCGCATCGATCGACTCGCGGCTGACGCTCTCGAGGCCGGCGTAGGCACCGGCGAGCAGCGACGGGATCGCCAGCAGCACGAAAGCGACGACGGAGCCGACGAGCACGGCCGGAGTGGTGCTGAGACCGGAGCGCAGCACCATCGTGAGGAAGAACAGGAGCCCGAGCGTCGGGAGAGCGCGCATCGCACCGGTGAAGCCGATCACGAACTGGCGACCGTGCCCGGTGTGCCCGATGTAGAAGCCGAGCGGCAGAGCGATCAGCATCGCGATGACGAGCGAGACGCCCGAGTAGATGAGGTGCTCGACGAGTCGGTCGCCGATGGGCAGCGGGCTCTGCGAGCCCGGCACCCAGTTGGCGGGGTCGAGGATCCAGGCGATGGCGTCGAGGAAGAAGTTCATCGGACACCGGCCCCCGGGGGCTCGAGCACTCGACGGGTGCTGACACTGTCGGTCGCGGGGTCGGGGTCGGTCGGTGCGCCGCTCGTGCCGCGCACGCCGGCGGCGCGGCTCCAGGGCATGAGGACCCGCCCGATCGCCACGAGGATCAGGTCGAAGACGAGAGCGATGAGCAGGCTCATGACGATCCCGACGACGACCTCCTCGAGGATGCCGCGCTGCTTGCCGTTCTGGAAGAGGTAGCCGAGATTCTCCGAGCCGATGATCACGCCCACCGAGACGAGGGCGATGGTCGACACGGAGACCACGCGGAGGCCGGCGATCAGCACGGGCCCGGCGAGAGGGAACTCGACGCGCCAGAACCGGCCGCTGCGCGAGAAGCCGATGGCCTTCGCCGACTCGATGATCGACCGATCGACCGATCCGAAGGCGTCGGTCGCCGAGCGCAGCATGATCGCGACCGCGTAGATCGTCAGCGCCACGACCAGGTTCGTGTCATCGAGGATCCGGGTGCCGAGGATGACCGGCAGGATGACGAAGAGCGGCAGGGACGGGATCGTGTAGAGCAGGCTGCCCGTCGTGATGATGAACGTCCGGGCGACGCGATTGCGGCTGGCCACCCAGCCCAGCGGCACCGCGATCAGGAAGCCGAGGATGATCGGAATGATCGCCAGACGCACGTGATTGATCGTCAGATCGACGATCAATCCGAGGTTGGAGGCGATCCAGTTCATCCGAAGTACCGTTCTTTACGGTCTTGGGACGCCGAATCGCGAAGTCAAGACATTCGACTGAACCACAGAATATCGCTCTCGACAACCCGGGCCGACACGTCGCGTGATCGGCCCGGGCTCTCGGTCAGACCTCTGAGAGCAGACGGAACACCTTGGATGCCGCGTGGATCTCGTCCTGCGTGAGCTCGGCCACGACCGTGCGCAGGCGCGAGGCGTGGTCGCTGCGCAGCTCGGTGAGGGCGGAGCAGGCCGACGGCGTCGCCGTCAGGACCCGCAGCCGGCCGTCACGCTCGTCCGGCCTCGACTCGATCAGGCCCAGCTCCTCGAGCATCCGCACCTGGCGACTGATGACGGACTTGTCCATCTCGAAGCGCTCGGCGAGCTCGTGAGCGCTGGCGGAGCCCGCCCGATCGATGAAGGTCAGCAGCTTGTAGCCGCCCACCTGCAGCTCGGGGTCGATGCGCGCCGCCGACTCCCTCCAGAGCGTCCGAGTCCTCGCGAAGATGAGGTTCAGATGCGTCTGGAGGTCGCCGAGGGCGGTGTCGACGTCGGCGGGCGCCGCCGCTTCGGAGGTGACCATGTCAGCGCCCCGACTCCCGCTCGTCGCGCTCGAGCACGGTCGTCACCGAGCCGGTCGAGGGTGAGGCGGACTCGGTGCCCGAGATGCGGATGGCTCCGGTCGACATGGTGGCGCCGACCTCGGCCTCGGAGACCTCGAGAACGGACTCCTCGGCCTGCTCGCGCAGCTGCTCGGCGGCGTTCTTCGTCGACAGCGGCTTGTTCTTGATGAACGCGATCGCGATGATGGCGATCACTGCGAGCGGAATGGCGATGATGAACGCATCCGCGATGCCGTGGCCGTAGGCTCCCTCGACGATCGTGCGGATCGTGTCGGGCAGCTGCGTGACCTTGGGCACATCGCCAGAGGCGAGGTGCTTCAGCGCGTCGATCTCATCGGGCGTCGTGGGAGTGAATCCCTCGAGCGCGTCGGAGATGTAGTTGCCGACGCTGGTCGAGAGCGAGGCGCCCATGACCGTCACGCCGATGGTGCCGGCGATCGTGCGGAAGAAGTTGACGTTCGACGAGGCGGCGCCCAGCTGCTGCGGCGCGGTGTCGTTCTGCACGATGAGCGTGAGGTTCTGCATGACCATGCCGAGACCTGCGCCGAGCACGAACATGTAGGTCGCGACCAGCGGGAACGGGGTGTCGTAGCGCAGGGTCGCCATCAGGCTGACGCCGATCGTGGTCAGCACGGAGCCCGTGAGCATCCATCCCTTCCACTTGCCGAAGCGGCTGACGAGCTGGCCGATGATGATCGACGCACCCATCTGTCCGACGATCATCGGGATCGTCATGAGGCCGGACTCGGTCGGTGTGGCACCGCGGGCGAGCTGGAAGTACTGGGCGAGGAACACCGAGGTCGCGAACATCGAGACGCCGATGGCGATCGACGCGATGACCGACAGCGTGAAGGTGCGGTTGCGGAACAGCGACATCGGCACGATCGGTTCCTTGACGAAGAACTCGACGGTGATGAACGCGGCGATCGCGACACCCGCGGTGACGGCGAGCATGATGCTGGTCGAGGAGTCCCAGTCGAACTGGCTGCCGCCCATCGAGACCCAGATGAGCAGGGTCGAGACGCCGACCGCGAGCAGCACGATGCCGAAGTAGTCGATCGACACCTTGCGGTCGCGCTGGGGCTTGGGCAGGTGCAGGGTGAACTGCAGCAGCAGGAGGGCGAGGATGGCGAAGGGCACGCCGACGAAGAAGTTGGAGCGCCAGCCCCAGACGTCGGTGAGGAGTCCGCCGAGCAGCGGGCCGCCGATGGTGCCGAGGGCCATGATTCCGCCGACCACGCCCATGTACTTGCCGCGCTCGCGCGGCGAGATGATGAGGGCGACCGCGATCATCACGAGCGACATCAGTCCGCCGACGCCGATGCCCTGGATCACGCGGACCGCGATGAGCATGTTGGTGTCGGTCGAGAAGCCGGCGATCACGGTGCCGACCGTGAAGATGATCAGCGACAGCTGCACGAGGATCTTGCGATCGACGAGGTCGGCGAGCTTGCCCCAGATGGGGGTCGAGACGGCGGTCGCGAGGAGGCTGGCGGTGATGACCCAGGTGTACTGCGACTGGGTGCCGCCGAGGTCGGCGATGATGACCGGCATGGAGGTCGACACCACGGTGCCCGAGAGCACGGCGACGAACATGCCGACGACGAGGCCCGAGATCGCGGTGAAGACCTCGCGAGGCGAGCGCACCGCGTCGCCTGAGGAGGTGGGTGAGATGTGTGTCACAGTGGAGAGCTCCTGTGTAGAAAGTTGATAAGAGTCAACTATACGCCTATTGGTTGCGAAAGTGCAACTGTAGACCGGAGGCAACCATCTGTCGATGGAGTGGGACGCTAGCCGCGGCTCTCGTCCCTGGTCGGCTCGACGACGCGCTGGTCCAGAGACCACGACGCGAGCAGCGCGAGACGCTCGGCCGAGGGCGAGCCCGGCTCGGCCGAGTAGATCAGCAGCACGTTGCCCGGCTCGGCGGTGATCGCGAGCTCCTCATACGCCAGGGTCAGCTCGCCGACGAGCGGATGCCGGAACCGCTTCGTGCCCGCGCCGTGGATGCGCACATCGTGCGCCGCCCACAGCCGGCGGAACGTCTCGCTGCGCGTCGACAGCTCGCCGACGAGATCCTGCAGACCCTTGTCGTGCGGATCCCGCCCGGCTTCGGCTCGCATGATCGCGACGCACATCTCGGCGAAGAGATCCCAGTCGGGATAGAAGTCGTGCGCTGCCGGGTCCAGGAACTGGAAGCGCGCGAGATTCGGGGTGCGGCCGCCGTCGCCGATCACCGGCGAATAGAAGGCTCGGGCGAGATCGTTCGTGGCGACCAGGTTCTGGTGGGGGTCGCGGACGAACGCGATCGCATCGGTGATCGACGACAGCGCCCACTGCAGGCTGGGTCGTGCAGCCCCGGGCTTCGCCGACCGGCGACGCGAGCGGCCGCTCGACGGGATGCCGTCGGCGGCGCGGGCGAGATCGAGCAGATGCGCGCGCTCGGCGTCGTCGAGTCGAAGGGCTGACGCGAGCGCGTCGAGCACCGCGGCGGAGGCGCCGGCGATCGCGCCGCGCTCGAGCTTCGCGTAGTACTCGACGCTGACTCCGGCGAGCGCTGCGGCCTCACTGCGCCGCAGGCCGGCGACACGTCGGTTCCCGCCGGCCGGGATGCCGACCGACTCGGGCGCGACGCGCGCGCGGCGGGTCATCAGGAACTCGCGGACCTCGGATCTGTTGTCCATGCTCAGGACGCTACCCCCGACCGTGCTTCGCAGGGAGGTTCTCGCAGTACACCCCTCGACAGGGACTCCCTCGGAGCACCCGACAGGCGCAGAGTGGACAGCATGACATCCGCAGCCCGCCCCTCCGTCGACCGGGTGCTCCCCGCCCTGCTGCTTCTGCTGACCGTCTTCGGGCCGATCTCGATGGACCTCTATCTGCCCGCTCTTCCGGCCCTCACGGCAGCGCTGGGCGCCGCCACGTCGGTCGCGCAGCTCACCGTGACCGCCTGCCTCATCGGTCTGGCGGCCGGTCAGCTCATCGCCGGGCCGGTGTCGGATCGATACGGCCGCCGCGGCGTCCTGCTCATCGGCATCGTGGCGTACATCGTCACGTCGATGCTGTGCGCGATCAGTCCGACGGTCGAGCTGCTGATCGCCGCCCGATTCGTGCAGGGACTCGCCGGCGGCGTCGGCATCGTGATCGCCCAGGCGGCCGGGCGTGACGTCTTCTCCGGCGGGACGCTGATCCGCTTCTACGCGCGGCTCACCGTCGTCGGCGGCTTCGCGGCGATCGTCGGCCCGCTGCTCGGGGGCCTCCTCAACACGATCATCGACTGGCGGGGACTCTTCGTCTTCCTCGCCGTCATCGGCGCCGCCATCCTGATCATCGCGCTCGCGCGGTTCGGGGAGACCCTGCCGATCGAGGCCCGGACGACCGGCGGTCTGACCCGCACCCTGAGCGACTATCGGACGCTCCTGCGAGACCGCGTCTTCGTCGGCGCCGTCCTGAATCAGGGGCTGATGTACGCCGCGCTCTTCGCCTACCTGTCCGGCGCGACGTTCGTGCTGCAGGACATCTACGGCCTGTCGCCCCTCGGCTACGCCCTCGCGTTCGGCGCGAACTCCGCGGGATTCATGGTCTTCGGCCACCTGGCCGGCCGATTCTCCGAACGAGGGCACGTGCACGCCGTCCTCGCCGCCGGTGTCGTGGTCGCGACCGCCGGTGCTCTCGGCCTGCTCGCCGCCGGACTCACGACGATGCCGCTGTGGGTCGTGCTCGCGTCGCTGTTCGCCCTCGCCGCGGGCGTCTCCATCTCGTCTCCCCCGGCCACGACCCTCGCTCTGGTCGGATACCCGCAGATCGCCGGCACCGCCTCGTCGCTTCTCGGGATGGTGCGGTTCGGCTTCGGGGGCATCGCCGCCCCGCTCGTCGGCGTCGCCGGGGCCCTGAGCATCCTGCCGCTCGGCGTGGTCACCGTCTCCGCGACCGTGCTCGCGGCCGTCACCCTGGTGCTGATCGGCACCGCACGCGGGCGCACGCCACGGCACTCGCCGCACACGACCTCATCCGCCGCCCTCACCCACTGAAGGAGAACATCATGAGCACAGACACCGTCAGCACCCGCACCATGCGCGCCGTCGTCATGCACGCCCCCGGAGACGTCCGCGTCGAGGAGGTCCCCCGCGCTTCCGTCGTCGAGCCGACGGATGCGGTCATCCGCGTCACCGCCGCCTGCATCTGCGGCTCGGACCTCTGGCCCTACCGCGGCATCGAGCCGGTGGACCACCCCACACCGATGGGTCACGAGTACATCGGCGTCGTCGAGGAGGTCGGCGACGAGGTCCGTGACATCGCGGTCGGCGACTTCGTCGTGGGATCGTTCGTCGCGTCCGACAACACGTGCGAGATCTGCCAGGCGGGATTCCAGTCGCGCTGCATCCACCAGGTCATGATGGGCGGCGTCGGCACCCAGTCCGACTACGCCCGCATCCCTCTCGCCGACGGCACTCTCGTCGCCGTCGAGGGCGATCCGACCCCCGCGCAGACGCGCAGCCTGCTCGCGGCATCCGACGTCTTGGGCACCGGATGGTTCGCCGCCGTGGCCGCCGAGGCGGGGCCGGGCAAGACCGTCGCCGTGGTCGGCGACGGAGCCGTCGGCCTGCTCGCGATCCTCGCGGCCAGGCAGCTCGGAGCCGAGCGGGTCATCGCGATGTCCCGCCACGCCGACCGTCAGGCTCTGGCGACGAAGTTCGGGGCCACCGACATCGTCGAGGAGCGCGGCGACGCAGGCGTCGCGAAGATCAAGGAGCTCACCGGAGGGTACGGCGCCCACTCCACCGTCGAGGCGGTCGGCACCCAGGAGTCGATGATGCAGGCGATCCACGCCACGCGTCCGGGTGGACACGTGGGGTACGTCGGCGTGAGCCACGGCGTCGAGCTCGACGGCCTGGACCTGTTCTTCTCGACCGTCAGCCTTCTGGGCGGGCCGGCGCCGGTGCGCCGCTTCCTGCCCCAGCTGATCGACCTCATCATGACCGATCAGATCGATCCGGGGGCCGTCTTCGATCTGACGCTGCCGATCGAGCAGGCGGCCGAGGGCTACAGGGCCATGGACGAGCGCCGCGCCACCAAGGTGCTGCTCACCACCGACTGATCAGAACCTCCGACGGCGGCGGGCGCCTTTCTCGTGCCCTCCGCCGTCGGCGAAGGAACCTCGCGGTCAGCGTGCCGCCGCGGCCGAGCCGTCGAGGTCGAGGTCCACATCGACGTACCAGTCGCTGTGGCCGCCGTGCTCTCCCGAGTCCGGAGAATCGGGGTAGAGGCGGTGCGCCTGCAGCTTCGCCGCGTGCTCGCTGAAGTCGGGCTCGTCGTCATCGAACTCGTGCGGCCCGACCAGCAGGTCGTTGCCCACGCCGATCACGAGGTCGGCGCAGTCCTCGCGCCCGCCGACGAGGATGGGGATCTCGACGGCGTCGGCCTCCCCCTCTTTGGCGACGGCTGCGGCGAGAGTCACGAGAGAGTCCGCCACGTCATCCGTGGTCACCAGCTGCTGGCCTGCGTACGAGACGATCTTCATGGATCCATCCTGGCCGACTCGGCCGATCCGCGGTGCAGGGTTGCGCGGCGGCGCACGGTTCGATATGCGGGCGGGGTCAGCTCACATCCGGGCGTAGCGGGCGCGGGCGAAGCAGAACAGGCCGTACAGAGCGAGGCCGGCACCGACCACCCACAGGATGACGGCGCCGAACGGGAGTCCGGCCAGAGCGCGCAGCGCCGAGTCCAGGCCGCCGGCGGTCTCGGGGTCATGCGTGAGCGCCGCGATGACGAACAGCACACCCGCGACGCCGACCGCGATGCCCTTGGCGACATAGCCGGCCGTTCCGAAGGCGGCGATGCCGGATCGCGCTTTTCCGGACGGCACGGACAGATGCTCCATGAACGCGCGCGTGATGCCCCGGACGACGAAGGCGACGCCGACGGCCGCCACTCCGAGTCCGACGAGCACGAGGAGCACGACGCCGGCCGGCACCGCGAGCAGCTTCGCGCTGAACGACTGGGAGGATTCGGACGACTGCGACTGGCCCCCGAGCGCATAGACCAGAGCCGTCGCGCCGATCGCGAGATAGGCGACAGCCGTGCCGAGGAACTTCGCCCGGTGCGCCCACTTCTTCTTCGCGTCGGGATCGCGCTCGACGACCGCCTCGGCGATCTGCCAGATCGCGAGAGCGAGCAGGCCGAGCACGATCAGCCACAGCAGGAACACGCCGGCGGGAGACTCCTGGATCTGCTGCATGGCACCGCCCTGATCGGCGTTCTCGCCGCCACCGCCGGTCGCGATCGAGATCGCGATGCCCCCGATGAGGATGTGCAGGATGCCGAGCACGACGTAGCCGACGCGCGCGAGGACGCGGAAGGCGGTCGAGTCCTGGGCGGCTCTCGCGGTGGAGGCGGCCGAGTCGCGAGTGTTCATGGATTCACGGTGCTTTCGATCGGTTCTTCGGAGGTGTCGGGAGTGGGGGTCGCAGACGCGAGGCGCCGCGCACGGATCGCCTCCATGCAGGCCCAGACGAATGTCGCGACGGCGACGCCCTCGAGCATTCCCGCGACGACGTCGCTGAGCCAGTGGGCATGCAGGTAGGTGCGGCTCCACATCATGAGGAGCACCCACACGATGCCCACGACCCAGACCCATCGACGACGGAGCACGAGTGCGAGGACGACCACGACGGTCGTGGCGACAGCCGTGTGCCCGGATGGGAAGGACGTCGCGACGCTCTCGGCGAGCGAGTCCGCCGGTCGCGTGCGCCCGATCACTGCCGCCATGGTCGCGCCGATCGCCACGACGGCGACCATGGCGATCGCCAGCGTCGCGGCATCCCACCTCCGACCGCGCCAGATGAGCGCAGCGATCAGCAGCGCTCCGACGACGATCATGCCGATGGTGCCGCCGACCACCGCCGGGACCCAGGCGACGACGACCCAGATGTCGCTGGTCAGCGCGACCATGAGGTCGTGCCACCAGACGTCGATCGCGAGCGGCTCGTGACCGCCGAGGGCGACCACCGCCCGCAGCACGACGAAGGCGAGGGTCGCCGCGACACCGACGACGATCGCGCCGGTGCCGCGCTGCACCTCGGTCACGCCGACATCAGGCGAGGGGCTCGTTGTCGCGCATGCTGCGACGGGTCACGCGGTCGCCGGTCGCCGGGTCGACGGCGGTGCGGTCGACGGTCTCGGTGCGACGGCTGCGCATCGTGAGGATGAGGCTGATCAGGAAGACGACGACTCCTGCGCCCATGAGGATGTAGCCGATCAGATCGAGATCGACGTAGCCGCCGGTGTCGATGTTGAGTGCGAAGACCAGGATCGCTCCGATGACGAAGAGCGCGATGCCGCTGCCGATGCCCATATGTCCATTCCTCTCCGAGACCGCGTCCGCGGTCTCGCGACGACCAGAATATGGTCAACACCGATTGAGTCAATACCCGTGGACACGTCCATCATCCCGTGATATGGATGGGAACGATGACTGATCTCGAACGCCGCGTGGCGATCTTCGCCGCACTCGCCGATCAGACGCGCCTGCGCATCGTCGACCTGCTCACCCTCGGCGACCTCTCGTCGTCGGAGATCGGCACGACGCTCGACCTGAGATCGAACCTGATCGCCCACCATCTCGGCGTCCTCGAGTCCGCGCGCATCATCACGCGCACGCGCTCGGAGTTCGACAGGCGGCGCAGCTACATCGGGCTCCGCCCCGAGGTGTTCGACACGCTCGCACCGCCGAGCGTCGCTCCCCCGCGCCGGGTGCTGTTCGTGTGCACCGCGAACTCGGCACGATCGCAGCTCGCCGAGGTCATCTGGCGCGACATGAGCGCGATCGACGTGGCCTCCGCCGGCACCCAGCCCGCCTCCGCGGTGAACCCCCAGGCGCTGGCGACAGCCGAACGCCACGGGCTGATCATCGACCCGGCCCGGCCACCCCGCCACGTCGACGAGGTGCGCACCGACGACGACCTGGTGATCACGGTGTGCGACGACGCGCACGAGCGGATGCTCACGGGCGACGACCTGCACTGGTCCGTGCGGGATCCTGCCAGGGTCGGCACGGCCGCCGCCTTCGAGAGCGCCTTCGACACGCTCTGCAAGAGGATCCGCGCGCTGTCGTCGCGGCTGATCGCGGCCTGACAGCCCCGGCCCGGATGTCCCCGGCCCGTGCGACGATCTGCACGTCGACGGGAGAACACGATGCGGGGCGAAGCCACCGTGCTGCACGCCGATCTCGACGCGTTCTACGCCTCGGTCGAGCAGCGCGATGCGCCTGCTCTGCGCGGCCGGCCCGTCATCGTCGGCGGCGGCGTGGTGCTGGCGGCGAGCTATGAGGCCAAGGCCCGAGGGGTGCGCACTGCGATGGGCGGTCGCCAGGCGCTCGAGCTCTGCCCGGATGCCGTCGTCGTCCCGCCGCGCATGGAGGCGTACTCGGCGGCGAGCAAGGACGTGTTCGCGATCTTCCGCGACACGACCCCGCTCGTGGAGGGCCTCTCGATCGACGAGGCCTTTCTCGAGGTCGGTGGGCTGAGGCGCATCGTCGGCACCCCCGAAGAGGTCGCAGTGCGGCTGCGGAATCGGGTGCGCACAGAGGTCGGCCTCGCCATCTCGGTGGGCGTGGCGCGCACCAAGTTCCTCGCCAAGGTCGCCAGCGCGGTCAGCAAACCCGATGGGCTGCTCGTGGTCGAACCCGACCGGGAAGAGCAGTTCCTGCTGCCGCTGCCGGTCGAGCGCCTGTGGGGCGTCGGGGCGGTGACGGCCGAGAAGCTGCACCGCTACGGGGTGCACACGGTCGGTCAGCTGGCGGAGCTCGAAGCGGCGACGGCCGAGCGGGTGCTGGGCACAGCTGCGGGCTCGCACCTGCACGCCCTCGCCCGCCTGCGCGACCCGCGCCCGGTCGACACGACCCGGCGCCGCGGCTCGATCGGCTCGCAGCGCGCCCTCGGCTCGCGCGCCCGCACAGCGGACGAGCTCGACCTCTTCCTCACGCAGATCATCGACCGGCTCGCCCGCCGGCTCCGCGACGGCGAGCGCGTCTGCCGCACGGTCGTGCTGCGCCTTCGCTACGGGGACTTCGCCAAGGCGACCCGATCACGCTCTCTCCGGGCGCCGACCGATCGCACCGCGATCCTGCTCGACGTCGCGCGGACCCTGCTCGCCGCGGCCTGGCCCGAGATCGAGGCGCGGGGCATCACCCTCATCGGGATCTCGCTGTCGCAGCTCGACCGCGCCGAGAACGCGCCACCCGAACTGCCGATCGACTGGGGCGACGACGAACGGCTCGACACGGTGCTCGACACCCTGCGCGGTCGCTTCGGCGCGGCATCCGTCTCGCGCGCCGCTCAGCTGGGGCGCGACCCGGGGTGGTCGAGTCCGATCCTCCCCGAGCACGAGTGAGCGCTCGACGTCAGAGCTGGTCGAGCACCAGTTCGCCGCGCGAGTTCAGCTGATCCATCATGTGGGCGACCCGTTTGGGGTCGATCGCGGGCATCGTCGGGTCATCGAACTCGAGCACCAACGGGATACTGGGGTGCACCCAGATGGTCATGCGGCCGGACGATGCCTCGGGCTTCGAGAGCCAGGTCATCATGAAGCTCTCATTGCGGCGCAGCTTCGTGCCGATCACGATCTTCACGTGCGCCAGAGTGGCGTCCTCGATCTCGATCGCGGGCCGCGAGCTGTTGTACTCCAATTTCCCCATGATGAGAACTGTACGCTCAGCGGAACCGATCGGGACCGCCCCACCCTCCGACCCATGCCTCCACGTGCGGGTTCGAGCGCAGCAGATGCACGCCTTCCGCACGGACGGTCAGGGTCTCGAATCCCTCTGCCGTGCCCCATCGCGCGGCTCGCCGCAGCGCTCGTCGCGAGTGCAGCACACCGGCGGACGAGCCGGCGGAGTCGACGAGATCGACGGTGCCGACGTCACCCGCACCGAGGCCCGCGACGAGCTCGGCGATCCCTGCCGACTCGAGGACCACGACCGGGCGGTCGAGCTCCCAGAGCACCCTGGCCTCGGGCTCGTCGCCGTCGATCACGATGCGCGGGTCGTCGATGTCGAGTCCGGACGTCGCATCGAGCATCACGCGCGACCGCGGGAACGCGGTGAGGATCGAGTCCACCGCGATGAACAGCGCCTCCCGGGTGTGCGTGCCGCGCAGCCGGACGACGAGATCCGGGACCGCCGACAGCAGTCCCCGCGGAGCCGAGCCGTCGACCGGGATCGACGAGACGAGTGTCATGGTCTGGGCGTTCGCGCGCTCGAGCCCGGAATCCGTGCGCTCGGCCCACTCGGGCCCGTCGTGCCAGGCCACGGCCGTCGGCACGTGCGCCAGCACGGCGCCGGCCTGCCACATCCGATGCGCCCACTCCCAGTCCTCCCCGCCGTAGGTCGAGAACGACTCGTCGAAGCCGCCGGTCTCCTCGAACAGGCGACGCGAGCAGGCGATCACCGCGCCGATGACGAACCGGTACGAGCGGTCGTCGGCGTCGAGCAGGTCACGGCTGCGTGCGTACTCCTCGGCGAGCCAGGCCGGCTCCGGGAGCTCCCGGCCGATCACCGCCCCGGTCACGGGAGTCTCCGCATCGATGCCCGAGAAGTCGGCGTGGCGACGCCGTCCGACCGTGACCGCCTCGGGAAGCAGCGCCGGAAGACGGGTGAGCGCCCGCACGTACCCGGGTTCCGGGGCGGTGTCGGCATCCAGGAAGCAGAGCACGTCCCCGGTGCTCGCTCGTGCGCCGAGATTGCGTGCAGCGGCGAGGCGGAAGCCCCGGTCTTCCTGCCGCACGAGGGTGACCCCCGGCGGCACGAGGACATCCCCGGCGGAGCCGTCGTCGGCGACGACGATCTCGAGGAGTTCGCGCGGATAGTCCTGCGTCGACAGCGCCGACAGCGTGCGGGCGAGCTCCCCGGGCTGCTCGTAGTGGGCGACGATCACCGACACTTTCGGCAGCGTCTGCGGCCGGACCCCGTCGAGCGAGTCCCACCTGTTGCCGACGACCCACGGGCGCCGTGTCACCACGCCAGCCCGCCCCACCAGCGCACGTAGGCCTCCGCCGCGTCCGGCCACGACATCGGCAGCCGAGTGAGTCCGTGCCAGGTCCTCTCGGGTCGTTCGAACGCCGCCCGCACCGCGGTGGCGAGCTCTGATCCGTCGACGGTCTGCACGGTTCCCGGACGCAGCGCCGCCATCTCGTCCATGTAGCGATTGCGCACGGCGACGGGACGGCGCCCCCAGCCGATCCACGATGCGAGGGACCCCGACGCCGACACATGGCGATGGGCGATCACCGGCACCGACACCACGCGTCCCCGCCGGGCGATCTCCTCGTCGTCGAGCCAGCCCGTCACGTCGACCTCGACCCCGAGGGCGCCCGCGCGACGGACGAACTCCTCGAGCTCCGCGGCGTGGCCGTCGGACGCCCGGCCGAGAACCGTCATCCTCGTGATGCCCGCGGACGCGGCTGCGCGGGCCGCCTCGTCGTGTCCCTTGCCCGGGTAGAAGTAGCCGAGCACTCCGATCGACGCGTCAGCCGGCGTCCGCGGCACCTCGGGCCGCAGCTCGACGGGCAGCGGGATGCTCACCGCCGGGCCCGTCCACACCCGCTCCTCGCGCAGCAGCGCACGCTCGTGGTCGCTGTTCACCGCCACTCCACGCGCCGCCGCCGCCACCGCCGCGTACGCGGCCCGCCGCCGTGGCAGGTTGCGCTCGCCGTCCGACGCCTGCGGCACATCGTGCAGGGTGACGCTGATCGCGCGCCCGGCGGCGAGGTCTCCGAACGCCTGCGCCGCCTCCTCGGGAGAGCGCCCCCAGAGCCGGTCGGTGAAGTGCACGTGCAACGGGGCGCGGTCGTCGTCCGCATCCAGGCCGTGCGGTTCCACGGTGCGGATCGACGGGTCCGCGACGCGGACCGCATCGGCCATCTGCCGTCCGTACATGGCGACGCCGTGCGTCCCAGGGTGGACGAGCAGCAGCGGGGTGACGCTCATCGTGCTCGCCAGACGTCGAGAAGGGGCGCGAGACGGGTCACGGCGGCGTCGACGAACTCCGGGTGCGTGGCGTACCACTCGCGGTGAGCGGCACGCACCTCGGCGTCGTCGACCGCAACGCCGTCGACGATCCAGTGCGCGCGCGGCTCGTCCGCCAGCCCCCACGCGTCGACGACCTCCGGCTCCAACGGCGCGCGCACCGAGTTCAGCAGCGGGCGCCCGGGGTCGGTCGGGCCGCCCGTATGGCCGAGCATCTCGAGCATGCGGGCACCCAACGGCATCCACACCGCATCGCCCGGATGATTGACCGTGCGCATGTGATCGGCCGTGACGGAGTCGAAGAGGTCGGAGACCGCCACGTCGGCGGTCTGCTCGCGCAGGCGCAGCGTGTCGATCGACGTCTGTCCCACGGCCCGCACCTCAGCGGGCGCGAGCGCGGCGACGACGGGGATGCCCGCGGCGGCGGCGAGAGTGCGCACGTCGTGGTACGCCACGACGGGCGGATCTCCTTCGACGCCGGGAACCCGGAAGGCGGATTGAAACGGATGCAGTCCGGCGAAGCGCACCGGGGGCACGGTCATGACCCGGGCATCGGTCACCGCGGCGATCTGCTGCGTCCCCAGCGGCAGATCGCGATAGTCGTCGCGGATCGGCTGGCTCACCACGACGTCGGCGAGGCCGGCGATCTCGTGCAGGCGCGCGGCGTCGGCGGCGGTCATCTCGTGCACGGCGGGGACGCGCACGAATCGGTGCTCCGGCGCATCCATCACCACGCGCAGCGACTCGGCCTGGCAGTTGCCGAGGACGACGCCGAATCGTTCGGGAAGCGGGGTGAGCCCGTAGAACTCCGAGTAGTGCCTCTGACGCGCTAGCACCACGGAGCCGGTCGGCGCAACGCCCGTGCGCGGTTCGGGATCGTGGCTCATGATTCGAACGTACCCCCTTCGATCGCATCAGTCGTGCGCCCCCTTTGCTATGCGGTCACCCCCGTCATCGCGACCCCGCACGTCGATGCTCTGCCCGCCCACGGAGAACCACATCGTCACCGAACCCGCCCTCATCCGCGTCGCCTCGATCCCGGCCACCCATCCTTACGTGCGCGCCATCGCCGACACGGAGCGAGTGAAGGTCCTCCCCGATCCGCCCGTTCCCGGCGCAGCTGCGGGCGTCTGGTGGCCTCCGGTGGCTCTCACCCCGCAGTGGCTGGTGTCGCACGCAGATGAGTTCGATGTGCTGCACGTGCACTTCGGCCTCGAATCCTTCTCGCCCGACGAGCTGCGCGAGGCGCTCGAGACCGCGCACCGGCTCGGCCGCCCGGTCGTGTACACCGTGCACGACCTCGAGAACCCGCAGCTGGTCGACCAGGCGCCGTACCGAGAGCTGCTCGATGTGATCATCCCGTCGGCCGATCACCTGGTCACGCTCACCGCGACGGCGGCGGCCGAGATCGAACGACGGTGGCACCGCAGCAGCGAGGTGTTGGCGCACCCCACCCTGCTCGACGATGCGCCTGTGATCGGGCGCTCGGATGACGCGACCGTGCGGGTCGGCATCCACCTGCGCGACCTGCGTCCCAACATCGACGCGGAGCGTGCGGTCCGCACGGCTGTCGACGCGGCCGGGCAGCTCGCCGAGGCGGGTCGCGCCGTCGACTTCGAGATCCTGCTGAACGAGCGCACGCGGGATGGCGAGGCGGCAGCCCGCGTGGTCGCCGCCGCGGCCGACCACCCGTCGGTGCACGTGCGGCGCACCCCGCGGCTGAGCGACGCGGACATCGCCGAGTGGATCGGCGGCCTCGACCTCTTCGTCCTGCCATACCTGCACGGAACCCACTCGGGATGGGTCGAGCTCTGCCACGACCTGGGGGTCCCCGTGGCCGGGACCGAGGTGGGGCACATCGGATGGCAGCATCCCGACGACTTCTTCATCATCGGGCTCGACGACGCGCGGACGCTGGCCGAGGCCGTGTCGCGCGCGTCGGACGCGCCGCCCCGGCCGCCGATGGACACGCGCAGGTCCGAGAGGCTGGCCGAGCGGCAGGCGGTGCGCACCGCCCATGCGCGGCTGTACGCCGAGGCATGTGCGCGCGTCACCGAGGGGGTCCGCGCATGATCGGTCGCGAGCAGCTGCGGGTGCTGGTCGTGGCGCCCGAACGTCATCCTCTTCGCCAACCGCACGCGGGCGGGCTGGAGGCCGTGGTCTGGAACCGCGTGCGCTGGCTGCGCAGCCGCGGCCACCATGTGGAGCTGTGCGCGGCGGAGGGATCGGACTTCCTCGACGCCGACACCGACCTGCACCTGCCGAGTCCGCGGTGGCACCGGGCGCGGGATGCGTCCGACACCGACTTCCCCGAGGGGCACCGCCGTCTCATGACCGACGCCTTCGCGCGGGTACGCGATCGGCTCGACGCGCCGGAGACTCGCGTCGATGTCGTCGACAATCACAGCCTCCACGGCGATCCGATCCTGTGGAGCCGCGAGATCGGGGTTCCGGTCGTCACCACGCTGCATACCCCGCCCCTCGCCGACATGGTGATCGCGTCGAATGCTCTCGACGGCTCGTCGCCGCACAGGTTCCTCGCGGTCAGCCAGTACACGGCGCGCGCGTGGTCGGCCGAGGGCGTCGAGGCGTTCGTCTTCACCAACGGCGTCGACACCGCACAGTGGAGTCTGGGATCGGGCGGAGGGGACTGGGTGTGGTTCGGCCGGATCGTGCCCGAGAAGGCACCCCATCTCGCCATCGATGCCGCTCGACGCGCCGGCGCACGCCTGAAGCTCGCGGGCCGCGTCGGCGACGCCGCCTATTTCGACCGCGAGGTGCGCCCGCGTCTCGGCCGGGGCATCGACTACGTCGGCGCGCTGCGACAGCCCGAGCTCGCCGCGCTCGTCGGGGCCTCATCGGTCGCCCTCGTGACACCGGTGTGGTCGGAGCCCTTCGGGCTGGTGATGGCCGAGGCGCTCATGACCGGCACGCCCGTCGCCGCGTTCGACTCGGGAGGCACCAGTGAGGTGCTCGCCGGAATCCCCGGCACCGCCGTGGTGCCGTCCGCCGACACCGAGGCGCTCGCGCGCGCCGCGACGAACCTGGTCGCGCAGTCGCGCAGCGGACTGCGCCGACGGGATGTGCGCGACGCCGCCTCCGCGCGGCATTCGCTCGACCATCGGCATCGCGAGATCGAACGGGTCCTCACCGTCGCCGCTCAGAGCGCGATGCCCGCCCACGAGTTCGTGGAGGCGGTCGGAGCATGATCGCCTGGTACGTGCACCATCACGGGTGGGGCCACCTGACGCGGATGCAGGCGATCCGCCCGCACCTCGCCGACGAGGTCACGGTGTTCTCGAGCCTGCCTGAGCCCGAGTCCCTGGCACCGCGGACGACATGGGTTCAGCTGCCCTCCGACTCCGACCCGGTCGTCGGGGCCGACGGAGTGCGCCGAGAGGCGCACGAGCTCGGCGATGTCACCGCGAACGGCAGCCTGCACTGGGCACCCCTCGGGCATCCCGGGCATCAGGCTCGCCTCTCGGTGATCGCCGACTGGGTGGCCGTCCACCCGACCGCGGCCTTCGTCGTCGACGTCAGCGTCGAGATCACGATGCTCGCCCGCCTGATGGGCGTGCCGACGATCGTCTTCGCTCAACCGGGCGAGCGCACCGACGCCCCGCACCGGCTCGGATACGACCTCGCCGACCTCATCCTGACGCCCTGGCCGCAGGGAACCATCGAGGCGACGGCGCTCGTCGGCCGCGAGCGCGTGCGAGCGGTCGGCGGCGTGTCTCGCTATGACGGCCGAGCCCGCGTCGACACCGGCGATGAGCACCCCCGTCGCGTGCTGTTCCTCGGCCGCGCTCTCGACCGTGACGGGCTCTCCGAGACCGTCGAGCTGCTCAGAGCGGACGGGTGGGACGTCGAGAGCGCCGGCGCGAACGACGACGATCGGGTCGACGACGTCTGGCCCCTGCTGTGCCGCGCCACGGTCGTGGTGAGCGCGGCGGGCCAGAACAGCATCGCCGACCTCGCCGCCGCCGATGCCCGCGCCGTCGTGATCGCCCAGGAGAGGCCCTTCGGCGAGCAGGAGGACATGGCCCGCGTGCTCGCCGCACAGGGCTTCGCCCAGAGTCTTCCGGTCGATGCGGAGCCCTCCCAGGTCGTGGACGGCATCCGCCGAGCTGCCGAGACCGCTCCCCGGTGGCACGCGTGGCAGGTGAACGGGGCTGCCGCCCGCGCCGCGAGCGCGATCGAGGAGGTGGCGCGATGAGCGTCCGCGTCGCCGTCATCACGCCGGCTTCGGTCAACCGTCTCGACCATCTGCAGCGTCAGCGGCGGTTCCTCGACGAGGTCAGCACGCCCGGCGTCGAGATCGTCCGCATCGAGGCGTGGCTGGATGCGGACGCGCCGCCGTCACCGCCCGCAGCCCGGTTCGTGCATGTGCCGCCGGGCGACCACGGCATGCGCGTCGGCGCGGCGCGGAACGCGGCGGCCTCGCTCGCGCTCGCTCAGGACGTCGACCTGCTGGTGTTCCTCGATGTCGACTGCCTGCCGGGACCGGGACTCGTCGAGCGATATATCGGTGCCGCGCGAACGCACCCGCAGGACCTCCTCTGCGGCCCGGTGACCTATCTCCACAGTGTGCAGCGCCCGTCGACACCGCACGATCTCGGCATCCTGACCCGTCCGCACCCCGCTCGCCCGCTGCCCGCGGGCGACGCCGTCGTGGCGGCGACCGATGACGAGTTCGACCTGTTCTGGTCGCTCTCGTTCGCGGTGACCCCCGAGACCTGGACGCGTCTCGGCGGATTCGACGAGGTGTACGAGGGCTATGGCGCCGAAGACACCGACCTGGGTCGACGCGCACGGGCGCGTGGCATCGGGCTGCGCTGGGTCGGCGGCGCGCATGCCTACCACCAGTGGCATCCGGCCGGCTCTCCGCCCTGGCGCCACCTCGACGACATCCTGCGCAACGGCGCTCTGTTCGCCGAGCGATGGGGCGAGTGGCCGATGCGCGGCTGGATAGACAGCTTCATCGAGGGCGGTGCCGTGGAACCTCACGGCGACGGCTTCCGCCGCGTCGATCGCGCGAGCGCATCCCGTCGCTGAACCGCTCGACGGGAGGTTCGGATGCCGGGGAATCCGCACTACGCTCGGCAGCATGACGGCGTCTTCCCCCGATGAGCACCCGCTGCTTCGCGCGCACCGCACCCTGCGTCCGGGATTCGGCACCGAAGCGGCGGTCTACGGAACGATCCTCGTGAGCGGACTGATCGCCGTCTCGTCCGCACACGGAGAGACGTCTGCCGCGGTGCTCCTGTCGGTCGGAGTGACCGTCACCGTCTTCTGGGCGGCGCATGTCTACGCGGGTGCCGTCGCCCGGCTCGGCCGAGACGATCCCGAGCAGATGGGCGTGCGCACGGCCATCGGCCGCTCGGTGCGCCATTCACTCGGGATGCTGAGCTCGGCCGGGATCCCCGCGCTCATCCTCGTCGCCGGCACGACGCGGGTCATTCCCGACGATGCCGCGAACGACGTCGCCCTGTGGTCAGGAACCGTCATCCTGGCCTTCCTCGGCTACGTGGCCTTCCTCCGTCGGGGCAGCTCCATCCCCGTCCGCATCCTCGGGGCGCTGAGCACAGCGCTGTTCGGGGTGGCCTTCGTCGTGCTGAAGGCGTTCGTGCACTGACGTCCGGTCAGGCCGGCAGGATCACTCTGATCTGCGCGGCGACCTCGTCGACGATCTGCTCGACCGAGTGAGCGATGTTGATCGTGGCGGACATGGTCAGGAACATGACGGCCGAGACGATGCGGGCGAGCGCCGCGGCCTCGTCGGCCGAGACCCGCGTATCACGGGCGATGACGTCGGCGACCAGCTGCTCGGTCTGCCCGGTGAGGGCGAGCGCCTCACCGTGATGCGGTTCTTCGGGGTCGCCGAACACGATCTCACGCAGGTAGGTGCGGCCGTTGTCGATCTGGGTGCGGTTGCATTCGATGACCGGCCGGATCACCGCCAGCACACCCTCGAGAACACCGTCCGCGTCGGCGGCGGCGGCGCGTCCGCGCTCGAGCGCCTCGGCGTACATCGAGTTCTGCACGAGCAGCAGCAGCTCGCCCTTGGTCTTGGCGTAGAGGAAGAGCGTTCCCGTGCCGATGTCGGCGCGATCGGCGATCTCCTGCGTCGTGACGTCGTCCACCCCTCGTTCGGCGAAGAGCTCGCCGGCAGCGGTCGTGATGCGCTCGAGCTTGTCGAGCTTGTTGCGCTCACGTCGACCGAGAGGGCGGGAGTCGACAGTCATGGCGTCCTTCGGAATAAATAATGATCACGCTCAGTTCTGATCATAGTCACCAGGGCGTGGGCTCGGTCCGCCCATTCTCCCACGAGCGCCTCACCGATCCACGGTGAAGCCGTGACGGCATCCGTTCGATCCCTCCCACAGAAAGCCCACCCTCATGCCTTCTCTCTCTGGAGCAGTAGTCCTCGTCACCGGCGCGAACGGAGGGATCGGCACGCACTTCGTCCGCGAAGCCCTCGCGCGCGGCGCCTCGAAGGTCTACGCCTCCGCACGCACGCCCCGCGAGTGGGATGACGAGCGCATCGTGCCGCTCGCCCTCGACGTCACCGATCCGGCATCGATCACCGCAGCCGTCGCGGCCGCACCCGACGTCACGGTGCTCATCAACAACGCCGGCGCTTCGCCCTCGAGCCCCGGCATCCTCTCGCACAGCGACGAGGAGATCCGCGCGAACGTCGAGACCAACTTCCTCGGCCCGCTGTTCCTCGCTCGCGCCTTCGCGCCGATCCTCTCGGCCCAGCCGCAGTCGGCGCTCATCGACATCCACTCGGCCTTGAGCTGGTACGCCGTCGCCGGCATCTACAGCGCGACCAAGGCGGCGCTGTGGTCGGCGACGAACTCGCTGCGCCTCGAGCTCGCCCCGGCCGGAGTGCACGTCGTCGGGGTGCACGTCGGATACGTCGACACGGCCATGGCGGCGAACGTCACCGACCCGAAGCTCGACCCGGCCGTGCTCGTGACCAAGGTGCTGGATGCCACGGAGGCGGGCGAGTACGAGGTGCTCGCCGACGACACCTCGGTGCAGGTCAGGGCCGCCCTGAGCGCCCCGCTCCAGGCGCTCTACCCGCAGCTGGCGCGCGCCTCGGAGCAGTAGTCCACACGGCGAAGGCCCCGGGAGCGATCGGATCGCTCCCGGGGCCTTCGTGCGTCCGGATGCTCTGCAGCGATCAGGACTCAGGCTCCCCTGATCACGACCTTGCCGCGGATTCCGCCCCGGGTCAGCGACGCGATGCCGTCGGCGGCCTCCTCGAACGGGAGCACGCGACCGACGATCGGGCGGATGGCTCCCGCGTCGACGAGTTCTGCGATCTGGCGCAGCTGTTCGCCGCTCGCCCGCATGAAGAGGAACGTGTAGGCGACGCCCAGGCGCTTCGCCTGGGCCCGGACCTTGCGGCTGAGCACGGCCATGGCCAGTCGGAGCAGTGGATTGAGGCCGGCTGCGCGGGCGAACTCGGGTGTGGGCGGACCCGAGATCCCGACCGCCCTGCCTCCCGGCCGCAGGATGCGCAGCGACTTCTCGAGGTTCTCGCCGCCGAGGCTGTCGAGCACGACGTCGTATCCAGTGAGGACCTCCTCGAAGTCCTCAGACCGGTAGTCGACGACATGGTCGGCGCCGAGCATCCTCACGAAGTCGGCGTTCGCGCCGCTCGCGGTCGTCGCCACCTCCGCACCCAGGTGCTTCGCGAGCTGGATCGCGATCGATCCGACGCCGCCGGCTCCCGCATGGATCAGCACCTTGTGGCCCGGCCGCACCTCGCCGATCTCGACCAGGGCCTGCCAGGCCGTCAGCGCGACGAGCGGCAGCGACCCCGCCTCGTCCATCGTGATCGACGCGGGCTTCAGCGCCACGTCGCTCTCGTCGACCGCGATCCGCTCGGCGAAGGTCCCGATGCGACGATCGCGCGGACGCGCGTAGACCTCGTCGCCGATCGCGAAACGGCTCACGCCGGCGCCGACGCGGATGACCGTGCCCGCGACGTCATGCCCGAGGACGATCGGCAGACGGTACGGCAGGATCGCTCTGAACTCGCCGGCGCGGATCTTCTCATCCAGCTGGTTGACACCCGCCGCCTGCACGCGGACGAGCACGTCGTGCTCGCCCACGGAGGGCTCGGGCACGTCGGCCGCGTGCACGGCGGTGTCGTACTTCGAGAGGACGAAAGCTCTCATGGGTGATCTCCGGAATCCGTTGCAGAATAACGACTGAACTCTATTATGAGCGCACTCAGTTTTATTGTCAACGGTGAGATGCTCTCAGTCGAGTCGAGAGGACAGCTCCTCGATGATCTGCGCGACCTCGCGTCGCGCATCCGCCAACCGTTCGATCTCCGCGTCGAGGCCGGCGAGCGCGGTGTCGGACGATCCGTGACGGCGTGCGATCTGCAGGTTCGCCCGGATGTTCAGCGACGCCCCCGACAATCCGGCGCCCAGGGCCTCTGCGGCGACGGCGAGATCAACGGCGATGTGCGGGTTGCCCGCCTCGACGAGCACCCGCACGTCGCGCAGCATCCGCACGCCGATGCCACCGACCTGCGCCGCGGACTCGGCCGCCTCGACGGCCGCCTCGCGGACGCGCTCGTCGCGGGACGGGTCGTCGCTCGGCAGTGCGAGGGCAGCCCCGAAGCGTGCCGAGACGACGCCGTCCGCCTCGACCGCCCGCAGCGCCTCGACGCGTCGCCCGGCGAGCGGATCGAGGCGCTCCGACGCTCGAGGGTCGTCATCGGAATACCCGCCCACCATGCTCATCAGCGAGGCGGCGATCGCGAGCATCACTCCCGACGCGGCGCCTCCCCCGGGAGAACCGGTCGGACGACTCAGCGCGTCGAACCAGTCGTCCATCGGGGTGGATGCGGGGATGTCGGCGGAGTCCTCCATGACCGTCACCCTACGAGCTACGACCAGAGCAGCGGGAGCAGCGACACCACGAGACCCACGAACCCGACGCCGGCGAACACGATCCCGAGGGTGAGGACGACGCGGCGTGCGTGCGGGGGCTCCCCCACCCGTGCGTGGGAGGGGTTGTTCGCGCTGACCACTCCGTCGGCCCAGCCTGCCTCCGCCGTCGCCGATTCCTGCCGGCTCAGCGGTCGCTCGTGGAAATCTCCGCCGGCGAACCAGCGGGCGAGCAACGCCCCGTCGCGCTCGATGACGGCGATCTCTGCGGGCAGCCACGGCCCCTCGATCGTCCGGATGAGGACGCCGATCAGCAGCATCGGCAGACCGAGCCCGAGGCCGACCCACGACAGCACCTCGCCGACGAGCGCGAGGGTGTCGAGCATCTGCATGATCTCATCGTAGAGAGTTCGGTTAACCCTCGTCGGCCTCTGACGCAAGGCCCTCGGCACACTCGCTTCGATCGCATAGCGTCGGCCACACGAGAGGGAGGAGCGCACAATGAGCACGAACATCGAGATCGACGGCCGGAATTTCGTGCTGCGTGACGATCGCCCTCTGAGGCAGGTGATGGACGAGATCGAGGCCGCCGCATCCGCAGCGCCGACCTTCATCACCCTGTCGGGCGACGACCGCAGCATCAGCGTGCTCATCCGCCCCACGACGCGCGTGGTGATCTCGGTCGAGAAGGCCGCGCACGTCGATACGACCGGACGCATCGAACCGGACCACGCCTCCTGGGACCTCCCGTTCGAAGACTGGGAGATGTGACGTGCAGGAGCTGTGGCTCGTCAGGCACGGAGAGAGCGTCGGCAACGTCGCCGCGACAGCCGCGGAGACCGCCCGCGCCGAGGTGATCGACCTCGCGACCCGAGACGCCGATGTGCCGTTGTCGACCACCGGTGCCGAGCAGGCGCGAGCGCTGGCGGCCGCGTTGCACGGCGGCCCTGTCACGCCCCAGGTCGCCTGGTTGTCGCCGTACGTGCGGGCCCAGCAGACGTTCGCGCTCAGCATGGAGGGCGTGGAGGGCGTCGCCGGCGTCGAGCGGGTGCTCACCGACGAACGGCTGCGCGACAGAGAGCTCGGCATCCTCGATCTGCTGACCCGGTGGGGCGTCGCCGCCCGGCATCCCGAAGAGGCCGACCGTCGGGCGCGACTGGGCAAGTACTACCACCGGCCGCCCGGAGGAGAGTCGTGGGCCGATGTGTCCCTGCGCCTGCGGTCGTTCCTGCGAGACGCACTGGCCGACGACGCCCGCGTCGGTCTCGTCGTCGCGCATGACGCGGTCGTGATGCTGCTGGTCGCACTGCTGACCGGGATGGACGAGACGCGCCTCATGCAGTTCGCCTCGACGAACCCGGTGCTCAACGCCTCGGTGACGCGGCTGCGCCTGGACGGCCGGCAGTGGCAGCTCGAGGACTTCTCCGACGTGCGCCACCTCGCGCAGCTGGGCGCCGACATCACCGTGCACCCGGGAAGCCCCGATGTCGGCCCGGGATGAGCCGACGCGGGTGACGCCGCAGCTGCTGCAGGAGTGGGGTCTGCCCGACCCCGGCGACTCGAAGAAGTCCCGCGGCACGGCGGTGATCATCGGCGGCTCGTCTCTCTCGGCCGGCGCGGTCGTGCTGGGCGGGGAGGCCATGCTGCGCGTCGGAGCGGGCAAGGTCGCGGTCACGACCGACGCCTCGGTCGCGGATGTCGTGCGGATCGCGTTCCCCGAGGCCGGGGTCTACGAATCGCCCGGTCCGGGCGAACCGATGACCGACGACCTGCGCAGCGCCTGCGAAGGAGCGGATGCGGTGCTGGTCGGGCCCGGGCTGGACGACCCCGAGGATGCCCTCGGGTGGCTGCGGCGGCTGGCGGGCCACGACATCTCCTGCCTCGTGGTCGACGCCTTCGCCGTCGGTGCACTGCGCGACGTGCCGCGCTCGGATCTTCCGGCGTGCCTGATCGTCAACGCCAATCTCGACGAGGCCGAGCTCCTGCTGGGCCGCCCCGTCGACGACCTCTTCTCGGAGCTGCCGGGACTCGCTCAGGAGCTCGACGCCGTGATCCACTGCTACTCCGCCGTGGTCTCACCCTCGGGCACCGCATGGCGACTCGACGACGGCGGCCCCGGCCTCGGCACGGCCGGATCGGGCGACGTCGTCGCGGGCGCCATCACCGGCTTCGCCGCCCGAGGACTCACCCCGGAACGCGCCGCCGTCTGGGGAGCATGGGCGCACGCCCGCGCAGGAGACCGACTCGCCGAGCGGATGGGTCTCGGCTACCTCGCCCGCGAGCTGGTGCGCGAACTCCCCGCCGCCGTGCTCGACGCCGACGGGGCTCGAGGCGGCGTCGACTGACGGCGTCACCACGGCTGGGTCCCGTCGACCGGATGCTCAGGCGAGAAGACCGCTCATCTGCTTCGCGATCATCCTCGTCGCGAACTTCGGGTTGAGGCGTGAGAGGCGGTCCATCGCGGCGGCATCCGAACCGATCGTGGCGCGGAACCGATCCTTCACTATCGCGTCGACGATCACGCGGCCCGCCTCCTGCGGCGTCGTCGTCTTGTAGGCGCTGCTCTCCGCCGTCGCGTCCCCTCCGAGATCGACTCCGGAATTCGCAGCGATGCCGGTGCTGATCGCGCCGGGGAAGATCACCGTGACATGCACGTTCGTCTCGAGCAGCTCGGCATAGAGCGCCTCGGTAAGGAGCTTCACCGCGGCCTTGGATGCCCCGTAGACCGCCTGACCGGGCACCGGGGCGTACGAACCCATGCTCGCGACATTCAGGAGGGACGCCTCAGGCCGGGCGAGCAGGTGCGGAAGGAAAGCCTTGCAGACGTTCATGACGCCCCAGAAGTTCACATTCATGACCTTCTCGATCTCCGAGAACGGCAGTTCGTTCACCGTGACGAACTTCTGGATCACCCCCGCGATGTTCGCGACGCCGTCGACCTGTCCGTGAGCCGCGATCACAGCGTCGGGAAGCGCGTCGATCGCATTCCGGTCGGTGATGTTCACCGCGTGCTGAGTGAATCGCGTGCCGACAGCCGCGAGTGCTGCGGTCGCTTCGAGGCCTGCGGCGTTCAGGTCGACGCCGGCGACCGAGGCGCCACCGGCAAGCAGACGCAGCGTCACCTCGCGTCCGATGCCGTTTCCTGCGCCCGTGACGACGAAGACCTTGCCTGAGATGTCCATGGTTTCCTTCTGGGTGGGTCGGGCCGCGATCAGCGCGACTCGGAGGAGATGTCCGCAAGGATGCGATCGAGGGTACGGGTGATCGAGATCGTCGTCGCCGCGTCATGCCAGGGATGCTCACGCAGACCGGATGCGATCGCCGCGGTCACTGCCTCGAGCATCGGGCCGTAGCCGTTGCCGACCCGCGGATGCCGCAGCTGCTCCGGCTCGCGGAAGATACGCTCCGCCGACCCTGCATGAACTCGGGCGTCGCTGCCCGCCCAGAACATGGGATCGAGCGTGAGCCAGCCGCGCTCGCCGCTGATCGCCGCCGAGAGATCAAGGAAGTCCACTCCTGACCATGCGAGCTGCGCGAAGGCGCCGTCGGCGCGCTCGAGCGTGGCATGCCCCGCGAGATCCACCCCCTCAGAGAGGACTCCTCGCGCCTGCACTACGTCGGGCGCACCGAGGAACCAATGGGCCAGCGTGACCGGGTAGATCCCCCTGTCGCGCAGGATGCTGCCGCCGTCCTCGGGCCGGACCTTGCCCGGGCGAGGGAAGAAGGGCGTGCCGAAGCCGGCCCTGACGTTGCGGACAGCGCCGAGCTCTCCCCCGGTGATGCGTTCGATGACCTCGACGTGCAGCGGGTTGAACCGCATCCACATCGCTTCCATGAGGAAGACATCGGCCGCCGAGGCGCGCGCGAAGAGCATCTCCGCGTCGACGGCCGAGGTCGCGATCGGCTTCTCGACGAGCACATGCCTACCCGCGTCGAGGGCCTCGAGCGTGATCGCAGTATGCGTGACGGCAGGGGTGGCGATGTAGACGATGTCGACGTCGTCGCGAGCGAACAGCGCTGCCCGATCGTCGGTCGACGACGGGATGCCGTGCCGCGTCGCGAAGTCCGCCGCGCGGTCTGTGGTTCGCCCCCAGACAGCGGTGATCTCCCCGCCGATGGCGAGCAGATCGGAGACGAGGCGATCGGAGATGTCCCCGGTGCCGACGATGCCCCACCTAGGCATCGACGGCCTTCCGCTCGCGGATCGGTGCCACCGTGAGGGTCGCGAGGGCGACGAGCACGAGCGCGGCTCCCCAGACGAGCTGATAGCCGCCGGTCGCCGAGACGACGATCGCGGCGAGCGCCGGCGCCAGCGCCTGTCCGAGGTTCATGGCGACGATGGCGAGCCCGAGATCTCGGCCCGCGCGCGCGGGATCCGGGAGCACGTCGATGAACATCGCGTTGTCGACCGGCAGGTAGATGCCGAAGGCGAGTCCCGTGATGATCACCTGGGCGAAGAGCGCGGGAAGCGTGGGCGAGATCAGCGGGACCGCCATGGACACCGCCATGAGCATGGACGCGACGACGATGAAGGGCTTGCGACGACCGACGCGATCGGAGAGTCGACCTGAGATCGCCACGGCGATGAGCGTAAAGGGGATGCCCGCGAGCCCGAGGATCGGGACCATCGCCGATGCCTCGGCGGCACTGAGCGCCGGGGAGATGTAGCTCTGCAGCATGTAGAGGTTGAGGACCGTCGACGTGCTGTAGCCGAAGAAGAAGAGCACCCGGGAGATCCACAGCCACCGGTAATTGCGGGCCCTGAGAGCGCTCGCGTAGCCGAGCAGGAAGGGCTTCCAGGCGAAGGACTCGCGCTCGACATCGACGGACGATGCGTCACGGTTCCGCGTGACGAAGAGAACCGTCGCGATCGCCACGAGCAGACCGAGGATCAGATAGAAGTCCAGGCCGACGAGTCCGAACAGCGCGCCGGCGCCGATGCCGCCGAGGATGCCGCCGATGATCGCCCCCATGCTGGTCCATGACGTCACGCGGCCGCGTCGGTCGCGCGGCACTCTGTCGGCGACCGTGGCCTGCAGCGGGTTGCCAGCGACGTTCAACGCGAGCTCGGTGGCAGACCACAGCACGACGAGCACGACGAGCGAAGGCGCGTAGCGGACGGCGACGAGCAGGACGGCGCCGATCAGTCCGGCGTAGAGGATCCAGGGAGCCCGGCGCCCCAGTCGGGAGCGCGTGCGATCGGACAGCACCCCGATGACCGGCTGCAGGATCATCACGATGATGGCGCTGGTCGTCGTGACCAACGCGAGCCCGTTCGCTCGGGCCGCCTCGAAGTCCGAGAGCAGAGCGAGCTGTCGTGCCTGGTCCGCGTCAGGCGTGATGTCGCCGGCGGCCACGGCTCGCCCGAGTTCGGTGAGGGCCTGCAGATCGACGCCGGCGTCTGCCCCGCTGAAGAAGGACCCGAACTCGATCATCTGGATCTGGTTCGGCATGAGGATGCCGTTGGTCGCCGCCCACACCGCCGAGACCGCGAGCGAGAGCAGCAGATACCACCGGATGTAGCGGGACAGCGGCTTCTTCGCGTCGTAGTGCACGCCGATGTTCGAGGTCCACCGCGCTTCTTCGCCGGTGGGATGGGTCATCTGCTCGCTCATACCCGCAGCCTCTGTGCATTCTTCATCGAAGGACTCCAGACCGCCTCGCTCTCGAGACGGTTCCATCAAAGCAGGATTCTGCCGATTCGGCAACCGATTGCCACTACGGGATGCAGAATCGTTGCAGTCAGCGGCGTCCGCTCAGGTTCGCGCCGCGTGGCCCGTGCTCTCCCGCACCACCAGCGTCGTCGCCAGCGGGTCGTCGCTCACCGGCTCGCTCGCGTCGCCGAGGGCTTGGAGCACCTTGCCGACCGCGCGCTCGCCCGCGAGCTGCAGCTGGGCCCGCACTGTCGTCAGCGCGGGGACGATGAGCTCGCTGCCGAAGATGTCGTCGAAGCCCGCGATGCTCAGGTCGTCGGGCACGACGATGCCAGCGGCCGCGGAGGCCTGGATCAGACCGATCGCCATGAGGTCGTTGAAGGCGATCACCGCGGTCGCCCGCGACGCCTGCACGCGCCGCAGAGCCTCGCGACCACCCTCGATCGTGGGCATGAGCGGCCCGATCTCGACGACGGCGATGCCGCGGGCCTCGGCCGCATCGAGCATCGACTCCCACCGCCTGCGACTGATCCACGACGTCTCGGGGCCCGAGAGGTAGGCGATCGAGCGGTGTCCGAGGTCGGCGAGATGGGCGACGAGGTCGGAGACGCCCTGCTCCACCGCGGGAAGCACGCCGACGACGCCGTCGACCTGCCGGTTGATGAGGATGACCGGCTTGCGCTCGGAGATCCGGCTGATCCGGTCGTCTGAGAGACGCGTGGTGGCCAGGATCAGCCCGTCGACGCTCGGCAGCAGCCGTGAGACCGCCTCGGCCTCCGCTTCACCGGACTCCTGCGACTCGGCGATCACGAGCGTGTACCCGGCGGCGGCTGCCGTGTGCTCCGCACCTCGGACGATGCCGAAGATCACGGGGTTGGTGATGTCCGCGACCATCAGCCCGATGGTGTGGCTGCGCCCGGTCGGCAGCGCGCGCGCCATCGGATTGAACTGGAAGTCCAGGCGGTCGGCGGCGAGACGGATCCGCTCCTCCGTCTTCTTGCTGATCCGCCCGGGCTTGCTGAGCGCACGCGACACCGTCGACGGATTCACGCCGGCGAGCTCCGCGATGTCGTAGATGGTCGCGGCGCCGCCGCGCCGCCTGATGCGCTCCGCGAGTTCGCCGGGCAGATCGTCGTCCATGGTTCCTCCCAGCTCCCAGCGTGTCATGTCGGGCGCGATTCGAGCCATTCGACGGCGGCGCGGGCGAGTTCCGTGGGGTGTCGACCGACATCGACGACCATCCCGACCTCGTCCGCGTCGAGCATCTCGAGGGTGTCGAGCTGAGATCGGAGGAGCGAAGGAGGCATGAAGTGATCGGTCCGGCCCGCCGCGCGCTCCGCGAGCAGCGCATCACTGCCGTGCAGGTGCACGAACACGACGCCCGGCACTCGCCCGCGTATCCGATCCCGATAGACGCGCCGAAGCGCCGAGCACGCGATCACCGCTCCCGTTGCCGATCGCGCGGCGAGCTCGTCGCTCACACGGTCGAGCCACGGCATCCGGTCATCGTCCGTCAGCGGCATGCCGGCAGTCATCTTGGCCCGATTGGATGCGGGATGCAGGTCGTCCGCATCGAGGAACTCGGCGCCCAGGTTCGTCGCGATCAGCCGCCCCACGGTCGACTTGCCCGCGGCAGACACCCCCATCACCACGATCGGGGGCGATGCGTGTGCGCTCACCAGTCGTGGACGGTGCCGTCGAGCAGCCGGTTGTAGGGCAGGTAGGCCTGCTCGTACGGGTACTTGCCCGCCTCGTCGACGTCGAGGTCGACACCCAGACCGGGCTTGTCGCCGGGGTGCAGGTAGCCGTCGGTCCAGGTGAACGACTGCTGGAACACCTGGTCGGTGCGCGACCCGTGCTGCATGTACTCCTGGATGCCGAAGTTGTGGATCGCGAGACCGAGGTGCATCGCCGCCGCCATGCCCACCGGCGAGATGTCGGTCGGCCCGTGCATGCCCGACTTGATCTGGTACATCGCCGCGTAGTCGAGAGTCTTCTTCAGGGCGCTGATGCCACCCATGTGGGTGACGGCTCCACGCACGTAGTCGATGAGCTGATCGCGGATGATGTCCTTGAAATCCCAGACCGTGTTGAAGATCTCGCCGATCGCCAGCGGCGTCGTGGTGTGCTGGCGCACGAGGCGCAGCGCCTCCTGGTTCTCGGCCGGAGTGCAGTCCTCGAGCCAGAACAGGTCGTAGGGCTCGAGGTCCTTGCCGAGGCGTGCGGCCTGGATCGGCGTCATCCGGTGGTGGCCGTCGTGCAGCAGCGGGATGTCAGGGCCGAACTCGTTGCGCACGGCTTCGAAGACACCCGGCAGGTGATTCAGGTAGGCGCGCGTGTCCCAGTCCTCCTCTACGGGCTTCGCGCCTCGACGCGCCGGCTCGTGGTCGTACCGGACGCTGGCATCGCCGACGTCCGCACCTTGCGCGGCGATGCCGTAGATCGCCTTGAGGGTCGGCACCCCGGTCTGCACCCGGATCGCCTTATATCCCTGTGCCTGATGCGCGCGGATCGAGTCGAACAGCTCGGGCAGCTCCTTGCCGGACGCGTGACCGTAGGCCATCAAGCCCTTCCGACTGGCTCCGCCGAGCAGCTGGTACACGGGAAGCCCGGCAACCTTGCCCTTGATGTCCCACAGCGCCATGTCGACGGCTGCGATGGCCGCCATCGTCACGGGTCCGCGACGCCAATATGCGCTGCGGTACAGGAACTGCCAGGTGTCTTCGATGCGAGACTCGTCGGCGCCGATCAGCAACGGCACCACGTGCTCGGTGAGGTAGGCGACGACCGCGAGCTCACGCCCGTTCAGCGTCGCATCACCGAGTCCGGTCACGCCGTCTGCGGTCGTGATCTTGAGCGTGACGAAGTTGCGGTCGGGACTCGTGACGATGACGTCGGCCCTGTCGATGGTCATGTGCTTCTCCTCTGCGTGAAGGCGGTAGGTCAGGCGTCCGCGCCGGGCTTGCGTCCGTCGAGCCCACGCCAGCGCTGGCGCAGAGCGAATGCGGCGGACTTCGGCCGGCGCTCGCGGGTGAAGATGCCCTTCTTGTTGCCACCGACGCGGTGCAGGCCGTTGGTCGTGGCGAAGTCGGCGAAGTTCCAGATCTGCTCACCGACGAACTGCGGGAAGCGATCGAAGACACGGTGGTACATCGCGAGCAGGTCGGTCTGGTACTCCTCGGTCCACACCTGGTCCCACACCGAATGCAGGCCCGGCATCGTGTCGGCGCCGTACTCGAGCATCATGATCGGCTTGCCCGTGCGGTCGATCCAGCCCTGGATGTCGCCCTGCAGATACATCTCGGCCGTCGCGAGGTCGCCCGCGTTGATGTACCACCCGTAGTAGCGGTTGAGGCTCACGACGTCGAACAGGTCGATGATCTGGTCGTTCTTGAAGGTCGCGAACATGACCATCGAATAGGTGATCGGGCGCGTCGGGTCGAGCTCGCGCACCAGGTCCACCAGCGGCTCGAAGTACTCGCGTGCACCGTCTTCGTTCGAGGCGGGCTCGTTGGCGATGCACCACAGCACGACGGACGGGTGGTTCTTGTCGCGTCCGATCAGCTCACGCAGGTGCTGCGCGTGCGCCGCGTGCGTCTCCGCCCCGGCATACTGCTCCGAGAAGGTGGGGAACGGCGGGGTGCCGCTCAGTCCGCCCACGACACCCATGTTGAGCCCCACGGCCGCGGTCTCGTCGATGACCAGGATGCCGTGGCGGTCGGCGAAGTCCAGCACGTCCTCGGCGTAGGGGTAGTGCGAGGTGCGGAACGAGTTGGCGCCCGTCCACTCCATCAGCTGGAAGTCGTGCACCATGTAGGCGTCATCGTGACCCTTGCCACGGACGAACGTGTCTTCGTGCTTGCCGAATCCGGTGAAGTAGAACGGCTCGCCGTTCACGAGGAACTCCTCGCCTCGCACCGCGACCGTTCGCACACCGACTGCCACGGAGTACGTGTCGAGCACGTCGTCTCCGTCGACGGCCTCGACCGTCAGCTCGTAGAGGTACGCGGCGCCCGGCTTCCAGAGCACGACGTCGGCGATCTCGAGACGGCCCTCCGGGCCGGACGACGTCGCCACGACACTGCCCGCGGCATCCGCCAGGCTCACCCGCACGGCGGCATCGCCGACGGTCTCGACGCGGTAGTCGACGAATCCGGTCGAGCCCTCGAACGTCGTCACGACCGTGACGTCGTCGACGTGCACCTGCGGCAGCGAGTACAGCGACACCGACCGGGCGAGGCCCGCGTAGTTGTAGAAGTCGTGGAAGTAGGTCTGGGTCTTGGCACCGGTCATGCCGACCTCGATCTTGCCCGGCGGGATCGTGGTGTTGCTGAGGTCGGGGCTGACCGCGACCGTGAGCCGGAACGCGGTGCCCGGCTTCACGACATCGGTGACGTCGATGTCGAACGGCGTGTACCCGCCGACGTGTCCACCGACGAGCTGGTCGTCGACGTATACCTTCGCCGAGTGCGTGGCGGCGTCGAAACGCAGGAGGATCCGCTCCCCCGCCCAGCCGCGCGGCACCTGCACCGACCGCTGGTAGTAGACCCAGCCAACGTGGTCGCGGATCGCCGGATCGGTGAAGAGGTCGTTGTAGCTCGCCGGAACGGCTGCTTCGAGAGGCGTGTCGAGAGTGGCGAGCCAGGGCTCCTCCGGGAGGCGGGAGTCGATCCCGAACTTCCAGACTCCGTCGAGCTTGACGAGGTCACGGGTCGCGGTGGCGATGGGCTTGAGCATCAAGGGCCTTTCGTGCGCTTCTTTGCGTTCTTGGTTTCAGTACAGCAGAGTTCGGAAGAAATGGCAACCGATTGCCATTCAGATGGTCTCTCCGGCGTCCGCAAGCAGCGTGCTGCCGGTCATCACCACCGACAGGTCACTGGCGCAGAACAGCACCACCCGCGCGATGTCGTCGGGCGTGCCCTGACGACCGATCAGACTCTGCGACATCGCCGAGGGCATGGTCGAGGGGTCGATGCCGGCTGCTGCCATCTGCTCCATCGCCGCAGCTGCCATCGCCATGTTCCCCTCGGTCGGCACGTAACTGGGAGCGACACCGAGAACGCGGATCCCCTGGGGCGCGAGCTCCAGAGCGAGCTGCTTCGTGAGCCCCCGCACCGCGTGCTTCGACGACACATAGGCCGACAGACCGGGCGCAGTCCCCCGGAAGCCTGCGGTCGAGACGATATTGACGATCACGCCGCCCTGCGGCATCCGACGGGCCGCCTCGCGAGCACCGTTGCGCACACCTCGGGTGTTGACGGCGAACACCTGCTCCCAGGTCTCGTCGCTCATCTCGAGAAGGGACTGGCTGGGGAAGATTCCGGCATTGTTCACCCAGACATCCGGGGCACCGACCTCAGCCGCCGCGGCGTCGGTCGCCGCAGCCACCGACGCCGAGTCGGTCACATCCATGCGCACGCCCACCGTCCGCACCGAGAAGCGCTCGCCGATCTCGTCTGCCGCCGCTCGCGAACGGCCCTCGTCGAGGTCGGCGATCACGATGCTCGCACCGGCCTCGGCGAGCCGATCCGCGATGGCACGGCCGAGGCCCTGAGCGCCTCCCGTGATGAGCGCGGTGCGTCCTGTCAGATCGATCAGCGAGCCGAGGGGGGTCGACGAGACGTCGGGGAAGGGAAAGGACATCATTGCTCCGTTTCGAATGGGTGATGCTCAGCGGACGCTGCGCACCGAGAGGGTGATGAGGAGACCGCCGGCGAAGGCGAGCGCGGCAGCGAGGAGATACAGCGCGGTGAAGTTCTCGGCGCCGGCACCGATGGCCAGCACCGCCCCGCCGAGCACCGGCGCGAAGACGCCGGGTATCTTCTGCGCGAACAGGGCGATGGCCATGTAGCGACCCGCTTCCCTCTCGCGATCGGGCAGCACGTCGAGCAGAAGGGCTTGAGCCACAGCCGAGAAGGTGGCGATGCCGAGGGAGTTCAGCAGGGTGCCCACCATGAGCGTCGGCAGGTCGTGGGCGAACGCCGAGACGCTGCATCCCGCCGCGAAGAGAGCGGCACCCGCGAGGATGAACGGCTTGCGCCTGCCTACCCGGTCACTCAGCCATCCGCCCCCGAGGGAGCCGACGGTGGCCGTCACGATGCTCGACGCCGAGACGATCGCGAGCACTCCGGCGACATCGGGCACGCGCAGCTCGAGGCGCTGGGCGACGAAGAACACGGTGAAGCTGGTGGTGAGGGTCAGCCCGGAGAAGAAGATGAAGCGCCCGAGCCAGTTCCATGCGAAGTCCGGGGCTTCACGCGGATCGAAGCCGTAGCTCCGCAGCAGTCCGCCGACGGTCAGCCGCCGCTCGATCAGCATCCCCCTGCTGTCGGGGTCGTGCACCACCGCGAGGAATGCGATCACCAGTACGACACCGATCGCCGCAGGGAGCGCGAACACGAGGATGACCTGATCGCGGAAGAGTCCGACGAGGATGATCCCGACAACGGGCGCGACCTGCATCGTGACACCCGTGAGGCCCGATACACGACCGCGCTGGTGCGGCGGCAGACGATCCGCCTGCCAGTTTCCGAGTGACGCAGCCGCCGTTCCCCACCCCACAGTCGAGAGCGTCCACCCGATCGTGAGAACGCTGAGATCCGGGGCGAGGGCCATGACCGGCACAGAGGCCGCACCGATCAGCAGACCGATCACGGTGAACGGACGCCGCCGCCCCCAGCGGCTGCGCAGGCGATCACTGAGGATGCCGGTGAGCGGCGCGAGCACGAGCGTGGCCGCCGAGCCGACCGCGAGGACGATGCCGAGGGCTTCGGTGCGCCCGGGTGCCAGTTGGTCGAGCCGCACCGCCAGCGAGTATGCCATCGGCACGATCATCGCCATGCCGGCGCCGAAGGTCGCGGCGACGAGCAGGGCGATCGACCACCCCGAGACGGACGCCTGCCCGGTCCCCGCGCGATCGTCGGGCGCGGGGACCAGGGAGGAAGGCTGCGGGAGCGCGAGGTTTCCCTCGGGAACGCGCCCCGCAGCCTCCGCAGGGCCTTCGCCCTGGGGATCGTCGACGTCGACGGTCATCTGCTCGGCCTCTGTACGCGGCTTCGGTCAGGCCAGACCGTTGCGCTTCGCGACCTCGCCCAGCCAGCCGAGGCTCGGCTTGGGCGTGCGCACGAACGTCTCCCGATCCACGGCGATCAGGCCGAAGGTCGGAGCCCAGTGACCCCACTCGAAGTTGTCGAGCAGCGTCCAGTGCAGGTAGCCGCGCACGTCGATGCCCTCGTCGATCGTGTCGGCGAGTCCGCGCAGCGCGGCATCCGTGTAGCGGATCCGCTGGGTGTCGTCGGCCGTGGCGATGCCGTTCTCGGTCACGATCACGGTGACGCCCTCGGAGACCTCCCATGCGTGGCGCACGGCCATGGCGAGCGAGTCGGGGCGGAAGGCGGTGCCGACGAGCGTGTTGTCGGGGTGCGGCGGATGCGGCACAAGACCGTCGGCATCGACCTCCTGCGACGAGTACGCCTGCACACCGACGAAGTCGTCGCCGCGGGACCCCTCCCAGTAGACGTCTTCCTTGCCGTAGCGGATCTGCTTCAGCTTCTCCTCGCCACCGGGGGCCGCGGTGAGCGCGCCTGCGGCGATGGTCCAGCCGACCTTGGCGTTCGTCTTGGCGCGCACGATCTCCCGGGCGGCATGGTGGATCTCGACGAACGCGCGGCCGATCTCGGGGTCTGCGTCCTGCAGGAAGGAGCCGTGCTGCTTCTTCTCCTCCTTCTGCTCCGCGGGTGCCTCGCTCTCGACCGCGTCCGCCTCGACCGTGGGGCTCGTCCACTGTCCGCCCTGAGCGGCCATGAGACGCATCGCCGTCATGATGGCCGCCTGCATGTTCGGCTCATTCATGGTCGCGACCCACTCGACACCGTCGAGGATCGTGGTGGCCTGGGTCACGAAGCTGAGGAAGCGGTCCTTGGCCTTGGGCGACGTCCAGCCGCCGTCGTTCGCGAACCATCGCGGCGTCGTGAAGTGCTGCAGCGTGACGAAGGGAGTGACATCGCGCGAGAGGCAGTAGTCGATCACTCGACGGTAGTGCGCGAGCTCTGCGCGAGAGAACTGCCCCTCGATCGGCTCGATGCGCGACCATTCCAGGCTGAAGCGGTAGGTGTCGAGGCCGGCATCGGCGAGCAGGTCGATGTCCTCGCGGAAGCGGTGGTAGCTGTCGACGGCGTCGCCCGAGGGCTCCATGCCGGGCATGGTCAGCTCCCGCTCCCACCAGTCGCTGTTGACGTTGTTGCCTTCGATCTGGTGTCCGGCAGTGGCGGCCCCCCAGAGGAAGCCGGTGGGGAAGTTCGTCATTGAGGGATCCTCTCGATCGGAGCAATCGTGACAACCGATTGCCAGCTAACGGTAACATAAAATAGTAAGTCCTCACTATTTTTATCGCCGGAGGTATCGATGGTCCAATACGCCAAGACCGCAGCCGTCCGCCGCGGCATCCTGGACGCCTGCCTCACGATCTTCGGCGAGTCCGGCTTCCACGGAGCCTCGATGGCCGAGATCGCTCGTCGTGCAGGCATCAGCCACACCGGGCTCCTGCATCACTTCCCCCGCAAGGAGGACCTGCTCATGGCGGTCCTCACCCTGCAGGACGAGCGCAGCGCCGACTACCTCGCACGCAACGAGGTCTTGAGCGCCGGAGCAGATCCGCTCGACGTGCTCCGCGGCATGGCCACGACGTTGATCGAACGCGACCAGCGGGTCGGCCTGGTCGAGCTGAGCGCCGTGCTCACCGGCGAGGCCACGGCGCCCGCTCACCCGGCGCACGACTACTTCGAGACGCGATACCGCAACATCCGCTCGTTCATGACTCGCCTGTTCACCCGGCTCCGAGACGAGGGGCGCCTGTCGACCGACCTGCCCCCGTCACACCTCGCAGCGATCACGATCGGCGCGATGGACGGGCTGCACACGCAGTGGCTCTTCGACCGTTCGGCGATCGACGTAGATGCCTGTGTCACGTCGCTGATGTCGACCTTCGTGCCGGAGCTGCGGTCCCGCCCGCGGGACTGATCACTCCGCAGCGGCACCCGATTCGTACTCGAACCGACTGACGACGACCTGGTCTCCGAGAGCCTCGACACCGATGACCCTGCCTGTGAATCCACCGGCGACCTCAGTCGACAGATAGCGGCCGTCGAGCGTGGCGAGCTCGACGAAGCCCTCCGCCGAGACCAGGCCGGCGCGCAGCAGGTCTGGTCCACGACGCGCACCGCGCTCGGCTTCGAACTCCGTGGCTCTGATCTCGAGCGCGGCGTCCTCGGCAGCATCCGTACGTGCCACGACGTCGCTCAACGGTCCGATGACGATGCGCGCGCACACCTCTGCACCGACGCGCTCGACAATCAGCTGGTGCGCGTCGTCCATCCGGACCGAGAGCGCGACGTCGCCCGTCGCATACAGGCGCGCCGTCCAGAGTTCGTCTTCGGCGCGCACCGCGAGCAGCCGCTCGGCAGTCGCGGCGAGCGCATCCCGCCCCCGTTCGAGGTGCAGCCCATCCGCACTCGTGCGGGCGAACGACGACGGCGGGGTTCCCGGCGAGATCCACCGCGGATGCAGTTCCTCACCTCTGAAGTCCTCGACGAACGAGGTGTTCGCAAGCGGGACGTCGTAACGTTCTTCGTCGATGACGGGCCACCCGTCGGCCCAGTCCACCCCCGCGAGGAACGTCTCGCGCCCGTTGGTGTGCCAGCGCGGGAAGGTGCCGCGTGGCCGCGTCGCGAGGAAGACCAGTGCCCAGGATCCGTCGGCGAGCTCGACCAGATCGGAGTGCCCTGTCGACTGCACGGCCACGCTCGTGCTGCGATGGGTGAGGATCGGATTCGTCGGTGCCGGCTCGAAGGGTCCGCTGATGCTCGAGGATCGCGCGATCGTCACCATATGGCCGGGCCCCGTACCGCCCTCGGCGACGAGCAGGTACCACCACTCCCCGCGGCGGATCAGGTGAGGCCCTTCGGCGTGCGCACCACCGGTTCCCGCCCACAGCGACCGCGGTTCCGACAGCACGTCACCGGTCAGCGGATCGATGACGGCCTGTGAGATGCCGCCGCGCATCACGTCGCTCCAGGTCACGAAGCAGGTGTCGTCGTCATCCCAGGCGATGTCAGGGTCGATGCCGATAAGACCGGTGACGTAGACGGGTTCGCTCCACGGGCCGGTCGGGTTCTCTGCATGCACGAGGATGTGTCCGCGCCCGACCTCGTGGATGTTCGTCGTGATCATCCAGAACCGGCCGTCGTGATGCCTCAGTGTCGGGGCGTAGATCCCCCCGCTGGCGCCCGCGAGCCCGGTGCGCACGTCGAGGTGCTCCGGTCGATCGAGGACGTTGCCGACCTGGGTCCACGAGATCAGGTCACGGGAGTGGAACAGCGGGACTCCCGGCGAGTACTCGAAGCTCGAGTTCGCGAGGTAGTAGTCGTCGCCCACGCGGCAGATCGACGGATCCGGGTGGTAGCCGGGGATGATCGGATTCTGGGTCATGATGCCTCCATGATGCGGCGGCGCTCGAGTCGCCGCTCGCGCTGACGGGCGGGATCGGCGACCGGGGCCGCGAGCAGCAGCTTCTGCGTGTAGGGATGGTCGGGGGTCGAGGTCACATGCTCGGCCGATCCGGTCTCGACGAGGTCACCCCGGTACAGAACGGCCACCCGGTGACTGATGTGGCGGACGACCGAGAGATCGTGCGACACGAAGAGGTAGGCGACCCCGGTCGCCCTCTGGATCTCGACGAACAGATCGAGCACGCGTGCCTGGGTCGAGAGGTCCAGAGCAGACACCGGCTCATCGCACACGATCAGGCGAGGCTCAGGAGCCAGCGCGCGCGCGATGGCTACACGCTGACGCTGACCGCCCGAGAACTCTCGGGGCAGTCGCTCGACGGCATCCGAAGGCAACCCGACCTGGTCGAGCAGGGTCTTGACCCGCGAGCGTGCATCCTTCGCCGTCGCGCCCTGGATCACCAGCGGCTCGGCGAGGATGTCGCCGATGGTCATCGACGGGTTGAGCGACGTGTACGGGTCTTGGAACACCACCTGGATGTCACGAGACAGGCGACGACGATCGCGAGGTGAGATTCCGGCGATCGACGTCCCGTCGAACCGGATGTCGCCGCCGGACGGCTTCACCAGGCCCAGCACCGCGCGTCCGATCGTGGTCTTGCCCGATCCGGATTCGCCGACAAGCCCCAGGGTCTCCCCCGGCGCGACGCTGAGCGAGACGCCGTGCAGCACCTCGACCGGCTTGGCCCGCCATCCCCGTCCGGGGAAGGCGACACGAAGCTCATCGACCTCGAGAAGGCTCATCGGTCTGTCCTTTCATCGGAGGCCGCGACGGGCGGATCGGTGCGGACCGTGCTCTCGTCGAGGATCGCACCGAGCAGCATCTTCGTGTACTCGTGCGTCGGGTGCGAGAACACCTCCGCAGCGGTGCCGGACTCGACGATCACGCCATTCTGCATGACCGCGATGCGGTCGCACAGGTCGGCGACGACACCGAAGTTGTGCGTGACCAGGAGGATCGCCATGTCGAGCTCGGACTGCAGGTCTCGCAGCAGGTCGAGGATCTCGGCCTGCACCGTGACGTCCAGTGCCGTCGTCGGCTCGTCGGCGATCAGCAGCTTCGGCCGGCTCGCGACGGCGCCCGCGATCAGCACACGCTGCGCCATGCCGCCCGAGATCTGATGGGGGTAGGAGTCGAAGGTGCGCTTCGGGTCCGCGATGCCGACCCTCTCGAGCAGCGCGAGCACCCGGGCGGATGCCTCGGCACGCGTCACGCCGAGGGCCGACCGCACGCCCTCGACGAGCTGTGCGCCGACCTTGTAGGACGGATCGAGGTTCGACATGGGTTCCTGCGGGATGTACGCGATCTCCTTGCCGCGCAGCTGACGCATCTGCGCATCCGTGAGGCCGACGAGCTCGCGCCCGTCGAAGCGGATCGACCCGCGGGTGATCACCGCCTCGTTGGGCAGCACCCCCAGCGATGCGAACGCGGTCTGCGACTTCCCCGACCCGGATTCGCCGACCAACCCGACGATCTGTCCGCGGGCGATCGACAGATCGACGCCGCGCACGACCTCGTTCAGGCCGCCGCTCGGACGCGGGTAGGCGATGGCCAGGTCATTGATCTCGAGCAGCCCGGTCCTCGCGGCCGTCGCCTCTCCGGCGCTGTCGAGCACGCGCTGACCGCGTCCGACCTTCGCCGGTTTCGGCATGGAGCCCTCCAGGATGTCGCGCAGAGCGTTGCCGAGCAGCACGAGCGATGCCGTGATGACGCCGAGCAGCAGACTCGGCCACAGGAACTGCGTGGGGGCGATGTAGAGGTTGCGGAAGCCCGAGGAGATCATCGAGCCGAAGCTCGGGATCTGCAGCGAACCGACGCCGAGGAAGGCGAGACCCGACTGCACGGCGATCGCAGAGCCCGCCATGAAGGCCGCGGCGATGATGATCGGCCCTCTCACGACGAAGAGCACGTGGCGACCGAGGATACGCAGGTTGCCGAGCCCCGACACTCGGGCGGCATCGACATAGAGCTCGTTCTTCACCCCGAGCACGAGGTTGCGAACGATGCGGTAGATGCCGGGCGACAGCAGCACGCCGAAGATCAGCATCGTGAAGCGGTAGTCGCCCCCGGTGACCGGCATCAGGATGATCAGCAGCAGGATGCCGGGGAAGGTCATGATGAGGTTGAACAGCCACTCGGTGGTGGCTCGCGTCACGGTTCCGAAGTAGCCGCCGATGAGGCCGGCGACCACTCCGACGAGCAGGGCGACACCGGCTCCGATCAGAGCCGAGATCGCTGCCGTGTTGATCGAGTGCAGCAGCCGCGACAGGATGTCGCGCCCGGCCTCGTCGGCACCGAGCAGGTACCCGGGGGTGCCGACCGGCGCGTTGATCATCGCAAGATCGGCGTCGTTCGGACCGTGCGGCGCGAGCCACGGTGTGAGCAGCCCGAGCAGGAAGATCACGGCGAGAAGCCCGAGCGTCACGACGGCCTGCGGGTCGCGCAGAATGCGGCGCCAGGTCGACGTGCGGGTCTTCGCTGCGTTCTCGAGGGTGACGAGCAGCTCGGTGCTGGGAGGTGTCACGGTGCCGGTGGTGGTCTGGGGTGGGCGTTCGTCGCTCAATGGACTCTCGCTTTCGGGTTCAGCCAACCGTTGGCCAGGTCGGTGAGGAGGTTGACGACGGTGACGAGCAGCACGCCGAAGGCGGTGATGCCCATGATCACGGGGATGTCGCCCTGCAGGGAGGCGTTGAACGCGAAGCTTCCGTAGCCCGGGAGCGCGAACACGTTCTCGATGATGAGTGCGCCGCCGAACATCTGGATGAACTCCAGCGACATCACCGTGAGCGCGGGGCTCGCGGCGTTGCGCAGAGCGTGCTTGATGACGATCGAGGTGGTCGACGATCCCCGCGTGCGCAGGGTTCGGATGTAGTCGCGACGGAGCTCGTCGATCATCCTGCCTCGCACCTGGGCCGCCATGTTGGCGACGCCGCCGATGGTCAGCACGATCACCGGGATGGTGATGCTGCGCACCCATGCCCCCGGGTCCTCGGCGAACGGCGTGAACCCGGTGGCCGGAAGCCACTTGAGCTGCACCGCGAACACGACGACGAGGACGATCGCCAGGAGGAGACCGGGAACGATGTAGCCGATGAGCGAGATCCCCTGGGCGATGCGGTCGACGATCCCGCCGCGCGATGCCGCCCAGACGCCGAGGAAGACGGAGAGGATGACCGTCAGGATCAGTGCTGGGACGATGATCGAGAGCGTGACCGCGAGCCGCTGGAGAACCGAGGGTCCGACCGGCAGCGATGTGTACACCGAGACGCCGAAGTCACCCTGCACGGCGTGGATCAGCCAGTCGAAGTACTGCACGATGACAGGGCGATCCCACCCCTTCGCTGCGATCAGATCATCGACCACATCGGGCGTCGCCGACGTGCCGAGGATGGCCTGAGCGACGTCGTTGAACGAAGTGCTGAGGAGAAGGAAGGTGATGAGGGTGACCAGAATCGCGAGCACGACGCCGGCGCCGAGTCGGCGGAGGATATAGCTGAGCATCAAGAGACTCCCGGTGTGTGGTGGGGATGCGGCGCGCCGCATCCCCACCCGTCACTCACTCGGTGACGTCGAACTGTCGGATGGTTGCGAGGGTGTTCGCCTTGCCGACGTAGGTGATCCCGTCAGCGGTCGCCCACGTCGCGCCGATATAGGCGATCGGGGCGACGAGCGCCTGATCCACGACGTACTCGTTCAGCTCCTTGTAGACCGGGAGAGCATCCGCGAAGTCGACGGTGTTGTTGATCTCGTCGAAGTAGCCATCGAGCGTCGGATCGGTGTACCCGGTCGGGTTGCCGAAGCCGGCGGCGCCGATCGTGGTGGCGAGATCGGCGGAGTCCGAGTTGAATCCGAGGATCTGGTAGTACAGCCCGTAGTCACCGGAGCGAGCAGCTGCCTGCGCCTGCTGCGGCGGCACGGTCACCCACTCGAGTGTCAGACCGATGTCGGCGAACGCCTGCGTCAGCACGGGCTCGATCGTGGTGCTGAGGAAGGTGCTCGGGATCTGGAAGCTCTCTCCGGCGTAGCCTGCCTCTTCGACGAGCTCCTTGCCCTTCTCGGGGTCGTACTCATACTCGTCGTTGAGCTTCTCGTCGTAGATCTCGCCGAACGGGCTGACCAGCTGCGTCGTGGCGATACCCACTCCGCTGAAGATCCCCTTGAGCACGCCCTCGCGGTCGATCGCCATGTTGATCGCCTGACGCACCTTCACGTCACCGAGCGCCGGGAACTTCTCGCCGGCGCGATCGAGGATGTTGAGGTACCCCACGGCCACCGCGTCGTTCACCGTGATGGTGAACTTGTTCGCGTCGAGCTGCGAGACGACCTGCGACTGCACGGTCGCCGCGTTGAGCTCGCCCGCCTGCAGTGCGTTGAGGGATGCCGTCGGGTCCTGCAGCACCTTGACGGTGAGCGTCTTGAACGGCACATTGTCGGCGTCCCAGTACTCATCGCGCTTGACGAGGACGTAGCTGCTGCCCGGGACGGTCTTGTCGACGTCGAGAGTGAACGGGCCGGATCCGATCGGGTCGGTGGCCGTGCGCTCTTCATCCATGGTCGCGGGATCGCCGATGGCACCAGGGCCCTGGGCGAGGTTGTCGAGGAACTGGGGGTCGAATGCCGAGAAGCTGATGACGACGGTCTTGTCGTCCTCTGCCACGACGTCCGCGACCGCGGCGAGGCGGCTCTGTACGGCTCCGGGCGTGGCCTTCGAACGCAGCAGGGTCGCAGCGACCGCGGCAGCATCCACCGGGTCTCCCGAGCTGAACGTCATGCCGTCGCGCAGCGTGAGGGTCAGCTGAGTGCCGTCTTCGTTGTACTCCCACTTCTCGGCCGCGCCTGGAAGCAGCTCGCCAGTCTCCGGGTCCTTGCGCAGCAAGGTGTCGAGGATCGACGACCAGACGAACATCTGCTGACCGTCGACGATCTGAGCGGGATCGAGCGAGTTGGGGGCAGACACCGCGGCGACTGCGAGGTCCTTCTCCACGACGGCCGACGACGAGTCGTCCGGCGCGGGCTCGCTGCCTGCGGCGCAGCCTGTCGCTACGAGCGCGGTGATGAGCAGCGCGGCGGGTAGAGCCACGCGGCGACGATGCTTACGGGTATTCCACATTGTTCATACTCCTTTGGATGAAACGACTTGATGCGCAACCGCTTGTCACTGAGGGTGAAGCGGACGAAGACAGCGGCGTCTGTTGTCAGTAAAGCAGGGTTCCAGCAAGATGACAACCGATTGCCAAGATGTTACCGAAGCGTGAGATCCCCCAGAGACCGGCGACCTGCGAGCACCGCATCGACGAACACCTCATCGGCACCGAGCGCAGGGCTGAGGTCGGCGACCGCGCGTTCCGCCCCTGCATGATCCGATGCCCCGCCGTCGATTGCCAGCCACGCAGCGACGACCGCCACGCACGCAGCAGCGGTGCGGCCCGCCGCGCGTTCACGCTCGGCCACCGGAGCGATGCGCACTCGCATCTTGGTGTCTGCGTCGAGTGCGATCTGCGCGAGAAGGTGCCGGATGCGGGGGTTCCGGAACCGCTCGAGCAGCGCCGCACGGTATTCGGGCAGCTCGAGCTCTGCCGGAAGATGCCGGCAGGCCTCATCCCAGTACGCGTCGACGGCACCGAGACACTCTGCGTCGGCTATCGCCTCGGAGACGGTGAGATGTCCCCGAAGCCGACCGAGCGACGCGAGCAGGGTATGAGCACCGTTCAGCAGCCAGAGCTTTCGTGCCTCCCACGGTTCGAGGTCGCCGGTGAAGCGGGCCCCCGCCGACTCCCACTGCGGTCTGCCGGCGGGGAACTCCCCGGCGATGACCCAGTCAGAGAACGGTTCTGCGACGACAGGCACACGATCCCCATAACGCTGCGAGAGCTCGGTCGTCTCCTCGTCCGAGAGCCGAGGGGTGATCCGATCCACCGAGCTCGACACGAACGACACGTGCGCATCGATCCAGTCGACGAGCCCCGGCACCTCGGTCGCGACCGAGTGGACCGCCTGGCGCAGAACGCCACCGTTCTCGGGCAGGTTGTCGCAGGACACCAGCGCAAGCGCGCCCGACCCCGCGCGGCGGCGCGCCTCGAGACCGAGCACCAGACGACCGATAGCGGTGGACGGACGGGTGTCGGAGAGATCGGTGTCCTTCGAATCTGAGAGGAGCGTCCGATCGAGGGGCAGCGCCTGATCTGCGTACGCGGCCTCGGTGATCGTGAGGCTGACGACTGCCGTCGCTGGAGCGGCGACGTCAGTCAGGAACCCGGAGATGTCGGTGCCAGGATGCGCGCGGACGATGCTGCCGATTCGCTCGGCCTCGTCCCCTGCCGTCGAGCGCACGACCAGCGTGTACAGACCGTCCTGCGCCGAGAGATCCTCTGCGAGTCCGGCGCTTCGCCCGGTGTACGCCGCGATCCCCCATTCAGACGCGTCCGACGCATGGGCCGTGTACCAGGCCAGATGAGAGCGATGGAAGGCACCGAGACCCACGTGCACGATCCGCACGGGCGGTGCCGGGGACGTACGCACCCCGAGTGTCCCCCCGCTCACAGCTTGAACACCCGCTTCGGCTGCGGGCCGACGATGTCGTCGATGATCGCGGCGGCCGATTCCTCGTCCACACGTCCTTCGACCACCAGCCGCGCGAGGAACGCGGCATCCGCTCGGCGAGCAGTGTCGTGCCGCGCGGGGATCGACAGGAACGCTCGGGTGTCGTCGATGAAACCCGACCCGCGTGAGAACCCCGCTGTCTCGGTCACCGCAGAGCGGAACCGCGCCATCGCATCGGGAGCGTCGAGGAACCACCAGGGCGCGCCGATATAGACGCTCGGATAGAAGCCGGCCAGCGGAGCGATCTCCCGCGAGTAGACGGTCTCGTCGACCGCGAACAGCACGAGGTGCAGATCGCGCTCGAGCCCGAACCGCTCGAGCAGGGGCCGCAACCCCCCGACGAAGTCTGTTCGTCGGGGGATGTCATGCCCGGTGTCGGCGCCGAAGCGTCGGAACGTCTCGCTGCTGTGATTGCGCACCACACCCGCATGCACCGTCATGACCAAGCCGTCATCGACGCTCATCCTGGCCATCTGCAGCAGCATGTGCGCCCGGAACGCCTGACGATCTGCGGCATCCGCCTGTCCCGACATGACCCGGGCGAAAAGCGTCTGTCCGTCAGCGTCGTCGAGATCGAGGGTGTCGGGCACCTCGACGCCATGGTCGGCCGATACGGCCCCGTGCTCGATGAAGTACCGCCTCCGCTGTTCGAGCGCTGCGAGGTAGCCGGCGAACGTGCTCGGCTTGCCCGTCACGTCGAGAAGGCGCCGCAGGTTCTCGGCGAACCCCGCCGCGTCCGGATCGAGATAGCGATCGGGACGGAACGTGGGAACGACTCTGCCGACCGCGCCCTCGGCGGCGAGCGCAGCGTGCCCCGCGAGATCATCGAGCGGATCGTCGGTCGTCGCGAGAACCTCGATGCCGAAGCTCTCGAAGAGCGCACGCGGGCGCATGCTGGGATCGACGAGCTTCGCGGCGATGTGATCGTAGGCATCGTCCGCAGTCGCGGCAGTGAGCGGCGTCCGCAGGTCGAGCACGTTCTCGAGCGACTCGCTCAGCCAGTACCCCGACGCGGTGCCGGCGAACAGCGGCCACCGTTCGGCGAACAGCCGCCACACCTCGCGCGGGTCCGCCACCGAGCCACCCACGCCGAGCGCATCGAGCCCGACACCCGACGCATGCAGCAGCCGGGTCACGTAGTGGTCGTGCGTGATCAGCAACGATGCCGGGTCGGCGAAAGGCCGATCCTCGACGAGCCATTCGACGGGCACGTGGCCGTGCGGCGAGATGATCGGAGCAGAGGACACGCGCTCGTACAGGGATCGTGCGACGGAGCGCGTCGCCGGGTCGGCAGGAAGCAGGCGGTCGCGGTCGCGGCGTTGCGGCTGGAGCATTCTTCTATCAGATCGGTTCTCATCGATTTTGTCAATCGGTTGCCAAAGCCGTTCGACCCGCTGTGCGCCTGCACGAAGCGACTCCTGCCCTACGATCGAGGAACCGGATGCCGGTCGCCACGATGGAGGGGAAGACACTCGATGTCGCCAGACGAGACACACGCATCCCCTGAGCTTCCGAATGACGAGGAGCGCTCGGCTCGCCGACCCACCATCTACGACATCGCGCAGCGGGTCGGGCTCAACCCCTCGACCGTCTCCCGCGCCCTCAACAAGCCGGGTCGCACGAACGCGGCGACCGAGGAGAAGATCCGCGCGGCGGCCGCGGAGCTCGGCTACCGGGCCAACCCGATGGCGAGAGCACTTCCCACCGGCCGGTCGGGCACCTTCGCGATCGTGCTCCCCGACATCACGAACCCGGTGCACTTCGAGCTGATCCGCGGCGCGGAGCAGGTCGCCCGCGCCGGCGGCTTCACCCTCGTCGTGTCGGAGACCGAAGCCGCAGCCGACATCGAACGGGAGACCATCGAGGCTCTGCAGTCGTCTGTCGACGGCCTGCTCGTCGTCGCCTCGCGCCTCGACGATGCAGCCCTCGCAGACCTCGCTCGCGTGAAGCCGATCGTGGCGGCGAATCACTCGGCACCGTCCCTGCCGAGCGTGATCCCCGATCTTGCGATGGGACTGACCGCTGCTATCGACCATCTGCGAGATCTCGGGCATCGGTCGGTCGCATACCTCGGCCTGGGCGGCCTGCAGATCAACCGCTCCCGGTGGGAGCTCACGCTCGACCGTTCGATGTCGCGTGACATCTCCCTGGTGGAGATCGCCGTGGACTCCCCCACCGTCGACGCAGGTGCGGATGCGCTCCGGCGCGTGCGCGCCAGCGGCGTGACCGCCGTTCTCGCCTACAACGACCTGGTCGCTCATGGACTGCTCCGAGCGGCTCGAGGCGCCGGCCTCACGCTGCCCGAGGCATTCAGCGTGATCGGGTTCGACGACATCTTCAGCGCCGAGCTCGCCGTGCCGGCACTGACGACGCTCCACTCGCCGCTGCGTGAGATCGGCACGCGGGCCATGGAGACACTCATCGACCCCGAGCGGAATCGCGTCCCGTCGAAGGTCGTCCTCCCGCTCGATCTCGTCGTGCGCGAGTCGACCGCGCGACCCGTCGGGTGACCTCGACAGGGAAGAAGCGTCCTGTCCATCAGCAATGGACGCGACCTTCGCAGCGGATTCACCCGCCGTTCGACTGACGGATGCCCTCCCCGTAGGCCTCGAAGGTGTGCACGAAGCCGCCCGCTGGGCCGCTGACGACGAGATATCCGTCGGTCGTCCCCGGTGCGATGGCGATGTTCGTCGCCGACTCGAGCCCCTCGCCCGGCACGCGGATCCTGCCGATCTGCTCACCGGTCTTCGCGAACACCACGATCTCGGCCTTCTCGTGGAACATCTGATAGATGTTGCCCTCGGCGTCGACCGCGGTCGAGTCGATGCGTCCGATCCCGCCGTCGACATGGATGGCGGGGTGGGCCGAGACGACGCGGGTGCGCGTCTCGTCGAGAGCGAAGTAGTCGATCCGGTTCGCGTTGTACTGCGCAACCCAGAGTCCCGCATCCGCCTCGTCGAAGACGATGCCGTTCGGAGAGGGCAGGTCGCCCGCGAGGGTCGACGCCTGCCCGTCGGTGCCGATTCTCACCACACGCCCCGGCGTCTCCCACCCTGGACCGTCCATGCCGCGGGTGTCGGTCACGAACATGGTGCCGTCGGGATGGAACGCGATGTCGTCCGGCAGCATCGCGACGCCGTCGACGTCACCCGAGAAGTGCACCTGCGGGTCCTCTCCCTCGGCCGTGATGCTCATGACACCCCCACCGATGAAGTCGGTGAGGTACAGGCGACCGTCACTCGGGTGGAACTGCGCCGAGGTGAACGCGCTCGTCTCGTCGGTGAAGACCTGCTCGACCGTGCGCTCCTCCACGTCGACGCTCAGCACCTTCGCCTCCCCGGCCGGCGCCATCACGTCGACCAGAAAGAGCGACCCGTCTTCGTGGAAGGTCGGCCCTTCGAGCAGCGTCCCTCCGGTGAGCTCGTGAGGCTCCGTCGCCTGGAGCAGCTGTTCCGAGATCTGCTGCGCAGGGGGCCCGTCGGACGGAGCATCGGTCTGCGCCACATCCGGATCGGCGGGCGAACACCCCACCAAGAGAGCCAGCACCCCGACCGCGCACACCGCGGTCGCCGGCGCCGCCCTCATGCCGAGACTCCGATCTCGGCCGACTCGCGCACACGTTCGTCCGCACCGTCGATGACGAGCAGCTCAGCCATGTCTCCGTCACGCCACTCGCGCAGCAGACGATGGAAGGCGACCGGTCCCGGGGAGTACGTGAGGCCGCCGATCGTGCGCGAACCCTCTCCGTTGTAGTAGCCCGGCGTGCACTGCGCCTGGAACTCCGACACATCTCTCGAGGTCTCCACGACCGTGCGGCACCAGGCATCCTCGGCCTCAGCGGTCGGCTCGATGCGGCGCGCACCGACCTGCTGCGCCCGAGCGATCACGGCGGTGATGTGCAGCGCCTGCTCTTGCAGGATGTGCACGAAGTTCACCGAGTTCGCGTTCTGCATCGGGCCGAGCTGGAACAGATTGGGGAACCCGTGAGTGGTGAATCCGTGCAGCGTCCGCGGGCCCATCCCCCAGGCCTCGAGAAGAGCTCGGCCTCCGCGCCCTGCCACGGGCAGAGTGCCCGACACCACACCCGAGACTCCGACATCGAATCCGGTGGCGAAGATGAGGCAGTCCACCTCGTACTCCCTCTCGCCGACGACGACCGATGTCTCGGTGAGTGCGGTGATGCCGTGGGTGTCGGCCGTGTCGACGAGGGTCACATTCGGGCGGTTGAACGACTGCAGATAGAGGTCGCTGAACCCCGGCCGCTTGCACATGTACCGGTACCAGGGCTTGAGCGCGGCCGCGGTCGACGGGTCGTCGACGATCTCGTCGACCCGAGCCCGAAGCGCATCCATCTTCACGGCGTCGTCGAGCTCCTCCTGCAGCAGCCGATCCTCCTCCGACACGGACCCGTCGATGCTTCCCGAGAGGATGCTCCGCTGCAGCCGGTGAGTCGACGTCCACCCGTCCTGCACGAGTGATTCGACGGGCTCGCCGGCCAGCACCTCGAGGAAGTTGTCCATCCGCTCGCGCTGCCACCCGGAAGAGAGCGTCGCCACCCACTCCGGATCCGTGGGCCGGTTGTCGCGCACATCGACGGTCGAGGGCGTGCGCTGGAAGACGAGCAGCTCGCGCGCGTGCTCGGCCAGGTGCGGGATCACCTGCAGCCCGGTCGCGCCGGTGCCGACGACTGCGACGCGCTTGTCGGTCAGCTTCGCGAGATCCCCGTCGGCGGACCCGCCGGTGTAGGCGTAGTCCCACCGGCTGGTGTGGAAGGTATGCCCCGCGAAACGCTCGATACCGGGGATGCCGGGGAGCTTCGGCTGCGTCAGGGTGCCCGAGGAGGTGATCACATACCGCGCGCGGAACACATCGCCTCGGTCGGTCTCGACGACCCACTCCGCGGCCTCCTCGTCCCACGTGAGACCGGTCGCGCGGGTGTGGCCGACGAAGTCGCGGTAGAGGTCGTAGTGCTCCGCGATCCGCACGGCGTGCTGACGGATCTCCTCGCCCGGTGCATACCTCGTGCTCGGGATGTATCCGGTCTCTTCGAGGAGCGGCATGTAGACGTACGATTCGATGTCGCAGTGGATGCCGGGATAGCGGTTCCAGTACCAGGTGCCGCCGACGTCGCCCGCCTCATCCATCAGCCGCACGGACTCGATTCCCGCGTCGCGCAGCCCCGCACCGGCGAGCAGCCCGCCGAAGCCTGCCCCGATCACGAGCGCTTCGACGCGGTCACGCATCGGCTCCCGGTCGACCCGCGGCGTGTACGGGTCCTTGGCGTAGTAGCCGTACTCGCCGAGAGCCGATCGATACTGGGTCGCTCCATCGGGGCGGACCCGCCGTTCGCGCTCCTGTGCGTACTTCTCTCGCAGCTCCCGGAGTTTCGCGATCTGCTCATCAGTGCTTCGTGCGTCGTTCGTCATGGTTCCGCCCTCCTGTCGCCCGGGCGCCGGGCGCAGGTCGACGCGAACTGGGGACGGCGTGCACCTGAACCCGACACGACCCCGGATCGGTTCCTTCTCAGAAGGTTAGCCTGAAGCTAAGCAAATGTCGCTGGGAATAGCCCCAGAGCGCGTTACGGTACTGAGGTGAGCAACAACCGGAGGCGTGCGGAGGCACTGGAGAACATCGATGCCCTCACCCTGGCCGTGTCGGTGCGCTCGCTCCCCCGCATGATCGGCTCCCTGTTGAGCACGCAGCTGACGATCCAGCAGCTCAAGGTGCTCACCTCGATCGTGGTCGCGGACCGCAACACCACCAGCGATCTCGCGTCGTCCTTCGATGTGTCCCTCGCCACGATGTCAAAGCTCGTCGAGCGGCTCGTCGACCAGGGGCTCGCCGAACGTCTGACGGATGCTGCGGATCAGCGCGTCCGACGCCTGCTCCCCACGCCTCTCGGGCGGGACGTCATCGGGAAGATCATGGCGGCCCGCCCTGAGATGGGTGCCGACATCCTCGACGGTCTCACGATCGAGGAGTTGGAGTCGCTCGCCGTCGGCCTGCGGGCGATCAACCGAGAGCTGCAGGCCGCGGGTCACGACGGCTGATCCGATGCTCAGCGGGCGACGGCGAGGTCGCCTGATCCGGTGAATGCTCCGGGCCTGGCGACCCGCGTCGTCCCGTCGGGGAACACGATCGTCGCTCGAGTCCCCGTCGGGATATCGGCCTCGATGACGAGCCGATCCCGCTCGATCCGCCACTCGACTCGGATGCGCCCCTGCGGGGAGTCGAGGTGTCCCTTCGCCCAGGTGACCCCGCCGCCGGGGAGCGGCGCGATCGTGAACGACTCCCAGGCGATCGACTCCGGATCCTGACGGAGACCGAGCGTATGGGTGTGCAGGAAGCGGATCACCGCACCCTTGCTGTAGTGATTCAGCGACTCGTGAGCGATGCCCTCGTCATCGATGCCTTCCCAGTCCTCCCAGACCGTGGTCGCACCCCTGTCGATCATGTACATCCACGAGGGGGCGCTCCGTTGGAGGAGCAGGTCGTAGGCGACATCGGCATGGCCGCTGTCGGCCAAGATCGGCAGCAGGTCCCCCGTCGACAGGAAGCCCGTGCCGAGGTGCGTGCCGGCGTCGCGGATGAGCTCGACGAGTCGCCGCGCCGCCGCAGGGCGAAGAGACTCGGGCATGAGGCCGAACGAGAGAGCGCGCACGTAGGCGGCCTGGGTGTCCTGGACGGTTCGCCCCTCGCCGACGACGAACTCGGTGCGCCACGCGTCGAGCACGCGGTCGGCGATCGCGGCATACTTTGCGGATTCATCTACGCGGCCGAGCACGGCCGCGGCATCGGCGAGGATTCGGCTCGAACGGTACAGGTAGGCCGTGCCCACCTCTCCCTTGTCCGCCATGAACCAGGCCATCGGGTTGGTCTTGATCGGGTCGAGACGAGACCCGTCCTCGGCTTTGGCGACCGGCTCCGTCCACTCGCCCCAATGGAACGTGCCGTCCCACACGTATTCCTCGTGCGGCATCGGCTCGGCAGAACGCTCGATGCGAGAGTGATGCCGGTTCGCACGCGCGGCGCCGAGAACCCACTCGACCCACCGCACCATCGCATCCCAGTTCTCCTGCAGAACCTGAGCGTCGCCATATGCCTCGTACATCTCCCACGGGACGAAGGTGATCGCGTCGCCCCACCCCGACGAGCCCGTCATCATCGCGAACTGGTCGTCGAGCTTGAGCTTGATGCGTCGGCCGTCGGGCGAGAAGTTCGCGACACGACCGTCGTCCAACTGATCGTCACGCACCGACCGCAGCCACTTGCGGGTGAACCCGAGCACGTCGTACAAGCGGGCGGCGGTGGGCGCGAAGACCTGGTAGTCGCCTGTCCAGGCGAGACGCTCGCGCGTCGGACAGTCGGTGGGGACGTCGACCGCGTTGCCGCGGAAGCTCCAGTCGGCGATCTCGTGCAGCCGGTTGAGGTCGGGATCGCTCGACTCGAAGGATGCCGTGCGGCGCAGGTCTGTCTGCACGACGCGCATCTGCGCCGTCGCCGGGTCGAAGGGAGCTGCTTCGCGGCGCACTCGCGCGTACTGGAAGCCGTGAACGGTATGACGCGGTTCGAAGACCTCGACCCCTCCCGCCGAGACGACCTCGTCATGCTGCACGAACACGACGTCGGGCTCCCCGGGCTTTGTCGAATCGAGATGAGCAGTGCTCAGGTCGCCCCCGGGCGAGACGTACTCGCCGTAGTCGATCACGGTGCGCGTTCCCGCAGGACCGAGATCGGTGAGGCGCACCCAGCCCGAGGCGTTCTGGCCGAAATCGAGAACCCAGGTGTCGTCGTCGACCCGGTTCGCACTCACGACGTCGCGTGTCTCCACGACGCGCATCGGCGGGGCGGGCGACCACGAGATCGAGGGACCGTCGACTGCGCCGACGATCACGGGCTCCGCCCGCCGCTCGGCCGCGCGGAAGTCAGTCGTCTGGCCGTCCATCAGGTCGGCCCGCACGATGGCCGAGGGAGTGCTCGTCCACTCCCCGTCGGTGCGGATCACCCGCCGCGTTCCGTCGGAGAGCTCGAGGTGGAGCTCTGCGCGCGCGGCGAGCGTCGTGCCCCACCCCGCCGGAAGACGGAATGCCCCCACCTGTCCTCGGTACCACCCGTCGGAGAGCTCGATCTCGAGCGAGTTCGATCCGTCGACGAGGAGCCTGGTCACATCGGCGGCCTGGGCGTACAACGTGCGGTCGTACGACGTGGAACCGGGCGACAGTTCGACGGTGCCGACACGCTCGCCGTTCAGTCGAGCTTCGTAGAGGCCGAGAGCGGTCGAATACAGCCGTGCCGACGTGATGTCGCGGGCCTCGAATCGCCGGCCCAGTGTGTGAGCGGGGCGCGCACCGTATCCGGGATCGTCGTGCTCGACGGGGCTGATCCACTCAGCGCTCCAGTCCGCATCGAGCAGACCGCTCTCGAAGGAACACCACTCCGACCAGTCCGACAGACGGTCTGCGTTCAGCGCGCGAGCGCGCCACTGCACCCGCTGACCGCTCGAGAGCGGAACCCATGGCCAGTCGATGAAGAGGTGCGCGCCGGGTGCGAGCGGCACCCGAGCCCGGCGCTCGCCGTCGACGATGGCCTCGAGCTCGAACCCGGTCCACGCCGTCGCGCCGGCGGGGACCGTGAACGACAGCCGCGGAGCAGCCTCGGAGACGACGAGCTCGTCTCCTCCGCTGTCGATCCGCAGATCGTAGGGCGCTGTGGGCGCGGGAGCCGGGTTCGATGCGAGCGTCATCTCAGCGCACTCCCTTGACCTTGAACATGATGATGAGACCGCCGACGAGCGCGAACACCGCGCCGATCAGATACAGCAGCGTGTAGTTCTTCTCGGCTCCGACCGCACCGATCGTGATGATCAGCGGCGCGATCAGCGGAGCGATCGCACTGGGGATCTTCTGGGCGAACGCCACGACTGCCATGTATCGACCGGATTCGGCGCGGTCAGGGATGATGGCGTAGACGATCGCCTGGTCGACCGTGGCGAACACGGCGATCGCGAGCTGCATGAGCACGGCGCCGATGATGAGCTGCGGCAGCGACCAGGCGAACGCCTCGGCGAGCGCACCTCCGATGAAGATGAAGGCTGCGATGAGCACGAAGAGTCGACGTCGCTTGAGCTTGTCCGAGAGGAAACCTCCCAGCAGTGCTCCGCCCGCGGCCGCCACCACTCCGAGCATCCCGACTGTGGCGACCACGCCTGCGACCTCGCGCACCGGGAGGTCGAGACGCTGGGCATAGAAGAACGTGCCGAAGGTGGTGTTGAAGTAGAGCCCGATGAAGAACACCATGCGTCCGACCCAGTTCCAGGCGAAGTCGGGGTATTTGCGAGCGTTGAAGCCGTAGCCCGAGATGACCTTCTTGAGAGTCACCGACGAGTCGACGACCAGGTCCTTCGAGCTGCCTTCCTTCTTGAAGGTGGGAAGGAGCACGAGCAGTACGACGCCGATGACGGCGGGCACGAAGAAGACGAGGAACGTACTGGACGACACCGCGTAGGCGATGCCGATGCCGAGGACAGGCGCGACCTGCGTCATCAGACCGGTGAGTGCCGAGACCTTGCCGCGCTGCTCTTCGGGGAGCTTGTCGGCCTGCAGGGTCTGGATCGCCGCTCCGGCGGTCGACCATCCGGTCATCGCGACGACCCAGCCGGCGCCGACGAGGAGCAGGTTCGGCGCGAAGCCGATGATGACCGCGCCGACGAGTCCGAGGGCAGCGCCGAGGAACAGGAACGGCGTGCGGCGGCCGAAGCGAGAGCGCGTCCGGTCGCTCCAGATGCCGATCATCGGGCTGAGCACGAGGAAGATCAGCTGAGCGGTGCCGGTGACGTATCCGAGCACCTCCTCGTGCCCGGGAGCGAGCTCGGTGATGCGCAGCGCGAGGCCGTAGGCCAGCGGCACCATCATCGCGATCGAGGCGCCGAAGTTCGCGAGCATCAGCCAGAAGATGTAGCCACCGCTCACTCGAGCGGTCGGCTCAGCACCCACGGCAGCGCCCTCGACGGGCGTGCTGTCTGGCGTGTTGCCGCCCACCGGCTGAGCCGCAGCGATCGAGTCGATCGTGTCGCTGCGGTCGAATTCACTCTTGGTCACCTGGACTCCTTCATCGTTCAGTGATCCGCGGCGCCCTCCACTGGGCGTCCTTCGCGAGATGTGATCGAAATCCGTATGGCAACCGATTGCGACCCCGAAGCGATAGTAACCACTTTGGTAACAGAAGGCAAAAATGAGAGGGTGGGAACATGACCTCACCGCCGACCGCAGAGACTTCCCCCCGCCGGCGTGGTCAGAGCGCCACCACCCCGGCGAGGCGTGCACAGATCGCCGAGGCCGCGTTGGCGAGCTTCGCCGAGCACGGCTACGAGCGGGCGTCTCTCCGTGACATCGCGGGTCGAGCAGGTATGACGCACGCCGCGCTTCTTCGGCACTTCTCCGGCAAGGAGGAATTGCTTCCCGCCGCCCTCGCCCAGCGGGAAGAGCACGAAGAAGACCTCGCCGCACGGATCATGACCGCGCACGTGCCGGGTGAGCAGATCCTCAGCGCCGTGCTCTCCGACGAGTTCGCGCACCCCGACTTCCAGCGCAACTGGCTGGCTCTCGCCATCGCCGCGACGAACCCCGAGCATCCGGCCCACGAGTTCTTCCTCGGCCGCCGTGAACGCATGCGATCCCGTTTCAGCGACGGGCCGCTGCCGACGAGCGACAGCGAGCTGCTGACAGCCGACGAGAAGATCACGCTCGTGCTCGCCATGGTCGACGGGCTGCGGATTCAGGCCCTCCTCGACCCGTCGCGCGATGCGCTCGGCCTGCTGACGATCTTCATGAAGCTCATCGCGGCACAGCCGCCCACCGACTGAGCCTCAGGTCACGCGTCCGTCGCCCGGTCGCGAGACCCGGAGCCAGCGGTAGCCGTACGCCGGCACCTCCAGTTCGACCTCGCCGTCCGGCCCCAGCGCGATCTGGGCGGGATCGAGCAGATCGACGAGCCTCGTGCCCTCAGGCTCGTCCTCCACCCGGAACGAAGTCGTGACCGGCACCTCGGCGAAGTTGTGGAGGGCGATCATCCTGCCCACGTCCGCGGCGAGCGAGTGCGCGAGAAGCGAGGCGGCCGGCTGGTCGATGATCTCGAGCGTTCCCCAGCCGAGTTCCGGCGAGATCCGGTACGCCGAGGTGAGCGCCCGCACGAAATACAGCATCGACTCGCGGTCACCCAGCTGCGCGGCCACGTTCACGTGCTCCGGCGCGTACCCGTCGGACGGTGGCCGAGCGACGAGCCGGCTGGGCGCGGCATCCGAGAATCCCCCGTTCTTGTCGACCGACCACTGCATCGGCGTCCGCACCGCTTCGCGGCCGGGGATCTCGATGTTCTCCCCCATGCCGATCTCCTCGCCGTAGAACAGCACCGGGGTGCCGGGCAGGGTGAAGAGCAGGCTGTAGGCCATGCGGATGCGACGAGGGTCGCCCTCGAGCATCGGAGGAAGGCGGCGGGTGATGCCCCGCCCGAACACGCGCTGGCGCTCATCGGGCGCGAAGGCGTCGAACACCTCCTGACGCTCGCTGTCGCTGAGCTTGTCGAGGGTCAGCTCGTCGTGGTTGCGCAGGAAGTTCGCCCACTGCACCTCGGATCCGAGCACGGGTCGAGCCCGCAGCGCCTCGATCAGCGGAGCGGGGTCCTTGCGGGCGAACGACAGGTACAGCGACTGCATCCCGACGAAGTCGAACTGCATGGTGAGCTCTTCCTCATCATCACCGCCGAAGTACTGCACCTGCTGGTCGTAGGGCAGGTTGACCTCGCCGAGCAGGATCGCCTCGCTCGACCGGCGCTGCAGGAAGCGGCGGATGTCGCGCAGCAGATCGTGGGGCTCGGGGATGCCGGAGCCCTCGGGGATCTCGAGCAGGAAGGGCACCGCATCGACGCGGAAGCCGGAGATGCCCAGCTGCAACCAGAAGCCGATGACCTTCGCGATCTCGTCACGCACCCGAGGGTTGGCGATGTTCAGGTCGGGCTGGTGCTCGTAGAAGCTGTGCTGGTACCACTGCCCCGACTTCTCGTCCTTGCCCCAGATGCCGTTCGCCTGCCCGGGGAAGACGGCGTTCTTCTGTCCCTTCGGAGGTGCGTCGTCACGCCACACGTAGTAGTCGCGATACGGCGAATCCACACTCCGTTTCGCGGCGAGGAACCACGGATGCCGGTCGGAGGTGTGGTTGATGACCAGGTCGACGATCACCCGCATCCCGCGGTCCCGTGCAGTGCGGATGACCTCGACGAAGTCGCCGTGGGTGCCGAGTCGCGAGTCGATCCCGTAGAAGTCGCTGACGTCGTAGCCGTCGTCGCGGTCGGGCGTCGGATAGAACGGCATCAGCCACAGGCAGGTGACGCCGAGCTGCGAGAGGTAGTCGATGCGCTGGGAAAGGCCCTGCAGATCGCCGACGCCGTCGCCGTTCGAGTCGAGGAACGTCTCGACGTCGAGGCAGTAGATGACTGCGGTCTTCCACCAGAGGTCGCTCGTGTCGGTGATCTTCACAGTCGCTCCTTCAAGGCGGGGATGAGCTCGGATGCTGCGGCGTCGAGGTATCGGGACTGCTCGGAGCCGACGTGATGCAGGTAGACGCGGTCGAACCCGATCTGAACCAGATCCGCGATGCGGTCGGCCAGTGCGGTCGCGTCGTGGTCGATGAGGACGGCCTTGCGGAGCCCCTCCTCATCGATCCCGACCAGCGCCGCCTCGAAGTCCTCCGGCTGCTCGAGATCCCAGGTGACCGGAGGCGCGAGCAGACCGTTCCGCCACTGCTCGCGCGCGATCCCGAACGCCGCGTCGTCGCTCTCGGCCAGGCTGAGATGCACCTGCAGGATGCAGGGACCCGTGCCTCCTGCACCCCGGTAGGCATCGACGACGCGCTGCAGTGCGGCCGGTTCCTGCGCGACCGTCGCGAGGCCCTGCGCCCACGAGGCCGCCCACTCCGCCGTCTCGGCGCTCACAGCGGTCGCGAACAGCGGCGGCGGTTCAGCCGGTCGGCTCCAGACCCGCGCGCGATGCACCCGCACCAGACCGTCGTGGTCCACCTCCTCTCCCCCGATCAGCCGGCGGATCACATCGACGCTCTCGCGCAGTCGGTCGTTGCGGATGCTCTTGTCGGGCCATCCGTCGCCCGTCACGTGCTCGTTGACCGCTTCGCCGCTGCCCATCGCCGCCCAGAAGCGGCCGGGGAACATCTCCTCCAGCGTCGCGAACGCCTGCGCGATCATCACCGGGTGATACCGCTGACCCGGAGCATTGACCATGCCGATCGAGAAGCGGGTGCGGGCGAGCGCGGCGGCGATCCAGCTCAGGGCGAAACCCGACTCGCCCTGAGTCGTGGTCCACGGTGCGAGGTGGTCGGAGCACATCGCCCCGTCGAACCCTGCGCGCTCCGCCTCGACCACGGCCTCGAGCAGGGCGCTCGGGGGGATCTGCTCGTGCGATGCATGAAAACCGATGAACACCATGCGCCGAGTCTGGCAACGAACAGCGCGCGGCGGCAGTGGTGGACACTCCGGAACGAGTCTGGCAAGATGCGACGCCCGGACCGGCCCGCGGTCTCAGCTGCCCGGGCTCACGATTCCGAGCTCGTAGGCCAGGATCACCGCCTGGACGCGACTGGGCAGATCGAGCTTCACCAGGATGCGGCCGAAATGCGCCTTGACCGTCGACTCGCTCAGATGCAGCGTCTGCGCGATCTCGCTGTTGGCGAGGCCGCGCGCGACCTGCAGGAAGACGTCACGTTCCCGCTCGGTCAGCGCCGAGAGCGCGCCCTCCCGGGCCCCGGCGTCCGGCGGCGCGAGGTGCGGCAGGGCGACCTCGATGAGCTTCGCGGTGATGCGGGGTGCGACCACCGCATCACCGGTGGCGACCGTGCGGATCGCGGCGACGAGCTCGGCCGGTCTCGTGTTCTTGAGCAGGAATCCGGCGGCCCCGGCCTGCAGGGCTCCGAAGGCGAACTCGTCGAGATCGTACGTGGTCAGCACCAGCACCCTGGTCCGCGGCAGACGCGCGGCCAGGTCCTGCGTGGCCCGGATTCCGTCGATCCCCGGCATCCGCACATCCATCAGGATGACGTCGGGGGTCAGCGCGATCGCGGCCTCGACGGCGGAGGCGCCGTCGGCCGCTTCGCCGACCACGTGCACGTCGTCCTCCGCCTCGAGCACGAGACGGAGGCCGTAGCGGACGAGCTCCTGGTCGTCGGCGATCAGCACGCGGATCCGATCGGTGGGTGCGTCCGGGGTCATCCCGCTGCCTTCGTCTGAAGTCGCACGAACACGCGCCAGCCGCCGCCCGGTCGGGGCCCCGCCTCGACGTGTCCGTCATAGAACGCGGCGCGCTCGCGGATGCCGACGAGGCCGCGGCCCGGATCGATGATCGGCACCGCCGGCGCGGATCGATCCTCCACGAGGATCGACAGTCGCTCGTCGGCGACGCTGATCCTCACCAGCACGTCCTGCACCTCGCGCGCGTGCCGGAGAACGTTGGTCAGCGCTTCCTGCACGACGCGGTACACCGTGAGCCCGACCATGGCATCGAGGTCGATGGCACCGACCTGCTCGAACCTGACCGGCAGTCCTGCGCTGCGCGATTCGGCGACGAGGGCGGGGATGCGCTCCATGCTGGCCTGCACCCGCTGGCGGTCGACGGCGTCGGACTCACCGCGGACGGAGGTGAGCAGGCGACGCATCTCGACGAGGGTGCGGCGCCCGGTCTCGGCGACACGTCCGATCGCACGACGCGATTCCTCGGGGCGCGATTCCGCGGATGCCTGCGCACCGTCGGCGACGGCGATCATCACGGCGAGGCTGTGGGCGATCACGTCATGCATCTCCCGCGAGATCCTCTCGCGCTCGAGGACGGCGGCGATGTGCGCCTCCTGGTCCCGCTCTCGGCGCATCTGCTCCGCGCGCTCCGCGAGTGCCTGCAGCTCGCGACGCCGATGGCCGACGTCGAGTCCGACGAGGGTGGCGATCAATGCGACGGCGATCACGACCGCGCTGATCCCGAGCCAGTCCAGTGGCCAAGCGTCCACGTCGACCCGCGGCGCCAGCCCGAGCAGGGGCGGACCGACGCGCACCCGGATCGCGAGCACCAGTGCAGCGATCGTTCCGGTCGCCGCCGCGGCGGCGAATGCCAGCCACGCCCGCTGCGGGCGGGCGACGACGCCGCTGCGGTACAGCGCGCCGACGACCAGCACCGCTTCGGCACCGGAGCCGCCGGCGAACGACAGGGGCAGGAGCACGAGCACGACGATGAAGGCCGCCAGCGGATGCCGTCGCGACACGAGAACCGCTGCGACGCCGGCGACGAAGAGCGCCACCAGCGCCCACGCCGGAGTCGTCAGCGAGGACTCCACAGACAGATAGCCGAGCACCAGCGACACGGCCGCGTAGACCCCGAGCATCGCGAGGTCTGATCTCCGCCCACTCATACGTCTCTCGTGCGCAGAGCGAGCGCACCCGCGGCGAGCGCGACCGCTGCCCAGATCGACGCGATGAGCCAGCCAGCGCCGACGCTGATGTGTCCGGCCCACAGATCGAGGAACGGTCCGCCCTCCGCGCCGACACGACTCATCGCGTCGCCCGCGTTGCCCAGCTGTCCGATCCGCAGGATGCGGGAGATCAGGCCGTAGGGAAGCAGCGACGTGAGCACGGGAAGCAGCAGAGTGGCGAGGAAGACGATGATCGCGCCTGCGGTCGTCGACCGCACCAGTGCCCCGATTCCCACACCGAACAGAGCGCAGAGTCCGAGGTACGCGGCCGAGCTGAGCAGGGCGAGCACGACTCCCGGCGCGGCGAGCGGTGCCGCGAGGCCGAACTGCGCGTAGATCGGTGTGGTGAGCGCCCACGCGCTGAACACCGTGATCAGGGCGACAGCCGTGACAGCGGTGGATGCGACGAGCGCTTTCGCGCGCAGTATCCGCAGCCGGTCGGGCACGGCGACGAAGGTGGGCTGAATGGAGCCCGATGCGTATTCGGCCCCGATCAGCATGACTCCGAGGATACCGGCGATGATCTGCCCCAGAACGACGGTCGGCACGGTGACGTCGGCCATGGTGCGTTCGATCGACGGCACCGACGGCGCCCCCGACGATTCCAGCGTCACGCCGAGGAAGAGGCTGCCGCCGATGCCGATCAGGAAGATCCCGATCAGGGCGAGCGCGGCGGAGGGAAGACTGAACAGCTTGATCCACTCCGAGCGCAGCACGTGTCGGAACGCGGGGCGGCGAGTGCGGGCATCCGCTCGTCGGGGACTCGTCGTGATGGTCATCGTCGTGCTCCTTCTTCGGTGCGCTGCGCCCCCGCGCGGTATTCGGTGTCGGTTGCGGTGAGGGCGAGGTAGGCGTCCTCGAGCGACCCCTCGATGGTGGCGATCTCATGCAGCACGATCCCCGCGTCGGCTGCCCTGCGGGCGATGTCCTCCGCGGCGAGGTTCTCGATCTCGAGCGCGCCGTCGACCTGCGACGCGACCGTCGCCTCCGGCCCCGTCAGGAGGGCCGCCAGTCGGTCCGCCTCCCGCGTCCGGACGCGCACCACAGAGCGCGTCGCACCGGCGACCACCTCGTGCAGAGGTCCGTCGGCGAGGATCGATCCTCGCCCGATCACGAGCAGATGGTCTGCCGTCTGGGTCATCTCGCTCATCAGATGCGACGACAGCAGCACCGTCTTCCCCTCCCCCGCCAGCTGCCGCAGCAGAGCCCTGATCCACAGGATGCCGTCGGGGTCGAGACCGTTCACCGGCTCGTCGAGGATGATCGTCTGCGGATCCCCCAGCAGGGCGGCGGCGATGCCCAGCCGCTGGTTCATGCCGAGCGAGAATCCCCCGACTCGCCTGTCGGCCACGGCATCCAGACCCGCGATCCCGATCACCTCCCGCACTCGGGCCGCACCGATCGCGTGCGTGGCGGCGATCGCGAGCAGATGCTTGTAGGCGGTACGGCGTCTGTGGGCCGACCGGGCGTCGAGCAGGACGCCCACCTCGCGCAGCGGCGCAGGCAGATCGGCATAGGGGCGACCGTTCACCTCCGCCGTGCCGGCCGTCGGCCTGTCCAGACCCACGATCATTCGCATGGTGGTGGACTTGCCGGCCCCGTTCGGCCCCAGGAATCCGGTGACCGTGCCCGGTTCGACCGTGAAGTCGACTCCGTTCACCGCCACCCGCTCGCCATAGTGCTTGGTCAGAGACTGAACTCGGATCATGTCGCGCCTTTCGTCATCTTCGACGCTACGAACGGCCGCGCACGGGCACATCGGGCTGCGGTCCTGAACAGGGCGAGCGGGCAGTACCTGGGTCTACAGAGGGATGCCACCGGTGATCCCGCCCGAATCGGCCTCACCCGCTTCGGATGAGCCCATCGCTCATTCTCTGGCCGACCGGTGCGCGCACTGCGATACTGAGCGCAGAATCTCGATGACCGTCTTCTCACGTGCCGGTTCCACCCGAGATGAGGAGCGAGATGGCGAAGACCCGTTCGTCCGACGCACCGGGAGCACCTGCAGCACCGCACCCGGTCGCACCTGATTTCGTCCTGCGGCGCAGCCGAGGACGGGATGCCCGGATCCGCGCCCCCAGATCGGGCCAGGGGCCGTGGATCACACCGACGGATCGCGCCGATCCGATCGGGCTGCTGGAGGGCCAGGCGGCCTCACGGGTCGAAGAGCTCGTGCCTGTGCGGCACTCGCGGATGGCGGCTTCTCCGTTCGCCTTCTTCCGCGGCAGCGCGCTGCTCATGGCCGCGGATCTCTCGACGACACCTCACAGCGGTGTGATCGCACAGATCTGCGGTGACGCGCACCTGTCGAACTTCGGGCTGTTCGGCACGCCGGAGCGCCAGCTCATCTTCGACATGAACGATTTCGACGAGACGCTGCCCGGGCCGTTCGAGTGGGACATCAAGCGACTGGCGACGAGCTTCGCCGTGGCCGGACGCCAACGGCGCTTCACCGCCGCGCAGATCCACGACTGCGTCGAAGCCGCGGTGCGCGGATATCGGATCGCCATGAGCCGCGCTGCCGACGCTTCGGTCCTCGACGCCTGGTACGACCGATTCGACGCGGACCGCGCGCAGCGGCGCATCCGTTCCGCGAGGCGGAAGGGGCGGTCCGACGACGAGACGGTCGATCGGCTCGACGCCGCACTCGCCAGAGCGCGGAAGCGCGATCACGCGAAGTCGTTCTCGAAGCTCGTGGACCGCGAGGACGGCCAGCTGCGGATCCGAGGGAATCCGCCCCTGATCGTGCCCGTGGACGAGCTCGCCGCAGGCTACGACGGATTCGACGACGTGAGCGCGATGCGGGAACTGCTCGAGGAGTACCGACGGACTCTGCCCGGCGGTCGCCATCCCCTCTCCGAGTACCGCTACCGGCATATGGCGCGCAAGGTGGTCGGGGTGGGCAGCGTGGGCACCCGCGCGTGGGTGATCCTCCTCAGCGGACGCGACGACGACGATCCGCTGCTCCTGCAGGCGAAAGAGGCGCAGCCGTCGGTGCTGGAGCAGTTCCTCGGTCCCAGCGAATTCGATCACGCCGGCGAACGAGTCGTTCGCGGGCAGCGACTGATGCAGGCGGCCTCGGACATCTTCCTCGGATGGCAGCGCGTCACCAGCCTCGACGGCGTCACCAGGGACTTCTACATCCGCCAGCTCCAGGACTGGAAGGGCGGGATCGATCCCGAGGCGATGACTCCCGGAGGCGCCGCGCTCTACGCACGGGTGTGCGGTGAGACCCTCGCCCGGGCCCACGCCCGCAGTGGCGACCGCCTCGAGATCGCCGGATATCTCGGGCGCGGCCGAGGATTCGAGAGCGCCATCATCGCGTTCGCCGACACCTACGCCGACCAGAACGAACGGGACTTCGCCTCGTTCCGCGCCGCGTTGGATTCCGGGCGACTCGCCGCCGCCGATCTCGAACGACCCGCGCCATGAGCGCTCCGCTTCAGACGAGGCGCCCGGTCGCCGCGCATGCCGCGGGACGCAGAGCCCTGCGCGGCAGGCACGGCGTCCCCGGCTACGTGGCCGCCCTCGTGCTGCTGACCCTCTCCTACTGGCTCTGCGCCGTCCAGCGCACCACGAACCCGAGTCCGTCCGCCTTCCTGCTCATCCTCGCCACGGTCGCCGTCGTCTTCCACATCACCGCCGTGCGAGCCGTCATCCAGCACGTCGCGTGGATCGTGCTGGCCACCGCCGGCATCGCGACGATCGTCGCCACGCTCGTCGGGGCGGAAGGGCGGATCCTGGACGTCATGTTCTCGGCCGCATCCATCGCCGCTCTTCTGGTCGCTCCGGCCGCGATCGTGGCTCACCAGGCGCGGCGGCGTGGATTCAATCTCGAAGCGCTGATGGCGACGATCACCGCCTACCTCCTCGTCGGCATGCTGTTCACCTTCGTCTTCAACCTCGTGTCGCTCGTGTCGAGCGCTCCGATGTTCGGCGACGGGAGCGAGGACTCGCTGTCGAATCAGCTCTTCTTCTCCTTCACGACGCTGACGACGACGGGATACGGCAACCTCGCACCGGTGACATCGGGCAGCCAGGCGGTCGCCGTCGCCGAGGCGATCACGGGCCAGCTGTTCCTCATCACCGCGGTCGCGCGCATCATGCGCGGCAGCAGTCTTCGACCGGCCACCCGGCCCGACTCTCGCCAGGAGGCGTCATGAAGAGGTGGAACGTCGTCATCGTGCTCGGCAGCGCGCAGTTCGTGATGGTGCTCGACGGCACCGTCATGAACGTGTCGATCTCGACGGTCGTGGACGACCTCGACACCACCGTGGCCGCGATGCAGGGCGCGATCACGTTCTACACGCTGACGATGGCGGCCTTCATGCTGCTCGGAGCGAAGCTCGGCGATGTGTGGGGTCGGCGGCGAGCCTTCGTGATCGGATCCTGCGTGTACGCGGTCGGCTCGCTGGTCACGGCGGTGAGCCCGAACGTGCAGACCCTGTTCCTCGGCTGGTCGGTCATCGAGGGGCTCGGCGCCGTGCTGGTGATACCCGCCATCGCCGCGCTCGTCGCCGACAACTATCAGGGACGCGAACGGGTCACCGCGTTCGCCGTCATCGGCGCGGTCTCGGGGGCCGCGGTGGCCGCCGGTCCGCTCATCGGGGGCTTCGTCACGACGTACTTCGACTGGCGCTACGTGTTCGCTGCAGAGGTGGTGATCATGATCGGGGTGGTGCTGTGCGCCCGGATCATCACCGACGCCACCGAGCGGGTCCGCATCCGCATCGACCTCCTGAGCGTCGCGCTGTCGTCAGCGGGCCTCGTCGCTGTCGTCTTCGGGATGCTGCAGAGCAAGGTGTGGGGATGGATCGTGCCCCTGCGCATCCCCGTCATCGGGGGCGTGCCGGTCGCGCCGCTCGGCATCTCGCTCGCGGCGTGGCTCATCGTCGTCGGCGTGCTGCTCGTCGCGCTGTTCATCGCCAGGCAGCGGATGCTCGTGCGCGTCGGGCGTCAGCCCCTCGTCACCGTCGAGGTGTTCCGGATCAGCTCTCTTCGCAGCGGCCTCTCGGTGCTCGGCGCGCAGTACGCCGTGACGGCGGGACTCTTCTTCATGGTGCCGGTGTACCTGCAGATGACGCTCGGGCTGGATGCCCTTCAGACCGGCATCAGGATCTTCCCGCTCTCGGTGGCCCTGGTGCTGTTCTCCATCGTCGGCACCGCCCTCACGAAGCGGATGTCCCCTCGCACCATCGTGCGGATCGGTCAGCTCCTTCTGGTCTTCAGCGCGCTGGTGCTGCTCGGATCGGCGACGAGCGACCTGCGCAGCGGCCTCTTCGCCGTCGGCATGTTCCTTTCGGGTGCGGCCCTCGGGCTGCTCGCCTCGCAGCTGGGCAACGTCAACATGTCGAGCGTGAGCGCGAAGGAGACGAGCGAGGTGGGCGGTCTGCAGGGGGTCTTCCAGAATCTGGGATCATCACTCGGCACCGCACTCATCGGGTCGATCCTGATCGGGGCCCTGTCGACCTCGTTCGCCTCCGGAGTGGCCGCGAGCGACCTCTCCGCGACGACCCGAGCCTCGGTGGCCGCGTCGACCGAGCACGGCGTCACGATCGTTCCCGCGTCGGCCGTTCCCGCGATCGCCGAGGAGGCGAGGCTCAGCGCCGACGACGCAGAAGCACTGGCCGAGATCTACCGCGAATCGCAGCTCTCCTCGCTGCGTGTCGCGTTCTTCGGACTCATCCTCATCAGCCTCCTGGCGCTGTTCTTCTCGCGCGGCATCCCTCGGGAGATCGAGGTCCGTCGACGACGCGAAGACAGGGTCGTCGACGGATGACCGGGTCTGATCATTCCGCGGCGAGCGCCGCCCGCCGGATCAGGCGGTGTCCGCGTGCGGCAGTGCCAGCTCCACGAGGCTCACGACGAACTTCCCCGGCTCCTCGAGCATGCAGAGGTGGGCGGAGTTCTCGAACCAGACGACGTGCGTCGACGGAGTGGACACGCGTTCGATCCACCGTTCGACGGGTGGCGTGGGAGTCGTCCAGTCATGGCGTCCGAGGAACTGGAGCATCGGCACGTCGAACGCGGTCCTGTCGCTCGCGTCGAACGACAGCAGAGCGGGCAGCACCTGCGGCATGGTCACCTGCTGCCCGACGCTGATGAGTTCCACCTCGTCCTCCGTGTAGTACGGCGAGAGTGCTTCGGAGTCCGTGAAGTACGCGGACTCCGACCGATAGGCAGACAGCCCGCCGTAGTGCTGCGCCCACCTCCTGCATGTCACGATGCGCTCCAGCGTGAGCGGCTGCGCTCCGGGATACTCGCCGAGCGACTCGAGTTCGGCGACGGCGTCGTCGTTCTGATCGGCGATCGCACTGCGCATCGCGAACGCGAAGCTCTCGGCCTCGTTCTCGGGGCCGGAGATCACCTGCCCGACCCCGATGTAGGCCCAGAGCAGATCGGGTCGCCGCTCAGCCACCGTGATGCCGATGATCGTCCCCCAGCTATGGCCGAGGACCCCCACCCTGCGCACGCCCAGTTCGCGCTGGAGCCACGTGATCAGCTCCACGAGATCGTCGACGTACCGCGCGACGCTCAGGTCCATCCCGTCATGCGCGCCGACCGCAGACCTGCCGCTGGCGCGCTGGTCGTAGTTGACGACGGTGAAGTAGTCCTCGACAGCGCGCTGCCAGATCCACGACGACGGCAGAGCGGGAAGCGCCGGTCCGCCGTGGCAGACGACGAGGACCGGGTTGCGGGCATCCCGACCTCGGATCGAGACGAACTGCGCGACACCTCCCAGCTCGACGTACGCGGTGCGATCGATCGCGTCGGGGTTGGGGATGCGGCACAGATCCGCGATGACGGCTCGGCCGGTGTCGTCGGTCATGGTAGCCAGCGCAGCCGTCGCCTTCTCGCCCGGACGAGGAGCAGAACCCCGCCCCCGAGCACGGCGATGCCCGCGCCGATCGCAAGCCATGCGTCCCGCGCGTCGAGTCCCGTGGAGGGAAGAGGTGCGATGAACGTGTTCGTGAAGACGAGGCCGATGGTCTGATCGGAGACCGTGACCGTGGTCGATGTTCCGGGAACCTCTTCACCGTCGACCGTGATCCTCGTCTCGGTCGCCCCGCCCGTGTCCGTCTCGGTGACCACGCAATCGCTGCCCGAGGGCACTCCCTCGATCTGCGCCGTCGCTCGGTCCGGTCCACCGATCTCGTACGACGAGTCGAGGACGACGAGGCCGGGTTCCGGGTGGGACGAATCGATGAGCACGCATGTCACCTGCACCGGGAAGAGCCGGGAGACGGCGTCCGCACCCGATCCGTCGACGATCTTCGTGATGCGGAGATCACCGGTGGTGAACACGTTGGTGATCGCCACAGACGTCTGATCCGAGGAGTCCACATCCGGGAGCGGTGCGAGCTCCGCTGTGGTTCCGGCGACGGCGTCGCCTGCCTGTCCGCCCTCGGTCACGACCAGGGTGGTGTAGTCGGCATCCGCCGGATCGGTCTCCGTGACTCCGCACTCGGCGCCCTGCGGAAGCTCGGTCCACGTGATCGTCTCTCCATCGGCGATCGTCCGGGTCATGGGCTCCAGCGCCTGCACCTGCTGCTCGTCCCAGACGCATTCGAGGGTCACCTCGAAGGGTCCGTATGCGACGGGTTCGCCGTCCGCGGCCACGGCTCCGCCGCCATCGACCGTCTTCGACACAGAGACCTGTGCGAGGTCGAAGGTGTTCTGCACGTCCAGTCCTGGCTGTGGCTGGTCGTCGACGCTCAGGATCGACGGGTCCGTCTGCACCGTGAACGCGTAGCTCTCGCCATCACCGGCGACGACCTCTCCTGCGGAGTTCAGGATCGCCGTCGAGCTGGCACCGCCGTCATCGACCTCGGTGAGGCGGCAGGCGGACCCGGTCGGAAGCTCCTCCCACAGTGCCGTCGGAGAGTCGGCGCTGACGACCCGCACTGCCCCGTCGGGGATGCCGACGACCTCTCCGTCACGGACGCACGTGAGCCGCAGCTCATACGCGGCGTTGCCGAACTTCTCGACGCCGTCGCCCGCGAACGTCTTCGTCACCTCGAGCGAGCCGGTGAGATACCAGTTCGTCGCGGTCACGGTGACGAGGCCGCCGGTCACCGGCACCACGCCGATGCCGACAGAGGTGTCCGCACCGTCATTGGGCTCGATCACCACGGCATCCGCCCCGTTGAGGTCGTCCTCGGTCACGGTGCATTCGGATCCCGGAACGACATCCGTCAGCGGCGTCGACCATCCGTTCGCCGCATTCAGCTCGACAGAGGTCGACAGCACCGTCTCGCCGGCGAGCACGCAGACGACGGTGAAGGTGAAGGTCTCGTCGGATCCGAACTGCTCGGCACCCGCACCCTCGAGATCCTTCACCAGCAGCAGCGCCGTTGCGTCGTACAGGTTCGTGTAGGTGACGGTGTTGACGGTGGTGTCGGTGCCCGGCTGCAGCTCGGGGATCACCACCGTGCGGCTCTCCTGGTCGATCTGCGGTGCCAGCTCGCCGTCTGCTCCGACGACCTCGGCCGCGGTGATCGTGTCGTCGGCCCCCCGGTCGTCCGTCTCGGTGACGGTGCACTCCGAGCGTGCGGGGATGGGCGAGATCACCTCGGTCTGGCCGGCATCGAGCGTGAACGTGTCGTCCACCACGACCTCTCCGCGGAAGGTGCACAGGACTTCGAACTCGAAACCGGTGGGCACGAACGGGCTGTCGGATTCGACGATCTTGCCGACCTCGAGCGCCGCCCACTCGTAGGAGTTCTCGACGGTGAGCGCGAACACCTGATCCGCTGCCGTCACGGTGACGGCCTCGGGAGTGACGACGGCGGCCGTCTGACCGGCGTCGTCCTCGGCGACCGTGCAGACCGAGCCGACCGGAACGTCGGGGATGACGACCGGGGCTGCGCCCGGGACGAGCGTGACGACCCCGTCATCGACCAGAGGCACCTCGGCACCGAACCAGTCGCACGACACCGTCGCGGTGTACTCCGCAGGCACGGGGAACCCGTCGGGAGCCTCCACGGTCTTCTCGACCGACACCGAGCCGTTGTCGAACTCGTTCGTGACGGACACCTCCACGGGCGTCACGTCGTCGCCGATGATGACCGGCTGGGCCGGACTGATCGTCGTGCCGGTGGCGTGCCCCGCCTCGGGCTCCGAGACCGTGCATGCGGCTCCGGTCGGCAGGCCCTGATAGAGCGCGCTGCCCGCACCGACGATGATGCGGGTGGGTCCGCCGGGAATCTCGATGTCGGTGATGACGCCGTTGACGTCCCGTGTGCAGGCGAGGCTGATCAGGTACTCGTCCTGGATCGCCGGATCCAGCTCCGCGGCCGGCGCGCCGACGAGCTCCTTCTGCACCTGGAGGGCGCCGACCGTGAACGTGTTGGTCACATCTGCCTCGACGGGAGTCGCCGGGTCGTCCCCGACCACGACGGTGACGGGACCCGTGCTCGAATTGGCGCTGCCGTCAGCCGTCTCCGTCACCGTGCACTCGGCACCGGTGGGAAGATCCTCGACCAGCCAGGTGGGGTCGTCTCGACTGAGAGTGGCGGAGTCCGAGTACACCGGATCCGGGGTCGCACCCTCGAGCGTGCACACCATCTCGACGGTGAAGGTCGCACCGCCCCACTCATCTCCCCCGGCGCCCGCGATCGACTTCGTGACCTCGACGGCACCGGTGGTGAACGCGTTCTCGACGCCGACGACGGTCAGCGCCGCCGACGGTCCGTCTGCATACGGGAGGATCGTGAAGGAGGTCTCGTCGGCGACGACCTCATCGCCCACCACCCCGTCCTCCGTGACGACGATGGTGGTCTGCGCCGCGCCGCCCGCGTCGGTCTCGGAGACCGAGCACTCGGATCCGGCAGGGAGGTCGGCGAAGGTCCGGATGTCGCCGTCCTGCAGCGTGAACTGCCGGTCGGCCTCGGGGATCGCCTCCTGCCCGAGATAGCTGCAGGTCGCCTCGAAGGAATACGTGCGCGTGTAGGCGACGGGCTCACCGTTCTCGTCGGAGGCACCGCCGTTGTCGACGCTCTTCGCGACGGAGAACCCACCGGCGGCGAAGTCGTTGATGACGGTGATCGCCGCCTGCTCGGGGTCACCGCTGTAGGGGTCCCAGATCGACGGCTCTTCACTCCAGTCCCGATCGGCGGTCACTCCGGTCTCGGGATCCACGGTCACCGTCACCCCCGGGAGCACCGGGTCTTCGGCCACGGTGCAGGTCGAGAAGAGGGGCAGGTTCACGGGTCCGGTCTCGCTGTTGTACTGGAGCACGGTGCCGTCGGCGTCGACCGACGGACGGCTCGCGTCGCTGCCGTCTGCACGCAGCAGGGTGACGGCCTCGCCGCCGGAGGTGCAGGTCACGAGAAGCGGGTAGCTCGCCGGCAGCTCGATGTCGGTGGAGAACTCCGGCGCCTGCACGTCCTTGGCGAGGAGCAGCTGGCCGGTGGCCGCCGCGACGCCCACCTTCTGCGGTTCGACCACGAGAGAGGGCCGCTCGGGCTGCGAGACGGTGGCGTTGGAGCGGGATGCGGTGGCGAAGGAGTTGTAGGCGACGGGAAGACCCGACGGCACGGCCGACGCCGCCGGCAGCACGAACGGCGTCTGCGTCTCGTAGGTGAGTCGCAGCGTCTCGCCCGGACGAAGTCCTGGTGCCGGCGAGAGGGCGTCGGGGTTGTCGTACTCGAGCACGAGGAGCACGCTGCGCGCGGCGGCCAGCGTCTCGGGCGGCGTGGCATCGCTCGCCAGCTCCCATTGGAAGTCGCAGGCGGGGTCGACGGCGGCATCCTCGGTGAACACCTTGATCGCGTTGTCGTTGCAGGACTGGCTGAGCTGAGCCGGAGAGAGATAGATGCCGTACGTGGCATACGCGCTGTCCTGGAGGGAGGCGAAGTTCGCAGCGAGGGTGCCCGACAGCGTCACCGGGAACTGAGACCCTCGGTCCGCGGCGACGATCACGCCCTGGTCGCCGACCGTGGGCAGCGTGTCGACCGCCGCCACCACTCTGGCACTCGTGTTGCCGTTGTTGGTGAAGTCGATGCGCCACGACTCCTCGCCTCCCGGGCGGGTGACAGGGGCGCACGGGAACGAGTGGTAGCCGTCGTCCACGACGCCCGGCAGCGACGGGTCGCACGCCGCCGCGTCGCCGCTGACGTTGAGCACGCCCAGATCGTCGTCGGCTGTGGCGGGGTCGCCCGCGCCCGTTCCCTTGACGTACTTCTTCGCCGAGATCGCCGCACTGGCGAGCGGCGTGACCTCCGTGTCGGCCGCGCAGGTCGCGACACCGGACTCGGGACTCTTCGGCGCGAGATCGGTACCGTCGATCACCGTCGTGCCCTGGCAGGTCTCGAAGAGGCGGTCGGAGCTGACGGTCACCGTGTTGCCGACGGTCGTGTCCGGGGTGAGGTCGTCGCGGAACCGCAGCGGCGCGGTCACCGTCAGCGTCCAGCCGGCCTCGAACACGAAGTCGTCGGGCGCAGTGATGGTGAGCAGACCGGTGGCCTCATCCAGCTCGGCGCTGAAGCCAGGGTCCTCGGTGGGGGCACCGGAGCCGCTGAGCGCGAAGGCATACGCCGGCGGAGTGGGTTCGACGAGCAGCGAGCCCTCGGCATCCGTCTCGATCTGGTCGACCACCTCGAAGCCGGTCATGTCCCACTGCCCGGTGTTGGCGACGGTGATGACATAGGGGATCGTGCCGGAGGCGCTCACGAGCGCCGACGATCCGCGGGTCTTCGTGACCTCGACCGTGTTCGGGCGATGCAGCACCACGGTCGAATCGGATGCCTGGCCTTCCTGCTCGAAGACCTGATCAGGACCGAACTGCGCCGTGCTGTACGACTGCACGTCGTCGCTGATCACGCCCAGCTCCGTCTGGCCGGGGTTCGGCTGCAGATCGGGCCGGGTGGTCGAGACGAGGACATCGGGGTCGCTGCGCAGGAACTCCCGACGCTCGGTGGTCACTGCGAACGTGAGCTGCGGGTTGAAGGGACGCTCCCACTGCAGGATCTCGCCGTCCGCGTCCACCTGACGCGCGCTGAAGCGCACGCCCACGATCGTGTCCGCGTCGACACCCGCCGGTGGGTCGAGCTGAACGGTCGACGGCGTGGGCGATGCGATCCACTCGCCGGTCTCCCAGCACGGCGAGGCGTCCGTCACCGGTGCGCCGTTGCAGGTGGCGACGAGATCGCCGGCGACCTCGTCGTACTCGACGTCGCGCCCGGCGTCGTCATCGACGAGCACATCCATCGCCACTTCGTTCACCGGGGCGGGGACCGCGATCTGCGCGCCCACAAAGTCCATCGTGTTCCAGAACGTCGGCGTGCTGTCGGTGAGCTCGAAGGACGTGGTGCGCGCGGTCCCGTTCGGTCGTCCGCCGAGCTCGGTGACGTACGTGGTCGATTCGTCCTCATAGACGGATTCGGGACTGATCGTCTTGGTCGTCTCGATCGCATAACTCGCCGCGACGATCGCGAACTCATCAGCGGCATCCGCGATGCCCGTGCCGCACTGGTTGTCGGCGCATCCCTCCAGCACCGGGCTCTCGAGCTGCACATGGGCGTCGTTGACGATCGATTCGCCCGCGGGGGTCACGGTGACGGGTTGTGCCGGGTCCGACCTCAGCACGTCTCGCAGTTGCCAGGTCAGCAGGACTCGTCCCGACGCGCCGGTCGGGATCGCCGGGGTCCCGTCGTCCGAGCGGAACGCGACGGAGAGTCCCGTCACGTCGGCGAGGTCGGTGGCGTCGAGCTCGAGGGCCTCGGCATACGAGTACTCCGTCGAACTCGCACCGCGGGCGAGAGTGACGGCGGTCTCTTCTTCGGAGATGCCCGCGGGCAGCTCGATCGCGTCGATGTCATGAAGATCGAGGGTGTCGAACGCGGTGTCCGCAAGCGCCTCCCCTGCGGTCGGGTCGTCGATGACCATGCCGGACACCCGGGCGGCAGAGATGTTCGTGGCCACGAGGGTCGCGCTGATGAGCGGATACTCGGACGGGTCCGCAGGCGGATCCACGGCCGGCAGCCCCAGCTGATCCTGATCGAAGGTCTTGGTGAGCGTGGCGTTGATGGGCTGATCGACGATCAGGATCGTGTCGTCCGCGCCGTCGAGGCTGTCGACTCCTGTCGCTGCGTTGACGCCGCGGGCGCTGGCGGTGTTGTCGACGAGTCCCGGCTCACCCGTGTTGTACGTGTAGTCGTGGAAGTTGCCCAGCACCGCCTGCGAGGGAACGCTCCGCAGCGTGTCGCGCACCTGGAACTGCAGATCCAGGGGACGGCGTTCGTACGACGACCCGACGCCCTCGCCGTCCGTCCCCTCCGAGATCACGATCCGGACCGCGAGAGCGTCGGCGCTCTGCGCCTCGGTGAGCGTGTAGCCGCCGAACTCCCCGTCGCATCCTGCCGCGCATGCCTGCGCGGTGATGTCGGTCCATCCCGCCCCGTCCAGGTACAGCGCGACCTCGGAGACGACGTCTCCCGCGATCAGGGGGTCGGTCGTCGTCGTGATCGGATCGATGGCGACGAGGTTCCACGCGTCGTAGACCGATCCCGCCGTATCGGCCGGGTCCGCCGTCTCGGAGATGTCGGTGAGGGTCATGCTGCTGATGTTCAGCCCCTCCGTCGACCAGAGGAGCCGGGCGGTGCGGCGTTCGCCCGACAGCGCGGGAACGTCGTCCTGCAACCACTGCTTGTCGAGGAAGTCCGGTCCGACCCCGCCGTCGATGGGCAGCACGTCGACGTCATCCGATGCGTCCGCGGTCTTCTCCCCCCCGGCATCGGGGTTGTCGACGAGCGACTGCGCGGTGTTGGCGAAGGTCGCCTCCTCGTCCTGCGCGTCGGTCAGGTCGACGCCGATGTGCGTGGCGACCGTGAACCCGGGCGGGAGCAGAACCGGACAGCCGTCCGCATCCAGCGGCAGGTATTCGAGCTGGATGCCGCCGATGTCGTCCTGGAGATCCGCGGGGATCTCGTACGACCACAGCGACTCCGGGCCCGGCACCTCCGTCGCGTCCGGGAAGTCGGTCCACGGCCCGTCCGGTTCCTGCCAGTAGCGGACGGTGAGAGTCGTGCATGCCGGGATGTCCGTGTTCGTGATCTCCGTGGCCGTGAAGGCATCCCAGAACGCCGTGTCGGCCTGCGGGTCCGCCGGGTCGGAGATGACGAGGCGCTCGGATCCCGTCGTGGATTCCGGCGTGACGTTGCCCGTCAGCGTGACATCCGCGTCGGTTCCCGGCACTCCCCAGATCGTGTCCGGAGCGATGGACTTGGTCACGGAGGTGTCGAGCGTGAGGGGGTCGATCGTGAACGGGGCGGACGCGTCATCGATGCCGATCTGGCCGGCGCTGTTCTCGGCGGCGGTGTCTACCGCGTTGGTGCTCGCCACCGCGTCGTCGGTCGGCAGCGCCGTGATGTCGATGGGGATCGCCGCGTAGGAACCGGCGACGATCGCATCCCCCTCGGCCGAGTAGACGATGGTGAATCCCTCGACCGTGCAGCCGTCGGTGGGCTCGGGCAGCGTATCGGGAGTGGTCGTCGATTCCGTGCTGGCTGCGCAGTCGCTGTACTGATAGGTGATCTCGGCAGCGGTCGCGGCGACGGGCCATTCCACATCGCCGAATCCGTCGAACCGCAGCCCCTGCTCGGTGAAGGTCGCGGCGCCCGCAGTCGGCTCGGTGACGGTGAGCGTCTGGACGTTCTGGGATCCGACGGTGGCGACGATGCCGGCGGTGGCGCTCTGGCCGCTGACGAGCGTGTTGTCGCTGAACGACTTCTCGATCGTGACGTCGGGGAGGCGCTGGGCGATCACGACGGACGCCGAGTCCGTCGTGGGGTCGCTGGATTCTCCGGCGCGGGCGACCGTCGACGACGCATCGTTGACGACCGTCACGTCGGTGTCATCCGGAATCGATGTGACGGCGTCGTTCGTGACCGTGTGGACGACGACCTCTCCCGTGGCCCCGGGCGCGAAGGTTCCGGTGAAGGTCACACGGACACCGCCGGACTCGCTGATCGGATCCGGGGCTGTCGTCGTCCAGGTGCCGTCGACGAAGTACTCCGTCGTCGTCGACTCCGTTCCGTCCGGAGGCGTGATGTCGTAGCCGGTCACATCGAGGTAGCCGCCGAACTCTCCCGGGGGTGTCACCGGGTCCTGGATGACGATCGTGTCGACGTTCTGGTTCGAGGCGTTCCCGGGAGTGACCGTCCAGTCGACCACCTCACCGGGTACCGCCGGAAGGGTGCTCGTCGGCGCGACCGTCTTGTCGATGCTCGACTCGAGCGTCGTGTCCACGGCGAGCACGACGTCCGCGGTCGCCGGCGTGGCCGGCGCGTTGTCGGCGACCGCCGTGGCCGTGTTCGTCACCGTCGCACCGTCCCACGTGCCATCGGCCGCAGGGTCGACGATCGCGTTGACGGTCACCGTCATGCTGTATCCCGCGGGCCAGATGACCGGGTCTGCGGTGAGATCCAGCCCAGGGGTGATGGCGAAGCTGTTCTCCGCCGTGTCCACGTCGAGGTCGTAGTCGCCGGCGGGCTGTCCGGCTGGCGGGTTGATCTGCACCGTGACCGGATTCGCGATCGCCGGGTTGAACAGGAGCGGATCCGGGAGCTCGTCGCTGATGACGGTGTTGAGGCAGCCGGGGTCGTTCACCGACGAGCAGTTGACGGTGATCTGATAGGTCACCGTGTCGCCGGGTCCGAAGGGGCCCGCCTCGACTGCGGACTTCTGGATCGAGAACGCCGCCACCGCGAAGGCCGGCGCCGCTCCGAAGGCCAAGGATGCCGCGGCGAGCGCGAGCACGGTGAGTCCTGCGAGAAACCGTCGTCGCCGTTCCATGTCGATGACCCCCCTGAGCCTGCGTGGATCAGGCCAGCGTAGGAAGGTCCCGAAGAGACCGACAGGACGCCCTCACCCTGCCGGGGTGACACCGGGTGGTGGCGCGGCGAGCGTGCTCATCCGCCTCAGATGACGGCTAGCGCGACCGGGCTTCGCTCTCGACGGGCTGCCGACTGGCCGACTCACGCACTCGGAACCACAGCGTCAGCTCCATGATCGCGCGACCGATCATGTCGTGATCGCCCATGCGGAGATCGTCGAACGAGTCGCGATATCCCGAGGCCGTTCCAGGCTCGGGAGCGAGGAGGGACTGATATCCCATCGTCCAGTCCCGGAAGCGCCGTTCGTGCAGCGGCTCTTCGATCAGCACGCGGACATCCGTGTGGCGCGGGTCGCGGCCGATCCTCTCCATCAACGCTTCGACGTCAGACCTGGGCCCTTCGAGGATCTGCACGAACTCTCCGCCGCGGTAGAGCAGCATGCCGGTGATGTCGCGGTCGCTGTTGCGGGCGCGACTCACTGCCAGCAGTTCACCGAGCTCGTGTTCGCCGAACGGCTGCGTGGCGCTGCTGCAGTAGACGAGCGAGACGAGCGGATTCTGTTCAGTCATTCCGCACCCCGTCCCCGCCGTGGTGAGCCGACCGATGCGCGCCGACCTCGACGGTGGCCGTCACCGCCGCCATTGCTCGATGGTGGTCTGCGAAGTCGCCGATGGAGCGCGAGGCCGCATCGAATGCGCGCCAGACGCCGTCGGACAGACGGTCGACGTAGCCGAGGAAGGAGCCGTCCTGGCTGCCCACGTAGAAGCCGTCTGCCACGCTCGCCCAGAGCGGGCGAACAGGCGTCGGCGATTGATCACCCATGCTCTCAGCGTACCTTCGAGATTCCGGGCGGGCTCCGGATCATCCTCCAGGCGGAGTGACGATCGGAACGCGCGGTCCGGCTCTGGCAGGATCAAGGACATGATCACGGTTCACCTGCGCTACGAGATCGACCCCGACAAGCTCGACGACTTCACTGAGTACGGCAGGGCATGGATCCGTCTGGTGGCGAAGCACGGCGGGACCCACCACGGCTACTTCATGCCGAGCGAAGGCGATAGCGATGAGGCGTTCGCGCTGTTCACGTTCCCTTCGTTGGCCGAGTACGAGGTCTACCGCACGGCATCGAAGACCGACCCCGAGTGCATCGAGGCCTTCGAGTTCGCGCGCAGAACCCAATGCATCCGCCGCTACGAGCGCCGCTTCCTCAGCCCCGTCTTCTCGGCCGACGCCGACTGAGGAGGATGTTCCCGCCCGGTGCGTCAAGGGGGGTTCGACGGTGCCGCTCTCCGTCCTAGCGTCTGCGCATGGCTATCGAACTGAATCACCCCGCCCTCCGACACGCCCGCTCGCTGGTCCGCGACGGCAAGGTCGTCCGCGACGAGCGCGACGACTGGTCGGAGGCCGCGCCCAGCGCTGACGACGAGAACCGCTTCATCGAGCAGCACGGATGGACCGAGTTCTCCCACTGGCACCTGGGCATCGACAAGAGCGAGAACCCCGAGACGAAGGAGGCGTACTCCTTCCCCTTCGGGGATCTCCGCTCGGTACGCCGCTCGGGAGTCATCTCCGGTGAGAGCCGTGCCGGGCAGTACGACCACACCGAGATCCGCGACGAGCTGCGCAAACTCCTCGAGCTGATCGACGCCGACCGCGACTAGCTCGGACTCCGGATACCTCAGTCCGAAAGCGACCGTTTGCCGGGATGTTCGGCCCCGGCCGTGGCCACGGACCGCGACATCTTGATCTCGATCCGTCCGTCGGGAAACGTCTCGCTCGCCCCATCTGGCGTGAATCCCAGGCGCGTGTACGCCGCGATCCCCCGGGGGTTGCTCTCCATCACACCGAGATGGATCGTGTCCGCTCCACGGGAGGAGACATAGTCCACGCAGGCGACCATCAGCGCGTCGACGGCTCCCTGACCCCGGTGATCCGGTGCGACCCAGACCCCGTTGACCACCCAGCGGCCACTCATGTCGTAGACGCCGCCGATGCCGACGTCCTCGCCATCGATGCTCGCGATGAATGCTCCGGGATGAGTCGAACGGCTCCGCCAGACATCGTCGCCGAACGCGGACTCCCGCTGCAGCGTCGACCCGAACATCTCCGGGGACTCTGCGAGCGCGGCCAGCCGAAGGTCTCGGTAGCGTTCCCACGTCGCAGAGGGCGCCGGAGTGATCGTCACATGCATGCCAGAAGCCTGCCAGAGCGCGGGACGCGACGTGAGATCCGTCGCTGCCTAGACCCCCGTGCCGTCGCTGAGCGCGTTGCGCTTGTCGCGTCGGCTCTCCCGAATGACGCTGATGACGCTGATCGCCAGCAGGATCAGAAGCAGGCTCTCCACGTACCCGAGCGCTCCGGTCCCCGAGTCGTCCGCAGGCGAATGCTGCACGGGGACCGATGCGGACGGAAGCCCGACGTCGGACCCGACGTAGAGGACCCAGTCGGTGAGAGCGTGAATGAGCATGGCGACCCAGATGCGTCCGGTGACGCGACGGATCCAGTAGTAGGTGGCGCCGGCTGACATCAGGGCGATCACATTGAAGGCGATGATGAAGAGCGGCAGACCGCTGAACAGGTAACCCGGAATATGGGCGAGCGCGAACACGAAGCACGTGAGGAGGAACACGGCGAACTCGCCGAAGCGCGCGCGGACCGCTGTGAGCAAGACGCCCCGGATCACCAGCTCCTCACCGAAGCCGACCATCAGCGTTCCCAGCGCCACGACGGCCAGGAAGCCGAGCGAGCGCTCAGCCCAGGGCACGTCGAACAGCTCGACTACCGGCACGGCGAACGCGAGCACGGGAATCGAGATCAGCCACCACCGGCGAGGGGTGAGGGTCGGGGTCGGTCGCTCCCTCCACACCTCGGCACCCCAGCCTGCCCACCGCAGGAACAGCAGAACGCCGCCGATGCCCACGGCGAGGGGGATGAAGTGACCGAGGGAGAAGTCCGCCAACGAGCCGTCGTCGCCGACCAGCCCGCTGAGGAGGTTGCCGAGCCCCCACGCGCAGAGAACGTAGAAGACCACGACCCCGAGTGCGAGCCAGATGCTGCGGGGACGTCCGATTGCGGTCTTCATCCTGAGGCTCCCCTGATCCGGCGGGCGGCGCCCCGTCGACGCCGCATGAGAGCGAGCTACCGGTCTCCTAGGCAATCCTAGGGTTCCGGAACATCCGCTCGTCGTTCGCCGACTGACGCAGAGAGGTCGCTCACCCCTTCGGAGCGAACGAGCCCAGAGCCGACCGATACTGCGCGCTGTCGCTGCGCACCTCATCGGTGACCAACAGCGCGTGAGGGCCGATCTGTCGCACGTGCAACTCGCGGCACGGGATGGTCACGACCTTCAGGAGGCCGCGACGCCAGGCATCCACGAGCGCCTCGACGTCTCGATGCTCGGGACTCTCGGCGAGCGTCGTCGGTCGTGTCTCGACGTGAGAATCGAAGCCGCGGCGCTCCCAGTCCCGATATGCCTCATCGTCGAAGACATCGCCGCCGAACTCGTCTCGCCATGCCGGCCCGACGAGCTCGCGCAGAAGGCGCTCCCGCTCCGTCGAGCTCAGGTCTGAGCTGAACACCGCATCGAGCAACCCTCGGTCGGGTTCGACGGCGGCGTGAGCGAGCACGTCCTCCCAGATCCGCGACCAGGCTGCCGACCATCGGTCGCGGGTGACGGCATCCACCGGGTTCGCCGCAGCCGCGGGCGTCTCGATCAGCCTCGGCGGCAGCGTCTCGCCGACGGGACGCAGATCGTGCGCCTCTCGAATCCAGAGCAACTCGAGCAGGAGCTGTGGTCTGTCCTCCACGGTGATGGACATGTCGTGCGGCCAGGGGTTGCCCGGCATCGGAGTCGTCGATCGCATCCCGTCAGTCCATCGGATCGCCGTTCGGCTTTCAACCGGTTGCTGTCCCCCGAACGGCGGATACCGGAGGATGCCGGCATACGAGAGGATGGCCTTTTCTGCGGAATGCGAGCGACGGGTGGACGCGATGAGGGGCTCTCGATGACGGCACCCGGGCAGCCGGTGGATGGGCTGTCCGACTTCGCGGAGCTCATGGCGCATGAGCAGGAGTTCAGCGGTGATCAGGGCGACCCCGCGGTGCGCAGAAGACGCAGGCGACGAGGACTCATCATCACCGCCGTCTGCGTGGTCCTGCTGCTGGCCGTGACCGGAGGGTACGTCGGGTGGGCGCTCACGGCTCCGGTGGATCCGCCGGCCGTGACCGCACGCGCACCGCAGGTCCCGGTCGGCGACGCGGCTGCCGTCACCACGCATACGGCTGCGGCATCGGCGATCAGCGTGTCCGGCGCCGACGCGTACCTGGGCGAGGGGGCGAGCGGCACCTGGTCGGCGACGGGGACGGGCGAGCCGCTCCCGATCGCGAGCATCACCAAGCTCATCACCGCCCTCGTCATCCTCGACGCGTCACCGCTCGCCTCCGCAGACGACCCTGGACCGACCATCACGTTCGGCAAGGCCGATCACGACCTCTACGACCAGTACTACGTGCAGGGCGCGACCATCGCTCCGATGCCCACCGGCACCTCGATGTCGTTGCACGATGCCCTGGCCGTCATGCTCATCCCCTCCGCGAGCAACTACGCCGACGCGCTGTCCTCCCGGATCTTCGGGTCGCAGAGCGCTTTCCTCAGTGCGACGCGCGCCTGGCTCGCATCCCACGGCCTCACCGGAACGACGGTCACCGAGCCCACCGGCATCAGTCCGCGCAACACGAGCACGCCTGCCGATCTGCTGGCCGTCGCGAAGCTCGCCGCCGCGCATCCGGCGATCGCTCGGATCGTCGCGACCCCCTCGGTCTCGATCCCCGGCGCCGGTCAGCTGATCAACACGAACGCCCTCCTCGGCACCGCCGGGATCACGGGACTGAAGACCGGCAACCTCGGCGAGGGCACGCACAGCCTGCTGTACACGGCGACCCTCGACGTGGGCGCGGCCGATCCGCTCGCGATCACCGGCGTCGTCCTCGGCGGATCATCGCGCGAGTCGGTGAATGCCACCGTGATCGCCGAGCTCGAGAGCATCCGCTCCGGCTTCCATCAGGTGCCCGTCGCGAGCGAGGGCCAGGAGATCGGAACGATCTCGACACCCTGGGGGTCCACCGCCACCCTGGTCATCGGCGAGGACGCATCGATCTTCACCTGGTCGGACACGCCGATCGAGCTGACGATGGACATCGACACTCCTCCCACCTACCGCGACGGCACGGCCGTGGGGACCGTCACCTGGACTGCCGGACCGAACACCGTCACTGCCCCGGTGACCATCGCAGGGACCATCGATCCGCCCACCGAGTGGTGGCGGCTCACCCACCCGTCCGAGCTCGGCTCCGCGACGGATGCCGAGGGCTGAGGCCGCTCGACCGCGCATAGGAACGCTGCGTGCCGACCTTCGGACGAAAGTCGAAAGATCGACCGATCGACCTCCGCCTGCGTTCTCCGGCTATACGATCTGCATCGAGGCGCCAGGCTCGATGTGCTCTGCGGAAGGACAGCCGGATATGTCAGCAGACCCGATGACCTCTCGACCTGTGGCACCGAGATCCGCCGCCGTCTCCGCCTGGGCGCCGCTGGCCATCCCGGCATTCCGGGTGCTGTGGTTCGCGCAGCTGGGCAGCAACATCGGCACCTGGATGCAGACCGTCGGCGCGCAGTGGTATCTCGTCGACGCCGCGGCCGGAGCGACGATCATCGCGCTCGTGCAGACGGCGAGTCTGGCCCCGGCCCTGCTGTTCTCCCTCCCCGCGGGGGTGCTCGCCGACTCCCTCGACCGCCGCAGACTGCTGATCTGGGGGTCGGTGGCGAGCGCCGTGATCGCCGCGGCGCTGACCGTCATCGCCGCCCTGAACGAGCTCACTCCGTGGACGATCCTCGGCTTCACGTTCCTGCTCGGGATCACCTCCACGCTGACGTCCCCGGCCTGGCACGCGATCCAACCGGAACTCGTGCCCCGCCCGCTCATCGGCGCGTCCTCCGCGCTCGGCGGCGTCACGGTGAACGGTGCCCGCGCCGTCGGCCCCGCGCTCGCGGGGGTTCTGCTGTCGCTGTTCGGCGCGCCCGTCGTCTTCGGCATCAACGCGCTCAGCTTCATCGGAGCAGTCGTCGCCCTTCTGTGGTGGCGACGGCCGCCGCAGAGCGGACTCGACGACAGGGAACCGTTCACGGCCGCGCTGCGCGCAGGAGTCCGGTACGTCTCATCCGCCCACCTCGTGCGCCGCATCCTTCTGAGGTCCGCGCTCTTCGCCCTGCCCGCCAGCGCACTGTGGGCGCTGCTTCCCGTGACCGCCAAACGGCTCGACCTCACAGCGAGCGGATACGGCTTCCTGCTCGGAGCGCTCGGCGCCGGGGCCGTGCTCGGCATCTTCGTTCTGCCCATCGCCCGGAAGAGGTTCTCGGACAACGCGGTGATCGCGGTGAGCGCTGTGCTGTTCGCCGCCGGCACGCTCGCCGCGGCATGGCTGCCGTTCGTCCCCATGCTGCTGCTGCTCGTTCTCGCCGGGGTCGCCTGGATCGGCACGCTCACCGTGCTGAACGCCGCACTGCAATTGACCCTCCCGCAGTGGGTGCGATCGCGAGGAGCATCGATCTACATCCTCGTCTTCATGGGAACGATGGCCGTCGGGTCGTTCGGCTGGGGTGCCCTGGCCGGAGCAGTCGGCACGGCGACGTCGCTGGCCGTGGCCGCGGCGCTGCTCGTCGTCATCGCAGCCAGTGTGATGTGGCTGCCCCTTCTGCCGGGCACCAGCACCGTCGACCGGACCGTCTCGATGTCATGGCCCACCCCGACTCTCGTCCTCGACCCCCAGCCGACGGACGGTCCCGTTCTCGTGCAGATCACCTACACCGTGCGACCCGACAGCATCGACGCGTTCCGAGAATCCATGCGACTGGTGGAGAGTTCGCGGCGGCGAACCGGCGGGTACCGATGGACTCTCCTCCGCAGCGGCGAAGAGCAGGACCTGCTGCTCGAGTCCTTCATGGTCCCCTCCTGGGGAGAGTACCGACGACAGCAGACCCAGAGACTGACCGGTCGCGACCGTGAGATCCAGGCGACCGCGCGGGCGCACACCGAAGGCGAACCCCGTGAGAAGCACTACTTCCCCGAGCCCACGCCGCCCCGCAGGAGACCCGGACCTCAGCGCTGAACGGGCTCAGGGGGACAGAAGAAGGAATCCGCCTTCGGATGCCGAGGCATCTGGGAATCCCGTGAGAATCGACGGGCTGGTCACGACCGCGCCGATAGCGTCGAAGCATGGATATCGACACCAGACGACCCCAGGTTCGCCGTGCACGCGTCCTCTCGCCCCTGTTCGGGATGGCGGTCACGGCTGCGCTGCTGGCCGGATGCGCAGCCCCCGCGTCCCCCACCCCGACGGTCACGCAGACGGTGACGGCATCCGCTGATCCTGCGGCGAGTCCGTCGCCCAGCGCATCCTCCACGCCGACCGCGGGCGTCAGCCCATCGGGCATCGGAGACGTGGAACTCGGCGCGCCCTACGACGAAGCCGTGGCGGCGGCGGGTGCCGCTCCGGTTGACGCCTGCCCGTGGCTCGCGTCCACGGAGGCCGACGGATACATGCTCACCGTTCAGCGCCCCGAGGTCTCGGAACAGGACTCCGCGGTGGTCGACCTCGTGCAGGTGTCCGCCTCACCCGTCGACCTCGAAGGCAAGCCGGCCGTCGGCCCGCTGACCGCTGAGGGGATCGGTCTCGGTTCTCGGCTCGACCAGGCGCTGGCCGTCTACCCCGACGCGGTCGAAGTCGAGAGCGTCGGCGATCGCCGCTATCTCGCGATCGAGTCGGAAGCCGGCACCGGTTCGGTCTTCCTGACCTACACCGCCGGAACCGACATCATCTGGGGAGTGACGGCGACGACCCTCGACGAGCCGCCGTACGAATCCTGCGCGTGAGCGCGGGCGTGAGGCGGGAGCATCCGGAGTCGAGCGTCAGGCGAAGGGTGAGTCGGCCTCGTCTCGAACTCGCTCACGCTCGGGTGCGAGAGTAGCGACTGACCCAGAGGCCGGGAATCGGCTCGGCATCCGACTGGTGCACGAAGCCGAGGGACTCGTACAACGCTCGAGCTGGCGCATTGTCGCGCCCGGTCGCGACGACCGTCTGGGGCGCGAGCGACATGACCTGCCCCACCAACGCGGCGCCCAGGCCTTTCCGGTGATGGGTGGGGTCGATCATGAGACGGTCGAGGTCGACGACGTCATTCTCGATCACGTATCCCACCGCGCCGGCGATCTGGTGATTCTCGTCGACGCAGACCAGCCACTCCAAGCCAGCCGAAAGCAGGTCGGACGCCGTCTCATGAAGCGGCGGAATGCGGTCGTCACCGATCAGCCGAGCCTCGACAGCGTACGCCTCGTGCTGAAGCTCAAGGAGGCGCGGCGCGTGACTGCGCACTTCATCTGCGGTCAATCTTCGCGTCAGCACAGTCCGCCGCTCCTTCACCCGATCGAGCCGGTAGACCCGGCCTTGGCCTTTGTGTCTCCACAGAGACCACATCAGTTTGGCGCGACGACGGAGAGTCGGGGCCGGCCCAGCTCTTCTTCGATCGAGCGCCGCCTCTCGGCCCGTAGTCTCAGATCCATTTCATGTGCGAGGCGCCCCGAGTGACGCCGATGCCCGCCGGAGTCACTCCGGCCAGATGATCGCCCCCCGGCGCCATCCGGCAGATTCAGGATCCCCGCTCGGGTCCGTTCCCACAAGACGTAGCTAGGCGTCGAGTGACGCGAGGTACTCCGCGTTACCGCGCATCGCAGGCTTGTACCGCTCGAGCTCACAGACATGCACGTGGTCCACGAGCAGCGTGAGCAGACTGCCCAACGCTGCACTCATCTGCCCCTGCGCATGCAGCGTCAGCGCTTCGAATGCACCCAGCGCCACGTCGCCAGGGAACTGTTCGCGAGCCGTCCTGAACACCTCCGCGGACTTCTCCAGATCGCCGAGGTTGCGCAGCGTGGACCCGTACTGCAGGTAGCACCGGCGGCGGATGTCGCCGTGGAGTCCGTTCTCGAGGGCGCGCCGGTAGTAACCCTTCGCCATGACCTCTTCGCCGGCGGTGTCGAACGCGCCGCCGACTTCGTAGAGGACACGCGGATCGTGTGGGTGCTTCTCCAGGATCGGGCGAAGCGCCGCGATCGTCGGCGCCATGTTCTCGCGGTCTCGCTCCCCGAATATTCGATCCAGCTCAGCGTTCAGCTTGTCCGTTGCCATCGTGGCCCCCCGGTGCACGGCGGTGGAACCGTACTCGGTCACGCTATCCGAAGCACACGCCTCAGAGCGCGACGTCGACGGGCCGTCGGTCTCCTCGCGTGTTCGGGGTGCTGATCACGAGGAACCGCGTCTCCGTCTCCCCAGGGTTGAAGAACCGGTGCGCGAGCCCAGGCGGGACCTCGACTCCCTGCCTGGCCTCGAGGTCGACGGCGCCCTCGGGACTCGCTCTTCGATCACGGAAAGTCCTGGGTTGTCGAGCAGTCGCCACCCGTCGGAGACCTCGCCCCACACGTAGCGATCAGCGTTGCTGACATCGACAGCTTCAGGCACTCTTCGATCCTCGCAGACGTCTGGCTCTGCTCACCGCCTCGCTGCTGCTATCGAACCGCCGGGGGGTCAGAACACACCTTCCAGGCGCAGCATCAAATCCGCGTGTCGTCGCGAGACCCGCGTCAGCACTGGAAACGCGCTTTCACCTGCTCAGTCGCTCTTGCTTTCCTGGCTGGCCCGTTTACCGACAATGAGACCACTTATCGCAAAGACCCGCCTCGAACCCATTTTCCGCCTTAACCGACCGCCTGAGAGAGTTCGTCGAACTCCGCGTCATCGAGCTCGATGGTCGCTGCGCGAAGGTTGTCTTCGAGATGAGCGACCCTCGAGGTGCCTGGGATGGGGAGGACGACGGGGCTCCTTTTCAAGAGCCAGGCGAGCGCCAGCTGTGCGGGCGATGCATCATGTCTCAGTGCGAGCCTCGTGAGGGGGCTGTCGTCGCCGGTGAGCCCGCCGGTCGCCAACGGGAACCAGGGAATGAACCCGATGTTCCTTTCCGTGGCCCAGTCGAGCAGCGGCTCGGCGTTGCGCTGCGAAAGGTTGTAGAGGTTCTGTACGGACACGATGGGCGCGACCTCCATGGCTGCCTCCGTCTCGGATATGGTGACCTCGCTGAGGCCGATGTGTCGGATCTTCCCTTCGTCCTGAAGGAGCCTCAGCGTGCCGATCTGATCCTCGAGTGCAACGGTGGGATCGATGCGGTGCAGCTGGAGCAGATCGATCCGGTCGACATCGAGGTGTCGGAGCTCGCGCTCGACCTGCTCGCGCAGATGAGCGGGCGTGCCGTTCGGGCGCCACTGGTCAGGACCTTGGCGTGTCTGCCCCACCTTGGTCGCGATGACGATGTCTTCGGCATAGGGGTAGAGGGCGTCGCGGAGGATGCCGCTGGTGACATCGGGTCCGTAGGCATCCGCGCTGTCGAAGAACGTCACACCGAGCTCCGCCGCCCGGCGGATCACTCGGATGGCGTTGTCGCGGTCTGCGGGTTGCCCCCACGTTCCTGGACCGGTGAGCTGCATGGTGCCGAAACCGAGTCGCGAGACGGCGAGGTCTCCGCCTAGGAGGAAGGAGGTGGAGGGGTTGTCGGGGAAGGGGTTCTGGTCGATCATCATGACCTTTCCTTTGAGGCGTTTACCGGGGGGGTATGGGAACGGCGGCTGCTACGGGGTGGAGGTGTCGTCGTTCATGCCGTACTGATAGGGCACGCCGAGGTGTTCGCGGAGGGTGTCCCCCTCATAGTCCAGGTGGAACAGTCCTCGCTGCTGGAGCAGCGGCACGACTCCGTCGACGAACGCGTCGATGCCGTCCTCGTAGACATCGGGGTTGAGCCAGAAACCGTCGCAAGCGCCGGCGTCGAACCACTCCTGCATGTGATCGGCGGTGAGCTGTGGAGGACCGACGGGCGCGGGGTGGTAGTCGATGACGCCGTGGTAGAGGATGTCGCGGACACTCCATCCTTCGCGAGCGATTCCCAGCGCCGTGGCGGATCGTGGATCTGACGGAGCGACTCGAGCCGCTGCGAGCTCAGCTTCGCTCAGGGACCTGTCCAGGTCGGTCATGGACAGTGCGACGCCCAGCATCATGCCCAGGTAGCCGACCTGCTGGTGTATCTGCGGTTCGACGAAGAGACCACGTCGGTCGAGCGCCTCCCTCTTCGTGGCTGCGATGGTCGGGCTGATTCCTGCGAAGTACTTGACGTCGTCGGGGTTGCGGCCCGCTTGCTCCGCCGCCCGCCGAACGTTCGTTCTCTGTCGGATCGAGTCCGCGATCGAATGGGTGTTCCCGATCACGCCGTTCGCGAAGCGGCCCGCCAGCGCGAGGCTGTGAGGGCTCTGGCCGGCGTGGAAGACGACGGGCTGCCCCTGCCTGGATGGGGGGACCTCGAGCGGGCCGCGGGAGGCGACGTAGCGACCCTGGAGATTGATGGGCTGGATCTTCGTCAGGTCGGCGAAGACTCCCGATCCCTGATCGGCGATCCAGGCATCCTCCGGCCAGCTGCCCCACAGTGCCTGGACGATCTGAATGACTTCCTGAGCACGGCCGTAGCGCTCATCACGGCCCGCGATCGACGCTCCGAAGTTCGCGGCAGAGACCTCGTCGGACGTGGTGATGGCATTCCATCCGATCCGGCCGCCGCTGATGACATCGAGTGTCTTCAACTGGCGAGCCAGGTTGTACGGCTCGTGGAACGTCGTCGAGGCCGTGGACACGAATCCGATCTTCTGGGTTTCCCGGGCAATCACGGCCATGGTGATGAACGGGTCCATCGTCAGCATCGGCGAGTCCTGATCGGAACGCTGGCTCTGAGAGAGGAAATCGGGCAAGAACAGGAACTGGAACTTGCCTCGCTCCGCTGCCTGCGCGTACCTCACGTACGCGTCGAGATTCGTGTAGTTGCGCGGGTCGACCTGGGGAGCACGCCACGCAAGGGTCGGGGCGCCATAGCCGTTGCCCAACTGCATGCTGATGAGCATCTTCTTCTCAGCGGTCATCTCGATCTCCTTTCCGAGCGGTGTGTTCGTCAGCGAAGACTCTCGGCCGTGTCATGACTGATCTGCGCGGCGGGCAGCGGGAAAAGCGTGCCGCCGCCCGGCGGCGACGATGACGAGAACGAGCAGGAGCAGGGCGAATGTCGCGAAGGGCAGTGCGCCGGCCCCGAAGCCCGTCAGGACCAGTCCGCCCAGGACTCCGCCCACCGCGATACCGAGGTTCAGCCCGGTGACGAGGACCGACTGCGCCGCGTCGACGGCCGTGCCGGACGCGTCGGTCAGAGCGGTCTGCTGAAGACTGCCCGACCCGCCGAACGCAGCCCCCCACGCGACGATGCTGATGATGATCGCGATGGGCGAATTCGTGGCCAGTCCGAGTACCAGAACCGCGAGTGCGAGCACAGCCGTGCTGACCAGCATGAGCAACCGCAGGTGCCGATCGATCAGAAGCCCCGTCACCCAGAGACCGGCGAGAGCCGATACTCCGAAGACGAGGAGCACCATGCTCACCGCGTCGCCCATGCCTGCGAGGGCGAGGAACGGTGCGATGTACGTATAGAGCAGAGCGTGCCCTGAGAAGAAGAGCAGAGCGACGGCGATGATCGGAAGAACCCCCGGGATACGGAGAGCCTGCGGTGCGCTCGTGCGCTCATGCCTTTCCTGTCCCGGGATGGGAGGAACCACTGCCAGTACCCAGACCACCACGCCTGCGGTGACGACGGCCATGGTCACGAAGGTGAGCCGCCATCCGACTGCCGACGCCAGCAGGGTCCCCGCAGGTGTGCCGAATGCCAGGGCGATCGGAGTACCGGAGAGTCCGATCGTCAGAGCGCGGCCTCGTTGTGATGGATCGACGATGCGACCGACGTATCCCGCCAGGATCCCCCAGAGGACTCCTGCGAAGACGCCCGCGATGAACCTCGCCGCCAACGTCACCGCGAATATCGGCGACACCGCGACGATCAGGCTGGTGAGGACGTAGCCACTCAACGCGATCACGAGCAGACGACGACGGGGCCATCCCATCGTCGCGCCGATGATCGGGATCGCACCCAGAAGTGCCCCGAGCGCATAAAGCGTGACCGTCTGCCCGGCAGTCGCCTCCTCGACGCCCAGGTCACGACTCAAGGCGGGCAGGACGCCTGCGGGCAGCGTCTCGAGCATGACGGTCAGGAATCCGCTCGTGGCGAGCGCCAACAGGGCACCGAGCGGAAGCCGCGCGGGCGCGGACGAGCGTGTGACGGGTGTTGAGATCTTCGACATCCTGCGATTCTCCAACCTTGTCACTAGTGTCAAGGTCAAATCGCGCAGTGCGCGCACATCGAGACTGCTCGCGCGATGGCCTGTCCGCTGACGCGAATGACTCGACCACGCGAGCGGCTGCTCACACCGAAGGAGCGCCGAGCATCTCGTCGATGGAAGCGATGTACCGATCGATCGCCACGCGGTTCTCGGACAGCACGCGAATGTTCTCGGACATGCGCTCGCGCTGCCTCACCAGTGTCTCTCGGAGCCGCGGGTCGGGGTCGACGGGAGTCGCTGAGGAGGGGGCATCAAAGCAGGGCAGAATCTCGCCGATGACCCGAGTGGGGATCCCGGCATCGAGGAGTCCGCGGATCCTGAGGACTCGATCGATGAGGTAGTCGCCATAGTCGCGGTAGCCGTTGTGCAGGCGCACAGGCTGGATGAGGCCCTTGGTTTCGTAGTACCGAAGCATCCGAGCAGGCACCCCGGTTCGAGCGGCGAGCTCACCGATCTTCATACAGCACTCCCGTTGACCCTGACATTGATGTCAGGGTCAACGCTACCAGGAGCAGGCGAGCACGCAGCGCGTCCTCGAGGTCGACCTGGCTGGGCTCCGCACTACGACGTGCGACGCAGGATCATGCCGCCATGATGCAGGACCCCGTCGACGAAGTCACCGTCCGCCGTGAATCCCGTGTCATCCACGTACTCGATGTGCTCGCCGGTGACGACGTAGCGGCCGGTGTAGGCACGTTCGCGCGTCCCGCGGGCCTCCACATAGCGCCCGTCGGGCAGCAGCTCGTGGCGGACGTGCCCGTCCGCGGTCTGCCACATGCCGACGTAGGCATGGGTGGTGGGCTCGGTCATGTTCTCGCTCCTCTCGACGTCAGCGGCGGTTGAGGATGTACGGCCCGTGGTGGAGGACCCCATCGACGAACTCACCGAAAGCCCAGAAGCCCAGATCGTCGAGATAATCAATGCCGTCACCTTCGATCCAATAAGCACCCTGAAACGCGCGCGGCCGACCCCCGCGAGTCTCGTCGTAACGCCCATCTGCCGTGAGCTCCTGGTGCAGAAAGTCGGTCTCGTCGATCCACATCCCCACATACGGGCTGGCGGACGGAGACACCTCTCCCACGCGGCCCTTGTCGAGCTGCGCCGGCGCATTCGAGGTGCGCTCACCGTTCCAGAGCACCACCTTGCCGTCGATGACGATTGCGGCGACGGACTCCGGGCGAGCGAGAACGGTCGCGACAGCCGTCGCGGCGTCGGTCGCCAGCTCGGCATCGACGACCGCGAAGCTTCCCGTGTTCCCCGGCCACAACGTGCCCGCATCGGACGACCGGTCGGGGTTGAGACCGAGCGCGGCGCGGGCGTCGACCACCACGGGCACGATGACCATGCCGGCGCAGTCGATCACCAGCGCATTGTCGTCTCCCGCTGCCGTCACGATCCCGGGCCCGGTGCCCACGATGAATCCTTCACCGAGAAGGATGTCGGCATCCTCCATCACGTCGACCAGGGAGTCGAACAGGTGGACTCGGGCTCCGACGAACAGCAGCGGCTGTTCGTAGTCGGCCTGGTTGTCGATGATCCGGCCTAGCAGCTCCGGCGTGAATGCGTCGTTCATGATTCCTCCTCGACCTCCCGGGTGGAGGCACTGATCCCAGCCTGGAGAGCCGCCGGCAGAGCAGGCAGACCGCGATGCACCTAGGCAGCGCGCGCCCAGCCTGCGCCGCGCGTTCCCTCATCCAGGGTGCGCCAGGGCCTGCCTGTCCCGCCCCGAGACGGGCAAGCTGTATGCATGGCGACCAACGATCTCGGGCTCCACCTCAGCGCCAGGCGCGCAGCGGTCAGTCCCTCCGATGCCGGCATCCGCTGGAGCGGCGTGCGCCGCGTACCCGGGCTCCGACGCGAAGAGGTCTCGATGCTCGCCGGCCTCAGTGTGGACTACTACACGCGGCTCGAGCAGGGACGCGAGAAGAACCCGTCGACCTCGATCCTCAACGCCCTCAGCCGGGCGCTCGACCTGACGCCGGATGCCCGCGAGCACCTGTTCCGGCTGGCCGGCGCCTCGCCCGCGGCATCCTCCGCGACCGCCGTCGAGCATGTGGATCCGTCGCTCCAGCGCCTGATGGATGCCTGGCCGGACACTCCCGCGGTCGTTCTCGGTCGACGTCTCGACATCCTCGCGCTGAACCCTCTCGCCGCGGCGCTCTACTCGGCGTTCGACGACACCCGCAACCTCGCTCGCATGGTCTTCCTCGATCCGGCAGGCGCGACCTTCTTCGACGATTGGGAGCGCTCCGCGCAGGCGAGCGTGGCCAATCTCCGACTGGCGCTCGGCTACGACGTGCACGATGCGGCCACGCTGGCGCTCGTCGAGGAGCTGCGGGACGGAAGTCCGCGCTTCGCGGCGCTCTGGGAGAAGAACGATGCGCGCGGCAAGACTCACGAGGCCAAGGTCTTCGTCCACCCGGATGTCGGACGGCTCACCCTTGAGTTCAACGCGTTCGACGTGCGCGGGGCCACCGGCCAGCAGCTCATCGTCTACCGGGCGGAGCCGGGCTCATCGAGCGACCACGCCCTCCGGCTGCTCGCGACGATCGCGGCGACCCGCGTCGCGTCGATGAGCACGGTCGACGCGGAGGGCGGCAGACGGGAGCGCTCAGCAGGCTGAACCAGGTCGCACCGCACCCAGGATCACAGCGACCTGGCGGCTCCTTCGCCAGGGCTTCAGGGGGAAGTCAGGACAACCGCGCCCCCCAACGGTGGGCGTCACGCCCCATCGACGTATTCTCGCCGTTCGCTTCCGGCGGCGCCTTCGCGTTGGCGAGCCCGGTCGGCGTGGTGTTCCTGATCTACGCAACAGGGATCCTCATCCCCGCGCTTGCCCTGACCTGGCGGCGGCTCCATGACATCGATCGCAGCGGCGCATGGTTCTTCATCGCCTTCGTACCGCTCTTGGGCGCCATCGTGCTCCTCGTCTTCACCCTGCTGAGCGCACGACCCGCGGGTGCCCGCTTCGACGAGTAGCACCAACTGCCGAGCACCCAAGAGGAGACACCGCGACCGACCCAGAAGACCCGGCCCGTCTCGCACGTCTCCAGGAGATCCGAGTCGCTTCGGATCGAGGCTCTCGCCGAACGTGGAGGTAGAACCTTCACGACCGAAGAGACGCTCGCGTTCATCCGGCGACATGATCTCGCCGCAGACAGCCCCTCGCGCCAGACGCGGGTTGATTCACGCTCTGCCAACACCTAGGTACATAAGTGTTGGTATGATGATGTGATGTCCACGTCTTCGCACAGCACACGCATCCCCATCGATGCCGTCTCCAGCGAGACCCTCGACTGGGCGCCGCGCGCACCGGAGATGTTCTCACGGGCCGAGGTTGTGCGTCAGACCGGGCCGTATGAGGCGACGGTCACAGCACCGATTGCCGAGTGGAGCCCGCAGGTTCCCAGCGAAGACGCCGCTGACGTCGAAGACGCCACGCGCCAGCTGGTCGCGTTCGACGAGCATGCGCGGCGCACGTTGGGCACCGACAACCCGGCCCTGGGCCCGATGACCGCGATCCTGCTGCGCACAGAGTCCGCGTCCAGCTCACAGATCGAGCAGCTGACGACGTCGGCGAAGCAGCTCGCTCTCGCCGAGATCGATGAAGGCGACAAGGCCAACGCGCTCACCGTCATCGGGAACGTCCGCGCCATGGAGGCAGCCCTCGCGCTCTCGGACGAGATCTCCGAGGATTCCATCCTGCAGATGCACCACGCTCTGCTGCGCCACCAATCAGGCCTCGAGCAGGAAGCCGGTGTCTACCGCCAAGATCAGGTCTGGATCGGCCCCGGCAACGCCGGCCCCCGCCACGCGGAGTTCATAGCTCCCCACCCCGACCGGATTCCCGGTGCGATCGGTGACCTGGTCAGATTCGTGCAGCGCCAGGACATCTCCGTGCTTGTTCAGGTCGCTGTCGCGCACGCCCAGTTCGAGACCATCCACCCGTTCGTCGACGGCAACGGCCGCACCGGCCGCGCGCTCGCGCAGTCGATCCTGCGCAACAAGGGTCTCGTCAGCTCCACCGCCGTGCCGATCTCTGCAGGACTGCTCGTGAACACCGGGCGCTACTTCCAGGCGCTGACCGCTTTCCGAGCCGGCGACGCTGCCCCGATCATCCGCGAGTTCGCCATGGCGAGTCGCATCGCCGCGTCCACGGGGACGCAGCTGGTCGACGATCTCGTCGCGCAGCTGGACGAGTCCCGCGCTCTACTCCAGGGCGTCCGCTCCGACGCTGCGGTCTGGAAGGTCCTTCCCGCGCTCGTGGGCCAGCCGGCTGTGAACACGAAGTACCTCATGAGCGCGCTCGGACTCGGCGAGATGGCGGCGCTGCGCGCGCTGGACACACTCACCGATCGCGGGGTGCTCACCGAGACGACCGGCCAAGGACGCAACCGCGTCTGGCAGCACCGCGGGATCTTCGACGTCCTCGACGGATACGCCGAGCAGATCCGCCGGATGACCGCTCGAGGCTAGCCGCGCGCCAGCGCGGGGTCATAAGCCCCGGCGGGTCGCCACTGCTTATGACCCCCGATTCGACTTCCGCGGAATCTCGGGGATTTCGTGCGCTCCCGTGCGCTCGGTTGCTGGAGCACTTCGACAGAGACCCCCAGTAATCGAGCGCATCCGAGCGGCGCGATCCGCCCTCGGTCGCGCGCACCAACCTCAGAAACCTCACTATGCGGAGTCCTCGTCGATCCGCGTGATTCCGGGGGTTTCGTGTCTCCGACCTCACAAACCTCAGTAGACGAGCGATCGCGTGGTCACGAGTTCGAAAGCCAGGCTGTCCAGTCCCTGTCCGGGGAGACGTGCGCCGCAACGTCCCCTTACGGTTCGGTGGCGGCCACAGTCGCGCCCACCGCAACGTGAAGCCGTCCTCACTCTGATGGGGTGAGGGCGAGTCACGGGATCGGTACTGAGCGCCTACTCTCAGCGCAGAGCCGTCCGCGGAGTCGGCCGAAACGATCGGAGCGAGATTGTGTCGGAGACGAGTGCTGTAACGACGACGGGTGCTGTCACGGAGTGGACCGAGAAGTATCTCGAGACGGTCGCCAGGAACGCGTACGTGTGGGCGTGGCCTCTGGTCAGCATGATGAACCGCCGAACAGCAGTTACCTCTGTTGACGAGCCGGGACTGCGTGGTGGCGTGTTGCCGAACGCCCCGTCCGGTCAGGTGTGCATGATGACGGACTACGTCGCAGCGAATCAACGGTTCGTGACCTGCAGCAACCAGGACGTCGTCTACGGTCTGGGGTTCGCTGCCCTCGACGTCGAGCCCGTGGTGGTGCAGGTCCCCGACTTCGGGGACCGGTTCTGGGTGACGGCCGTCTGGGATGCCCGCACCGACAGCTTTGCCAATCTGGGGGCGCAGTACGGCACCGCGCCCGGGTTTTACCTCATCGTCGGCCCGGACTGGGACGGAGAAGAGCCCGCAGGAATCACCCGAGTGATTCGGTCATCCACTGATCTTGTGGCCTACTGCCCGCGCGTCTTCCTCAACGACACCGCCGAGGATCGTGCAGCGATTCAGCCCGTGCTGAACCAGACGATGATCTACCCCCTCAGCCACTACGACGGAACGGTGAAGACGAAGGACTGGAGCTCGGTGCCGAGCTTCCCCGCGCCGCCGATCGGTGACGATGAGATCCGATGGGTGGACCCGGAGAAAGTATTCGCGCAGCTGCCCACCATCTTGGAGACGGTCCCGCCGCTGCCCGGCGAAGAAGGGCTGTACGAGACGTTCCGGACGATGCTGCGCGTCGCAGAACCCGCAACTCTCAACGCCATCGCCGTCTCGGCAGAACAGGAACTGATCGCCCCGCTGTTCCATTGGCGTTTCAACGGACCACCCGCCGGCAACGGCTGGTACTCCCCGACGAACAGCGCCCAGTTCGGCTTCGACTACGCCACGAGAGCCGCAGTTGCACGATCGAGCATGTTCCAGAACACCCCCAGCGAGTCGAAGTACGTGTTCACCGAGACGGACTCCGACGGCGTCGACCTGGACGGCACACAGTCCTACGCCATCACCTTCGCCCCCGGTCAGACCCCACCCGTGGAGGGATTCTGGTCGGTCACCCTCTACAACTCTCACCACTTCTACAACGCGAACCCGCTCGAGCGATACTCACTCGGAACCAAGAACCAGACACTCGTCTACGAGGACGATGGCTCGTTGGTCCTCTACGCCGGGCCCGAAGCCCCCGTCGCCGGAAGAGAGTCGAACTGGCTCCCGGCATCGGCCGACAACTTCACGCTCCTCATCCGCGGATACTGGCCCGAACGCACCATGTTGGACACCACCTGGACCCCACCCACCGTCACGCGGATCAACTGAGATCGATCGAAGCGTCCGAAGAGGCGCTGATCTGAGTGTTCCGCTAGCCGTGCGACTCGCTCAGACGGTGCCGTCCGCGGGGCATCGGTCACCTCGCGTGTTGGGAGTGCTGATCACGAGGAACCGGGTCTCCGTATCCCCAGGATTGAAGAACCGGTGCGCCAGTCCGGGCAAGATCTCGACGCCCTGTCTGGCCGCGAGGTCGAACGCGCCCGCAGCGGTCTGCATCTGTGCGACCCCCTCGAGCACGTAGAAGAACTGGGTTGCCGTGTCGTGCACGTGCCACTCTTCACCGGCGCCGGCCGGCACTCGCTCCTCGATCACAGACAGCCCTGGGCTGTCTAGCAGCCGCCACCCATCCGAGACCTCGCCCCACACGTAGTGATCGGCGTTCGTGGCATCGACAGGTTCGTGCATTCTTCGATCCTCGCAGACGCATCTACTTTGCAGACGCTCGAACCCTCGCGATCCCGCTCGAGCACTGCTCAGACGCCAGATACCTACTCAGCGCCATCTCACTTCAACGTCTGGCCCATTGGCCACGATAAGACCAGTTATCCCGACTATCGATGCGGCGGTTGCCGCACGAGAGGCAGTCGAGACGCGAGGCGGTTTCGTGCGACACAGGTGCACGACCGATGCCAGACGGGTCGTGGCGCACGATGCGGTCCGACGAATCAGTTGCAAATCGTACTAGACACTTTGTATAGTAGCGGCACTCAGTGTAGAGACCGGAGGACCGTGTGACCGAACCGTTGACCCGTGCGCGCATCACCGCACCGATCTCCTCCGCTGTAGCTTGGCGCATCGTGGCGCTACTGACCGTCGCCAACTTCTTGAACTTCTACGACCGCACTCTCCCTGCTGTCTTGGCAGAGGAACTCAAGGCTGAGTTCGGGCTCACGGACACCGCCATCGGGTTGATCGGCGCCTCGAGCATCATGATCTACGCCGTAGCCGGGATCTTTCTCGGACGCCTGGCAGACAGAAGACCGAGGCGGTTGATCATAGGTATCGGTCTGATCGTATGGAGCCTGCTGACCGCCGCGAGCGGCGGTGTGTGGAGCTTTGCTTCAATCCTGGTCGTACGCATCGGCGTGGGAATCGGCGAGGCGTCCTTCGCCCCAGCCGCGAACTCTCTCCTCGCAGACCTGTTCCCGCCGAGCAAGCGGTCTCGAGCGGTGTCGATCATGCAGCTTGGACTTCCGATCGGCGCGACGGCAGCGTTCCTCACAACTGGGCTGCTGGCGACCGCGTATGGCTGGCGGACGGTGTTCCTGATCGCAGCCGTTCCCGGGCTGATCGTGGGAGCGATGATGCTGTTCATCAGAGAACCCGAAAGAGGCGCATCGGACCGCATCGCAGGCGCGTCGGGACGTGTCGACCGGCCCTTTTCTCGCGTGCTCCGGCCACGGACCATGTGGTGGCTCATCGTGTGTGGCATCGGCATCCAGATTGCAGGGAACGGAGTGGCCACGTTCATGGTTCCGCTGCTGCAACGCTATTTCGACCTGCCTCTGACACTGGCGGGTGTGTTCGCAGGGATTCCCATCGGCATCATGGGAGTTGTGGCCCTCCTCGTGGCGGGCCGGGCCGCAGACCGATCCCGCCGTCGTTCTCCCGGAAACCGCCTGCGCACTGGCGCGATCTGGATCGGAGCGTCCGCCCCTCTCATCGCTGCTGCGTTCCTTTGGACATCTGGCGGCGTGGGTTGGTTCCTGGTGCTGTTCTCCGCCGGCTGGTTCCTGCAGTTCGCTTTCCACGTCACGGCACTGCCGGCTATCTCTGACTTCATCGAACCCCGATTGCGGGCGACCGCGATCGCGGTACTGTTCGCGGCGTTCTACATCTTCGGCGGAGGGCTCGGCCCGGTGCTGGTCGGCTTCCTGTCGGAGACCTTCGCCGCTGGGGCCGACTCGGCCGCCGACCCCGCTGCCGAGGGTCTCTATACGTCGCTGGCACTGGTGACTCCGCTCGCGCTGCTACTCAGCGCAGTGGCGATGTGGGGAGCTTCCCGCACCATCAACGGCGATCACGCCGCTGTCACAGCCCTGACCAACACCGAGGGTTCGGCTCCCTCATAGCCAAAGCGGGGAGCACACGCTCCTCACCCCAACGGAAGGAATCTGATGGCTGCCTGGCGCATTCGCGACTACCACGCCGATGATGTCGACGGGATCCTGCGGTTGTGGGAACAGGTCACAGCAGCAGACGCCGAGCCCGTCTATAACCTCCCCGAGGTACTCGCCTCGTGTGCGAAGGACCACGCCGTGGTCGCTGTGGTCGGTGATCGGGTGGTCGGCGCTGCTATCGGTCGAACAGCACACGCCCAGGGGTGGGTCGTGTTTCTCGCCACCGCATCAGATGCGCGCGGGCAGGGGATCGGATCATCTCTACTGGCTGCGCTCGAAGCACGAATGGCGCCGCACGGAATATCGAAGCTCTCGGCGCTGATGCCCGCCGCCGAGACGAGGATCGGAGCCTTCTTGCGGCAGGGGTTCGTACTCAAGCAAGATCTTCACTACTTCGAGCGCTATGTGCCCGTGCAACGGGAGGAGTTGAAAGTTCTCGCCGAGCTTGGGGGGCGAGTCATGGCCAGGGGCCTCTGGGACGCGGTAGGCGGAATGGCCGCCGAAAAGGATCTGCTCGAAAGGCGGGTCGTCATGCCGCTCGCCCAATCCGAACTCGCGGATCGGTTCGGAGTCGTCCCCCCACGCGCGATCGTGCTGTTCGGTCCGCCAGGCACCGGCAAGACCACCTTCGCCAAAGCCATCGCTTCCCGCCTCGAATGGTCATTCGTTGAAGTGTTCCCGTCGCGTTTGGCAACCCATCCGGGCGGTCTTGCCGGAGCTCTACGCGAGACATTCACAAGAATCGCAGAACTCGAGCACGCCGTGGTTTTCATCGACGAAGTCGAAGAGATCGCCTCCCGCCGGCAGGGCGAGCCCCCCTCTCCCACCCAGGGTGTGACGAACGAGCTGCTAAAAATCATCCCAGCGTTCAGGGAACAGCCTGGGCGTCTGCTCATCTGCGCCACCAACTTCATCCGCGCGCTGGACGATGCCTTCCTCCGGCATGGTCGCTTTGACTACGTCATCCCTATCGGGTTGCCCGACCCGGAGGCCCGAACCGCGATCTGGCAGAGGTATATTCCTCCTGCTGCGGCGGGGCTCGATCTCTCCGCGCTGGTATCGATGACCGAAGGATTCTCACCCGCCGACATCGAGTACGCGGCCCGCAAAGCGTCTCAAGCGGCCCTCGAGAACGCTGTCTACACGGGCGATGTGGACCCGGTCGGCCCATCGATGCAGGACTACGCCTCGGCGATCAGCACGACCAGGGCGACCGTGTCCCACGAGGTGGCGGCGGAGTTCTTGGAGGACATCGACGCGGTCGGTCGGATGTGACTCTGAGCCACGCCCGCCGTCATGACCGCCTCTCCGAGCCGGTTCAGATGCTACTTCCTCCGACCGACTGAGACGAGCCGCTCGAGCGCTCGGAAGAGCTTGCCGTTTCGTTTGGGAATGGGTGCCAGCTGCTCGGTGATGTCCAGGATGTTCACGATGATCCGGCCGTAGCTCATTCGCTCTGTCTCGAGGTCTACTTCGTAGAAGCTGGCGAACTCGTACATGACGGTGGCCCCTGTGCTGCGCCGGCGGCTGGCGCGCGTGCTGGTTCCACGAACCAACAGCCCCATCGATCTGCCGTCACTGCCGAGGAATGGATCGCGCAGGAGCTCGAAGTGCACCCCAGGGAAGGTGGCGAACATCGTCTCCAGGAAGGTCCTGGCTCCTGCGTGTCCGAGGACGACGTCCGCAGAACCGTCGTCTTCGAGCCGCAGGTCGGGCGTATAGACCTCGGGCACGATATCCGGGTCATGAGAGTTGAGCTTGGCGTAATAGCGCTCTGCGATGCGGCGGGCGTGCTCGGGAGTCAGGCGGTCGATCAATGTGTCCTCCGTAGAAGTGGATGGCCGGACCACAGTCGATCCGGCGGTTGTCGGGGCGTTCAGCCCCGGATGATCGGAAGTGCGTCTAGTGGGATGCGGAGAATGGCTGGCGCGCGGAACGATGAGACGAGAAGATCGTCGCCGATCATGATCGCGCTGGTAGCACCACCGAAGGTCTTGGATCGTGGGATCTCGACCAACCGTTCAGCCGTGAGTGTCTCGGAGTCGAGCTGTGCCACGGCACTCGTCGCAGGACAGACTTCAATCGATGTCCCGTTGCAGAGGCCCGCAATGAGCAGCGGAGAGGTTTGCTGTCCGGCGGCGAGAATGGTCCCGTCGGGCGCGAAGCGCAGATTGTCGGGCAGAAAGCCCAGATCAGCGGACTCGGTCGGTGCGGTACTTCCGTCGATCGACGCTTTCGTCACTCTTTGGGAGGACCATTCAGCGATGTAGACAGTCCGCTCATCTGGCGAGACCAGGATGCCGTTGTTCCCGTCGAACTCCAAAGCGTCGATGCGATCCCACCCGGTCGTCGGCGCCCACGCGTAGACCGCTCCGGTGGTGAGCCCGGCATCCTGCGGCACGGTCGCGAGGAACCGGTCGTCTCCATATGCTGCAACGGAGTTTGCGACCTTTCCGCCCGGTAGTTCGGCGCAGCCCTTCCACCCAAGGCTCGGCACGCTGCCGGTCATATCAACGTCGAACACCTCGACGGACTCGCGACCTCCGTGATTCACGGCGAGGAGGGTCATTTTGCCGTCGCGCTCCTGCACGGAGAGCCCGTGCGAAGAGAAGGCCGCGACCTCAGGTGGGCCAGGGCAGTCAGCGTAGGGATCTTGCAGTGGCGTCGTGAAGTCGATCGCGACATCGATCACGCTTCCGGTATCCGAGTTGTAGGCGGACATTCCTCCTTGCTGCCAGTCCTGATCGCCGAGGTTGCTCGTCAGTGCCCATGGCGACGTGCCGATTCGCACGATGTCTTCGGGATTGTTGAATCCGCAGATCACCTCTACTCCCGGTTGCTGTTCACACTGAGCCGCAGGTTCGAAGTACTCCGAGTGAAGCCAGAGGCCGGCGCCGCAGAGGACCAGACCGACCGCGGCGAGCGTAGAGATCCAGACTCGGCGACGCCGACGCGCTGATGGTCTGGTCGCGGGCGCGGAAGTGGTGAGTACGGGGCCGGTCATGACTGTGGTCTCTCGCGTCGAAGGTCGGAAGGGTCTGAATCAGAGGGCGACAGTCGCGCGGTTATGCACAGTGGCCCAGAGCGGCGAGACTCGTACGAACGATGTCCGCGCGCCATGCCGTGACTTCATCGAGTTGGTGGGCATTCAGTGCCAACACGCTGAGCGCGGCGAGTGCACCCACCACCTCGATATAGCGCGTCGGACTTGAAGACTCCGGAGTGACGCCGAAGGCACGGAACAACGGATCGGTGATGGCGGCGAAGACCGGCGTCCCGTTGTCGGCCCCGAGCGGAGTGCTGCCGCTGACGATGAGTGTGACCAGACCAGGCCGCGTGAGTGCGAGATCGACAAGAAGTTCGATGGCATATCGATCTCGCTCGTCACCCTGGGCGACGGGCAGGACGCGATCGATGATGCGCCCGAGCTCGCCGCGGCATTCGTCGACGGTCGCATCGAATATCGCTTGCTTGCTGGCGAAGTGGTGGATCAGTCCAGCTTTCGAGTACCCGGTTGCGTCGGCGATCGACTGCAACGACGTGCGGGCGAGACCGTGTCGAGCGAACACTGATGCCGCGGCGTCGATGACCATCGCCCTCGAGTGGCGGTTGCCCGCGCTTTTGACGGGCTCGGTCTGTGAGAAGTCCATACCGTCAGTATACCTACCATTTTGGTAGGCAAAGCTACCGGCTTGGTCGGTAGCGTTCTCAGAGATCTCCATTGCTTATGCGGACGTGAAGGCTCGCCGATCTTCACGCGCGGGCTGGCACTCAGTCACCTCGTCTCGGCTTAGCGTTGCATCATGACGACCACGACGGCCGATGTCTATGACGAACAGGGGCACGCCCTCGACTCACTCACCCTTCAGTTGCAGGGCTGCGGCGGAGTTGCAGCGTTCGACGGCCCCATCCGCACCATCCAATGCTTCCGAGACAACGCGCTCGTCAGACGAGTGCTCGCGACTCCGGGTGATGGATCGGTGCTCGTCATCGATGGAGGGGGTTCTCTCGAATCAGCTTTGGTGGGAGACGTGATAGCTGCATCAGCCGTCGCTCACGGATGGGGTGGTCTCGTCATCAATGGTGCGATCCGCGATCGCGCCATCATCGGAACCCTCTCGATCGGCGTGAAGGCCCTCGGCACCAACCCCGTTCGAAGCTCCAAGGAAGGTACGGGCGAGATCGATCTGCCCGTCACGTTCGGTGGCGTTCGCTTCATGCCCGGCGCCCACCTGTGGGCGGACGGCGACGGCGTACTCGTCGAGCGAATCGCAGGCGAGCGGCCCACCGCAGCGTGAGTCGGCCGTCCCGGGACGAGGTTCGCCCGACTGCACCCGACCAGGGACTAGCTCTGGGCAGGCTCTTCCACTCTTGGACTGTCAGCGATAGCCGCTTCAGCGAGACGGAAAGCCTCGAGCGCTGCAGGCATCCCCACATAGACAGCCGTTTGGAGCAGCACTTCCTGGATCTCTGAGACGGTCACGCCGTTCCGGAGAGCGCCACGAACATGCCCCTGCAATTCGTGACCACGGTTGAGTGCAGTCAGCATCGCGATGTTGATGAGGCTACGTTCGCGCCTGGCGAGCCCGGGGCGCGACCAGACCTCGCCCCACGCGTATTCGGTCACGAGCTCTTGGATGGGTCGCGCGAATTCGGACGCATCATCGAGCGAGCGCTGCACGTGTGCGTCGCCGAGCACTTCCCGGCGGATTCTGAGGCCGACGTCGTAGGTGTCGCGATGGCTGCTGTCGTTCGTCATCACTGGTCTCCGGACAGTTGGGCAGACGGCGCGGTCTATCGCGCTTCAGTGAGCGGGGCTATGCCGTGGAGGATGAAGTCGCGGTAGTGGCTGACGACAGTGGCACGCGGTACGTCCGGGTGATTGAGCCACCAGCGACCGAGCTGTTCACCCACGCCGCTGATCATGTAGGCGACGGCCTCGATCTGCTCTGACGAGACCGAGGACTGCATGTGCTCACCGATGTCCGCGATCCGCATGATCGTGGCCCGTCGCAGCGCCGTGAAGTGATCCGCCGTGCGCCCAGGGCCGGCGAGTGCGGGCGCGAACATGAGCGCCCACCGGCTCGGGGTGTTCTCCAACAGACTGAAGAAGATGTCTCCACCGCGCTCGAGGATCTCAGGCAGTGGGAGCCCGGCAGCGGCGGGCGCCGTGAGGTCGGTCAGCCGCGCCTCGAGTTCCGCCTGCGCGCGTTCCACCCCGCTCCGCAGGACCTGCTCCTTGCTGTCGAAGTGCGCGTAGACGACGGCGCGCGTCACACCGGCTGCGCGGGCGATGTCCTCCATCGTCGTCGGCTCGTACCCGACCTCCGAGAAGAGAGATTCCGCAGTGTCGAGCAGCTGGCCGCGGCGCTGCTCCTTGGTCAGACGACGACGAGGTGTGGACACGCCTGCCATGCTACGGGCACTTGTGATCGGCATATGGCAACTATACAGTGTGTGTAGTAACCTCGCTAGGTTCCTAGTCAACGATGCAGAGGAGTTCCGGTGAAGATCGGCATGGATGATGGTGCTCTCGTGGCCTTCGACGAGGCGGACGAAGAGTGGGTGCGCATCGGCACGTCTTGGGGTGATGACCTGCTCGCCTTCCTCGGCGACGGCGAGCCCGCAGTGAAGCGGGCACGGGAGATTCTTGCCGCAGACGATCGCGTGATCGGTGCGGCGCCGTCGGGCCTGCCGTTCCGGCCGGGCTCGCTGCGGGCGTTCGCGCTCTGGGAAAAGCACATGGTCGGTGGCGGGCACGGGATGATCGAACGTTTCGGCACACCGCTCGAGCGCAATGCCGTTCGCGTCTACGAGAAGCTCACCCGGAAGGTCTTCCCCGCCTTGCGGATGCCGGCGAACTACTTCAAGTACCCGCAGTACTACATGAGCAATCACCGCTCAGTACTGCCCGACCAGGCGGAGGTGCCCTGGCCGCGGCATGCCCGGGTGGTGGACTTCGAGCTGGAGATCGGCATCGTCGTCGGACAGGAAGTGCGTAACTGCACGCCTGCCGAAGGTGCTGCGGCCATTGCAGGCTTCACTGTCATGAACGACCTCAGTCTGCGTGACACGCAGTGGAGCGATACTCGCCAGGGGACATTCGGAGGAATCGTCAAATCGAAGACCTGGGCCGGCGCGATGGGAGCGATCATCGTCACGCCGGAGGAGATCCTCCCGCGCTGGGACCGTCTGACCGGCTCAGTCCGTGTCAATGGCGACCTGTGGGTCCGCGGTTCCACCGCAGGTTCGCAATGGGGTCCCGGCGATGCGCTCGCCTACGCGTCACGTGACGAGACCCTCTTCCCGGGCGACGTCCTCTCCACTGGCACCCTCCCCGGATGCTGTGGCCTGGAGCTTCGCCGCTTCCCCCGACCCGGTGATCGTGTCGATCTTGAGATCGAGAACATCGGCACGTTGACGACATTCCTCGGACAGAAAGAAGTTGCACGGTGATGGCACGAACCAGACGCCGCCCCCTTGTCGTAGTCACAGGCTGCGACTCCGGAATCGGCAAAGCCCTTGCGCTGGAGTTCAACAAGCGCGGCGCATCGGTGATCGCGACCGGGTTGGATACGGCAGCGATGAGCGACCTCGAACAGCAGGGCATGCGGGTCGTCCGACTCGACATCACCGATGACACGGAGATCGCCGGGCTGATGCGGTTGCTCGATGACGAGAAGCTGCACGTCGATTTCCTGGTCAACAACGCCGGCTACGGCGCCATGGGACCCACCCTCGAGATGCCGCCCGCTGACGTGCGTGCACAGTTCGGGGTGAACGTGTTCGGCACACTCGCGGTGACCCAGGCGATCGCAAACCGGATGGTGGAGCGTCGGTCGGGGCGCATCGTGACCATCGGCAGCACCGCCGGTGTGATGACGACTCCGTTCGCGGGGATCTACTGTGCGACCAAGACAGCCATCCATGCCGTCAACGACGCGCTGCGGATGGAGTTGTCTCCGTTCGGGATCGACGTGATCCGCATCGAGCCCAACCAGATTCGAACGGGGTTCGGTGACACCGCCGCCAAGGCCCTGGAGCGACGACTCGATTCAGGCTCCCGATACGAGAAGGTCCGTGATGCCGCCGTCGGCCGGGCCCGCGCCTCGCAGCATGAGGGCTCGATGCCTGCGGAGGATTTCGCGCGTATCGTCGTGCATGGCGTCACCCGCAAGAAGGCTCCGGTACGCCTGCGCGTCGGGAAGGAACTTTGGCCCTATCCGCTGTTCAAGCCGTTCCTGCCTTCCCGATTCATGGACCGCGTCCTGAGCGGCCGGTTCCAGCTGGATCGGCTCGCCTCATGAGCCGCTTCCCACTCGCGCAGCCGGACGCTGCCGCAGTCATCACCGGCGGAGCATCCGGGATCGGCGCCGCTACGGCCCTCGAGCTCGCCCGACGCGGCAGCCACATCGCATTGCTGGACCGTGACGAGCAGGGCCTGCAGCGGGTTGCTGAGCAGGTTCGTGCGCTCGGCGTCACGGCTTCGACGCATGTCGTAGATCTGTCCGACCCCGACAGCGTCACCCCTGTCCCTAATCAAGTCGCAGCAGAGCATGGCGGCGCGCACATCCTGGTCAACTGCGCCGGGGTGTCTCTGCTGGGCACGTTCGCTCAGCTCACGCTGGACGAGTTCGACTGGCTGCTGCGGGTCAACCTCTGGGGAACGATCGTCACGACGAAGCTCTTCCTTCCACACCTCTCCGCTCGGCGCGCGGCGCACATCTCGAACCTGTCCAGTGGGTACGGTCTTCTGGCCCCTCCCGGACGCGCCCCGTACGCCACTTCGAAGTTCGGGGTTCGCGGGTTCACGGAGTCGCTCCGCAACGAGATGGCTGGCGGCCCCGTGTCCGTCTCCGTCGTGCACCCCGGCGGTATCAAGACTCAGATCGCGATGAAGGCCCGGGTGGCGGCAGCCGTCGATCCAGCAGTGGCGAAGAAGGCCGCCGAGGCGCAGACGAATGCGTATCGGACCACGCCCGAAGATGCCGCTATCGCTATCGTGGCCGGAATCGAGAAACGACGAGGCCGTGTGCTGATCGGATCCGACGTTCGGGTTCTGGACGCGGTCGCTCGCCTGACTCCCGCCCATTACTGGCGCCTCATCGGTTCCAGCCTTTCCGCCGCCACACGCACATGAGCACCGAGAACTCTGTGACGTACCATCAGTCCACGCTGTTCCAACTGTGGTTTAGGCGAGACATCGACGAGGAGACCGCGCGAGCACACTGGCTGGGCACGCACGCGCAGCTGGTCGCGGTCACTCCCGGACTGTGGGAGTACAGACAGCACCACTTCGATTCCGGACCGGGCATCTGGCCAGCGGTCGAGGGTGTCGAGACCGAGATCCCTGAGTCGGAGCGAATGGATGGGTCGCCGGAGGCGACACTCGCCCACGCGCTGTCTCCCGTCCTGTCTGCATCGCAGAACCGGCGGGTCGCCGCAGACGAGGCGAACGCATTCCGCCGCACCGTGATGAACATCACAGCTCTTCGGGGCACCCAATGGATTCGCACCGGAGCAGGTATCGGCGCCAGAACTGTGATCTACCTGCGCAGCAGGTCCGGCGCTGCGGACCGTGGATTCGCCACGTTCGTCAACGACGTTCTCGCACCAGCGCTGGAAGCCGAGACCGGACTGCTCGAGATCCGCGTCGCGACTTACCAGCCGTGGAAGGAAGCGCTGTGGAACACACCGAATGTCGATCATTCGAATCCGCCAGGGCAGCAGTTCCACGGTTCACTCATTCTCGGAGCGGCAGACCGCGACGCTCTCTCATCAGCGTTGGTGAGGGTTTCGGCAGAACTGGGAGATGAGCTGCGAAGCCATCTGGCAGCGGTGCACGCGTACCCGGTGAGCAGGACCCACGTGTTCCGACAGGACGGCCGGATCACTCTGCCACGCGACAACATCTCGCCGCCTCGTCGTAAACAACGACTACGCCCGGAACGACTGACTCTCCCGCCCATCCCGCCCCGCAGCAGCGCGCGCACCGGCAGCACCCCGATGGGTCGTGGCCGGCTGCTGCCCCTTCCCGGCTCGGGACCCGAGCACGTGATCGCCACGCCCGATGGGCACCTGATCACAGGCTTGAAGGACGGGCGCATCGTTCTGGTCGATCCGGTCACCACGGCGACGTCGATCGTGGCGGACACGGGCGGCAGGCCGCTCGGCGTCACGCTGCTCGATTCGGAGACGTTGCTTGTGTGCGACGCTCACCGCGGGCTGCTCAGCATCTCTCTGGCTGACTCGCGGGTCACGGTGCTCGTCGAGGACATCGATGGCGTGCCGCTGCGGTTCTGCAGCAATGCCGCGACTGCCCCGGACGGATCGATCTGGTTTACTGAATCCACTCACCGATACGACTACGAGCAGTACCTCGGCGCGTTCTTCGAACGTGCCCCTACCGGCCGGGTCTTCCGTCGCGATGCCGACGGGTCCGTGGAGCTGGTCGCCGACCGGATGTACTTCCCCAACGGGATCGCCCTCACCCCGGACGGGTCGGCCATGCTCGTTGCTGAGACATCCGCAGCCCGGATCCAGCGCATTCCCGTGACCGGTGCCCGCGCCGGCGTGCCATCGATCGTCGCCGGAAACCTGCCGGGATATCCCGACAACCTCTCGGCGTTCGTGGACGGCCGGTCGTGGGTCGCGCTGGTCACACCGAGGAGTGCCACTCTGGAGCGTCTCGGATCCACGCCCGGCATCGTCCCGCGCACCCTCTGGAAGCTCCCTGACCGCCTGAGCGCCTCGGGCCCGACCAGCGCATGGATGTGGGCCATCGATGAGGAGGGAACGATGGTGCACGATATGCAGTCCTACGATGCCGGAGTCACGGACATCACCGGCGTCGCCGAACTCGATGGCACACTGTACGGTGTCAGCCCCGACAATGCAGCGATCTTCGCAGTCCGTGGGCCGAAGGAGGGCCGGGAATCATGACGTTCTTGATGCGCGCGGCAGGGAATCTTCTCGCCCTGCAGCCGAACCGGCTCCGAGACGCTGCGACGGCCAGTCGAATCGGACAGGCGGAGCGCAGAGACGCCCCGATTCCGAAACGTCTGGTCAGACAGCTCGAGATCGACGATCGAATCATCGCCGGACTGCGGGTTCGTATCCTTCGACCCCTCGCAGGCGGACACAACGCGACGATCATCTACCTGCACGGCGGCGCGTATGTCAATGCGATCGCAACCGCGCACTGGCACATCATCCGCGAACTCGTCGACCGTACCGGAGCCACCGTATGGGTGCCGTCGTATGAACTCGCGCCTGAAAGCCATGCGCAGGAGGCGTACCCGCCCCTCGAAGCGATCATCGCGGAAGCGTCTCATGCGGAGCACCCGCTGTACCTGGCGGGCGACTCTGCCGGGGGCGGACTCGCACTCGGGCTCGCCATCGCCGCCAGAGACCGCCCCGGGCCCCCGATCGCCGGAGTGTTCCTGTTCTCGCCCTGGGTGGATGTCACGATGGAAAATCCTGCTGCGCGTGTACTCGAGCGCGCCGATGTGATGCTGGGGGTCGACGGCCTGGCGTACTGGGGATCCCGATGGGCGGGCGCCTGGGGAGTCCAGCATCCCCTGGTCAGCCCCATCTTCGATCACCTGGGGGACCTGCCCCCCACACGCATCTACCAGGGCGAACGAGACCTGTTCCTCCCGGACGCCCAACGCCTCCATGACAAAGCCACCGCAGCGGGCAGTCCTTCTGTCCTCAAGACCTACCGGGACGGATTCCACGTGTTCGTAGGATTGACAGTCGCCCGCGAATCGCAAGACGTCTTCGCGGACATCGCCCGGACGATGCGACTCACGGGAGAGACGAGATCGCCGTCCTGATCGTGAGCTGTCGGGAACTGGCTAGGAGCCGAACGAATGAGCACTGAACCCCACGCGAACTCACGCCCGCGCCCACGCGGACGTCGCTTTCTGGATTCACTCCCCCGCCCCTCTCTTTCCCTCCTGGTCGCTGTCACGGCTGTCGTCGCTCTTACTGCGGCCGTGGGGATGCTCGCAGGTCTGAGCGATGTCACCATTTACATGGGGCTGGTCGCGCTGTACGTCGCCATGGGTGCGTTCGGCGGCACGCTCAAGGTGGACCTGTCCGTGGCCGCCTTGTTCTTCGTCGCGCTCGTTCTTTTCGTCGCCCTGCCTCTGCTGGTCTCGACCGTCTCGTTGTCTGCGGCGGCAGTGATGCTCATCATCGCCGTCGGGGTCTGCGGCATCCTCCCCGCGCTCGGCCGTCGCTACAACTCCGTGCGGCTCGGAATCGGCCTCATCACGGTGTACGCCTACGGTTATCACGCCACCCAGGGAATTAATTCCGTCGACATCATTCTGGGCACCTTCATCGCGTTCTTCATCGTCTTCGTCATCCGCCTCATCGCTGCTGTGCTGGATCGGGATGCCCCATTGCGGAACGCTGTGGCACGAGTGCTCACGGATCCGTCTCGGGGTGCTCTGGAAGATGCGGCCTTTGCTTGGCTCGCCGGGCCGTCCACGGTTTGGACCGGTGAGAGTCTCATCGGAGCAGTGCAGTATCGCGCCGCCATGTGGGCACTCGTCGAGCAGTCCGACGCGAGCTCACCCGACACCACGCACTCCCGAGCCCGCTTCATCGCCGAAGCGGCTCCCGTCGCGTCGATGCTCGCGGACACGATCCGTTCACGCAAGGATCTCGCGGCGCGGATCGCCGACGTACGTGCCCGGTTGAACGAACTCGACCAGCACGTGGACCTGGAGGGCATCGATCGCGGGACCGCGGAGGTCGCCGTCGCCGGACTCCGCCGCAGCGCAAACGCCTCTTTGGCGCGGGACGGGAGCAGCGTCCGCGCGGCCGGCCAGATCAGGCGCAGGGCCGCTCGAGCCTCAGTTCGCGCAGCTCTCTCCTTTCGATCCGACTACCTCCGCCAGGCGTTGCGGGCCATGATCGCAGTCGCTCTTGCCCTTCTGATCGTGACGTTCGCTGGACACCCCGTGTTCGCGCTGCCCATTCTGATGGGTGCCTACGGTGTGCTGCAGCCCACGTTCGTCGGCGGACTGGCCGAAGCTGGCCGACGTATCATCGGAGTCGTCGTCGGCGCAGCCGTCGCCACGCTGATCGTCCTCACCGCACCGCCGGCCATCGCGACCGCGATATCGATCCTCGCGCTGATCATCGCCTTCGCTTTCATCGCGTCCAGCATCGCGATCTTCATGGGCAGCCTTGTCGTGACCTTGACGATCGCCGTCGCTCCCCTCGTGCACGTCGACTCCGTCACTTACGCCATCGGCTACGCCATCGCCGTGCTCGTGGGCGCGCTGCTTGCAGCGACGGTCGGCTTTCTCTCTGTTCCTCATCGAACGTTGAAGACTCGTGGAAAAGCACTCACAGAGGCCCTGAATGCGACCGCCGATGTCCTCGACGCAGTCGGCCGACCGCCAGCCTCTGACATCCAGGAGCGTCTACTCGAGGCTTTCCGTACGCAACAGAACACCGCTGCGGCAGCGCCCCCAGCGGTCTGGCACGCAGACGACGAAGCATCCCAGGCGGTGACCGGATTGAACCTCCTCGCCCTCGCCATGGTGCTCGGCTTCGCGCCGCACTCCCGCACCGCCGAGAACACCGCGCGCAGCGTGACGCCCCTTCTGCGCGACGGCGCACGACAGCCCCTTCGCGCGGCGGCCGCCGAATCGCTGTCCGACGATGCACTCAACCAGTTGCTGACCGCAGAGTACGGGCGGCTTCATCATGCCGTACTCGCCCGCGCCGATCGCTCTCGGTGAACTGCCGACCCTCCTGAGAAGCGTTGACCGAATTGTGTCAGTCGTCGGCTCGAAGGACCGCAGCAGCGTTTCGGGTTCGCGTCGGGCGCAGACGTGCGAGCACCCGCAGGTTGCTGACCGGGAGCAGGCGCGCCACTACATCGGGAAGTTTCGCGGAGAAAGCTATCAACAGGCGCGGCCGGCGATGGCGGATCGCCCGCACGATATCGCGAGCCGCACTCTGCACGGGGTACGTCAGATTGCGGGCGTAGGTTTCGCGGGCGGCCGCGACGGCGTCGGCCGGGATAGCCGCAGCAACTCGAGCATTGGCGGCAATCTTGGTGCGCACCCCACCGGGAAAGATGGTCGTCACCGTCACACCGCTACCGGCCAGTTCGGCTCGTAGGACTTCAGAAAACCCGCGCAGGGCGAACTTGCTGGACACGTATGCGACGTGGCCGGGGGGCGCGATCAGTCCGTACACGCTCGACACGTTCGCGATGTGTCCGCCAGGCTTGCGCAACAGCGGGAGGAGCCCACGGCACAATGCGACGGGTGCAGCGAAGTTCACCCGCATCACCCAATCGAATTCCTGCTCGGTCAGGTCACTGAACGATCCTCCGATGGCGACGCCGGCGACGTTTACCAGCAGGTCTACAGAGGACGTGCGCGCCCGCACCTGTTCCAGGATCGTGGGCACACCGTCGTCACTGGCCAGATCGGCAGTGATGGTGTGCAACTTCTGGCCTGGACTGGAGCCCAGTTGCTGCGCGAGCACCGCCAACCCCTCAGAATCACGGTCGATGAGGAACAGGGTGCTACCCAGAGCCCACAAATCCCGCGCCACCTGCTCGGCCATGCCGCTGGCTGCGCCGGTGATGACGACGATGGCGCCCCCGAATTCGAACGGTGCAAGTTTCATGATCTCCCTCGATCATCTCAGTACTATACATAAAGTATAGTACTGAGACCGCGATCGTTCGCTCAAGCAACTGGCGACCGGCGCACCGCACTCCCGAGTACAACGTCGTAGCCAAGGAGAAGTATGAGCGCTGTCATCACCCCCTCGCTGAAGTCTCACCGCCAGGTGGGGATGGTACGGATCGGCCTCGGTCTGCTCCTCGGGACCATCGCCTACACCGCACCCATCAGCGCCGGAATATCCGTCCTGTTGCCCGCCCGCATCGCGCAGATGTTCCCGGACGATAAAGTCCAGATGCTCGCACTGCTGACGATCATCGCTTCCATCGTCTCGCTGGTCACCGTGGTCGCATTCGGAACGTTCTCCGACCTCACCCGCTCCCGGTTCGGCTCCCGCACCCCGTGGATCGTCGGAGGGGCCCTCGCGTCGGCGATCTTCGTGATCCCGGTCGCGCTCGTCGACGGCTACGCTGCCATGACATTCTGGTGGTGCCTCGTCGTCGCAGGCGTGAGTGCGACAGCTGCTGCTGTGGCCACGATTCTCCCTGAGCGCGTCCCGGTGTCGAAGCGGGCAACGCTCTCAGCCGTGGTCGGCGTCGCCGTCCTCGTCGGGACCGCCCTGGGCACGATAGTCGGGTCGCTGTTCGTCACCGACATGCAGGCGGGCTTCATCATCATCTGCGCCTCCGGACTCGTCATGGCCCTCGCATCGGCCGTCGTCGCGCCCGATACTCCCAACACCGGAGCCACCCGAGCTCGACCCCGCGTGCGAGTGATCCTGTCCACGATCCGCTTTCCCCGTCGCGCGCCCGACTTCTACTGGGCTCTCTGGGGCCGCCTCGCGCTCGTGATCGGCTACTTCATGGTGAACGGCTTCCAGTTCTACATCTTCACCGACTACCTGCACGTCAGCGAAGAAGCGGCAGCAGCTGCGCTCGGGCTGAACTCGATCATCTTCCTCGCCACCGCCCTCGTCGGTGCAGCAGTCACAGGCCCGGTCTCCGACCACTTCGGTCGGCGCAAGGCATTCGTGATCCTCGCCTCGGTGCTCGCCATCATCGCCGTAGCGATCCCCGCGATCATCCCCACGCAAGCCGGCATGATCGGGTTCGCGATCGTGGGCGGACTCGCGTTCGGCTCCTACTACGCCGTCGACGCAGCTCTCACATCCGAAGTGCTGCCAGACGTCGACACCCAGGGCCGAGACCTCGCGCTCCTGAACACTGCCAACACTGGCGGTCAAGCCATCGCCCCTGCCGCCAGCGCAGCACTCGTCGCCATCGGCATCGGATTCTTCCCCGTCTTCATCGGAGCCATCGTCTTCATGGGGATCGCCATCGCCTGCGTACCCCCGATCAAGTCGGTCCGATAGCAGTCAGGGCCAAGAACCGGGACGAGATCGCGCGGCTTCAGCGCGGGTGACCGGCGATGCGGGTGCCGACGAGCGTCAAGAGCTCCCGCGAGAGGGCCGAAGCAGAGCGGGTGTCGGCATCCGACATCGCGACCAGCGCGTGGACCTCACGAATGCCCAGGCGCTCGATTTCCTCGTCAGAGAGCTCGCTGCGACCTACTACCGCGATCACCGGGCGGCCATGTGCGCGGCGGGCGACAGCAGCGATCAGTTTCCCTTGGCCGGTCTGCGCGTCGAGGGAGCCCTCGCCCGTGACGATGACGTCGTTCTCTCTGACCAAGGCGTCGTAGTCGAGAAGGTCGAGGAAGAGATCTGCGCCCGAAACGAGCTCGCCGCCCAGAAGAGCGAGTGCGAACGCGATGCCTCCCGCACTGCCGGCACCGTCAGCGCCTGCGAGGTCCGCAGCATCAGGGCGGCCTGCCGCGCTCAGCAAGCCGACCAGGTGTGAGAGGTTGCGCTCGAGCATATCCACCTCAGCTTCGTCGGCACCCTTCTGCGGCGCGAAGACGGCCGCAGCTCCGACCGGCCCGAGAAGCGGATTGCGGACGTCGCAGGCTGCGACCAGTTCGACGTTGTGCAACGGGATGAGTCCGGTGACATCGAGGTGATCCACATCCCCGAGATTTCCGCCAGTGGGGGCGACCGGGACCCCGTCGCGGGTAAGGAACCGCACCCCGAGAGCCGACAGCATGCCCGCTCCGCCGTCTGTGGTGGCGCTGCCGCCAAGGGCGATGATGATGCGTGTCGCCCCCACGTCCAGCGCACTACGGATGGCGTCACCAACCCCACGGCTCGTGGTCCCGATCGCGTCTCGTCGGTCACCGAGCATCGCGAGCCCGCTCACCGCGGCCACCTCGACCACGGCCGTGGAGCCGTCGAACGCAATGACAGCGGCAACCTGCTGCCCATCAGGCCCGGTGACTTCGACCGGGATCGCGGTGAAGCCCGCGCGGATCGCGGCCGAGACGCTGCCGTCGCCTCCATCGGCGAGCGGCAGCGTCTGAACCCGCGGGGCGTCTGGAGCGCCGGATCCGCCAGGGGCGATGGCGATTCCCTCCGCGATCGCATCCGCGACCTCGGCCGCGGTGAGACAGCCCTTGAACTTATCCGGTGCGACGAGGACGCGCACCTGGTTCACCGGACGAGCGCCGGCCGGAGCGCCTCGACGATCGCATCGGTGATCTCATCGGTCGTCGCGGTCCCGCCGATGTCCCGCGTCAGGTGACCCGCGCCGGTCGTCGCCTCGATTGCGGACTCGACCTGTCGGGCCTGCTCATGAAGCCCGAAGTGATCGAGCATGAGCGCCGCACTGGCGATGGCACCGATCGGGTTCGAGATGCCGAGTCCGGCGATGTCGGGGGCGGAACCGTGCACGGGCTCGAACATGCTCGGGAATCGGCGCTCAGGGTTGAGATTCGCGCTGGCTGCCAGCCCCAGGCTTCCCGCCAGCGCGGAGCCCAGGTCGGAGAGGATGTCGGCGTTCAGATTCGAGGCAACGACGACCGACAGATCTTCGGGGCGGAGGACGAACTTGGCGCTCATGGCATCCACGAGCACGCTCTCGGTCTCGACGTCCGGGTAGTCCACCGCGACGCGCTTGAACACGTCGTCCCACAGGACCATTCCGAACTGTTGTGCGTTCGACTTGGTGACGCTGGACACCTTCTTGACCGCGCGCGTACGCGCCAGATCGAAGGCGAAGCGCATGATCCGCTCGCAACCCTTCTCGGTGAAGAGGGCCGTCTGGAGCGCGACCTCGTTGCCGGGCCCGCGTCCGCTCAGGTTGCGCCCGCCGAGCCCCGCGTACTCGCCTTCGCTGTTCTCACGGACAACGACCCAATCAAGGTCGGTCGTATCGGCCTTGCGGAGCGGACTCGTGACGCCGGGAAGGAACTTCACGGGGCGGACGTTCGCCCACTGGTCGAAGTTCTGGGTGATGTTCAGGCGCAGCCCCCACAGGCTGATGTGGTCCGGCACGTTCTCCCAGCCCACGGCGCCGAAGTAGATGGCGTCGAAGTCCTTGAGCTGGTCCAGACCATCGTCGGCCATCATCTTGCCGGTCTCGGCATAGTAGGCGCTTCCCCAGGGGAATTCGGTCCATTCGAACGTGAAGGCGCCGTCGGATGCGGCGGCGAGCGTGTCGAGCACTCGGCGCCCGGCGGCCACGACATCCTTGCCGACGCCGTCGGCGGGGATGGACGCGATTCTGAAGGTCTTCTCGGCAGCCATGGCTTCTCCTCGGTGAGAGTTCGGGACCGCGTCCTGCATCGCGCGGCCTCTTCATCCATTAGGGCGCACGGGCACTGATTAGTCCAAGACCGGGACTCTATTGCCCGGATAGGTTCAGCCTATGAGTCGCGGGCAGCAACATACTCCTGCGCGATCTCGAGGAATGCCGCGGCGGCTGGCGTCGGCGGCTCGGACCGCGCGACGGCGGCCACGTGCAACATCGAGACCGGCTCGATCGTGAGCGTGCGAAGCCCCGACAGTGCGGCCGAGCTCGCCCACGACGACGGCATGACGGCATGGCCAACGCCGCTGAGAACGAGTGGCAGGATCGATGTTCGATGTGCGACCTCGACGACCACAGCGACATCGACCCCCATAGCGAGGGTGTCATCCACCATCGACCGCATCAGCGAGCCACGGGGCGAGGCGATCAGGCGTGAGCCGTCCAACTCGGATGCGTCGACCGTCTGCCCTTCGGAGAAGTGATCGTCGGCGGGATTGACGATGAGAATGAGAGGCTGTTGCTCCAGCGGGATGGAGATGAGTCCCGGTGTCAGGGTTGGCGTGGACGTACCGACAAGCCCGATCTCGGCCGTGCCGCTGCGGACGGCGTCGATCACCTCCTCGGCGGCGAACGCGCCGTCTACATGAACCGTGAGCTCGGGATAGCGGCTACAGAACGCGGCGACCATGGACGTGAGCGGTTCTATCCCCGGGGACGGCATCGAACTGATGTCGACGTGACCGCTGCGTAGTCCTCGCACGGCACTCATGGCCGCGCCTGCGCTGTCCAACTCGCGGATGACCCGGCGCGCCGGTCCCACGAGTTTCTCGCCGGCCGGGCTCAGACGGGTCCTGCGACCCGACCGGTGGAACAACGTGACACCAAGCTCGCGCTCAAGCGCAGCAATCGACTGGGACAGAGACGGCTGCGCCACATGGACATGCTCGGCCGCCTTGCCGAACCCGCCGTGATCAACGATGGCGAGGAAGTATCCGAGCTGTCGCGCGTCCATAGTCGCCTTCCTTCACCTGGCAGACGACACTCGATGGTGGCAGCTATTCATAGGCGAAACCTATCAGGGCCAACGCATCTGCGTCTTGGACGTAGCCTTCGAGCGTGGGCAGAGTGGGCACGGACAACGACCGAAGGAGCTCGTTATGACATCCGTCAAAGATCCCGCAACTTCCCCGCGACCCGATCATTCACGCCCCCGCACTGATGTCAACAAGGTGCTGATGTCGGGCAAGACCTACCGCAGCCTGGGCCAGCAGACTCTCACTCCCGGCGAGCTGCGCTTCGAGCGAGGGCGACAGACGCTTGGCCTCTTCCTCGCGCCGGCGGTCGCCATCGTGATGTGGTTCGTTCCGCTCGGGATCGACCGCACACAGCAGGAGCTCGCCGCCGTGCTGCTGGCTGTGATCGTGCTGTGGCTGTGCGAGTCCGTACCGATTCCGGTCGCCGGACTGATGGGCATCGCCGGCATCGCGCTGACAGGCGTGGCTCCCGCCTCCGAGGTACTGGCGCCGCTGGGCTCGACGACGGTCCTCACTTTCATCGGTGCGTTCATCCTTGCCCAGGCAATGCTGAAGCACGGCGTCGCACGACGGCTCGCCTTCTTCGTCCTCTCGCTCCCCGGGGTGGGTAAATCGACGACCCGCATCATCATCGCCTTCGGTGTCATCACCTGCATCCTGTCAGCGTTCGTGTCGAACACTGCGACTGTCGCGATGCTGATGCCGACAGCACTCGGCATCCTCGCCGTGATCTCCGGGCTGATGCAGGAACGGGGGATCGTGAAATCCGACTTCGACCCCCTTCGACTACGCGTGGGAGCCGCGCTCATGCTCATGCTCGCCTATTCAGCGAGTGTCGGCGGGCTCATGACGCCGATCGGCGCACCGCCGAACCTCATCGGACGAGGCCTGATCGAGGAACTCACGGGCACCACCATCACCTTCGCGCAGTGGGCCATGGCCGCCGTGCCGATCACCTTCGGCATGTTCGTCGTGCTCGTCGTCGTCCTCCTCCTCCTGAATCGTCCCGAAGTGCGACGTATCGAAGGTGTCGAGGACTACGTCAAGCAGCAGCGTCTCGAACACGGACCCATCAGCCGCGCCGAATGGAACACCATCATCGCGTTCGCCCTGACGGTGATCCTGTGGTTCCTCCCCTCCCTGGTCGGGCTCTTCGCCGGCACCGAGTCGGAGGTCTACCTGTTCCTCGACGAGCGTTTGAACGAGGGCATCGTTGCGGTCGTCGGTGCAGCACTCCTGTTCGTGCTGCCGACGAACTGGCGTAAACGGAAGGCGACTCTGACCTGGTCAGACGCGGCCAGAATCGACTGGGGAACCATCCTCCTCTTCGGCACCGGAATCATCTTCGGTGCGATGCTCAGCGCCAGCGGACTTGCCGAAACCATCGGCGAAGGGCTGTTCAACACCTTCGGGGTCACGAGCGCACTCGCGCTGACAGCACTCGCTGTGGGCCTGGCGATCCTGATCTCGGAGACAACCAGCAATACGGCATCTGCTGCGGTCGTCGTGCCCATCGTCGTTCCACTCGCTGCTGCCGCAGGCGTTGATCCCGTTGTCCCTGCGCTCGCGGCGACATTCGCGGCCTCGTTCGGATTCATGCTCCCGGTCTCCACTCCGCAGAACGCAATCGTCTACGGCTCAGGTTGCGTCCCCATCACCAGGATGCTGCGCAGCGGCATCTCGTTCGACATCCTCGGAGGTCTGCTGATCGTCCTCCTGCTGCCGCTCACTGCCGCATGGGCAGGCATCGGATGACGACGTCGAGTGCGTTCGGAGTCTGCTTCATCGACGGCGCGCCTGCCCGCGATCAGATGGTGAGCGCGGTGATCGCCGGGGCAAGCTGCACCGAGCGTCACGCGAGGGCGCAGCAAGCGGGTCCGCATGGCGAGAGACCGCCATACGGACCCGCGGAGAGACCCTCAGTTCAGCTGTAGCGCGTCAGATGATCGCGGCGCGAAGCTCCGCGGCAGCGGCACCCACGTCGGGTGCACTGTAGATCGCGCTACCCGCAACGGCGATCTGAGCGCCGGGCTTCTGCACGGCCCCGATGCTCGCCGCGTTGACGCCGCCGGCGACGGAGAAGGGCACACCAGAGGCTTCGCCATCGCGCAGAAGCGTGTCGAAGGTGAAGCCGTCCTCGGCCTGCTCGTCGAGACCGGCGTGCATCTCGACGAATTCTGCACCCAGCTCGACGACCTCCTTCGCCCGTGCGGGCTTGTCCTTGACCCCGATGAGGTCGACGACGATTCCCTTGCCGTGCGCCTTCGCTGCCTTGACAGCTCCCGCGATGGTGCTGTCACCCGCGGTCCCGAGAACGGGCACGAGATCTGCACCGGCCGCGAAGGCGATGTCGGCCTCGAGCTCGCCGGCATCCATCGTCTTCAGGTCGGCGAAGACGATCTTGTCCGGGTGGGCGTCCTTGATCGCGGTCACCGCACTGAGACCTGAAGAAGACCGGTTGCCGATCTCGAGGCGAACTGGCTTCGCTCGCCCGCTGACTCCGGACCACACCGAGAGCGGGCGGCCCGAAGATCACCCACTCTCAGCGCAGCGACTCAGCATCAACCCTCGGATGAGCCATCGACCCCTCGGCGGTCACATCCGCCGAGCCGCAGCGGTCTGGCGGGCGCCGCGTGGCGCCGCCTGAAGTGAATGTACGGCGCGCAACTCCGCTGAGCCAACGAAGTGTTTCTGCCTATTCGGTCAAGTTCTCCTGCTGTGCGGGTCTCCACTGCTGGATATGGATGGTCTCGACCGCGAAGTCCACGAGCGCGCGGGCCCGGTCAGTTAGTCTCATCTGCCGCGGCCAGATGATCACAGCGGCTTCTGCGGAGAGTTCCGGGTGGATCGGCTTGGCGACGACCCGGCGACCTTCATAACTCACGTCGATGCTGGGTTTCTGGATCAGCAAGCTGTATCCGAACCCTCTGCCGACGAGAGACCGAACCAGTTCGAAGTTCGGGGTTCGATGTGCGATCTCCGGTTGCACACCTGCTCGAGTCAGCATGTCGAGCGTGTGGTCACCGCTCGGTGGGACGTCGAGAAGTATCAGTCGGTCTTCGCGAAGATCGTCGAGCGACACCGATTCATTCGCTGCCAGAGGATGCGCCGCCGGCAACAACACGTGAACCGACGTCTCATAGAGCAGCGCTTCGCTGATGTCTCCGGGCATATTGATGCGGTAAGCGATGATCACGTCCAGCTCGCCCGCTCGCAACCGAGGAAGCAGGTCTTTCATGGTTCCATCGACGATGCTGAGATCGACCTCCGGATGCCGCTCCGCGAAGCCCTGCATGAGCGATGGCAAGACCGTTGCGGCGAGGGTCGAGTAGCAACCGATCGCCACCGGTCCGCGCAGAACCCCCTCCCCATCACTGTCGCCGATACTGTGCTGCAGCTCGTTCGCGTCTCGCAGGAGCTCACCCGCTCGCTCGCGAAGGCGGAGTCCCGCCGGGGTCAGTGTGATCCCCCGTGCGCGATGGCGTACGCAGAGATGCGCATCGAGAGATGCCTCCAGCTCGCCGACGGCCAGCGACACAGCGTTGGACGTGACGTACATGGCTTCCGCAGCTCGAGCAAACGAGCCGTGATCAGCCGCCGCGCAGAACAACTCGAGTTGACGGAGGGTGATGCGAGTCCCGGCTCTCATGCGCAGCTCCAATGCGTTTTGCACGAACAAATGCTCAGTTGCGTTGAGCCTATCCGGGTTCGACAGTAGACGTATCAGCGACGAAGGAGTGCTCTGATGCCAATGAAGGCACCGACCGCGGACTGGATCGACACCGCACAGCTACTGGACGACCCCTACCCGGCGTACGCCCGGCTTCGGGCGGAGTCTCCCGTGGCCTATGTGCCGCGCCTCAACCGCTATTTCATCTCGGGGTATCGCGACTGTTTCGACATCGAGATGGATCAGGACACGTTCAGTTCGTACGAGCGGGCGGAGACGTCGACCATGTTGAGAACCATGGGCCGCCCCCTGCTCCGCAAGGACGACCCTCAGCACAAAGCGGAACGCAACGCGATGGCTCCCGCACTGCGACCCATCGCGGTGAAGAAGCACTGGAACAGCGCCTTCGAAGCCAACGCTCGTCGCCACCTGGACTCGCTGCGCGCCGCAGGGCCGGGCGCAGACCTCTTCCGACTGTTCGCGGTTCCGTATGCGGCAGACAACCTCAGCGCTGTCATCGGGCTCCACGACATCACACCCGAGCAGATGATGGATTGGTCTCACACCCTGATCCGTGGTATCGGCAACGTCACCGGCGATCCAGAGGTGTGGGCAGAGACCACACGCGTCTGTGCGGAGATCGACGGCGCCATCGACGCCGCTCTGTCCTCGTCGAGAGACACGGATGCGCTGACGCTCATCTCGCAGATGACGCAGGCGGGCACCTCCGACGAGGATCTGCGAGCGAACGTGAGACTGACCGTCTCCGGCGGAATGAACGAGCCGAGCCACGTCATCGCGAGCGCCGTCTGGTGTCTGAGCGCCTTCCCCGCTCAACGTGAGCTCGTCGAATCGGGGCAAAGCACCTGGCGCGATGTGTTCGAGGAGACGGCTCGCTTCCACTCCCCGGTCGGGATGTATCCTCGCCGCGTCACGCGCGACACGTCCGTCGGTGGCGTCGCGATCCCCCGAGATGCGACGGTCGCCGTGATTGTGGCGTCAGCGAATCGGGATTCCGCGCAGTTCGAGAATGCGGATCAGTTCGATCTGACCCGCGACGCCACTTCACATCTCGCTTTCGGCAACGGCACTCACATCTGTGCAGGCAATTGGGTCGCCCGGTCGATGATCGGCGACATCGCTCTTCCCCTTCTCTACGACGAGCTCCCCGATCTTCGAGCCATCGATCCCGACACGACCGACTACCACGGCTGGGTCTTCCGCGGAGCACGATCTCTGCCCGTGACCTGGACCCCCTGACGACGAAGGAGTCATCATGATCATCCATGTTCTTTTCGGAACGGAGAGCGGCAACGCTGAACTCGTCGCGAGCGACATCGCGGACGCTCTGCAGGACGAGCACGATGTTCACGTCGACGATCTGACGGATGCCGTGGACGACATCGGATCCGCCGACCTCACGCTCATCGTGTGCTCCACGCACGGCGAGGGCGATCTTCCGCAGAGCGCAGTGCCTTTCGTGGATGCGCTGCACGCTGATCGCCCGGACCTCACCGGCCTCACCTTCGCGATCCTCGGCCTCGGCGACAGTTCGTACCCCAATTACAGCAAGGGCAGCGAGCACGTCGAGGTGCTGCTCCGCGAGCTCGGGGCGAGCCGAATCGGCGAATACGGGCGACACGACGCCAATGGTCGATCGGACCCGTCTGATGTCGGTGTCGAGTGGGCCCGATCAGTGATCGAGACCCGGGCGCTCGTGAACAAGCACACCTGACTCTCGCGTGCTCATCGGAGGACATCATGTTGCTCGACACCGTCTTGACGTGGGGATTCAGAACGTCGTTCATTCGATATGTAGAACGAGATCCCCAGGGACGGATTCATCTGGACAACGGAGCGACCAGAGCAGGAGATCGCTTCACTTTTCCTGGAGCTTCGTCGCTCCGAGGTGGCGAAGAGCTGCGTTTCGCCGGCACCGTCGCGTTCGTCGCTCACTACGGGATGCTCTCGTTGCGCTTCGAAGACCCGCTGATCTCGCGCTCGGGAAGCTCCGCGTCGCTGTCCGTGACGGACACGGAGATCTCGACAGGGCGCCGCACCATCCTGGCACTCGAGGGGTCGCGCACCAGCGATGATGTGATCACCTTCGAATCCGCAGTTCTGACAGCTGATGGCGCCGAGCTCTTCCTTGACAGCTATCCGGCCGGCACACCCTTCGAGGTTCCGACGGTCACACGAGCCCCCGTTCGATCGGAGCGGGTGTCGTGATCCACGACGAACCGCGAATGCGGATAGCCATCGTCGGCTCCGGTCCGTCCGGATGCTACAGCGCTCAGGCGCTCCGACGCGCATACCCGACGGCCGAGATCTGCGTCTTCGATGCGCTCAAGACGCCGTACGGTCTCATCAGATACGGGGTGGCCGCCGACCATCAGGGCACCAAGGCGATCGTCCGACAGTTCGCCCGGCAGTTCGAGAGGGAGGACGTCAGATTCTTCGGCGGCATAGAGGTGGGCACGCACGTCTCTCTCGACCAGCTTCGCGCGGCTTTCGACATCGTCGTGCTCGCTCACGGCCTGCACGGCGACACACCGCTCGAGACCCCTGGAGCACGCGACGGCTCGGTCTATGGCGCTGGGCAAATCACCCGGCTCCTCAATGGGCATCCCGAGGAGTCCGGTCCCTCTCCCACGCTGGGCGCGTCACTCGCGATCATCGGTCACGGCAACGTCGCGATGGATCTGGGCCGCCTCCTCCTGAAGAGAGGAGAGGATTTCACGGGGACCGATATCGACGACGAGGCACATCATGCTCTCTCGTGCCATCTCGACACCATTCATCTCATCGGGCGCTCAGCGCCGACTGAGGCGAAGTTCGACATCAAGATGGCGAGTGAGATCCTCGACCTGCCCGGCGTCACGCACTCCTATCACGGGATCGGGGAAGACGACGGCGGCCCGAATTCGCCGCGACGGGAGCTGTTCTCCGCCGCTCCGCGCGACGTCGACAGACCGCGAGCACACGTGCACTGGTGGTTCCGCACGTCACCGGTGAGCGTCGAAAGAGAGGGAACGCAGATTGCCCTCGCCCTACGCACAGGCGAAGTCCAGAAGTCGACTGTCAGCGTCGACTCCATCATCTCGGCGATCGGCTTCTCGGCAGATGCGCGCCAACAGCTGTACCCCATCGATCCTGCAGCTCGAGAATCCGGCCGACTCGAACGCGGTCTGTACGTTGCGGGCTGGGCGCGTCGTGGGCCGCGCGGGACGATTCCCGACCAGCGAGCAGATGCTCGATCCCTCGCCGCTCTCATCTCCTCTGAACTCCCTCATCCCGCGGGTATGCCCGGGATCGAGGCACTCGCAGACGAGGTCGCGAACGCAAGCGATTATGCGGCCTGGCTTGAAATAGACAGGCTGGAGAGGGAGACGGCGATGCCGGGTCGAATCCGGAGCAAGAGTCGACGGGGCTGACTGCCACCGTCACACAGGCAGCGCCACTCCGTTCAGAGCCCCTGTCATGAGCTGGCGCAGCGTCTCCTCGTCGAGGGGACCGACGGCGAAGAGCAGCCGAAAATACAACGGGGAGTACAGCAGTTCGGCGATGACCTCCGGGTCGATATCGCGCCGCAATGCGCCCTCATCGACCGCGCGCTCGATCAGCGCCCGTGTGGCTGCTGCGCGCGACCGCCAGAATCGATCCTTGAACACTTCCATCGTGCTGCTGTCGTATTGGCACTCCGCCACCAGCTGAGCGATCAGCCTGCCCTCGTGACCGGAGTACACCTGAGCAAGAGACTCGATATGAACTCGCAGAGCATCGAGCGCCGGAATGTCCTCCCGAATGGGGGTGCGAGCGATGTGATTCTCGAGGAAGGTATCGATGATCACAGCTGCCTTGCTCGGCCACCATCGGTAGATCGTGGTCTTGCTCACGCCGGCCTCCCTCGCGATGCGCTCGATCGAGAGCTTCTGCACCGTGAGGGAGTCCGGGTGGTCGGCGTCCAACATCCGCATGGTCGCGTCGAGGATCGCCTGATGACTCTGTTCGCTTCGTATCGCCACGACAGAACTCTACGTGTTAGGCAATGCGATACGAGACGTATGCAACGCGCGCCGCGCGATCAGGTCGACGATCCGACCGATCGTCGGGAGGCGAACGCCTCGAACTCGTCGAGAAGCGTGGGATCGTCGACTGCTCCGCGATCGACGACATCCCTCAGCGCCGCACCTTGCAGAAGGCGCTTGATCGGAACCTCCAGCTTCTTGCCGGTGCGTGTGTGGGGGATCGCACGCACAGAGACGATGTCATCAGGCAGATACCTCACCGAGAGGCTCGACCGGATCGCGTCTTTGATCAGCTCTCGGGCATCCTCTTCCACGACATCCGGTGCCAGCTGAACGAAAAGTGGCATGTAGTAGCCCTCCGCGCCGATCTCCGCGCCGATCACGAGTGCCTCGACGACCTGGGGCAGCGCTTCCACCGCCGCGTAGATGTCTGCGGGTCCCAGCCGCAATCCGTTTCGGTTCAGGGTGGAGTCGGATCTCCCGTGGATCAGGATTCCGGCAGAGGTGAACTCGACGAAGTCCCCGTGCCGCCATACCCCGGGGAAGGCATCGAAGTAGCTCGCACGATAACGGGAGCCATCCGCATCTCCCCACAGGCGCAGAGGCATCGACGGCATCGGCGCGGTGACGACGAGCTCACCCTTGCCGCGGACAGGATCCCCCTCATCGTCCCAGGATTCGGTTCGCACCCCCAGGGCTGGCGCCTGAATGTATCCGACTCGCACAGGGAGCGTCGGCACGCCGCCGACGAAGATCGACGCGATGTCGGTACCGCCGCTCATGGAGGTCAGCCACACGTCCCCGACTCGGGAGTACACCCATCGGAACCCATCTGCCGAGAGAGGGGATCCCGTCACCTGGACACAGCGCAAGGTGGAGAGGTCGTGGTCTCGCGCGGGCAACAGCTCGGTCTTCGCGCAGGAGTGGATGAAACCGGCACTCACTCCGAGCACGGCGACGCGCGCACTCTCGACCACCTCCCAGACCCGGTCGAGGCTGGGATAGGCGGGATTTCCGTCGACGAGCACAGCTGTCGCTCCGACCGCGAGCGCCGACACCAAGGAGTTCCACAGCACCCAGCTGGTCGAGGCGACGTTGAAGTACCGGTCTCCCGGCCGCAGATCACCGTGAATGCGGAGAAGCTTCAGCTCCTCCAGGAGCGCGCCACCGTGACCGTGGACGATCCCCTTCGGGATACCCGTCGTCCCCGACGAGAACAGCACCCAGAGCGGGTGGCTGAACTCCACGTCATCGAAGCGGAGATCAGCCGGCACAGCGACGGCGTCCGACCACTCGACGCTGGGGACCGAGGACGACGGCGCGTCGACACCGGAGTGCGACGTGACCCAGATGACCTGCTGAAGCGACTGCAGTTCGGTCAAGATCTCTACGAACTCTTCGCTCCTGTCGCGATCCCGCCCCCCGAGCCGATATCCGGGCGCGATGAGCGCCACCTTCGGTTCGAGCTGCGCGAACCGAGACACGATCGCTCCAGGCCCGAACTCGGGGGCGCATACAGACCAGATAGCCCCGATTGATGCGGTGGCGAGGAGGCCGACGACCGCTTCACGAACATTCGGAAGGATGCCCACGACACGGTCGCCACTGACCACGCCGACTGCCCGGAGATGGCCGGCGAGCGCCGCGACCTCGTCGCGGAGCGCGCTCCACGACGTCTCGGTGGTCGTGCCGTCCTCGTCGATTGACAGCAGGGCGACGCCCTCATGCCGCTCCAGGAGGTGTCGAGCGAAGTTGACGGTGCGGCCCGGGAACCATCGGGTGTCCGGCATCCGGTCGCCTGTCACGACGGGACCCCCGTGCCCGCCGAACTCGACATCGGAGAAGTCCGCGAACGACTGCCAGAAGAGATCCGGCCTGTCCACGCTCCACTGCCAGAGCTCGTCGTACGACTCCCCGATCGCGACACCGTGCCGCCGGAGATGGTCGGCGAAACACGCCACCCCGGTCTCCGGGATCGATGACGGGTCGGGCTGCCAGATCACCTCGCCGTCGCGGGCGTCGGCGTCGACGATCATGTCGAGATCACCGGATCCTTCCTGCTCACGCGGGCCGCCGCGATCTCCGCCGGCGACTGCGATGCAGTTCCGATGAGCACGAAGAGAACTCGCGCCGTCGTGTCAGTGCGATTCGACCAGGAGTGGCTCGTCGCACGCTGGACGGCCACATCTCCTGCTCGAAGGGTCGCCTCACCGTCGTCTACGAGAAGCGTGATCTCGCCGTCGAGGACGACGGCGTAGTCGAGCGAATCGGTCCTGTGGAACCAGAAGTGCGCTCCGCCACCATCCGCACCTGCCGCGGCCTCGCGATGCCCGTCGATCTCGGTGAAGATGACCGAGTTCGCTTCGTCGGGGTACACCGAGTCCGGAGGAAAATCCGCAATGCGGAGTATCGTCTCACCGACCGCGGGAAACGATGGGATCACCGACTCGGCGGAGGCACGATCGACGTCCGAGACATGATCGATCGGACCTGCAGAGGTCATCCACGGGACTGTCGCCCCGAAACCGGGGATCGAATCGGATTCGAACGCGTGAGGGGCGGCACCGTCGAACAGGATGATCGCGCGGCCCTGGTCGTCATGTCCGGTCACGACGCGGCGGACAGGGGGACGAGCCATGTTCACTCCTGACCTTCGAAGGGGTAGGGGCGCGGCTCCGGCCACCATGCCGGCACCTCCTTCTCGTGGGCGATGGGGTTCCGGAGCGTCCCGACCGATTCCAGTTCGAGCTCCACGACGTCTCCGGGCTTGAGGAAGCGGTTCAGCTCGACGCCCGCGCCGAAGCCCATCGTCCCCGAACCGATGAGGTCGCCGGGCTGCAGCCCGTCGAAGATGGACACATACGCGACGAGCTCCTCGGGCGTGTAGACGAAGTTCTCCACACGCGTGTCGGACCACACCTCTCCGTTCACACGGACCTGCCCCTTGAGGCCTTCGATGGAGGAGATCTCATCGAGAGTCGTGATCCACGGGCCGATGCCGTAGGCGAAGTCCTTGGAGTGCTGCGCACCCATACCGATGGGGCCCTCCAGCGCCTGGACGTCGCGCAGACTCCA